>NZ_CP134772.1:2701250-3326666 GCF_031882575.1 Pseudomonas sp. VD-NE ins
GTCTTCTTTCATGGGAATCCTTGCAGAGCATCCGTCGCGAGGCTCAAGACGGTTTGCGAGGATTCTGCCGTGATCTTGATGACATCCTGATGACGGGGCGGGGGCGATCTAATGAATTTGGTGCTGTCATGACACTGTCATTATCCGGCGTCTATGCTGGGGCCAATACATCGCGTGTTCTTAAAGTTTTTGCTGCCATTTTTGGCAGCTTTTTTTTGCCTGCGATTTAGCTGTTGATCGTTCCCACGCTCCGCGTGGGAATGCCTCTAGGGACGCTCTGCGTCCAGTGACGCGGAGCGTCACGGGCTGCATTCCCACGCAGAGCGTGGGAACGATCAGGGGTAAGGGGGATGCGTCAGCAAACTTGCGGGGTTTCGCCCCGGGCCAGACGCGCATTGATGTCGTCAATCACTTCCGGCAGCTCGGCGATGGTGTCAATTAGATAATGCGGGCGCGAAGGCGCGAACATCTTGCCGATCCGCGCACGTTCTTCCGCCAGTCGATCCAACGGCAGCGCCTTGTATTGCTCGTAGGTCAGGCCCAGCGCATTGCCGGAGCAAGTCAACGCCACCGTCCACATACCGGCGGCGCGCCCTTCGAGAATCCCCGGCCAGGTGTCATCGACCTTTACGCACGCCGCCACGTCATCAATGCCCAGAGCAATCACGTTGGCCAGCGCCTGCGCCGGATATGGCCGGCCGTTGGGCACTTCATCGGTGGCGACGACATGGTCAGCGACGTAGCCATTTTCTCGCGCCAGTTCGACGACCTTGGCCATCACCACCGCCGGATAACCCGAGCAGGAGCCGATTTTCAAACCCTTGTCGCGCAATGCTGCAATGGCTTCGAGCGCGCCGGGAATCAACGCCGAATGCAGGGCGATTTTTTCGATCTGCAACGGCATGAAGCGCTCGTAGATTGCCGTGACATCGTCGTCACTCGGCAAGCGATCAAACGCTGCACGATAGCGCTCAGCGATCTGCGGCAGGTTGCACAGGGTGCGAATGTGATCCCACTTGCCCATGCCCATCGGCCCGCGCGCTTCTTCCAGCGACACGGTGACGCCAAACTCGGCAAAGGCTTCGACGAAAATCTGCGTCGGTGCAAACGAGCCGAAATCGACAACGGTGCCGGCCCAGTCGAGGATCGCGGCTTGCAGGTGAGTCGGTTGTTGGTACTGCATGGTCAATCTCCGTTTTCAGGTACGCGTGGGCCGTCCCTCGGCAATGAGGTAGGCGGTTCAAGGGTCAGTGCTGATCAGGTCAGCGGTGGATTCGCATCAAACAGTTCGGCAATCACTGGCCGGTTCCGGCGGATACCGAGGCAGCACAGGTGGTATTCGATAAAGAACGGGTGATCGACAAAGGTGATCGGCGTGGTGCCGGGTGTTTCGGCGTACTCGACGGCCGAGACAAAACCGATGCCGATGCCTTTGACGATCGCGTGGACGATGGCTTCGCGGCTGTTGAGTTGCATGACGCAATCGAGCTCGATATCGAGGCGCTTGCAGCTTTCTTCCACCAGTTGCCGGGTGCGCGCACTTTTCTCGCGCATCACCCATTTTTCGCCGCTGATTTCACTGATGTGTACCTGCGCCTGACTGGCCCACGGATGGTCATCGCGGACCACGGCGATGATTGGATAACGGTGATACAGCCGCGTATGGAAGCGCTCATCGAATTCCGACAAGGCCAGGATCGCTACGTCGATATCAAAGTTGAACAGCCGCGCCAGGGTGTCCTTTTCCGAGGAAAACGAAGTTTCCAGTTCGATATCCGGATGTCGCTGCATCAGCTCGTAGGTCAGGTTCATCGCGATCGGCGGCGACACCGCGCCGAGGCGCAGCATACCGGTTTTGCGTTGTTTGAAACTCTGCAGCAGTTGCACCGCTTCATCCTCCTGACCGAACAGGCCCTGAGTGATCGCGTAGAGCTTGTGCCCGGCGGCGCTCATTTCGATGTAGCGGCCACGGCGATGGAACAGCTCGACCGAGAAAGTGTTCTCCAGTGCGTTGACCTGTTCGCTGACGGTCGGCTGACCGACGCTGAGGTACTCCGCCGCGAGGGTAAAACTGCCGGTCTTGGCCACCGCATGAAACGAACGCAACCACTTGTGATACTGGTACATGCAAGTCCCGTCAGCGTCGAATGAACAATGCCACTGCCGCACTGCACAGGCAGGCGCTGGTGACCACTATGAAGATCAGAGACGTATTTGCCGTGGTGTCAAGCAGACGCCCGATCAGTGGCTCGGCCAATCCGGCGAACAGGTACGAGGAAAAGTTCATGATCCCGGTCGCGGTGCCGGCACGTTTGGCGCCAACCAGATCCGGGCACAGCGCCCAGAAACTCGAGGCCGGGCCGTAGACGAAGAAGCCGCAAAGGAACAACGCGATCAGGCCGATGACACTGTGTGGCGGCAGGCTCCACATCCACAGGCTGGTAGCAGCACCCAGCACCATATAGAGCATGATCGCCAGGTAACGCTTGGAACCGAACAGCTTGTCCGACACCCAGCCGTTGCTCAATGCGCCAACCGCCATGCCGACGGGGAGGGCGACGGTGATCCATTTCGGGTCGACCATGCTGTCGCCGCTTTTCCAGTTGGCGCCGAGAAAGTGCACCGGCACCCAGACGATCAAGCCGTAGCGCGCCGCGTTCTGAAAGCCCAATGACAGCGCGGCGATCAGCAGACGTGGGTTCCTCAGCACCGCTTTATAGCGTTGAGCCGAGGACTCGACTTCGCCATGTGCGGCCTCCTGATGTTTGTCGTCAGCGTTGGCCACACCGGTATCACCCACGGGCTCGAAGCCCAGATCCTGCGGGCGTTCGCGGGCAACCAGATAGAAAATGATCCCGCCGGCAAGCATCAGCAGCACCGGCAAACGGAAGATCCAGCGCCATTCCAGTTGCAGCACTTCGAGCACGACTATAGAGGTGACGTACGACAGAATCGACGCGCAACCGGCGGCGAAGGTGTAGAAGCCGTAGACCTTGCCGCGCTCGCCCGCCGCCCACCAATTGGCAATCAGCCGCCCGCCCGGCGCCCAGCCCAGTGCCTGAAAGTAGCCGTTGACGCCCCACGGCAGAATCAGACTGGTGAAACCACCGGCAAAACTGGTCACCCAGTTGGCACCGCACGACAACACCGCGCCGAGGGTCATGATGCGCCGACCACCGAATTTGTCGGCGAGGTTGCCATTGATGGCCTGACCAATCGCGTAGGCCCAGAGCATCGCCGCAGAAGCCCAGCCGAGGGTTTCCTTGCTCAGGCCGAACTCGGCCTGAATCCCCGGAATGGCAAAACCGAAGGTCTGCCGACCGGTGTAGAAAAACAGGTAACAGAACATCGCCGCCAGCAGCATGCGCCACTGGGCGACCCGGAACGAGGCAGAACGGACGGCGAGACCAGGCATGGTTTGGGCACGATTCATGATCTTTTCCTTATTGTTGTGGAGTCCCGTCGTTTGTCGTCGGCGGGTGCACTCTTTTTCGGTGCGTCAGGAAATCACCGCAGCGTTGTACGCCGCCGGCTGTGCTTGGGTCGTTCAGTTTTCGGGCGACGTCAGGCGGCTTGCGAACCGATGAAGTTCTTGCCGCGGGCGCCCTGCATCGCGAGCTGGATGATGGCTTCGGCGTCCTTGGCCGAGACGCCGTAATCGGCAAACTCGGTCTTCACCCCGAGGCTGTGCAGGAACTCGCGCAACTGCTGCTGGGCTTTGCCCAGGTCCGCGCCGAACAACCGTTGCAAGGTGCGGTCACGAGTGGCGTCATGGCCCCAGGCCAAACCCAATACAAGCGGCAAGGTGAAGGAGCAGGCGATGCCGTGGGGCAAGCCGTGACGCAAGGTCATCTCATAGGAGATCGAATGCGCCAGCGCGGTTTTGGTGTTGGAAAACGCTAGCCCGGCCTTGAGCGCAGCGAGCGCCATGCGGCTGCGCAAGTCGTGACTGGAGAGGTCTTTGTGCAGGCGCGGCAGGCATTCGAGAATGTCCTCGATCGCGGAAATCGCGAAGGTGTCCGAGACCGGGTTGGCGTTCACGTTCCAGATCGCCTCCAGCGCGTGGGACAGTGCATCGAGACCGGTGGACACGGTGACACTGGCCGGCACGGTGAGCATCAGTTGCGGATCGATGATCGCCACGCGAGGCCAGGTGCAATCCAGATGCAGCGAATATTTCTTCTGGCTGGCGCTGTCCCAGATCGTCGCCCACGGCGTGACTTCGCTGCCAGTGCCGGCGGTCGTCGGTGCGGCGATCAGTTGTTTGCAACGGGCCGGGGTGAACGGTTTGCCGCTGGACAGCAGGCTCAACAGTTCATCGAAGCGGCCGGATTCGGTGCCGACGATCAACGCCTTGGCGGTATCGATGACGCTGCCGCCACCCACGGCGAGAACCACGTCACAGTCGCCGGCGTGCTGCCAGAAATGCTCGTAAGTGCTGCGCAGATGGGCGACGTCGGGGTTGGGCTGGACGTCTTCGACAATGTAGATCAGGCGCTCGCCGAGCAAGCGTTGCAGACGGTCCACCAAGCCCAACCCTCGGGCTTCAGGAAAGGTCACAAGGGCGACGGTCTGCTGCTCGGTGATGGCGGCGAGGTCTTGCAGGCTGCCCCAGCCGAAGCGGGTATCGACGGGGTTCTGAAAACGGGCAGTCATGGTGAATCCTTCTTGTTGTTGTCGTGTGGCCACATACTCGATGGCGGCCGACAACGGCACAAATCGATAAATCCCAGGTTTGAATCGGCTGAACCGATAACAGCGGCGGTTAGTGTGTTGAACCGCTCTGGATGGCGGCGCGCAGTCGACTTGATACGGCGTCGGCGACGATCACCATGAAAGTGATGACGATGATGCAGGTCGCGGTTTCCTGATATTTGAACAGCTTGAGACTGCTCACCAGCTCGAACCCCAAACCGCCGGCACCGACCATGCCCAGCACGGTGGCCGAGCGCAGATTGACTTCGAAGCGGTACAGAATCACCGCAATCCACGCCGTGATGACCTGCGGTAAAACGCCAAACACGATCACCTGCAGCGGCCGGGCACCGGTCGCTTGCAGCGCTTCGATCGGGCCTTGGTCGATCTCTTCGATGCTTTCGGCGAAGAACTTGCCGAGCATGCCCAGGCCATGCAGCGCTAGCGCCAACACGCCGGGGAACGGCCCGAGGCCGACCGCCGAAACGAAGATCAGCGCGAGGATCAGTTCGTTGATGCTGCGGGTGAAATTCAGCGCCTGACGAGTGGCGTGAAACAGCCAGCGGTTGCGGCTCAGATTGCGTGCCGCGAGAAACGACAGCGGAATCGCCAACAACACGCCAAGCAAGGTGCCCCAGATGGCGATTTGCAGGGTTTCCACTGCCGGCGCCAGCAGGCGCGGGAGGATGCTCAGGTCCGGCGGAAAGGTACGCGAGAGAAAGTCGCCGATCTGCGGCAACCCGGCGGCCAGTTCACCGAGGCTCAGTTGCGCGCCTTGGGCGCTCCAGTTCAGCGTCCACAACACGATCAGGACGACGGCGCCGGTGGTCAGCCAACTGCGCGGGCCACGGGGACGATCGCCGACCCACTGGTAGTTTTGCGATTGCATGTTCAGGCCCTCGAGGCAGCGCGGTAGGACAGGGTGGGCGTCGGGAAGTCGGCGGAGGACTCTGTGGCTTGCCCCGGATAGATTCGCGCCAGATCGCCTTCAGTCATGCTCGATGCTTTGCCATCGAACACCAGGCTGCCGTTAGCGAGGCCGACCACGCGGTCGCCAAACTCACGGGCGTATTCGACCTGATGCAGATTGCACAGCACGGTGATGCCCAGTTCGCGGGTGGCGTCGCGCAGGTACTGCAACACCAGTCGCGCGGTTTTCGGGTCGAGGCTGGCAATCGGTTCATCGGCCAGAATCACCTTCGGCCGTTGCGCCAGGGCGCGGGCGATGCCAACGCGCTGCTTCTGCCCGCCAGACAATGAATCGGTGCGCTCACCGGCCTTGTGCGCCAGTTCGACGCGCTCCAGACATTGCATGGCCAGCGCCACATCGTCACGGCGGAACAGTTGCAGAATCGAGGCGAGGGTGCCGACGGAACCGAGGCGGCCGGTCAGCACGTTCTTCAGCACGCTCAGGCGCGGCACGACGTTGTGGTGCTGAAAAATCATCGCCACTTCGCGGCGCAGAACGCTGGTATCAGGGCAGGCGAGGGCATCGATGCCCGCCACGTTCAACGTGCCGCTGTCGGCCTGCGCCAGACGATTGATGCAACGCAGCAGGGTCGATTTACCAGCGCCGGACTGACCGAGCACCACAACGAATTCCCCGGCACCCACCTCAAGGTCGATGCCGCGCAACACCGGGTTGCTGCCGTAGTGTTTGGTCAGTTGGCGGATGCTGATCATTTCATGCTCCGCAAATCGAGATCGAGCACCTTGGCGGTTTCGCGCACCACGTCGTAAGAGGCGTCGGTGGTCGGCTGGAAACCATTAAGCACGCCCTGATCACCCCACGGTACGTCTTTGATCGAGGCCAGCGCATCGGCGACTTTCTTCTTCAATTCCGGGTCGAGCGCCTTGCGCCAGACCATCGGCGATTCAGGGATCGGCTTGGAACTCCAGACGATTTCGAAGTCATCCTGCTTCACCACACCTTTGGCCACAGCGCTGGCGAAGATGCGGTCAGCCACGGCTGCCGCGTCGACTTTCCTGTTCTCGACCGCGAGGATGCTGGCGTCGTGGGAGCCGGAGAAAATCACCCGTTTGAACAAGCTGTCCGGGGCAAAACCGGCTTGTTCCAGACCTGCTTTTGGGAACAGGTGACCAGACGCTGAACTCGGGTCGACGAATGCAAACGTATGCCCCTTGAGGTCGGCCAGCGAATGAATGCCGCTGTCCTTGCGCGCCAGAATCACGCTTTTGTAAGCGCTCTGACCGGTCTTCTTGGTCACTGCCACGGAGAACGCTTCAACGTCCGCCACTGAGGTCGCCAGCACATACGAGAACGGTCCGAGGTAGGCGACGTCGAGTTTGCCCGAGCGCAGCGCTTCGATGATGCCGTTGTAGTCGGTGGCCACGAACGGCACCACCGGCATGCCGATTTTGGCTTGCAGGTCGTCGAGCACTTGTTTGCTCGACTCGATCATGGCCTGGGAGTCTTCGGAGGGAATCAGGCCAATGGTCAGTTTGTCCTTGGCCCAGACCTGGCTGGCACTCAGGGCAAGTACGGCAAGGCTGGCGACACGCAGAAACTGTTTGATTGTTTTCATGGCATTCCACGGTGTGGTTGGGAGTTGCCACAGGCTAGGTCTGTCACGTGACAGTCATTCAATCAATTCAATATGGGACACCGCAGCTAACTATTGATGGAGTCTATGGATGTCGAGCGCCAAATTGCGGGCCTTTCTCGCTGTCGCCCGTCACGGCAGTTTCAGTGCCGGGGCGCGCGCGTCGGGCTTGAGCCAACCGACGTTGACCACGCAAGTGCAGGCCCTTGAGCGTCAGCACAACGTCGAGCTGTTCCATCGGCGCGGGCGGCGCATCGAGTTGTCGGAGGTTGGGCGGCAGTTGCTGCCGATCGCACAACGGATTGCCTTGCTGGAACTGGAAGCGCACAACCTGATGCGTGATTCCGGGCGGCTCGACAGTGGCCAGCTCAAGGTCGGTGCGGTGGGGCCGTTTCACGTGATCGAGATGGTCGACAGTTACCTGCAACAGCATCCGAATATCGATGTGTCGATCCGCGTCGGGAACTCGGCGCAAGTGCTGTCGGATCTGGAAAACTACGTGACCGACATCGCCGTGCTGGCCGGGCGTCAGGATGATCCGGCGTTGTGCGCGGTGCGCTATGCGCGACACGCAATCATCTTATTCGCGCACCATGAGCATCCGCTGGCCAATCGTGGCAGTGTGCGGCTAGAGGAGTTGGAAGGGCAGCGGCTGCTGCAACGTGAACCCGGTTCGACCACGCGGCTGGTGCTGGAGCAGGCATTGCACGCGGCGCAGGTCAAACCGCGCATCGCCATGGAAATCGGCAGTCGTGAGGCATTGCGCGAAGCGGTGGTGCGTGGGCTCGGGTTGGGCGTGGTGTCGGAAGCGGAGTTCATTGCCGACCCGAATATCCGCACGATCAGAATCGAGGGCGAGGAGCTGTTTACGGAAACGTATTTGTATTGTCTGGCTGAGCGCCGTTCGAGTCGGCTCATTTCGTCGTTTTTTGATGCGGCGCTTGGCTGAAGATTTGCAATCTTCGGCGAGGCCTGGCTAATATACGATCCATATACACATCGTATCGGATCCATATATGGGCATCGTAAAGATTTCAGAGGATATGCACGAGAACCTGCGTATCTCCAGCAACGCCCTCAGCCGCTCGATCAACGCGCAGGCCGAGCACTGGATGCGCATCGGCATGCTCGCCGAACTGCACCCCAACCTCGACCACAGCGCCATTTGCCGCTTGCTGATCCGCGCCGAACAGAACGGCGGGCTGGATCTGCAACAACTGACTCAGGAAGCCGTCAGCGCATGAGAAACCAGATCAAGATCAACACCCCGGCCGACATCGCCCAATCGCGCGCGGCCGGCAAACTCGCCGCTGAAGTGCTGGCGATGATGGTGCCGCACGTGAAGGCAGGCGTCACCACTGATCAGCTCGATCAACTGTGTAACGACTACATCGTCAACGTACAGAAAGCAGTGCCGGCCAACGTCGGTTATCACGGCTTTCCGAAAACCGTCTGCGCCTCGGTCAACGACGTGGTCTGCCACGGGATTCCGTCGGGCACGCCGCTGAAGGATGGCGATATCGTCAACCTCGACATCGCCGTGATCAAGGATGGCTGGTTCGGTGATACCAGCCGCATGTACGTGGTCGGTGAGGCGACACCTGAGGCGCAACACCTGATCAAGACCACTTACGAGGCGATGTGCGCGGGTATTCGTGTGGTGAAACCAGGTGCGACGCTGGGTGATATCGGCCATGCGATCCAGACGCTGGCGGAGAAAGAAGGTTTCAGCGTAGTGCGTGAGTATTGCGGGCACGGGATCGGCAAGGTCTATCACGATGAGCCGCAGATTCTGCATTACGGCTTTCCCGATCAAGGCTTGAAGTTGAAGGCGGGGATGATTTTTACCGTGGAGCCGATGCTCAATGCTGGCAAACGTCATGTGAAGAATATGCCGGATGGCTGGACTGTGCTGACCAAGGATGGGTCGTTGTCGGCGCAGTGGGAGCATATGGTGGCGGTGACGGAGACCGGGTTTGAAATCCTTACGGCGTGGCCGGATGAGATTGAAGGCTACCGCGCCATTGTCTGAAACCGCGTCGACTGGTTCCCTCACCCTAGCCCTCTCCCGGAGGGAGAGGGGACTGACCGGGTTGTTTGGACGGGTTACACCGACGTGTGATACCGAGTCGAACTCAAGTTTTGAACAACATGAAGATCTGCTCCCTTTCCCCCTCGCCCCCCTGGGGGAGAGGGCTGGGGTGAGGGGGTAGATATCACAGACAACACGCTATCAGTGAGAACCGGCAGCTTTGTTGAGGTCGCTCTCGGTCCATTCGGTGTAAACGCAGGCGTCAGCGGTGGCCCAGCGCACTTGCACCGGATCGCCAGCCTTGAGCGGCATGCCAGCAGCCGACAAGGCTTTCACCGTCATCGAAGTCCCGCCCGAAGTGACCACACTGCAAGTCTGGCTCTCACCGAGAAACAACACCTCCACAACCTTCGCTGACACCTCATTCCAACCCGAAGGCAGCGGTTCGCTGATTGCTTGCGCCACGCTCAACGCCAGTGCCTTTTCCGGCCGCACCATCAGCAACACATCCTGACCGGTGTGCAACCCAGCGGTCAGGCGAATCGATAGTGACTGTCCTTCAAACGAAGCCGCCGCATTGCCCTGCGCCTTGAGTTTGAGGAAGTTCGAATTCCCCAGAAACGACGCCACAAACGCATTCGGCGGGTTCTGATAAAGGTCATAACCACTGCCCAGACCAACAATCTTGCCATGACTGAAAATCGCGATGCGTTGCGACAAACGCATGGCTTCTTCCTGGTCGTGGGTCACGTAAACGATTGTGATGCCCAGGCGACGATGCAGTTGGCGCAGTTCATCCTGCAAATCTTCCCGCAGCTTTTTATCCAAAGCACCGAGCGGTTCGTCCATCAACAGAATGCGCGGCTCATAAACCAGCGCCCGGGCAATGGCCACACGTTGCTGCTGACCACCCGACAGTTGCGAAGGGCGGCGATGGGCGAACTGCTCAAGCTGCACCAGTTTCAACATCGCATCGACGCGCTTCTCACGTTCAGCCGCCGCCAGTTTGCGAATCGCCAAAGGAAAGGCGATGTTGTCGCGCACCGACAGATGCGGGAACAGCGAGTAACGCTGGAACACCATGCCGATGTCGCGCTTGTGCGGCGGCACGTTCACCAGCGACTGGCCGTTGACGAGAATCTCGCCGCTACTCGGTGTTTCAAACCCGGCGAGCATCGACAGTGTGGTGCTTTTGCCCGAGCCGCTGGAGCCGAGGAAGGTCAGGAACTCGCCGTCCTTGATGTCCAGCGAGATGTTGTCGACGGCGGCAAAGTCGCCGTAGTGCTTGTTCAGGTTGCGCAGGCTGACCAAGGGTTTGTCGTTCTGCTGGGAAGCGTCTTTGATCACGGCACTCATGTCGTACTCCTGGCGCTCAGGCGCTGATTTCGTTGCGCCGGCGCAGCGCGGCGGCGATGACCATGACCAAAACAGACAAGCCGATCAACAGCGTCGAAGCGACGGCGATCACTGGCGTCAGGTCCTGGCGCAGAGTGGTCCACATTTTTACGGGAAGGGTTTGCAGGGTCGGGCTGGCCATCATCACGCTGAGCACCACTTCGTCCCACGAAACGAGGAAGGCGAAGAGGGCGCCGGCAACCATGCCCGGGCGGATCGCCGGGAACGTCACCTTGAACACCGCTTGCAGGCGTGACGCGCCGCAGATCACCGCCGCGTCTTCAATCGACTGGTCGAACAGTTTCAGCGAGTTGATGATCGAGATGATGGTGAACGGCAGCGCGACGATCACATGGCTGACGACGAAAGCGAACATCGTCCCGGTGTAACCGAGCTTGAGAAACAGCGCGTACACCGCCACGGCAATGATTACCAACGGCACGATCATTGGCAGGGTGAACAGACCGTAGAGCATTTCCCGGCCCGGAAAACGTCCGCGCACCAGCGCAAACGCTGTCGGCAAACCGAGGGCCACGGCGCAGATCGTGGTCAGCACGGCGACCTTGAGGCTGGCGGCTGCGGCGTTCATCCAGTCGGGGTTGGAGAAGAACTGGCCGTACCATTTCAGCGTCCAGCCCGGCGGTGGAAACACCAGCCACTGCGAGGAACCGAACGACAGCAGCACGATAAACACGATCGGCAACAGCAGGAACAGACCGATCAGCCCGGTGGTGGCGTAGAGGCCGAAACGCATCCGCCGGCTCATCGCATTGGGAGTCAGGAGCATGTCGGCTTACCTCGCGTTACTGGCGCCAACCGGGGATTCCGGCTGAAGCTTCAGGTAGAAGTAGAACAGCACCAAAGTGATCGCGATCAGCAACGCGGCGCCGGCACTGGCCAGGCCCCAGTTGAGGAACGATTGCACCTGCTGAATGATGAACTCCGGCAGCATCATGTTCTGCGCCCCGCCGAGCAGCGCCGGGGTCACGTAGTAACCGAGCGACATGACGAACACCATCAAGCCACCGGAGGCCAGACCGGGCCGGCACAGCGGCAGGAATACCCGGAAGAAGTTGGTCCACGGACTGGCGCCGCAGATCGAGCCGGCCTGCAGGATCATCGGGTCGATGGCCTGCATGGTCGCCTGCAACGGCAGGACGATGAACGGGATCATGATGTAGCTCATGCCGATCACCACGCCGGTGAGGTTGTGGACCATTTCCAGCGGCTGATCGATGATGCCCATCGCCATCAAGGCCTTGTTGATCACACCGGACGCTTGCAGCAACACCAGCCACGAATAGGTGCGGGCGAGCAGGCTGGTCCACATCGACAGCAGCACGATGTTGAGGATCCAGCGCCCCCAGCCGCGTGGCACCAAGGTGATCGCCCAGGCCAGCGGAAAGCCCAGCAGCAGGCTGAACAGCGTCACCAGCCCGGCCACCGAAAAGGTGTTGAGCAGCACCCGGGCATACGCCGAGTTGGCGAACAATTGCTCATAGTTGCCAAGGCCTGGCGTCGGTTCGAGCACGCCGCGCAACAGCAGGCCAATCAACGGCGCGAGAAAGAACAGGCCGATGAACAGCAGCGCCGGTACGAGGTTGCCGGCGCCGCGCCAGCGTTGTCTGAGGGACGGGGCTTGCTGCATCGCAACCGCCTGTGTTCCGTGGGCCGAGCCGGCAGCGCTGGCGGCGCTCCCGGTGGCAGTGGAGGGACGGGACGCGGTGGCCGCCATTTTCATTTGACCAGCCATTCGTTCCACCGTGTCGCGATGGCCTGGCCGTTTTTGGCCCAGTACGCGAAATCAAGAGTGATCTGATCCTTAGCGTAGGCAGTCGGCAGGTTGGGGGCCAGCGTCGAATCCAGACGCTCCACACTGTCGAGGTTGACCGGGGCGTAGGCGGTCAGGTTAGAGAAGTCGGCCTGGCCTTTGGCGCTGCTGGCGCTGGCCAGAAACTTCATCGCCGCGTCCTTGTTTTTCGAGCCTTTGGGGATGACCAGAATGTCGGCCATGACCAGATTCTGTTTCCAGCTCACGCCAACCGGGGCGCCGTCTTCTTGCAGGGCGTGAATGCGACCGTTCCAGAACTGGCCCATGCTCGCTTCACCGGACGCCAGCAGTTGCTGCGACTGCGCGCCGCCGCCCCACCAGACGATGTCTTTCTTGATTGTGTCGAGTTTTTTGAAGGCGCGATCCAGATCCAGCGGGTAGAGCTTGTCAGCCGCTACGCCGTCGGCCAGCAGCGCCAGTTCGAGCACGCCGGGGCTTGGCCATTTGTACAGGGCGCGTTTGCCCGGGTAAGTCTTGGTGTCGAACAGGGCGCTCCAGTCCTGCGGCTTGTTGGCGCCGAGTTTGCCCTCGTTGTAGCCGAGGACGAAGGAGAAGAAGAACGAGCCGACGCCGTAATCGCTGACGAAACGCGGGTCGATCTTGTCGCGCTGAATGACTTTGAAATCGAGGGGTTCGAGCAGGCCTTCAGCGGCGGCGCGCAGGGCGAAATCGGCTTCGACATCGACCACGTCCCATTGCACGTTGCCGCTCTCGACCATGGCTTTGAGCTTGCCGTAGTCGGTCGGGCCGTCCTGCACGACGGTGATGCCGCTGGCCTTGCTGAACGGATCGGCCCAGGCCTGTTTCTGCGCATCCTGGGTGCTTCCGCCCCAGCTGACGAAGTTCACGCTTTCGGCAGCCATTGCAGCCTGGCCGGTGACGCTGAGCAGTCCCGCCAAAAAGATCGCGGTTGCAGCTTTGTTCAACACCATTTTCACGCCCTCATTGTTGTGTTTTTGAGCGGGCTTGCGTTGTTGCCCGCCTATCGGGAGCAGTAGCCGGACGTTCGTTTGAGCGTCCGGTCTATGGAATATCATATTATGGTATTCCAAACTTTGTGCAAGCACTTTGCCTTACCGGTTATCTGGCGGCTGGGGATTTGTGAGGTGTCTGGTTTGCAAGATGAGGAGAAATTTTAGACATTGAGCGCGGTCAGTCCTCTTTCCCTCCAGGAGAGGTTGGGGCTGCCAATCTGCATGATCGGTAATTTCGGTTTCTGAAGAGGAGGTGCACCATGGACCGATTTAGCGGTGGTTGCCTGTGCGGCGATGTCCGTTTTGAAGTGACAGGTCAGCCTTACCGCGTCGGCATCTGCCACTGCCTCGACTGCCGCAAACGCCACGGTGCGTTGTTTCACGCCTCGGCGATATTCCCCGAACAGGCGCTGACGGTCACCGGCGAAATCCGCGACTACAACGGGCGATTTTTCTGCCCGCGCTGCGGCTCACCTGTGTTCACGCGTTCGGCGGACGAAGTCGAAGTCAATGTAGGGTCGCTCGATGAGCCGAACCTGTTCAAACCCACTTATGAACTGTGGACCCTTCGCCGTGAGTCGTGGCTACCGGCGCTGCCACTGGCTCACCACTATGAACGTGATCGCGAGAGTACAAGTCGCACAGAAGAATAATGGACGTGAGCCCAATCACATCACCCCTGTGGGAGCGAGCCTGCTCGCGAAAGCGGTGGGTCATTCAGCTCAAGTTCAACTGACAGATTGCTTTCGCGAGCAGGCTCGCTCCCACAGGGGAAGTGGATGGCTGCTGTTCAACTCAACCGCGAATAAACGCCAGCAGATCCGCGTTAATCGTCTCCGCCTCCGTCGTCGGCATCCCGTGCGGGAACCCCGGATACGACTTCAACGTGCCGTTCGGCAGCAGTTTCGCCGACAACGGGCCCGAGTCCGCATACGGCACAATCTGATCGTCCTCGCCATGCATCACCAGCACCGGCACGGTGACTTTCTTCAAGTCCTCGGTGAAATCCGTCTGCGAGAACGCGACGATTCCGTCGTAATGCGCCTTGGCGCCGCCGATCATGCCCTGACGCCACCAATTGGCAATAATCCCCTCCGAAGGCGTGGCTCCTGGCCGGTTGTAGCCATAAAACGGCCCGGTGGGAATATCCCGATAGAACTGCGCCCGGTTCGCCGCCAGTTGCGCCTGAAAATCATCGAACACCGACTTTGGCAGACCACCCGGATTGCTCTCGGTCTGCACCATCAACGGTGGCACTGCACTGATCAGCACACCTTTGGCCACGTTGTCCTGACCATGGCGGGCGATGTAATGGATCACCTCACCGCCACCGGTCGAGTGACCGACATGCACAACGTTCTTCAGACCCAGATGATTGACCACCGCCAGCGTATCGTCGGCGTAATGATCCATATCGTGCCCGTCCCAGACCTGGCTCGAACGCCCATGCCCACGGCGATCATGGGCAACCACCCGGAAACCTTTGCCCAGAAAGAACAGCATCTGCGCATCCCAATCGTCCGAACTGAGCGGCCAGCCGTGGTGGAAGTGGATCACCGGTGCGTCTTTCGGGCCCCAGTCCTTGTAGAAAATCTCGACGCCGTCTTTGCTGGTGACAAATCCCATGTTCGCAACTCCAGACCAATCTGATGGATAACCCGCGCGGTAATCGCGGACCGGTTTCGCTCATGACGAGTTTTCTACTGTGCAGGCTCGGTGAGAGCCGTTATCAACTGTAGGATTAAAGTCGACATCTGCATGACCGGTGGTCGCAACGTCTGGCTTGACGCGCAAATTAGGCTTTGCTGAAAGGGATAAGCCGAGGCGCGCGTAGGCATCGATGGCCACAGCGGCGCCCCTTCAGAACACCGTGAGTCTGAGGAAAAACCCCGATGCTGACCTTGAATATCAATGGCAAGGATCAGGAGCTCGATGTCCCCGCGGACATGCCGTTGCTCTGGGTCCTGCGCGATGTTGCGCACCTGACTGGTACCAAATTCGGTTGCGGCATGGCCCAGTGCGGGGCCTGCACCGTGCACGTCGACGGTGCGCCGTTGCGCGCCTGCATCACGCCCGCGACCGCCGTGGCCCATGGCCAGAAAATCCTCACCATCGAAGGCCTGTCCACCGACGGCTCGCACCCGGTGCAGCAAGCCTGGGCCGAACTCGACGTGGTGCAGTGCGGTTATTGCCAGTCGGGGCAGATCATGTCGGCCGCGGCACTGCTGGCGAAAATCCCCAAACCCACCGACAGCGATATCGATCAGGCGCTCTCCGGCAATATCTGCCGTTGCGGCACCTATCCCCGGATCCGCGCAGCAGTTAAACGCGCATCGGAAATCGGCTGATTCAATCTGTGGGAGATAGACGATGAACAGTCCTGTATCGCGTCGCGGTTTTCTCAAGGGCAGCGCCGTGTTGGGCGGCGGCTTGGTGGTGGCGTTTGTCGTCCCCGGCGGCCACAGGTTTGCCTATGCAGCCGAGAATGAAGGCAAGGTGTTTGCGCCAAATGCGTTCTTGCGGATTGCGGCAGACAACAGCGTCACCGTGTTGCTTGGGCATTCGGAAATGGGCCAGGGCATCTGGACCGGCCTGACCATGTTGATTGCCGAAGAGCTGGATGCCGACTGGTCGAAGATCCGCGTTGAACATTCGCCAGCGTCGGCGGCGGATTACGGCATGCCGGGGTTTGGCGGCATGCAGATTACCGGTGGCTCGACGTCGACGTGGATGGAGTTTGACCGTTACCGACTGGCGGGTGCGACGGCGCGGCAGATGCTGGTAGAGGCGGCGGCCAAACGCTTTGAAGTGGCGCCATCGGCGATTCGCACCGAATCGGGTGTGGTGATCGCTGGCGACAAGCGCGCGACTTACGGCGAGCTGGCAGATGCCGCCGGACAACTGCCGGTGCCGGATCCGAAATCGATCACCTTCAAGGAAGCCAAGGACTGGAAGGTCATCGGCAAACCGACCAAACGCCTCGACACGCCGGAGAAAATCACCGGTCGCGCCAAGTTCGGCATGGATGTGCAGTTTGAAGGCTTGATGACGGCGATGGTCGCGCGCCCACCGGTATTCGGTGCCAGCGTTAAATCCTTCGAAGGTGCTGAAGCGCTGGCGGTGCCGGGCGTGCACAAAGTGCTGCAAGTGCCGACCGGTGTCGCGGTGATTGCCGATCATTATTGGGCGGCGAAGCTGGGGCGGGATGCGCTGAAGATAGATTGGGATCTGGGCCCGCATGCCGATCTGAGCAGTGAAAAGCTGCTGGAAAGTTTCCGCAAGCTGGCCACGACACAAGGCACTTCAGCCAGTCAGGCCGGGGATGCCAAAGGCAGTTTCGGCAAAGCCGCGAAGAAAATCGACGTTGAATACAGCGTGCCTTATCTGGCTCACGCGCCGATGGAACCGCTCAACTGCACGGTGAAGATCAGCGCGGAAAAATGCGAGATCTGGACCGGCACACAATTCCAGACGCTGGATCAAATGGTCGCCGGCAAGATCACCGGACTGAAACCGGAGCAAGTGGAAATCCACACCGAATTCCTTGGCGGCGGTTTTGGCCGTCGCGCCAACCCGACCTCAGACTTCGTCGCCGAAGCGGTGCAAGTGGCCAAAGCCGCCGCGCTGCCGGTGAAAACCGTGTGGTCGCGCGAAGACGATATTCGCGGCGGTTACTACCGTTCGATGTTCCTGCATCAGGCGAAGATCGGTCTGGGCGCTGATGGTTTGCCGTCGAGCTGGCAACACGTGCTGGTCGGGCAGTCGATCATGACCGGCACGTTGATGGAAGCGATGATGGTCAAGAATGGCATCGACCCGACTTCGGTCGAAGGCGTGGCCGACAGCCCTTACGTCAAAGGCCTGGCCAATCATCAGGTCGATCTGCATTCGCCGCAGACCGGGATCAACGTGCTGTGGCTGCGCTCGGTGGGGCATAGCCACACTGCTTTCGTCATGGAATCGCTGATCGATGAAATGGCCACGGCGGCGGGCAAGGATCCGGTCGAGTACCGACGAACGCTGCTCAAGGATCATCCTCGACATTTGGGTGTGCTCAATCTGGCGGTGGAAAAGGCCAATTGGAAAGCTCCTCTGCCGGACGGCCATGCGCTGGGCGTGGCGGTACACGAGTCGTTCGGCAGTTATGTCGCGCAGGTCGCCGAGGTGTCGCAGGACAATCTGGCCATTCGCGTGCATCGCGTGGTTTGTGCGGTGGACTGCGGGATCGCGGTGAACCCGCAGAGCATCGCTGCGCAGATGGAATCGTGCATCACTTTTGGGCTGGGCATGGCGCTGCACAGCAAGCTGACGCTCAAGGATGGCGCGGTCGTGCAGTCCAACTATCACGATTATCAGGTGCTGCGGCTCAACGAGATGCCGGTGGTGGAAGTGCACATCGTGCCCAGCAGCGACAAGCCCGGCGGCATCGGCGAGGCCGGTGTGCCGCCGACTGCGCCAGCCGTGGCCAACGCGGTGTTCGCCCTGACCGGGCAACGCCTGCGCGAGTTGCCGCTGCAACTGTCGGGGGTGTGAGATGAAACGACATCTAGTGTTGGGCACGGTGATTTTGCTGGGGCTGGGCGGTTATGCCTCGGATCTGTTTGCCGATGATCAGGAGGCGCTGAAGGCCTTCACCACGGTGCAGAAAGTCTTCCAGAGTCCGCGCTGTCAGAACTGCCACATTCCCGGTGATTCGCCGTTGCAGTTCGACGCCGGCATCCCCCACGCCATGAACGTGGTACGCGGCATGGACGGCAAGGGTGCCGCCGGTTTGCCCTGTGCAACCTGCCACGCAGAAAACAATCCGCCGGCCAGTTACGGCCCGCATGCGCCGCCGGGGGCGCCGCACTGGAGCCTGCCACCGGCGGCGCACAAAATGGCCTGGATCGGCCTGCCACCGGACAAGCTCTGCGCGATGATCAAGGACCGTTCGAGCAATGGTGACCGCGACTTTGCCGCGCTGATCAAACACGTCAGCGAAGATAAATTGGTGCTGTGGGGCTGGAATCCCGGGGCAGGGCGTGCGCCCGTGCCGGTGCCGCACGATATTTTTGTCGCGCAATTCAAGCTCTGGGCCGATGCGGGCGGGCCATGCCCTGTGGCGCAAATGTGAGCCATTGCCAAATTAGCGCTACGCTTGAAAGCATTGTTGCCAATGGAGTGTGCTGATGCTGGTTCCAGGAAAACCCGCGAATGAAACGGCGCGAGTTCAAGCGCTGCACGGTCTCGAACTGCTCGATTCCGCCCCTGAAGAGCGTTTCGACCGACTGACACGGTTGGCCAAACGCCTGTTCAATGTGCCGATTGCACTGGTCACGCTGGTCGACAGCAATCGGCAGTGGTTCAAGTCGTGCGTGGGGCTTGATGTCAGCGAGACGTCGAGGGATGTCTCGTTCTGCGGCCACGCGATTCTTAACGACGGCCTGCTGTTGGTGCCGGACGCCCGCGAGGATGTGCGCTTCCATGACAATCCGCTGGTGACTGGCGCGCCGAACATTCGCTTCTACGCCGGTTACCCGCTGACTGTGCCCAATGGCAACAAAATGGGCACGCTGTGCCTGATCGACACCAAGCCTCGCGACCTCGACGAGGAAGAACGTGCGTTGTTGCGTGATCTGGCGGAAATGGCCGAGCAAGAGTTGGCCGCTGTGCAGATCGCGAGCATGGATGAATTGACCTTGCTGTCCAATCGCCGTGGTTTCAAGCAGTTGGCGCAGCATGGATTGGACGCCTGCGCGCGGCTGGCACGACCAGCGACCTTGCTGTTTTTTGATCTTGATGACTTCAAGCAGATCAACGATCTGTATGGGCATGCCGAGGGTGACAGTGCGCTGAAGACTTTTGCCGACGTGCTGCGTATCGCCTTTCGCGAAAGTGACGTGGTCGGGCGGTTGGGCGGGGATGAGTTTGTGGCGTTGCTGACCGGTTCCAGCCATATCGAAACCACAGCGATCATGGCGCGGCTCAAGGATATCCTTGAAGAGCGTAACGCCACGTTGCACCGGGGCTATGCGATTCGCTTCAGCGTGGGTCAGATCGAATATGACGCCAAGCGCCATGAGACCGTGGACAGGCTGTTGGCGGATGCCGATGGCGCGATGTATGCGCACAAGCAGGCCTTGAAGCGTTGTTAGCGAATGCACCGAGTGAGTCTGCTCGCGATAGCGTCCGCACATTCAACATCTTCATCGGCTGACCCACCGCCATCGCGAGCAGGCTCACTCCTACAGGTACCTTCGGTGTTCACAAAGTCCCGGTTCACCACAAAGCCATGTGGGAGCGAGCCTGCTCGCGAAAGCGGTGGGTCAGGCAATGAACAGGTGACTGAATGGACGCTATCGCGAGCAGGCTCGCTCCCACAGGGGACAGTGTTGCAGGCATAAAAAAACCCGCCTGAAAAGGCGGGTTTTTTATTGGCTAGGCGAAGATCACTCTTCGATGTTGCCCATGGCGGTGGTGTTGAAGCCGCCGTCGACGTACATGATTTCACCGCTGATGCCCGACGCCAGGTCGGAGCACAGGAAGGCGCCGGCGTTGCCGACTTCGTCGATGGTGACGTTGCGACGCAGCGGGGTTTGCGCTTCGTTGGCGGCCAGCATCTTGCGGAAGTTCTTGATGCCCGACGCTGCCAGGGTACGGATCGGACCAGCCGATACGCAGTTGACGCGGGTGCCGTCCGGGCCCAGGGAGCCGGCCAGGTAACGTACGCCAGCTTCCAGCGAAGCCTTGGCCATGCCCATCACGTTGTAGTTAGGCATGGTGCGCTCGGCGCCCAGGTACGACAGGGTCAACAGGCTGCCGTTGCGGCCTTTCATCATTTCGCGACCGGCTTTGGCCAAGGCCACGAAGCTGTAGGCGCTGATGTCGTGAGCGATGCGGAAACCGTCACGGGTGGTGGCTTCGGTGAAGTCGCCGTCCAGTTGGTCGCCCGGGGCGAAACCAACGGAGTGGACGATGCAGTCCAGGCCGTCCCACTTCTTGCTCAGTGCTTCGAAGACCTTGGCGATTTCTTCATCGCTGGCCACGTCGCACGGGAAGCACAGCTCAGGGCTCGAACCCCAGCCTTGAGCGAATTCTTCAACACGACCTTTCAGTTTGTCGTTCTGATAAGTGAAGGCAAGCTCAGCGCCCTCGCGATGCATGGCGGCAGCGATGCCGGATGCGATGGACAGCTTGCTGGCGACACCGACGATCAGTACGCGCTTACCGGCGAGAAAACCCATGTGTTGCTCCTCTTTCAGGTTATTGCGCAGTGGCTGGTGCCAAAAAAGCGGCTTCCAGCAACTGCTGTGTATACGGATGTTGGGGGGCGGCAAAAATACTTTGCGCGTCTCCCTGTTCGACCACTTGGCCATGCTTGACCACCATCAACTGGTGGCTCAGCGCTTTGACGACAGCCAGGTCATGGCTGATAAACAAATACGTCAGGTTGTACTTGGCTTGCAGTGAACGCAACAGCTCCACCACTTGCCGCTGCACCGTCCGGTCGAGCGCGGATGTCGGCTCGTCCAGCAGGATCAGCGCCGGTTTCAGCACCAAGGCCCGGGCAATGGCGATTCGTTGCCGTTGCCCACCGGAAAACTCGTGGGGGTAGCGGTGCCGGGTTTCCGGATCCAGACCTACCTCCTTCAATGCTGCAATAATCGCCGCTTCCTGTTCGGTCGCGGTGCCCATCTTGTGAATCCGCAGGCCTTCGCCAACGATATCGCTGACACACATGCGCGGGCTCAGGCTGCCAAACGGATCCTGAAACACCACCTGCATCTCCCGACGCAACGGGCGAACCTCGTTCTGCGTCAGGCAGTCTAGCTGCTTGCCTTCAAAACGGATCGCGCCTTTGCTGCCGATCAGCCGCAAAATCGCCAGACCCAGCGTGGATTTGCCGGAACCGCTTTCCCCCACAATCCCCAAGGTCTGACCCTGAGGCAGGCTGAAATTGATGCCGTCCACTGCCTTGACGTGATCCACCGTGCGTTTGAGCAGGCCTTTCTTGATCGGGAACCAGACTTTCAGGTCCTCGACCTCAAGCAGCGGCGCGCCGATTTTATTGCTCGCCGGGCCTCCGCTGGGCTCCGCGCCGAGCAATTCCCGAGTGTACGGATGCTGCGGCGAACGGAACAGCTCTGCGCACGATGCCTGTTCGACGATGCAACCGCGCTGCATGACACATACGCGATGCGCAATTCTTCGCACCAGGTTCAAATCGTGACTGATCAGTAACAGCGACATGCCCAATCGGGCCTGTAATTCCTTGAGCAAATCGAGGATTTTCAGCTGAACGGTCACGTCCAGCGCCGTGGTCGGCTCATCGGCAATCAGCAGTTCCGGCTCGTTGGCCAGGGCCATGGCGATCATCACCCGCTGACGCTGGCCGCCGGACAATTCGTGGGGCAGAGCCTTGAGGCGCTTGTGCGGCTCGGGGATGCCGACCATCTCCAGCAGCTCCAGCGTGCGTTTGGTCGCAACTTTGCCGGTCAGGCCCTTGTGGATGCCGAGGACTTCGTTGATCTGCTTCTCGATCGAGTGCAGCGGATTCAGCGAGGTCATCGGCTCCTGAAAAATCATTGCGATACGGTTGCCACGAATGTGGCGGATGGTCTTTTCGCTCAAACCCAGCAGGTTTTGCCCGGCATAGTTGATGCTGCCGGCCGGATGGCGGGCCATCGGATAGGGCAGCAAGCGCAGGATCGAATGCGCGGTCACCGATTTGCCCGAGCCGGATTCGCCGACCAGCGCCAGAGTTTCGCCACGCTTGATGTCGAAACTCACGCCTTCGACGACCCGGTGCACGCGCTCGCCGAAACCGAATTCGACGGCGAGGTCACGCACTTCGATCAGATTGTCCTGATTCATTTCACTTCCTCGGGTCGAAGGCATCGCGAGCGGACTCGCCGATAAACACCAGCAAACTCAACATCAAGGCGAGCACGGCAAACGCGCTCATGCCCAGCCACGGCGCTTGCAGGTTGGATTTACCCTGGGCGACCAGTTCACCCAGCGACGGACTGCCGGCCGGCAAGCCGAAACCGAGGAAGTCCAAAGCGGTGAGAGTGCCGATGGCGCCGGTGAGGATGAACGGCATAAACGTCATGGTCGAGACCATCGCGTTGGGCAGGATGTGGCGGAACATGATCGCGCCGTTCTGCATGCCCAGCGCCCGCGCCGCGCGCACGTATTCAAGGTTACGGCCTCGGAGGAACTCGGCGCGCACCACGTCGACCAGGCTCATCCACGAGAACAGCAGCATGATCCCCAGCAGCCACCAGAAATTCGGCTGGACGAAACTGGCGAGAATGATCAGCAGATAAAGCACCGGCAAACCCGACCAGATCTCCAGAAAACGCTGTCCAGCCAGATCGACCCAGCCACCATAGAAGCCCTGCAGCGCGCCGGCAATCACGCCGATGATCGAACTCAACACGGTCAGCGTCAGCGCGAACAGCACCGAAATGCGGAAACCGTAAATCACCCGCGCCAGCACATCGCGGCCCTGATCATCAGTGCCCAAAAGGTTGTCCGCCGAGGGCGGCGCCGGGGCCGGGACTTTCAGGTCGTAGTTGATGCTCTGGTAGCTGTAGGGAATCGGCGCCCAAAGCACCCACGCATCCTTGGCCTTGAGCAGTTCGCGGATGTACGGGCTCTTGTAGTTGGCTTCAAGTGGGAATTCGCCGCCGAAGGTGGTTTCCGGGTAACGCTTGATCGCCGGGAAGTACCAGTTGTTGTCGTAATGCACCACCAACGGTTTGTCGTTGGCGATCAGCTCGGCGCCGAGGCTCAGGCCGAACAGGATCAGAAACAGCCACAGCGACCACCAGCCACGCTTGTTGGCTTTGAACAGTTCGAAGCGGCGGCGGTTGAGAGGGGACAGGTTCATCTCAATGCTCCCGGCTTTCGAAGTCGATGCGCGGATCGACAAGGGTGTAGGTGAGGTCGCCGATCAGTTTCACCACCAGCCCGAGCAGAGTGAAGATGAACAGGGTGCCGAACACCACCGGGTAGTCGCGGTTGATCGCCGCTTCGAAACTCATCAGCCCGAGGCCGTCGAGGGAGAAGATCACTTCCACCAGCAAGGAGCCCGTGAAGAAGATGCCGATGAACGCCGACGGGAACCCGGCGATCACCAACAGCATGGCATTGCGGAACACGTGACCGTAGAGCACGCGATGACGCGTCAGACCTTTGGCTTTGGCGGTGACCACGTACTGTTTGTTGATCTCATCGAGGAAGCTGTTTTTGGTCAGCAGGGTCATGGTCGCGAAGTTGCCGATCACCAGCGCCGTCACTGGAAGCGCCAAGTGCCAAAAGTAATCGAGGATCTTGCCGCCAAAACTCAGTTCATCGAAGTTGTTCGACGTCAGTCCGCGTAACGGGAACCAGTCGAGATAGCTGCCGCCGGCAAACACCACGATCAGCAAAATCGCAAAGAGGAACGCCGGGATCGCATAGCCGACGATGATTGCCGAACTGGTCCAGACGTCGAAATGGCTGCCGTGCCGCGTGGCCTTGGCGATCCCCAGCGGGATCGACACCAGGTACATGATCAGCGTGCTCCACAGCCCCAGCGAGATCGACACTGGCATCTTTTCCTTGATCAGGTCGATGACCTTGGCGTCGCGGAAAAAACTGTCGCCGAAATCCAGCTTCGCGTAGTTCTTGACCATGATCCACAGACGTTCCGGGGCCGATTTGTCGAAGCCGTACATGTGCTCGATTTCCTTGATCAGCGCCGGGTCCAGACCTTGCGCGCCGCGATAGGACGAGCCAGCCACCGACACCTCGGCACCGCCGCCGGCAATCCGGCTGGTGGCGCCTTCGAAGCCTTCGAGCTTGGCGATCATCTGTTCCACCGGGCCACCGGGCGCGGCCTGAATGATCACGAAATTGATCAGCAAAATGCCGAACAGGGTCGGGATGATCAGCAGCAGTCGCCGAAAAATATACGCCAGCATCTGATTACTCCGTGCCCACAGGGTCGGCTTGCAGTTTGGTTTCGACTTCTATCGCCGGTTTTGCGTCCGGCTTGACCCACCAGGTGTTAATCCCGATGTCGTATTTCGGCGAGACTTTCGGGTGACCGATGTGGTTCCAGTACGCCACGCGCCAGGTCTTGATGTGCCAATTGGGCACCACGTAGTAACCCCATTGCAGCACCCGATCCAGCGCCCGTGCGTGGGCCACCAGGCTTTTGCGCGAGTCGGCATTGATCAGGTTCTCGACCAGTTGATCGACAATCGGATCCTTCAAACCCATGGTGTTGCGGCTGCTCGGTTTGTCGGCGGCGGCGCTCATCCAGAATTCGCGTTGCTCGTTACCCGGCGAGTTGGACTGCGGGAAGCTGCCGACCATCATGTCGAAGTCCCGCGAACGCACGCGGTTGATGTACTGCGAAACGTCGACGCGGCGGATTACCAGATCGATGCCAAGGTCGCTGAGGTTGCGCTTGAACGGCAGCAGTACGCGTTCGAATTCGGTCTGTGCGAGCAGGAACTCGATCACCACCGGTTTGCCGGTGGCGTCGACCATTTTGTCGTCGACGATCTTCCAGCCGGCCTCTTGCAGCAGTTGATAGGCCTCGCGCTGCTGCGCGCGGATCATGCCGCTGGCATCGGTCTTCGGGTTTTCAAAGGCTTCGCTGAACACTTGCGCCGGCAGTTTGCTGCGGAACGGCTCGAGGATCGCCCGTTGATCGGCGTCGGGCAGTCCGGTGGCGGCCATTTCCGAGTTTTCGAAATAGCTGCGGGTGCGGAAGTAGGCACCGTTGAAGAGTTGTTTGTTGGTCCATTCGAAATCGAACAGCAGACCGAGCGCCTGACGCACCCGCACATCCTGAAACACCGGACGGCGCAGGTTGAAGACGAAGCCCTGCATGCCGGTCGGGTTGCTGTTGGCGATCTGTTCCTTGATCAAGCGACCTTCGGTAACCGCCGGGATATTGTAGGCGTTGGCCCAGTTCTTCGCGGTCATTTCCAGCCAGTAATCGAACTGCCCGGCCTTCAGCGCTTCGAGGGCGACGGTGTTGTCGCGGTAGTAATCGGTGGTCATCGTGTCGAAGTTGTAGAAACCACGGTTGACCGGCAGGTCCTTACCCCAGTAATCCTTGACCCGCTCGTAGCGCACCGAACGCCCGGCCTTCACTTCGGCGACCTTGTACGGGCCACTGCCCAGCGGGATTTCCAGGTTGCCTTTGGTGAAATCGCGATCGGCCCACCAGTGTTTGGGCAGTACCGGCAACTGGCCGAGGATCAGCGGCAGTTCGCGGTTATTGCTGTGTTTGAACTTGAAGAGCACTTTCAGCGGATCTTCGGCGATCACTTCGGAAACGTCGCTGTAGTAGCCGCGAAACAGTGGCGAACCTTCTTTGGTCAGGGTGTTGAAGCTGAACACCACGTCGTCGGCGCGTACCGGGTGGCCGTCGTGGAAGCGCGCTTCCGGGCGCAGGTAGAAACGCACCCAGCTGTTGTCCGGGGCTCTTTCGATCTGCCGGGCGATCAGGCCGTATTCGGTGAAGGGTTCGTCGAGGCTGTGCTTGGTCAGGGTGTCGTAGATCTGCCCGACGTCATCGGCCGGCACGCCTTTGCTGATAAACGGGTTGAGGCTGTCGAAGCCGCCGAAACCGGCCTGACGGAAGATGCCGCCCTTGGGCGCATCAGGATTCACGTAATCGAAATGCTTGAAATCGGCCGGGTATTTCGGCGGCTCGTTGTACAGGGTCACGGCGTGTTGCGGGGCGGCAAAGGCCAGCCCGACGAACAGCAAACCGCTGGCCTGGACGAGCAGGGCGCGGATCGGTTTCATTGATCTTTCTCCGAAGACTTCAGCCACCATGCGCTCAGGCCCAGGGTGTAGGGCGGCGTGGTGACGAAGGCCAACCGGTTGCGGTAGGCCAGACGGTGATAATTGAGGTACCAGTTGGGAATGCTGTAGTGCTGCCAGAGCAGCACGCGGTCGAGCGCCTTGCCGGCGGCGACCTGTTCGTCGCGGGTGCGCGCGGCGAGCAACTGTTCGAGCAGGTGATCGACCACCGGATTGGCGATGCCCGCGTAATTCTTGCTGCCCTTGACCCCGACCTGGCTGGAGTGGAAGTACTGCCACTGCTCCAGGCCCGGGCTTAAGGTCTGATTAAGCGTCATCAGGATCATGTCGAAATCGAACTGATCGAGGCGCTGTTTGTACTGCGCGCGATCGACCGTGCGCAGGCGCGCGTCAATGCCGATGCTGTTGAGGTTCTCGATATACGGCTGGAGGATGCGTTCCAGATTCGGGTTGACCAGCAGCAACTCGAAACTCAACGGCTGGCCATTGGTGTTTTGCAGGCGCTGACCGTTGAGCTTCCAGCCTGCCTCCGAGAGCAGGGCCAAGGCTTTGCGCATGGTTTCCCGAGGAATGCCGCGACCATCAGTCTGCGGCAGGGTAAACGGCTCGGTGAACAGCTTGGCCGGCAGTTGCTCCTTGTACGGCTTGAGCATCAGCCATTCATGGCCGACCGGCAGCCCCGTCGCGGTAAACTCGCTGTTGGGGTAGTAACTGGTGGTGCGTTTGTAGGCATCGCTGAACAGTGCGCGATTGGTCCATTCGAAGTCGAACATCAGGCCCAGCGCTTCGCGGGTCTTGACGTCCGAGAACGTGGCGCGGCGGGTGTTCATGAACAGGCCCTGACTCTGGGTCGGGATCTGATGCGGGATCTGCGCCTTGATCACGTCGCCACGGCGTATCGCCGGGAAGTTGTAACCGTTGGCCCAGTTCTTCGCCTGATGCTCGATGTAAATGTCGAACTCTCCAGCCTTGAACGCTTCGAAGGCGACATCGCTGTCGCGGTAGAACTCGACCTCCATGCGATCGAAGTTGTACTTGCCGCGATTGACCGCCAAGTCCTTGCCCCAGTAATCCTTGACCCGCTCGAAGATAAGCTGGCGGCCCGGCGTCACCGAAGTGATGCGATAGGGGCCGCTGCCCAGTGGCGGTTCGAAAGTGGTGGCTTTGAAGTCGCGGTCTTTCCAGTAATGTTGCGGCAGCACCGGCAATTCGCCGAGGCGCAGGATCAAAAGCGGATTGCCGGAGCGCTTGAGCACGAAGCGAATGCGTTGTTTGTTGAGAATGTCGACCCGCAGCACTTCCTGCAGCGCGGTGCGGTACAGCGGGTGGCCGTCCTTGAGCAGCGTTCGATAGGAGAACGCCACGTCGTAGGCGGTGATCGGCGTGCCATCGTGAAAACGCGCTTCCGGGCGCAGATTGAACACCACCCAGCTGCGATCTTCGCTGTACTCCACCGATTGCGCGATCAAGCCGTAACTCGACGCCGGTTCGTCACCGGACGGCGAATACTGGCCGGTGCCGACCATCAGCGGCTCGTTCAGCTCGTTGATGCCGTACTGGAGGAAATTCGCTGTGGTGACGGGGCTCGTGCCCTTGAACGTGTACGGGTTGACCGTATCGAAGGTGCCGAACGCCATCACCCGCAACGTACCGCCCTTGGGCGCTTGCGGGTTGACCCAGTCGAAGTGGGTAAATCTGGCCGGGTACTTGAGCGTGCCGAACTGCGCATAACCGTGACTTTCGGTAATCGTCGCGCTTGCGGTTGAGCTCAAGGCCAGGCTGATCAGGAGCAGGAGGAGGGGACGCTTCAAGTCAGATCCGATCCAGGCGGCTTGGGCTTTGTGGGCCGTACAGTAACAGCTTGTCTGGACAGGAAAAAGATGTGGGTTAATGCGGGGTTAATCGTTTGCGCGAAGAGCCCCTCACCCTAACCCTCTCCCGGGGGGAGAGGGGACTGATCGCGGTGTTTTGGAGGGATGCACCGACGTGCGTTACCGAGTCGAACTCAGATTTTGAATAGCCCCCGATCGGCTCCCTTTCCCCCTCGCCCCCCGTGGGGGAGAGGGCTGGGGTGAGGGGGATCGATCTAAAGCACGCCACAAAATCCGAACCCAAAAAAAGCCCCTGAAAACTCAGGGGCTCTTCTGTCAGTGCGGCTGATAAACCGTGAGCATCTGTCCCGGCTTCAGTGCTTTACCCGCACCCGGATTCCAGCGTTTGAGATGCTGCATCTCAACGTTGAAGCGCTTGGCTACCACGTACAGCGTGTCGCCACGCTTGACCTTGTACTGAGTCTGCTGCGCGCTGTCGTCCTTGCTCTTGGTCTTGCTGTTGGACGCAATCACCGTGTTGACCCGGCCGGACTTGCGAGCCGGAGCACGTTTGCTTGTGTCCTGCATCACCAGGGTCTGGCCGACCTTGAGGTTCTTGCCGGTCAGCTTGTTCCAGCGCTGCAGATCCTTCACTTCAACCTTGTTGGCCTTGGCGATGGAGCCGAGGTTATCGCCACGCTTTACGCGATAAGCACGCTTGAGCTGCGCCACTTCCGACGGATCCGCGCCTTCGAACACTGGCTTGAGCGAACGCGGGCTGATCAGTTCGTCAGGCCGCATGGTCTGCAAACTGGCGGTCAGCAATTGCGCCTTCGACGTTGGCACCAGCAAATGCTGAGGGCCGTCGATGGTGGTGCGTTGCTTGAAGGCCGGGTTGAGCTGGAACAGTTCGTCTTCGTCGATGTTGGCCACCGCAGCAACCTTGGACAGGTCCATGCGCTGGTTGATTTCGACGACCTGGAAGTACGGCTCGTTGGCAATCGGGTTGAGGTTCACGCCGTAAGCTTCCGGCGCCAGCACCACTTGCGACAATGCCAGCAACTTTGGCACGTACGCCTGGGTTTCTGCCGGCAGCGGCAGGTTCCAGTAGTCAGTAGGCAGGCCAAGCTTTTCATTACGTTCGATGGCACGGCTGACCGTGCCTTCGCCGGCGTTGTAGGCCGCCAGTGCCAGCAGCCAGTCGCCGTTGAACATGTCGTGCAGACGGGTCAGGTAATCCATCGCTGCGGTGGTCGAAGCAGTGATATCGCGACGGCCATCGTAGAAGCGGGTCTGACGCAGGTTGAAGTAACGCCCGGTGGAAGGAATGAATTGCCACAGACCCACTGCATCGGCCCGGGAATAGGCCATCGGGTTGTAGGCGCTTTCAATCACTGGCAGCAGGGCCAGTTCCAGCGGCATGTTGCGCTCTTCGAGACGTTCGACGATGTAGTGAATATAGAGACTGCCGCGTTCGCCGGCGTTCTCGAGAAAAGAGGGATTGCTGGCGAACCACAGGCGCTGTTGCTCGATGCGCGGGTTGACGCCGAGGCCTTCCTGCAGCTGAAAGCCCTGGCGCATGCGTTCCCAGATGTCCTGGGGAACCTGTGGGCTCGGCTTTTCGGTCAGCCAGATCGGCTTCTGCTTGGCTCGCGCAGCAATGTTCGGCGTATGGGTCGCTTCAGTCTGCGGAGCATGGCTGGAACAGCCCGCCAGCGTGGCGGACACAGCCACCGCAATGGCTTGCGCCAAGCGGGTCAATGCGTCTGAATTGACGGACTTACGTATGGATGACGACATTGGCTGGAAGTAAGTTCCGGGCAAAAATGTCGGGCGATTCTAGAAAGCGCACCCCCTGCGGTCAACCATTCAGAATTTTTGTACCAAGCGGCGGGGCACTTAGAAATTATCTTTCCAGGCCCGCAGAGCCGCAAATACCTCACTCGGCGCCCGGTTTTGAGCGCCTGCCCGTTCGTCCACTTTTTGTGTAACTAATGTTTCAGTGGTGCGCAAAAACGGGTTTGTGAGCTTTTCCAGGGCCAGGGTCGAGGGCAGGGTCATCACGCCGTTTTGCCGTTGCTGAGTGACTTTTTCCAGACGGGCGGCAATGTCCGGATTGGTTGGCTCGACGGCAGCGGCAAACTTCAGATTGCTCAGAGTGTATTCATGGGTGCAGTAGACCAGCGTATCTTCCGGTAACGCGGCGAGGCGACTGAGCGAATGGTGCATTTGCTCCGGCGTGCCCTCGAACAGGCGACCGCAACCGGCGGCGAACAGGGTGTCGCCGCAGAACAGCAAACCGTGGTGGTAATAGGCGATGTGGCCCAGGGTGTGACCGGGCACCGCGTAGACGTCGAAGTCCCAGCCGAGCACGCTGACCGTGTCATTGTCCTTGAGCGCCACATCGCGCCCCGGAATGCTTTCGCTGGCCGGGCCGTAGACTTTTGCGCCGCTCAGCGCTTTCAGGCGTTCGACGCCGCCGACGTGATCGTGATGATGGTGGGTGATCAGGATATCGCTCAACACCCAGCCTGGATGCGCTTTAAGCCACGCCAGTACGGGCGCGGCATCGCCCGGGTCGACCACGGCGCAGCGCTGGGTGCGGTGATCCTGTAACAACCAGATGTAGTTGTCGGTGAACGCGGGCAGGGCACTGATCTGTATCATCGTCGGAATTCGCCAAGCGGAAAACATTGGCGCATCTTAGTAGTTCCTGGCGCTTTGGAGAATCCGATGAGTGATAAAGCGTTCGCACAGGCTGATCCTGACTGGCTGGCCCTGATCGGTGCAGCCCGTGAATGGCTGTCCGGCCCGCTCGGGCAATTTCTGCTCGATGAAGAGCGGCGCATGCTCGAAGACGAGTTGGGCCGTTTCTTTGGCGGTTACCTGGTGCATTACGGCCCCTCCGCCGAAACCCCGCCGGCAGCGCCGCAGGTGCAGCGCAATGTGCGTCTTGGTGCGCCGTTGCCCGGCGTCGAGATCGTCTGCGAAGAGCAGGCCTGGCCGCTGAGCGAGCACGCCGCCGACGTGGTGGTGATGCAGCACGGTCTGGATTTCTGCCTGTCACCCCACGGTTTGTTGCGTGAAGCGGCAAGCAGCGTGCGCCCCGGTGGGCATTTGCTGATCATCGGCATCAACCCGTGGAGCACTTGGGGCTTGCGCCATGTTTTTGCTCACGACGCCTTGCGTCAGGCGCGCTGCATCTCACCGTCACGGGTCGCCGACTGGCTCAATCTGCTGGGCTTCGCGCTGGAGAAACGCCGCTTCGGGTGCTATCGTCCGCCGCTCGCGTCGCCCAAGTGGCAGGCCCGTCTGGCTGGCTGGGAACGCAAGGCCGGTGACTGGCAGTTATCGGGCGGCGGCTTCTATTTACTGGTCGCGCGCAAGATTGTGGTCGGGCTGCGGCCGTTGCGTCAGGAGCGTCGCGAGCCGATGGGCAAGCTGATTCCGCTGCCGATGGCCAAGGTCAACCGCCGCCGCATCGAACCATAAACCTTATTTTATTTTTGGCCGGGTTTGTCCCGGCCTTGGTCATTGTCGATCCGTGATCGGCAAGACACGCATTTTTCTGGATAGAGTGGCATGAGCGAAAGCGTTGAAAGCGTCGACACCGTAGAACTGTTCACTGACGGCGCCTGCAAGGGCAACCCCGGGCCGGGCGGCTGGGGCGCCTTGCTGGTGTGCAAGGGCGTTGAAAAGGAACTCTGGGGCGGTGAAGCCAACACCACCAACAACCGCATGGAACTGCTTGGCGCGATCCGTGGCCTCGAAGCCTTGAAGCGCCCGTGTGAAGTGCTGTTGGTGACCGACTCGCAGTACGTGATGAAGGGCATCAACGAGTGGATGGCCAACTGGAAAAAGCGTGGCTGGAAAACCGCAGCGAAAGAGCCGGTGAAAAACGCTGATCTGTGGAAAGAGCTGGACGAGCAGGTCAACCGCCACAAGGTCACCTGGAAATGGGTGCGTGGGCATATTGGCCATCACGGTAACGAGCGGGCGGACCAGTTGGCGAACCGTGGGGTGGATGAGGTTCGCGGCTACAAGCAGAGCTGATTTCGCTTCTGAACCGTGGTGCGGCCATTCGCGAGCAGGCTCGCTCCCACAGGGAAATGCATTCCAGATCTGATGCCCTTTCCTGAATTGGAATGCATTCCAATGTGGGAGCGAGCCTGCTCGCGAAGGGCGCGACACGGTCCACCTGAAACACCCCGCCGAGCGTGTTAACATCCGCGTTTTTTGCAAGAACGACCCGTTGAGAGCTGAACACTGATGGCCACCAGATCCGTTGTACTCGATACCGAAACCACCGGCATGCCGGTGACCGATGGTCACCGGATCATTGAAATCGGCTGTGTCGAACTGATCGGTCGGCGCCTGACGGGCCGGCATTTTCACGTTTACCTGCAACCGGATCGCGAGAGTGATGAAGGCGCCATTGGCGTCCACGGCATCACCAACGAGTTCCTGGTTGGCAAGCCGCGCTTTGCCGAAGTGGCCGATGAGTTCTTCGAGTTCATCAAAGGCGCGCAACTGATCATCCACAACGCGGCGTTCGACGTTGGCTTCATCAACAACGAATTCGCCTTGATGGGCCAGCAGGATCGCGCTGACATCACCCAGCACTGCTCGATCCTCGACACCCTGATGATGGCCCGGGAACGTCACCCGGGGCAGCGCAACAGCCTCGATGCGTTGTGCAAACGTTATGGCGTCGACAACTCCGGCCGTGAACTGCACGGCGCTTTGCTCGACTCGGAGATTCTCGCCGACGTCTACCTGACCATGACCGGTGGCCAGACCAGTCTGTCGCTGGCGGGCAATGCGTCAGACGGCAATGGCACGGGCGATGGCGCGGACAACTCGGCGACCGAGATTCGTCGTTTGCCGGCAGATCGTCAGCCAGCGCGGATCATTCGTGCGACGGAAGATGAACTGGCGGCGCATCAGGTGCGGCTGGAAATTATTGCCAAATCGGCGGGTGGCCCGGCGTTGTGGACGCAGATCGCCGAGGCTGACGCTCAAGCCTGAAAGATCAAAAGATCGTCCGATCTTTTGTTTTTGGCGCCATGAAGCCAACTGGCCACCCTCGCCACTTTCGCTGCAACCCTCTACCCTGAGTGCATTGGCAGACATTGAGCCGCCGCCTCAGGACACTGAGCCTCATGTACAAAGATTTGAAGTTTCCGGTGTTGATCGTCCATCGCGACATCAAGGCCGACACGGTCGCCGGTGATCGTATCCGTGGCATCGCCCGGGAGTTGGAGCAGGAAGGTTTCAATATCGTTTCGGCCATCGACTACACCGAAGGGCGGTTGGTGGCGTCGACCCACCACGGCCTCGCGTGCATGCTGATTGCCGCCGAGGACGCCAGCACCAATTCCCATCTGCTGCAGAACATGGCCGAACTGATTGGTCTGGCGCGGGTGCGGGCACCGGATTTGCCAATCTTTGCCTTGGGCGAGCAAGTTACCCTGGAAAATGCCCCGGCCGATGCCATGGCCGAGCTAAATCAACTGCGCGGCATTCTCTATCTGTTTGAAGACACCGTGCCGTTTCTGGCCCGGCAAGTGGCGCGGGCGGCGCGCAAGTATCTGGACGGCTTGCTGCCGCCGTTTTTCAAGGCGTTGGTGCAGCACACCGCCGATTCCAATTATTCCTGGCACACCCCCGGCCATGGTGGTGGCGTGGCGTATCACAAGAGTCCGGTGGGGCAGGCGTTCCATCAGTTCTTTGGTGAAAACACCCTGCGATCGGACCTTTCGGTGTCGGTGCCGGAACTCGGTTCGCTGCTCGATCACACCGGGCCGCTCGCCGAAGCGGAAGCGCGGGCGGCGCGCAATTTCGGCGCTGATCACACCTTTTTCGTGATCAATGGCACCTCGACCGCCAACAAGATTGTCTGGCATTCGATGGTTGCGCGCGACGATCTGGTGCTGGTCGATCGCAACTGCCACAAGTCGGTGTTGCACGCGATCATCATGACCGGCGCGATTCCGTTGTACCTATGCCCGGAGCGTAATGAATTAGGGATTATCGGGCCGATCCCGCTGAGTGAATTCAGCCGCGAATCGATTCAAGCGAAGATCGACGCCAGCCCGCTGACCAAGGGCCGTGCGCCGAAAGTCAAACTCGCCGTGGTCACCAACTCGACCTACGACGGCCTCTGCTACAACGCCGAACTGATCAAGCAAAGCCTGGGCAACAGCGTCGAGGTCCTGCATTTCGACGAAGCCTGGTACGCCTACGCGGCGTTTCACGAATTCTTCGCCGGGCGCTATGGTATGGCCACCTCGCGCAGCGCAGACAGCCCGCTGGTGTTCACCACGCATTCCACGCACAAACTGCTCGCCGCGTTCAGTCAGGCGTCGATGATTCATGTGCAGGATGGCGGTGCGCGTCAGCTGGATCGCGATCGTTTCAATGAAGCGTTCATGATGCACATCTCGACCTCGCCGCAGTACAGCATCATCGCCTCGCTGGACGTTGCCTCGGCGATGATGGAAGGCCCGGCCGGGCGTTCGCTGTTGCAGGAAACCTTCGATGAAGCGCTGAGCTTCCGCCGCGCGCTGGCCAATCTGCGCCAGCATATCGACGCTGACTGGTGGTTTTCGATCTGGCAGCCGCCGGGTGTCGAGGGCATTGACCGCGTACAGACGGAGGACTGGCTGCTGCAACCGGATGCCGACTGGCACGGTTTTGGTGAAGTCAGTGACGATTACGTCCTGCTCGATCCGATCAAGGTCACGCTGGTAATGCCGGGGCTGAACGCCGGCGGTGCACTGAGCGAGAAGGGCATCCCGGCGGCGGTGGTCAGCAAGTTTCTATGGGAGCGTGGCCTGGTTGTCGAAAAAACCGGTCTGTATTCATTTCTGGTGTTGTTCTCGATGGGCATCACCAAGGGCAAGTGGAGCACGCTGCTCACCGAGTTGCTGGAATTCAAACGCAGTTACGATGCCAACGTTCGTCTGGAAACCTGCCTGCCGTGTGTGGCACAAGAAGACACCGCGCGTTATCGCGGCATGGGCCTGCGCGATTTGTGTGATCAATTGCACGCCTGCTACCGCAGCAATGCCACGGCCAAACACCTCAAACGCATGTACACCGTGCTCCCGGAAATCGCCATGAAACCGGCGCACGCCTATGATCATCTGGTGCGTGGCGAAGTCGAAGCGGTGCCGATCGATGAGTTGGAAGGGCGCATCGCCGCGGTGATGCTGGTGCCGTATCCGCCGGGGATTCCGTTGATCATGCCCGGCGAACGCTTTACTGAATCGACCCGCTCGATCATTGATTACCTGAAATTTGCTCGCACGTTCGATAGCAGCTTCCCCGGTTTTGTCGCGGATGTGCATGGATTGCAGCACGAAGATGAGGGCAATGGACGGCAATACACCGTCGATTGCGTCAAGGAATGAGGACTTTTCCCAGTATGCAACCGGTCATGAATCCGAAATACCCAGGGCTGTCGGTGCGTGTCGCCGATGAAGGCTTTGCGCCGTATATCTGGGGCAGCGACTTCAGTTTCGAAGTTGCGGCTTATGGCGCCGCCGTGATCGGCCAGCCTGTCGAGCAATGGCGGGTGACGCCGATCGTGCCGTACCGCAAGTGCTACGGCATCGATCCGGAGGAGTTCAGCGCTTTTCACAACGCGCCGGACAGCGCGATTTTCATGGCGTATCTGGACGATGAGCCGGTCGGCCATCTGGTGATCAGCACCAACTGGAACGGCTTCGCGCATATCGACGAGTTGGCGGTGCACGCGCCGGCGCGTCGGCATGGTGTGGCCAAGGCACTGCTCGATGTCGCGCAGTTCTGGAGCCGCAAGAAAAAGCTGCCGGGGATCATGCTCGAAACCCAGAACAACAACCTAGGGGCCTGTCGATTGTATGAACGCTGCGGTTATGTGATTGGCGGGGTCGATCAATTGCGCTATCGGGGCATTGATCCGAACACCGCCGAAGTGGCGTTGTTCTGGTATCGATTGTTCGATAATCCGCTGGAGAACTCGCTCAGCTCGCCAGCATCGCCTCAGCTTGTTCCGTGATGATCGCCAGTAACGTCTGAATCGCTGATGACGGCGCGGAGTGCTTGAAGGTCAATGCATACAGGCTGATCGGTACGGCGGGTGACAGGGGGCAGACATCCAGCCCGGCCGGACGCGCACCCAGCGCAGTGAACGGGTCGACGATGGCCAGGCCTTCGCCGGCCTCGACCATGCTGCGCATCATTTGATGGGTTTGCACCCGCGTCTGCACGCTCGGCGTCGGGCGCAGTGCCTGCAGCTTGTTTTCCAGCGCCTGGCTCAGTGGGTCCTGGCCTTCGAGGCCGACCATGGCCTGACCGGCCAGATCCTGCAGGGAAATGTATTTCTGCTTCGGTTGCAGCCAGCCGTGAGGCGCGAGCAGTTGCAGCTTGCCCTGGGCCAATGGCCGGCAATCAATGTCGGGATGTTCGGGGTCGTGCAGGCTTAGACCGAGATCACTTTCGCGCAATAACAGGCTGCGGACGATGTCGCGGGTCGGCGCACTGAGCAGGCTGCACGGTGCGTCGGGCAGGCGTCGGCGCAGGGCGGCGAGACTTTGTGGCAGTAATTGCTGTGCCAGCGGCGGGGTGCCGATGATGCGCAAGGGCGGGGCGAGGTATTGCTTGAGGCTGCTGGCCAGGCGCTGCACCGGCTCCAGCGCTTCATAGACGTGGGCGATTTCGACCTGCAACGCCCGCGCTTCGGGCGTCGATTGCAGGCGTCCGCGCACGCTGGCGAACAACATGAACCCCAACTGACTCTCGGCTTCGCGCAAACGCTCTTCGACCTCGGTCACCGGCAACTGCAACCATTCGGCGGCGGTGCCAAGGTGACCGGTCTGCAAGAGCGCCTGAATCACTTCGATATGACGTAAACGCATGCGTGAAGTCCATGTTCAGCAGGTGGGGTCAGTGGCTGAATCCTACCCCAAGTCTGCGCATATGACTTCTGCTCATAACGGCGAGTTATGAAGCGACGGTTGGCTCGGGTTCGCGAGTCAGGGTGATACCTGACTGGACCAGTTCGAATGTCTGGTCATCGATCTTTTTGATGCGATCGCCAATGGCCAGTCTGTAAATCGGCTCCGAGCCAGTGAGACCGTCGACCGACGGGTTGGATTCCTGGAATTCATGCACGGAATAAACGCGGCCTTCCGCATCTCTTGCATGGAACTGACCGACGAGTACTGCTGCCATCTGCTTAGAACCTCTGGAGATAAAACGCTTGATTTGCGGCTTGGTAGACCGCCATCAAGGCCTGTAAGTTTTCCTACAGGAAAAAAATAATCAGCTCACGGGATTTTCCCATCGTGTGCTGGTGGAATCGTCACCGGATCATCTATAACTACTGGCTCCTCCCACGGACCATCGAGAGTCTTCCATGAGCAATGTCTACAACGTCGCTGTAGTGGTCGGTAGCCTGCGCAAAGCATCGATCAATCGCAAGGTCGCCCTGGCACTGGCAGAGCTGGCCCCGGCCAACCTCAAGCTTGAGATTGTCGAAATTGGCGATCTGCCACTTTATAACGAAGACATCGACGGTGACTCACCGCCGGCAGCCTACAGCACTTTCAGGCAAAAAGTGGCTTCATCCGACGCGGTGCTGTTTGTCACGCCCGAGTACAACCGTTCGGTGCCGGCGCCGTTGAAGAATGCCATCGACGTCGGTTCGCGGCCTTATGGCAAGGCTGTCTGGAGTGGCAAACCGGGGGCGGTGATCAGTGTATCGCCCGGCGCCATTGGTGGCTTCGGGGCAAATCAGCATCTGCGCCAGTCATTCGTGTTTCTCAATGTGCCGTGCATGCAGCAGCCGGAAGCGTACCTGGGCGGTGCGGGTTCGGCGTTTGATGAGGCGGGCAAATTGAGCGAATCGGTGAAACCTTTTCTGCAAAGCTTTATCAATGCGTACGGACAATTCGTAGAACAACACAAGAAGTAACTTCACCGAAATCCCTGGCACAACAGACGTCCTGTGGGAGCGAGCTTGCTCGCGAAGAGGCCATCAGCCACACATCATGGGTGACTGACAGTCCGCCTTCGCGAGCAAGCTCGCTCCTACAGGTTTTAGTGTTTAGCTCTTCTACTTAATTTAAGGCTGTTGCGGATGCTCGCTGCGTCACTGATTTTCCTGCTGACCATTACCCTTGTCATCTGGCAACCCAAAGGCCTCGGCGTCGGCTGGAGTGCGACGCTTGGTGCCGTATTGGCGCTGATCTTCGGCGTTGTGCACCTGAGCGATATTCCGCTGGTGTGGCAGATCATCTGGAACGCCACCGGCACCTTTGTCGCGCTGATCATCATCAGCCTGCTGCTCGATGAAGCCGGGTTCTTCAACTGGGCTGCATTGCACGTGGCGCGTTGGGGGCGGGGCAACGGGCGCAAGCTGTTTGCCTTCATGGTGCTGCTCGGTGCGCTGGTGTCGGCGTTGTTTGCCAATGACGGTGCAGCACTGATCCTCACACCGATCGTGATTTCGATGTTGCTGGCGCTGCGGTTCTCTCCGGCGGCGACGCTGGCCTTTGTCATGGGCGCGGGTTTCATTGCGGACACCGCGAGCCTGCCGCTGGTGGTGTCGAACCTGGTCAATATCGTCTCGGCGGACTTCTTTCACATCGGCTTCAACCGCTATGCAGCGGTGATGGTGCCGGTCAACTTCGTCAGCGTCGCGGCAACGCTGGGCATGTTGTTGTGGTTTTTCCGCCGCGACATTCCAGTGTTGTACGACCCTGAGCAACTCGAACATCCCGAAACCGCGATCCACGATAAAGCCACGTTCTACGCCGGTTGGGCGGTGTTGGTGATTCTGCTGATCGGTTGCTTTGCGCTGGAGCCGCTGGGCATTCCGATCAGTGCGATTTCCGCCGTGTGCGCCGCGCTGTTGCTGGGCATCGCCGCCCGTGGCCACAAGATTTCCACGCGCAAGGTGATGAAAGAAGCGCCTTGGCAGATCGTGATTTTCTCGTTGGGCATGTATCTGGTGGTGTATGGCCTGCGCAATGCCGGGCTGACCGGGTATCTGGCTGGTTGGCTGGATGTCTTCGCCGGTCATGGCGTCTGGGGCGCGGCACTAGGCACCGGGGTGCTGACGGCGTTGCTGTCGTCGATCATGAATAACTTGCCGACCGTGTTGATTGGTTTGTTGTCGATTGATGCCAGTCAGGCGAGCGGGGTGGTCAAGGAAGCGATGATCTATGCCAACGTGATTGGCAGTGACCTGGGACCGAAGATCACGCCGATCGGCAGTTTGGCGACGTTGTTGTGGCTGCATGTGCTGGAGCGCAAGGGGATTCACATTGGCTGGGGGTATTACTTCAGGGTCGGGATTGTGTTGACCGTGCCGGTGTTGTTGGTGACGTTGGCGGCTTTGGCTTTGCGGCTTTCCCTTTAGACCGAGTCGGCCCCAATCGCTGGCAAGCCAGCTCCCACAGGGATCTTCTGTGTGCTCACTACCTGTGCCACACCACAAAGCCAGCTCCCATTAACTTTGTGGTGTGCTCACTATCTGGGCCACACCACAAAGCCAGCTCCCTTTAACTTTGTGGTGTGCTCACTACCTAGGCCACACCATAAAGCCAGCTTCTATTAGCTTTGTGGTGTGCTCACTACCTGGGCCACACCACAAAACCTGTGGGAGCTGGCTTGCCAGCGATGGGGCCGGTACAGGCGACACAAAAAATCAGGCCTGGCCCGGGACATTCGGCCAAAGATCGGACACCAGAAACAACCGCTCAGCCTCTTCCCATTCCCCCTGCGCATTCTCGGTCAGGCGCACCATCAACTGCGCCGGGGCCAGCGGCTCAAGATCCTCCAGCCACATCCGTAAATGCTCCGACGTCCACGTCTGATCCGCCGGATAATGTGCCGGCGCCAGCCAGGCGTGGCGGGGCAGGGGTTGCCAGCGCCCGGCCGGGCGTTGCGCAACAAACGCCGGCCAATCCTTTTGATGCAGCCAGCTACCGCGCAAATGTTGCGGATGCGCACCGATCGGAGATTCAGCCTGTCCGGGCCACGGATACAGCAAATAACCACCCAGCCACAGCTGCGCGCTGAACACCTCGATATCCAGCGCCGCCAGCACTTCGCGACTTTCCGGACGCGCCGAGATCGGCAACTGATGCTCGGCCAGATGCGCCAGTTTGCGGTCCAGCCGATCATGACAACCCGGCCCCAGCCACTGCGCCGGATCACGTCCGTCACCATTTTGCGGACCGAGATAAAGCTTGATCGCCAATTCCAGGTGATGCACGCCATCGCGGTCACGCAACAGCATATCCAGCTCACCGAGAGTGTGGCCCTCGCGGCGGATCGGCAGGTTGGCCGCAATCAATTCAATGCCCGGCGCATGCTGCACGGCAAACTGCCACAGGCGCTCGTAATACAGGCCGAGTCGCCGCGTGCGCGCCTGCGACAACCAATGCAGCAAGCCATAACTGTCGCGGTCGAGTTGGCGCAACCAGTGTTCCAGTCGTTGTGGGTCGTGCACCCACTCACTGCCCGCCAGCGGATGGCGCTGCGGCCATGGCGTGGCAGCGAGCATCGGCGGGGCGAGAATCACCCACGCCAGATCGCGCACTTCCGGGTGGCGTAATTGGTGGGGCAACTGCAGCAAGTCGGGAAATAGGATCATCTTGCGAGCATAGCCGTAAACACGAGCACACCCTTGAGGCTGAAAGGATTTTGTCTAACCGGCGCTTTCGCCCATAATCGGGTTTTTCGCGTTTTCGATTGTCCGCAGAGGTCCCATGGAGCAATTTCGTAATATCGGCATCATCGGTCGCCTGGGCAGTTCCCAGGTGCTGGATACCGTCCGCCGACTGAAACGGTTTCTGCTCGATCGTCACCTGCATGTGATCCTCGAAGACACCATCGCCGAAGTCCTGCCGGGCCACGGCCTGCAAACCTCCTCGCGCAAGATGCTCGGCGAAGTCTGCGACATGGTCATCGTCGTCGGCGGTGACGGCAGCCTGCTCGGCGCCGCGCGAGCGCTGGCCAAACACAATATTCCGGTGCTGGGGATCAACCGTGGCAGCCTCGGTTTCCTCACCGATATTCGCCCGGACGAGCTGGAAGTCGAAGTCGCCAAGGTGCTCGACGGCCACTATCTGGTGGAAAACCGCTTCCTGCTGCAAGCCGAAGTGCGCCGCCACGCCGAAGCCATCGGTCAGGGCGATGCGCTCAACGACGTGGTGCTGCACCCCGGCAAATCGACGCGGATGATCGAGTTCGAGCTGTACATCGACGGCCAGTTCGTCTGCAGCCAGAAGGCCGACGGCCTGATCGTCGCCACACCGACCGGTTCCACCGCGTACGCACTGTCTGCCGGCGGGCCGATCATGCATCCCAAACTCGATGCCATTGTGATCGTGCCGATGTACCCCCATATGTTGTCGAGCAGGCCAATTGTGGTCGATGGCAACAGTGAGCTGAAAATCGTCGTGTCGAAAAACATGCAGATTTACCCGCAAGTCTCCTGCGATGGGCAGAACCATTTCACCTGCGCGCCGGGCGACACCATCACCGTCAGCAAAAAAGCGCAGAAGCTGCGGCTGATTCATCCGCTCGATCACAACTACTACGAAGTCTGCCGCACCAAGCTCGGCTGGGGCAGCAAGCTGGGCGGTGGAGGCGACTGATGCTCGATCCCGCACGCAGTTATGACCTGATTGGTGACGTGCACGGATGCGCCCTGACCCTCGAACACTTGCTCGACCGTCTCGGTTATCACAAGCAGGGCGGGGTCTGGCGGCATCCATCGCGCATGGCCGTGTTCGTCGGCGACATCATCGACCGAGGCCCGCGCATTCGCGAAGCGCTGCACATCGTCCACGACATGGTCGAGGCCGGCCAGGCCTTGTGCATCATGGGCAACCACGAATTCAACGCCCTCGGCTGGAGCACGCCGGCGCCGCCGGGCAGCGGCAAGCAGTTCGTCCGCGAACACACGCCGCGTCATGCGCGCCTGCTCCACGAAACCCTGACCCAGTTCGAAGACCATCCCGGCGACTGGCATGATTTCCAGCGCTGGTTTTATGAGTTGCCGCTGTTTGTCGACGCCGGACGCTTCCGGGTCGTGCATGCCTGTTGGGATGCCGGCTTGATCGAGCCGTTGCGCGCGCTGTTCCCCAATGGCTGCATCGATGAGCACTTCCTGCAGGCCTCGGGCGTGCCGGACAGCTTCGCCTGTACCGTGTTCGACCGCTTGCTGCGCGGCACCGACATGCGTCTGCCCGATGGCCTGACCATGACCAGCGGCGACGGTCTGGTGCGCTCGTTCTTCCGCACCAAATTCTGGGAAGACGATCCGAAAACCTACGGCGATATCGTCTTTCAGCCGGATGCACTGCCGGATCCGGTGGCGCAGAAACCGCTGACCTCCAGCGAGAAAAACAGCCTGCTGCGCTACGGCGTCGACGAGCCGTTGCTGTTCGTCGGCCATTACTGGCGCAGCGGCAAACCGGCGCCGATCCGCCCGAACCTCGCGTGCCTGGATTACAGCGCGGTGCTCTACGGCAAACTGGTCGCCTATCGCCTGGATCAGGAAACACGTCTGGATCCGCATAAATTTGTCTGGGTCGATGTCGAGCGGCCGGAGGTGCTGCAATGAGTGCGGTAGCGGTATTGCGTCTGCCGTTGGCAGTCGATCTGAGCGGTTTCGTCAAACTGCTGCAACGCATGCAAGTCCCGCATCGGGTCAGCGAAGAGGCCGGCGAACAGGTGTTGTGGGCGCCGGCGGAAATCAGCGACGACGTGCGCTCGCTGTACGAGCGCTTCCCGGCGGGCGATCCCGATCAGCAAATGGACATCCCCGTCGCGCCGACCTTCAAGCGGCCGAGCTTCGCCGAGCAACTGAAATACGCCAAAGCCACCGGGTTCATCCTGTTGCTGTGCCTGATCGTTGGCGGGCTGACCTACCTTGGTGAAAACCTGCAGACTCTGCGCTGGCTGACCTTCCTCGATTTTCAGGTAGTCGGCGAATACATTCGTTTCACACCGTTGGCTGACAGCCTCGCGGCGGGGCAGTGGTGGCGTCTGGTCACGCCGATGCTGATCCACTTCGGCATCCTCCACCTGGCCATGAACGGCATGTGGTACTGGGAGCTGGGCCGGCGCATCGAATCGCGCCAGGGCAGCATCAACCTGATCGGCCTGACGCTACTGTTCAGTCTGGTGTCCAACTACGCGCAGTTTGTCTGGAGCGGCGCGACCTTGTTCGGCGGCCTGTCCGGCGTACTTTACGGTTTGCTCGGGCATTGCTGGATCTTCCAGCTGCTGGCGCCGAACCCGGCCTATCGCCTGCCGCGCGGCGTGCTGGTGATGATGCTGGTGTGGTTGCTGGTGTGCATGTCGGGGCTGATCTCGATGATCGGTTTCGGCGAAATCGCCAACGCCGCCCACGTCGGCGGGTTACTCATCGGATGCTTCACCGGTTTGTTGGGCGGTTTGTATAACCGCCGTAAACTGGCCGCCTGAATTTTCAGCAGATAAAGAGCACGGAGACCCTGATGTCCTCTTTTAACGACATGATCAACAACATTACCCCGGACATCTACGAGAGCCTGAAACTGGCTGTGGAAATCGGCAAGTGGTCGGACGGTGGCAAGCTCACCGCCGAACAGCGCGAGCTGTCGCTGCAGGCGATGATCGCCTGGGAAATCCAGAACCTGCCTGAAGACCAGCGCACCGGTTACATGGGCCCGCAGGAATGTGCGTCGAAGTCGATCGAAGTGCCGAACATCCTGTTCAAGTCGGATGCCATCCATTGATCGAGATTGGCCGCGGTGCAATCAGCAAAATGTCGGCGCGCCTGGACGGGCCGAACGTGCAATACGCGTTTCGTCTGGATGATGTCGAGGTGCCGGTCAACCCGTTGATCGGCACCACGGTGCGTCTGGAATACCTGGGGGCGATCCACTGCACCCATTGTGGGCGTAAAACCAAGACCAGTTTCAGTCAGGGCTATTGCTACCCGTGCATGACCAAACTGGCGCAGTGCGACCTGTGCATCATGAGCCCGGAGCGTTGCCACTATGACGCCGGCACGTGCCGCGATCCTGCGTGGGGCGAGCAGTTCTGCATGACCGATCATGTGGTTTACCTGTCCAACTCGTCTGGCATCAAGGTTGGCATCACCCGTGCAACGCAACTGCCGACCCGCTGGATCGATCAGGGCGCGTGTCAGGCCTTGCCGATCATGCGCGTGTCGACGCGGCAGCAGTCGGGCTTCGTTGAAGACCTGTTCCGCAGTCAGGTCGCGGATAAAACCAACTGGCGTGCACTGCTCAAGGGCGATGCGGCGGCGGTGGATCTGGCGCAGGTGCGTGACCAGCTATTTGAAAGCTGCGCCGAAGGCCTGCAAGGCCTGCAACAGCGATTCGGCCTACAAGCTATTCAGACGATTGCCGATGTAGAACCTCTCGAAATCCGCTATCCGGTCGAGCAATACCCGGCCAAAATCGTCAGCTTCAACCTGGACAAGAACCCGATTGCCGAAGGCACGCTGCTGGGGATCAAGGGCCAGTACCTGATCTTCGACACCGGCGTGATCAACATTCGCAAGTACACGGCTTATCAGCTCGCCGTGCATCAATAAGGACGCCAGCATGCGCACCGAACAACCGAAGATGATTTACCTGAAGGACTATCAGGCGCCCGAGTACCTGATCGACGAAACACACCTGACCTTCGAGTTGTTCGAGGATCACAGCCTGGTGCACGCGCAGTTGGTGATGCGCCGCAACCCGGCGCGTGGCCCGGGCCTGCCGCCGCTGGTGCTCGATGGCCAGCAGCTGGAATTGCTCTCGGTGACACTGGCCGATCAGGAACTGTCTGACGGCGATTACCAGGTCACCGAAAACCATCTGACTCTGCAGCCGACCAGCGAAACCTTCACCGTCGACACCAGCGTCAAGATCCACCCGGAAACCAACACTGCGCTGGAAGGCCTGTACAAGTCCGGCACAATGTTCTGCACCCAGTGCGAGGCCGAAGGTTTCCGCAAGATCACTTATTACCTCGACCGCCCGGACGTGATGAGCAAGTTCACCACCACCGTGGTCGCCGAACAGCACAGCTATCCGGTGCTGCTCTCCAACGGCAACCCGATTGCCTCGGGCCCGGGCGAAGACGGCCGGCACTGGGCAACCTGGGAAGACCCGTTCATGAAACCGGCGTACCTGTTCGCGCTGGTGGCCGGTGACTTGTGGTGCGTCGAAGACAGCTTCACCACCATGACCAACCGCAACGTCGCACTGCGCATCTACGTCGAGCCGGAAAACATCGACAAGTGCCAGCACGCGATGACCAGCCTGAAGAAGTCGATGCGCTGGGACGAAGAGGTTTACGGTCGAGAGTACGATCTGGACATCTTCATGATCGTCGCCGTCAACGACTTCAACATGGGCGCGATGGAAAACAAAGGCCTTAACATCTTCAACTCCAGCGCAGTTCTGGCCCGCGCCGAAACCGCGACCGACGCCGCGCACCAGCGCGTTGAAGCCATCGTTGCCCACGAATACTTCCACAACTGGTCGGGCAACCGCGTGACCTGCCGCGACTGGTTCCAATTGTCGCTGAAGGAAGGCTTCACCGTATTCCGTGATTCCGGTTTCTCTGCCGACATGAACTCGGCCACGGTCAAGCGCATTCAGGACGTTGCCTATTTGCGTACCCACCAGTTCGCCGAAGATGCAGGTCCCATGGCTCACGCCGTGCGCCCGGACAGCTTCATCGAAATTTCCAACTTCTACACCCTGACCGTGTACGAAAAGGGTTCGGAAGTGGTCGGCATGATCCACACCTTGCTTGGCGCTGAGGGTTTCCGTAAGGGCAGCGATCTGTACTTCGAGCGTCATGACGGTCAAGCGGTGACCTGCGACGATTTCATCAAGGCCATGGAAGATGCCAACGGCGTCGATCTGACCCAGTTCAAACGCTGGTACAGCCAGGCCGGCACGCCGCGTCTGGCAGTGAGCGAGTCTTATGACGCCGCCGCGAAAACCTACAGCCTGACCTTCCGCCAGAGCTGCCCGGAAACTCCGGACAAGGTTGAAAAACTGCCGTTCGTGATCCCGGTCGAACTCGGCCTGCTCGACAGCCAAGGCAACGAGATCGCCCTGCGCCTGAGCGGCGAAGCGTGGGCGCAAGGCACCACCCGCGTGATTTCGGTCACCGAAGCCGAGCAGACCTTCACCTTCGTCGACATCGCCGAACAGCCATTGCCATCGCTGCTGCGCGGTTTCTCGGCGCCGGTGAAACTGAGCTTCCCGTACAACCGCGATCAGTTGATGTTCCTGATGCAGCACGACAGCGACGGCTTCAACCGCTGGGATGCCGGTCAGCAACTGTCGGTGCAAGTGCTGCAAGAACTGATTGGCCAGCAGCAGAAGGGTGAGAGCCTCAAGCTCGACCCGCGTCTGGTCTCGGCGCTGCGCACGGTGCTCTCGGATGAGTCGCTGGATCAAGCGATGGTCGCCGAAATGCTTTCGCTGCCGGGTGAGGCGTACCTCACTGAAATCAGCGAAGTGGCGGACGTCGATGCGATCCATATCGCCCGTGAGTTCGCGCGCAAGCAATTGGCCGAAGGGTTGTTCGAAGCGCTGTGGCTGCGTTATCAAGCCAACCGTGACCTGTCGAAGAAAACCCCGTACGTGGCCGAAGCCGAGCATTTCGCGCGTCGCGCGCTGCAGAACATTGCGCTGTCGTACCTGATGCTCAGCGGCAAGCCGGAAGTACTCGCGGCGGCGCTGGAGCAGTTCGAAACGGCCGACAACATGACCGAGCGCCTGACCGCGCTGGCGGTGTTGGTCAACTCGCCGTTCGAAGAGCAGAAAGCCTTGGCCCTGGCGAGTTTCGCCGATCACTTCAAGGACAACCCGCTGGTCATGGATCAGTGGTTCAGCGTGCAGGCCGGCAGCACCTTGCCGGGCGGTCTGGAGCGCGTGAAGGCGCTGATGCAGCATCCGGCGTTCAACATCAAGAACCCGAACAAGGTGCGTGCGCTGGTTGGCGCGTTTGCCGGGCAGAACCTGATCAACTTCCATGCGGCCGATGGCTCGGGTTATCGCTTCCTCGCGGATCTGGTGATCGAACTGAACGGCTTCAACCCGCAGATCGCTTCGCGCCAATTGGCACCGCTGACCCGCTGGCGCAAATATGACGATGCGCGTCAGGCGCTGATGAAAGGCGAGCTGGAGCGGATTCGGGCGTCGGGGCAGTTGTCTAGCGATGTGTATGAAGTGGTGAGCAAGAGTCTGGCTTGATGGGTCCCTCACCCTAACCCTCTCCCAATGGGAGAGGGGGCTGACCGAGGTGCATGTTCGAGTTACGCCGACCTGAATGATCGAGTCGAACTCGGGTTCGGAGTAGCTTTTTCATACCCTGAGTTCGACTCGATCATTCAGGTCGGTGTTTAGCAAAAGACACCTCACCCCAGCCCTGTCCCACCGGGAGAGGGCTGGGGTGAGGGTAAGGCTTTTTACTTGCTCGGATGCTTGGCCTGCAAATCTTTGGCGGCGGCGAGATGTTTCTCCAGCGCCGGCAGCATTTTCTGCGCAAACGCCTTCAACTCCGTAGCGCCTTTAACCTTGTCATCGGTCACAGTATTGGCTTGTTTCTTGAACAGCTCGATGGTCTCTTCGTGCGCCTTCACCTGATTATTGGCGTAAGCGGCATCGAAGGACTCATCGCGCATGTCGAGGATTTTTTCCTTGGCCTGTTTGACCAGGGTTGTGGTGTCCGGGACTTCGATGTCGTTGGCCTTGGCAATGCTCGCCAGTTCGTCATTGGCCTTGCTGTGATCGGTGATCATCATGTTGGCGAACGCCTTGATGTCAGCCGATTGGCTTTTTTCCAGGGCGAGTCGGCTGGTTTCGATTTCAGCGATACCGCCGGCTGCGGCGTTATCGACGAAGTCATTGTCAGTCGCAGCAAACGCGCTGCCCATGCCGCTGCTCAACGCGACAGCCAAAACCAGATGACGCAGGTTGAATCCGTCCATTGTGTATCTCCACGCAGTTATTGTTGGTGTTAACCAATGGAGGCAATGCGGCGGATAAAGGTTTGATCGCATTTGCGACAGGGCGACGAACGGGCGCCGCTGGTCTGACAGGTGGTCGACAGAACCGTACAACCGAGGCCATTCTGATAACTGGCCAGCGCAATCGGTCGCGTCGGCCAGCCGATCAACTGACGGAGGTGTTCCATGCCGGTGACCCATGATCTGTTACAGGATTTGAAGCTTACGAAGGAAGAGATCCAGCAAAAACGCACCGCGGATCCACATCTGGACGCACTGATCAACAAGTACTCCCAGGCGGACGCCGAAGTAGTCAAGGCCGAGACTGCCACCTCGGATGCTCCCAGCGACGACACGCTGAAAAAACTCAAAGAAAAGCGCTTGCAGGTCAAAGACAAGATCGTTGAACAATTACAGGCGCGAACCTGAGGCCCTGTTGATCCGCCGACCTGCGGTCGCGGATTGACGGGAACGACAGCCACGAGCGGCACCTCGAATGTACAGAGTCTTCCATCCGGCTCATTGCGAGGTGCCTTATGAACGATCCCAAATTCCCCAGTGAAGAGCAGGGCGCATTCGACCCGGTTCCCACGCATCCCGAACCCAACAGCCCGGCGCATACCACGGCCAATCCTGAAGAGCCGGATGAGGATCTGCCTGAAGACGAAGATCCGGACAAGTTCGACAAGTCCAGCAACTGACAGATCGCCATCGCTGGCAAGCCAGCTCCCACAGTGGATTGTGTTGACCACGAATGCTGTGGTCAGCAGACAACCCTGTGGGAGCTGGCTTGCCAGCGATGGCGTCAGTAGGCTCGACACAGATCCAGCAGATTCACTTAAGGGCCGCATCCAACGGCATCCGCGCCATATGTGTGGCCTTCAACGAGCCAAAATACAACCACGCCCCATACTCACGCGCCGTGGTAATCGGCGAGTAATTGCCATTGCTCGCATCCTGCAAATTGGCAATCACCTTGCCATCCAGATCCAGCCCCAGGACAAATCCGCGCTTCTCCACTGGTTTCGGCAATACCGTCAGCGCCCGCACGATCATCTTGCGCACGAACGGGTGCCCGGCCGTACCGTCGAGCAACGCACTGCGCGGCGCATACAACGCCACCCAGAACCGGTTGCTGCAATTGAATGCCAGGTTGTCCGGCAGCCCTGGCAGATTGTCGATGAACAAATCGTGGGTACCAGCTTTCGGCCCGGTCAGCCAGTAACGGCTGATGCGATAGGCGCCGGTTTCGTTGACCAGCACATAGGCGTCGTCCGGGCCGAGGGTGACGCCGTTGGCGAACTCCAGTTTGTCCAGCAACACACTGGTTTTACCGCTCTGAAAGTCGTAGCGCAGCAGACGTCCGTCGCCGCCGTGCTCGATGATCGCCTCACCGTCATGGCCGTAGCCCCAACGGCTGGAGGCATCACTGAAATAGGCGTAATGCCCGGACTTGTCGATGGCCACGTCATCAGTAAAACCGAGGGCCAGACCATTGGCCTCCGTGGTCAAAGGCACCAGCTGACCTTGCGCATCAAGAGACAGCAAGCCCTTGACCCCGTCGGCGATCACCAGCAAGCCGTTCGGATGCCGGGCCAGCCCCAGCGGACGGCCGCCGGTGTCGGCCAGCACTTGACGCTGCTTGCCGTCGAGGCTGGTTCGGATCAGTCGGCCGTCGTGCAGCCCGGTGATCAGGAAGTCACTCTCCAGCAGCAAGGCTTCCGGCCCTTCGATGTCGCTCGGCCCGACCTGCGCTATGGCTTTGAGTTTCTGGTTCTCGGCGTAAATGCCTTCTGTCAGTGAAGGTGCTGGAGGCGGCGTCCAGGCCACGGGTTCGACTTTGGTCGGCATCAACAATAAGAACGCGATGACGATGAGGATCAGCAGCAACAACAGATGCCGTAGCTTCACGCGCTGGCCCTCGCCGAGGCCAGGTGCCGGGCGGCCATGTCGCGCAGCGCCAGCATCGATGCAGCGGATTCGCGCTCGATACGCCGTTTGAGCAGTAAGTGATTGGCGATGCGCATGCCCAAACCGTCGAAACGATAATCCAGCGTGCGCACAAAGCGTGTATCGCTGCCGTCGGCGCTGCACTCATACGTCAGCAGCAATGACAGTCCATGATCGCCTTGCGCCCGCGCGCACCAGCGCCGGCCGGGCAGGTACTCGGTGACTTCCCAGCTCAAATGGCCCGCGCGCCCGCCGGCATGAATGTCCTCTTCGAAGCGTGCGCCGGCATGCAGCGGGCCGTGCGCGCCGTCGATTTTCAGCGACGACGGGTGCCACTCCGGCCAGCGGCTGACACTGGCGGCGTAGGCCAGCACGGCAATCGGGTCGCCTGCGATGTCGATCGTGTGCTGCATACGGGTCATGGGCATTCTCGAATAACTCAAAGGGGCGGTTTCCGGTTCCCGGTAAAGGGTGCCGAACAGGTAGTCCATCAACGGCAGGACGATGTTGAAATTGCGTTCCTGCATGCGCTCGCGGCGGTGATGCAATTCGTGCAAGCGGCGCATCTGACGGATCCACGGCAGGCGGGTCAGCGGGTTGTGCGGTGGCAGGTGTTCGCAGGCGTGGAATATTTCGTAAGTCAGATAACCGAGGACCATGCAGCCGCCGAACAGCCCGGCAACGTTGGCATTTATCTGTGCGATCAGCCACCACAGCGGCAGGGTGATCAGCAGTGTGTGCAGCACGATCAGCCAGGCGGGGAACAGAATCACCCGCCAGTCACGGGCGCTGTTGTAGGTCATATGGCCGGGCGTGAAGAAGCTGTGATGATCGCCCGCGTGCCGGGCGTAGAACATTTTCGCGAAGGTTTTTTTGTGGTGGCCGAGATGGCGATGGACCATGTACACGCCGAAATTGAACAGCAGCAGGGTCAGTGGCACCGTCAGCCATTCCAGCAGATTGACCTGCTGCACGCTGCTCCAGAACGCAGCGATGGCCAGCACGCCGAACAGCAGCACGAACGCGCCGTGCAGCCACGGGTTGTACAGTGGGTGAATGGCCGCGCGGTAGCGGCTGCGAAATGCCTCGGTGGTCTGCCTCACTGCATCACCTGCGGGATTGTTGTTATACCCGGCAGATTAGCCGATCCGGCCGTTTGTGCAGGCCGGACCTCAATGGCACATGCGCCATGATCCGGTGCAAAGCTGCCGCTTCAGCTCAGCGGGTTCCAGCGTTGCGACCAGTCGTCATCGCTGCGGATCACTTCGCGCAGTAGATGGAAGGCTTGTTGCAACGTTGCCGAATCGCGGTCGCGTGAGTAGACAAGATAAGTCGGGTAGCCGAATTCCGGGGCTTTGGTCACTGCTTCGAGGGCGCCGCTTTCCAGGTAAGTGCGCACGACGCGGGTACGGAAGTAGCCGCTGCCACCATGTTCGAGAATGTACTGCAGGGCCAGCGGGCCGAGGTTGAAACTCAGCGCTGCTTTGGCTTTTTCCGGCAGTGCGGCGTCATGCTGGCGGCGGAAGTCCGGGCCCCAGTCGATGTAGACGTAGGGATCGGGACGGTCGGGGGCGCGCACCAGAATCAGTTTTTCTTCCAGCACTTGCTCGACCTGCAAGCCCGGCCAGTATTCCGGTTGGTAGACCAGTGCGGCGTCGAGCACACCGAGTTCCAGTTGGCGCAGCAGGTTTTCGCCGTCGCGGATTTCCATGCGCAGGGCATGCCCTGGAATCTTTTCGCGCAACTCCGCCGCCCAACTCAGCATCAGCGGGTTGCACAGGCTGACTTCGCCACCGATGTGCAGCACGTTGTGATAGCCCTCGGGCAGCGGAAGGTCGCGGCGCGCGGCTTCCCAGGTCTGCACCAGTTGATTGGCGTAGACCACAAAGGCCTCGCCATTGGGCGTCAGTTTCGCCCCGGCGCGGTTACGCACGAACAGCGTGCTGCCTAGCTGACTTTCGAGTTTTTGCACCCGGGCGGTGATCGCCGTTTGCGTGACGAACAGCTTCTGCGCGGCCGCTGCGAGGCTGCCGTGGCGGACGATTTCCAGAAAGGTGCGAGCGAGATCGATGTCCATGGGCGGGCCGGTGTTTGAGGTGGCGGGCATTGTAAAGGCAAAAGCCCCTCACCCTAACCCTCTCCCCGAGGGAGAGGGGACTGACCGAGGTGTCTTTCGTCATACATCGACCTGAAAGACCGAGTCGATTGTGCATTCAGTAGAGATCTTTCAGATCGAGTCGATTATGGATTCAGTTGAGATCGTTCATGTCGGCGAACCTCTACAGCATCCCCCAATCAGTTCCCTCTCCCTCGGGAGAGGGCTAGGGTGAGGGGAAAGCAGTCACCGCCAAAATCAACTGGCGAACTCGGTCAAACGTACCCGCGCCCATTCCTCGATCAACCGCGTCGGCGTGCCACACACCATGCGCTTGTAAAGAAGTTGTGGGCGAGGGGACTGACCTCGGTGTCTTGCGCCATCCATCGACCTGAAAGATCGAGTCGATTATGGATTCAGAGCAAGACTCTCAGGTCGGTGTAAATCCCCAATATCCCCGGATCAGTCCCCTCTCCCTCTGGGAGAGGGCTAGGGTGAGGGAAAATGCAGTCACCGCAAAATCAACTGGCCAACTCAACCGAACGTACCCGCGCCCATTCCTCGATCAACCGCGCCGGCGTGCCACACACCTTGCGCTTGTAGACAAAATTTCGGCACTTCTCGGCAAATTGATTACGGTTGTAAAGCATGTCTTCCTGCATCTCCTGCAACTCGGTTTCGCGGCATTGCTGGATCAATACCTGATCAACCCGCGCCTTGCGCTCACGCACCGCTGCATAGGTTGGATCGCTCACCACACCATTGGCCCGTTGCAACAACCACAGGTCAAACTCGTCCGGGCAGCGCGGGCCGATTTCCTGAACCATGCCCAATTGCCACGCCTGCACCGCGCTCACCGGCTGACACGCCTGGGTCAATTGCTCGGCCATTGCCGGTCCGACGGCGCGGGGCAGGCTGTAAGTCCAGTATTCGGAGCCATACAAACCCATGCTCTTGTAATGCGGATTAAGCACGACATCGGCGCGGGCAAAGACAATGTCGGCCGCCAGCGCAAGCATCACACCACCAGCGCCAGCATTGCCGGTGACACCGCTGACCACCAGTTGCCGGGCCGTCAGCAGTTCTGCGCAAACATCATCGATCGCTTGAATATTCGCCCAGGCTTCGGCACCGGGATCCTGCGCGGCCTGGATCACGTTCAAATGCACGCCGTTGGAAAAACTGCCGCGCCCGCCCTTGATCAACAACACTTGAGTATCACGGGATTTGGCCCAGCGCAGCGCGGCGACCATGCGTTGACACTGCTCGGTGCTCATGGCGCCGTTGTAGAACTCGAAGGTCAACTCACCGACGATGCCGGATTCGCGATAACGGATCGGTTGATACGCTTCGTCACTGAACGGCTGCGTAGCGATCGACCAGTCCAGCACCGGCACGTCGGCCAATTGCTCGGCCAACAGGTGTCGCGCCGGTTGCTTGAAGGTCTCTTCGCCGGGTTGCGGTTTACGCCGCAGTGCGCCGATCCACAGGCTTTGATCTCCGGCGGCGACCAGCACCGCATCGTCATGCACCGCGAGAATCTCGCCGGGCACGCCGCTGCGCGAATCCAGGTGCGCGTCGTACACGTAATACTGCCCGCCGGCCAGGCTCGCCAGCACGCCGGGCTGGCCGTCGGCGGCATCGATGCAGCGTTTGATGAACCGCGCGCAATCGTGCCAGCTGAAACTGCGGTCGACCTGTTTCATGTTCGGCTGCAAGCGCCCGCGCACGTTCGCATCGGCATAGTCGAGGGCAACCGGTTCAAAGCCTTCGATGAATTTTTCCACCACTTCGCGTATGCAGCGAATCGCCGCGTCACTGACCCGACCGTTGTACAGCTCGGATTTTCGCAAACCCGGCGGCAGGTTGAATTCGCAGGTCGCCCACACCGGGCCGGCGTCCATTTCCTCGACGGCCTGCAACGCGGTGACGCCCCAGCTCGGCAGCTCGTTGGTAATCGCCCAGTCGAGGGCACTGGCGCCGCGATCGCCGACGATGCCGGGATGAATGATCACCACCGGGCGCTGGGCATTGCTCCACAGTGCCTCGGGCACACGGTCCTTGAGGAACGGGCAGATCACCAGATCCGCGCCGCTGTGTTCGATCTGCTCGCACACGGTTTGTTCATCGGTAAACAGCACGACGCTCGGCGAGTGCCCGGCCTCGCGCAGTTCCAGCCAGGCACGTTGGGTCAGGCCGTTGAAGGCCGACGACAGCAGAATGATGTTGAGTGGTCGCATGCTTGCTCTTCCTTGAGTGAGTTCAGCCACGGGCTCTCGCTGAGCCGTCCCTGGCCTTCGATGGAGCCGCGAGATTAATCAGTGACTGCCCACGCGCCAGTGATCGAAGTCAACGTTGTGTCAGCCAATGTTTCTGCGGCGACGAATCGCCTTATGCTCAATGGTTTGCTTGTGCTGATTTTTTATTACTTCAAATGTCTTCGAGGCTATTGCACAGTCGCGCCTGATCAGAGCCGGACGATCCCGGCAGAACGATGGTTTTTCGCAGCGGGTGGGACCCGTTTCAGGGAGCAAGGCATGGGTGGGTACAACCCGCATTACCAGATCATTGGGCAGATGTTCCAAAAGGACTATCGTTGGCTGTGCGCCGCCGTTGGCCGCACGCTGGGTTGCCCGCACAGTGCGCAAGACATTGCCTCGGAAACCTTTCTGCGGGTGCTGGCACTGCCGGACCCCACGGCCATTCGCGAGCCACGGGCACTGTTGACCACCATCGCGCGGCGGTTGGTATACGAAGGCTGGCGTCGCCAGGACCTTGAACGCGCTTATCTGGAAAGTCTGGCGCTGGCGCCCGAGCCGGTGCATCCGTCGCCGGAAGAACGGGCACTGGTGATCGAAGCGCTGTTGGCGGTCGATCGTTTGCTCAACGGGTTGTCGGCCAAGGCCAAAGCGGCGTTTCTCTACCATCAACTCGACGGTTTGACCTACAGCGAGATCGGCGAGCGCCTCGGGGTGTCCACCAGTCGCGTGCAGCAATACATGGTCGAGGCGTTCAAGCGCTGCTATCAGGCGATGCAGGCATGAGGCCGGACGAAGCGGTGATCGACGAGGCGGCGCAATGGCTGGCGTTGCTGCAATCGGGCGAGGCGGGCATGGCCGAGCGGGCCGCGTTCGAGGTCTGGCGGGGCGCCGACCCCCGGCATCAGCAGGTCATCGAGCAGATGGGCGGCGGCCTGAGCCTGCTGCGCAACCCGACCTTGCGCAACGTGCCGCGCAACAGCCTGCTGCACAGTCTCAATGCGCCATCGAGTCGTCGACGCTTTATCAGCGGCAGTATGAGTGTGCTCGGCATTGCGCTGTTGGCCGGGTTGCTCGGACGGCGCTACGGCTGGCTGCCGGAGGCGGGGGAGTTGTCGACCGGGACTGGCGAGCGACGTGACTTCACCCTGGCCGACGGCAGTGCGCTGACCCTCAACGCGCGCAGCCGTGTGGTGCCTTTGTTCGATAGCCAACAGCGCCTGCTCGCCTTGCGCAGCGGTGAGTTGTTGGTCGACGTGGCAAAAGAGCCGGCGAGGCCCTTTGTGGTCGAGACCGCGCATGGGCGCATGCGTGCGCTGGGGACAAGATTTCTCGTGCAGTACAGCGAGGAGGCGACGCGTTTGGTGATGCTCCATTCGCGGGTCGAAGTGGCCACCACCGGTGGCGCGCGGCAAGTGGTGCAGGCCGGCGAGAGTCTGTTGTTCAACGGCGCCGGGGTGCTCTCGCTGGAACACAGCAACGGCCAGGAAAGTGCCTGGGTGCAAGGTCGTCTGGAAGTGCGCGACCGGCCTTTGCGCGAGGTCGTCGACAGCCTGCGCCGCTACCGTCGCGGCATCTTGCACCTGAGCCCGGAAGTCGCCGACCTGCGCCTCAGCGGCCTCTATCCGCTCGACGACAGCGATCGCACGTTGCAACTGCTGGAGCGCTCGCTGTCGATCCGCGTCACCTGGCACAACCCGTACTGGGTCAGCATCGACGCGCGGTTATAAACCCATAACTTCTTGGCCTAATCGCCGCCCTATAAAAAGTGCTGGCCCGCTGCTCATTCCCTGCAGATGCCTCCAACAGGGAAACCCTTCGATGTTCTCAATCAAACAACAATTACCTCGATTGACCCTCGCCGCTGCCTTGGCGATGGGCATCAGCCCATGGGCGGCGGTTGCTCAGGAACCGGCAGCGGCGGTGTTTACCTTCGACCTCGCCAGTGGGCCGCTCGACGAAGTGCTGCTGGACATCTCGCGGCAGAGCGGTGTGCCGATTTCCTTCAGTCAGGAGCTGGTGCAGGGCAAACGCAGCGCGGCTGTGCGCGGCGCGTTGGGCGGTCGTCAGGCAGTAGAAAAAGCTTTGCTCGGCAGTGGTCTGCAAGTCGAGCAAAGCGCTCAGGGGCTGACGGTTCGAGAGGCCGATGCGCCGGCGAAAGTCACTGCCGTGGCACCGGTCACCAGTGCCGATTACCGCATGGAAAAAGTCACCGTGACCGGTTCGCGCATTGCCCGCGCGCAGAGCGATGGCGCCACACCGGTCAACGTCATCACCCACGAGGAAATGGAAGCGCGCGGCTACAAGAACGTCTACGACGCGCTTGCGACGCAAACGCAAAACACCGGCATGACCCAAGGCGAAGATTACGGCAACACCTGGCAACCGGCGGCCAGCGCATTGAACCTGCGCGGCCTTGGCCCGAACCATACGCTGGTGTTGATCAACGGCCGGCGCGTGGCCGACTACCCGACGCCGTACGATGGCAAGGTCAACTTCACCAACCTTGCGAACATTCCTTCGGCGGTCATCGAACGCATCGAAATCCTCAGCAGCGGCGCCTCGGCGATTTACGGTTCGGACGCGATCGCCGGGGTGGTCAACATCATCCTCAAGGACAAGATCAACGGCGTCGACGTCAACCTCAAGGGCGGCACCAGTGAGCGCGGCGGTGGCGACAACCAGCGCTTGCAGATCAGCGGCGGCGGCAGTTGGGGGGATTTCGACGGCTTGTTCGGTCTGGAACTCACCAACCGCGATCCGATCTGGGCCGATGACCGCGGCTTTATGCAAAACGGTCCGCTGGCGGACGTCGGTTACCGCCGCGACTTGACCAACAGTCGCTATCTCGGCCCGGGCTGCGGCGCTTATCAGGGCACCTTTGACAACAAACTGGTCAACAGCGGCGGGCGCTGCCGCACCGATCAGATGTACAACGATTACTGGACCGTGCAGACCCAGAAGGAAAACTACGACGGCTACACCCGTGGCACTTGGCATTTCAGCGACAGCGGCCAGGTCTTCGCCGATTTGATGTACGGCCTCGACCACATCCAGAACAACACGCGCGGGCCGACCTTCACCTCGCCGGACTTCATCAACCAGAACAGCGGCAATCTGGAGCGCTGGTATCGACGCTTCGGTGAAGAGGAAATCGGTGGTCGTACCAGCAACAACAGCAAGTGGCGCGACACCTCGTGGACCGGCACCCTCGGTCTCTCGGACAAGATTGCTGACACCGGGTGGAGTTACGATCTGGCGGCCAACCGCTCGGAATACCGCAGCGTCAGAACCACGCGCTATACGCCACTGTCATCGATCCAGGATTTCTACCTCGGCCCGCAACTCGGTGTCAGCGGCGGTTATCCGGTGTTCGCCCCGGACGCCTCTCGCCTCGATCGACCTCTGACGCCGCAAGAGTGGCAGCAATTTCGCGGCAACCTGACCCAGAGCAGCAAATCGGTGTCGACCAGTTACAACGCTTCGGTCAATGGCGATCTGTTCGACTTGCCGGCCGGCCCCGTGGGCTTCGCTGGTGTGCTGGAGGCGGGCAAGCAGGAATATCGCGTTGACCCGGACGATGGCCTCAACGACGGCACGTTCTACGGCGTAAGCCCACAGCAAAGTTCCGGTGGCTCGCGCAAGCGTTATGCGGCGGGCGGCGAGTTCAGCATTCCGGTCACCGACACGCTGCTGGCGACCGCCGCGGGGCGCTGGGACCAATACAAATTCAGTGGCCGCACCGAACAGCAGAAAACCTACAACCTGGGGCTGGAATGGCGTCCGGTCACCAGCCTGTTGCTGCGCGGCAGTTACGGCACCAGTTTTCGTGCGCCGGACCTGAACTACATCTATCAGTCCGACAGCAACGGCTACTACCCGGCGCAGATCGATTATTACGGTTGCAGCCAGGGCGTGGAGGGCGCTTGTGACCGTGGGCGGGTCGACTACACCCAGAGCGGCACCGCGAATCTGGAGTCGGAACGTGGCAAATCATGGACGTACGGGTTCGTCTGGTCACCGTCGCGTAACTTCGATTTCTCCACCGATTTCTGGCGCGTGGAGATCGACGACTTGCTGACCACCGTCGATGAAAACCGCCTGCTACAGCAGGAAAACGAATGCCGCAATGGCACGCAGGACATCAACTCGGCCAACTGCCAATCGACCCTGGCGCGCATCGATCGCAACGCCGGCAATGCGGCGGTCGACCCGAACCAGTTGAATCGCGTGCGGGTCAACGCGATCAACGCCGCCAGCGAGCGGGTCAGTGGTCTGGACTTCAAGAGCAATATTCGCTGGGGCGCCGGGCAGTACGGCGCGTTCAGTTCGGCACTGGGTTACACCTTGGTGTTGTCGCATTACTACAAGGAATCGGAGGAAGCGCCGACGCAAGACTGGCGCACCTCACGCACCAACTACGACTGGCGCAGCAAGGTCAACGCCAGCCTGACCTGGGATTATCAGAAAGCCACGGCGACGCTGATGGGCATTCGTTACGGTTCAGTCACCAACGGCGCAGGAGACGGACGCCTGTCGCCGTGGACGGTGTTCAACGCCAGTGCGCGTTACAAGCTCAATGACCGGGCGAGTGTCGGGCTGACCGTGAACAACGTGCTCAATCAGGTCAAACACGATGATTCGGCGGGGTGGCCGTATTACCCGACCGGCAACTATGACCCGTACGGACGGCAGTGGTGGCTGGATGTGAGTTATCACTTCGGCGGCTGAGGGCAGGAATCTCGCGTTTACGTCCTACGGAAAATGGCAGGTTTTGCGGCAACCAGCGGATATTTCCGACGACTTTTTCAGGTTGGTCGTCGGAAGCGCGATCTATAGCATCGGACCTGACATTGAAGTCGCTGAGTGGCTTGAACGCTCAGGCTCCCAGATAAAGGATCGATTATGCGTACCCCACACATCGAGCATGAAACCTCTGTTTATTCCCTGCGTAACTTCTGGATCGACGATCGCGCCAGATGCCCCATGGAGGATGTCGCGATGCCCACAGCAAAAGTGCCCCGGCTGACGGGGTTGAAGAAGGTCGAGGGCAAGCCTGTCGATCTGCTCCTGCATGGCCAGGACCTCGGTGACGACGCCATGCTGATTGTCCGCCTTACCGAGGAGGGCTTTGAACTCAGCGATGTCGTCAACATGCTTTCAACTTCCGAAATGTACCTGCGCGAAGACATGGTCAAACGCATCACCGGCAGGTCTGTCAGAACCGTGCAGCGGCTGCTGAAGGAAGGCAAATCGATACGGCTTGACTCGCAGCAGAGCGTTGTCGCCTACCAATATGCGCTGGTGCTGGAGATGGCCACTCGTGCGTTCGGGGGGCTGTCACAGGCGGAGATATGGATGCAGAAGTCCACCCCGTACCTTAACGGCTACGTGCCGTTGGAGTTGACCCACCATCCGCTCGGTTTCCAGATGGTCGAGCAATACTTGTGTCGGGTCCTGTACGGGGGGTACCCATGAATCCCTTGCCCTGGGAAGGGCACTGGTATGGCTGGCGCCTGGATCAGGAGGCCTACGGACAGACATGGGACAGCGGGATGGGTTCAAAACTGAAGGGCGGTCGATGGAATGCGCCTGGCCGGCGAGTCGTCTATGCATCTGTTGACCCGTCCTCGGCCATTCTGGAGGTGGCAGCCAATAATAGTTTTGATGCACTGGACAGAGAGCCTTATGTGCTGACGTGCTTTGAGGTCATCCGCGATGCACGGGTCAAAGTCGTTCAGCCCGAAGAGGTACCGAATCCTTACTGGTTGAGTCCCGCGTGGCCGTCGCCCAATCAACAGCGGTTTGCCGACGCTTTACTGGATGAACATCCGTTTGTGCTGATCCCATCGGCGGCAACCCGGCATTCGTGGAATCTGCTGGTGAGCTGCGACCTGGCAGAGGGGCAGTTCAAAATGGTCTCTCAAGAACGTTTTGGCCTGGATACACGGTTGCTGCGGGAGATGGCATCGGCTTGATACGGAGGCATGGCATTTTTTGCATAACCTCATCACCCAACGGTCTAAATCGCCCTCTATAAATCCTTATTCGTCATCGCACATCCCTGCATAAACCAAAACGCAGGGATGGCTGTTCATGATTCAGTTTTCACCCGTCAAATCACCTTTGAGCCTGGCCTTGCTGCTGGCAATCAACACGCTGCCGGCCATTGCCGCCGACAGCACGGCAACCGAACCGACCACCCAACTGCAGCGTGTCGAAGTCACAGGGACGGCAATCCGCCGGGTCGATGCAGAAACGGCGGTGCCGGTCACCATCCTGCGCGTCGAAGAGTTGCGCGAGCAGGGCGTCACCACCACCGAGGAACTGGTCAGTCGCATTTCCGCCAACCAGTCTTCGGTCGGATCCGGGCGTTCGGTGGGGTCAAGCAGTGGCGGTGCGTCTTATGCGGATCTGCGCGGCATTGGCGCCAACAAAACCTTGGTGCTGCTCAATGGCCGGCGTCTGAGCAACAACGCCACCAATGCGATCAACGGCTCGGGTGTCGACCTCAACACCATTCCGTTTGCCGCCATTGACCGTGTGGAAGTACTGCGCGATGGCGCCTCGGCGCTGTACGGCACTGATGCGATTGGCGGGGTGATCAACTTCATCACCAAGACCAGCCTCACCGAAGGGCAGATCAGCACCAACTACGACACGCCAACCCATTCGGGTGGCGGTGAAAGCCGCAACTTCAGCGGCAGCTGGGGCTTCGGCGATTTGCAGGAGGACCGCTTCAACGTGTTTGGTGTGGTCAGTTATGACAAACAGCAACGTTTGGCTGCTGAAGATCGCGGTTACACCTACAACTATCAGCCGAACCGCGGACTTGATTACACCTCCGGCACCGCCTCGCCGGCCAACTGGAGTCAAGGCAATAACGCCACCAACCCCTTGGCCGGATCGGGCTGCAACGCGCCGGGATTGCTGGCGCGCAACGGCATCTGCCGGCAGAGCCTGTGGAATTACCTCGATCTGGTGCCGGAAACGGAAAAGACTTCGGCCTTCGCCAAAGCCACCGGCAAACTGTCGGACGATCACAACGTCAGCCTCGAATACTTCTGGGCGCAAAACGAAAACCGCACGCAAATCGGCCCGGGCACGTTGATGAGCAATCAGGTCAACCCGGGCACGGCGTTCTATCCGGGCAACGGCATCACCCCCGGGCCGAACGGTTTTGCCCTCGACCCGACGCAACCGATCGACGTGAACTGGCGTGAAACCGCTGTTGGCGCGCGTCAGCACGAAGACGACAACACCAGTCAGCGCTTGCTGCTGAGTGTCGACGGCACGCTGGTCGGCTGGGATTACAACCTCGGTGCCTCGTACAACCAGAACAAAGTGGTCAACAGCATTCAGGACGGCTACGTCAACGATCGTGCGGTCAGCGCCGGTATTGCCAACGGCGTGATCAATCCGTTCGGCCCGCAGACAGCTGCCGGTTCAGCGCTGCTGGCGGCCAACGCGGTGGACGGCGATTACGCCACGGCGGTCGGGCGGGTGAAGGCTATCGACGGGCGCATCAGCCGTGAAATCGGCGACTGGTTCGGCTCCGGCCCTTCGGCATTGGCGCTCGGCGGCGAGTATCGCAAGGAAGACTTCCATCAGGATTTCGCAGCATTTGCTGGCGATGTGCAAAGCCTCGGTGTCGACCCGAACGGCAGTGTTGCCGGGGATCGCAGCGTCTCGGCCGAGTACGCCGAGGTCAACGTGCCGGTGCTCGACAGTCTTGAATTGTCCGCAGCGGTACGCCACGACAAGTACAGCGACTTCGGCAGCACCACCAATCCGAAGTACTCGTTCCGCTTCCAGCCATTCAAGGAGCTGGTGGTGCGCGGTGCCTACAGCGAAGGCTTTCGCGCGCCGTCATTGTACGAGCTGTACAACCCGACCTTTACCAGTTTCACCAACGCCAACTACAACGATCCGCGCTTGTGCGCTGGCGGCAACCCGAGCAATGGTGGCATCGCCAACCGTGATTGCGCGCAGCAGTTCAATCGCACCAGCGGCGGCAATACCGATCTGAGCCCGGAAACCGCCCGCAACGTCACCCTCGGCTTTGTCTATCAGCCGTTCGAGCGCCTGAGCGCCGGGCTGGATTTCTGGTGGATCGACATTGGCAACCAGATCGCCGAGTTCCCCGAGTCGGCGGTGTTCGAGAACCCTGAACTGTACCCGGATCGCCTGGTGCGCAAGCCGGATGGCTCCATCGATCACATCGTCACCGGGCTGGCCAACCTCGGCAAGATCAAGACCAATGGCGTCGATGTCAGCTTCGATTACCGTTTGCCGAGCACGCCGTACGGCAATTTCGGCATCGGTCTGCAAGGCACTTACGTCACCCGCTATGACTACCAGCAACAACTCAAGGGCGACTACATCGACAAGCTCGGCGATTTCCGTGGCGGCGACTTTGCTTCGGCGGGCGCCGTGGCGCGCTGGCGGCACAGCCTGACCGGCAGCTGGAACTACGGCCCGTTCGGCGCCGCGCTGACCAACCGCTATACCAGCGGTTACCACGACTCCGATCGCGACACCCACGATTACGTTGGCTCTTACAACGTCTGGGATCTGGCCGGCACCTACACCTGGCGCAAGACCTTGAGCGTGACCCTCGGCGCGAAAAACCTGTTCGACCGCGAGCCACCGTTCAGCAACCAGACCTACACGTTCCAGAGCGGCTACGACCCGAAATATGGCGACCCGTTTGGGCGGACGCTGTACACGCGGGTCAGTTACAAGTTCTGAGAATGATCAGCGATGGCGGGTTTTAGTCACCTATTGATCTAAAGCCTGCCCTATAAAAATCGCCTGCCTGTTGCACATTACAGGTAGGCAGAAGGTGTGTCGGCTGTTTTGGCCCCATCGCTGGCAAGCCAGCTCCCACATGGAATTTGTGAACATCACAGACCCTGTGGGAGCTGGCTTGCCAGCGATGAGGCCAGTAGCAGCACCGTGTAAAAGGATCTGCCCATGTTCTCAAGGCTCATTTTGTTCAGCACTTTCGCGCTTTTAACCCCGTTCAGTTGGGCCGCCCCGCAACCGGCGTTAACCGTGTACGGCGAACCTCCCAAATACGCCCCCGACTTCCAGCACCTGGCCTACGCCAACCCCGACGCGCCGAAGGGCGGCAGCCTGCGTCGCTCGTCGCTGGAAAGCGGACCATTCGATCACCTGATTCCTTACACCGACAAAGGCACCGGTGTGGCCGACATTGATGGCTGGCTGTACGCGCCACTGGCCTATCGCAGCAAGGACGAGCCTTACAGCGTCTACGGTCTGGTGGCGCAGCAGATGGAACTGGATCCGGATCGCCGCTGGATACGTTTCTACCTGAACCCGAAGGCTCGTTTTGACGACGGCACACCGATCACTGCTGAAGACGTTCGTTACACCTTCAACCTGTTCACCACCCAGGGCAGCCTCAAATATCGCCAGCAGTTTCGCGATGTCGCTGAAGTCATCGTGGAGTCGCCGACGCAAGTGCGCTTCCTCTTCAAGAACAACGACAGCCGCACCTTGCCGCTGGACCTGGCGACACTGCCGGTGCTGCCCGAACATTGGTGGCGTACTCGCGATTTCGCCGAGGGCGGCGGTTTCGAGATCCCGCCGGGCAGCGGCCCGTATCGCATCAGCGCGGTGGATGCCGGGCGCAGCGTGAAATTTCAGCGGGTGCAGGACTGGTGGGCCAAGGACCTGCCGATCACTCGCGGCCTGTACAACTTCGATCAACTGAGTGTGGAGTTCTTCGCCGACACCGACGTGTCGCGGCAGGTGCTCAAGGCTGGCGGCTTCGATTACAACCGCGAGTTCTCCGCCACCAGTTTCACCATCGGTTACGCGGGGGCTGCGCTGGAGCAAGGCAAATTGCGCCGTGAACATCTCGCACCGGGTGCCGCTCAAGGTGCGCAGGGCTTTGTGTTCAACCTGCAGAAACCAGCGTTTCAGGACCGTCGCGTGCGTCAGGCGATCGCCATGCTCTGGGATTTCGAATGGAGCAACCGGCAGATGATGCGCAGCATGTACCTGCGCCAGCGCAGCTTCTTTTCCCACAGCGCACTGGCGGCCACTGCATTGCCGGATGCCGAAGAGCTGAAGATTCTCGAGCCGTTGCGCGGGCAGATTCCCGATGAAGTGTTCACCACGGTCTTTGAAGCACCGAAAACCGACGGCAGTGGCAATATCCGCGCCGAACAATTGCAGGCACTGAAACTGCTGGAGGCCGCTGGCTGGAAGCCTCAGGGCGATCAATTGGTGAACGCCAATGGCGAGCCGCTGCACTTCACGTTTCTCAATGGCCAGAAAGGTTTCGAACGGCTGTTGTTACCGTTCAAACGCAACCTGGCGCAGATCGGCATCGGCTTCGATATCCGTCAGGTCGACACGGCGCAATACACCAACCGCGTGCGTAATCGAGACTACGACATGATCGTTGCCGGTTACCCGGTGAGTCAGGCCCCGGGGCGCGAGATGTTCAACTACTTCGGCTCCGACGGCGCCGATGATCCCGGCTCGAACAATTACATGGTGCTGCGCGATCCGGCCGTCGATGCACTGCTCGAAGGGCTGGTGCAGGCCGATAACCGCGAGAGTCTGCTGCGTCACGCCCATGCGCTGGATCGAGTGTTGCAGTGGGGCTATTACTGGGTGCCCAACTATTACCCGCCGGGAATTTCCACGGTGTGGTGGAACCGCTTCGGCCGACCGGCGACTGCGCCGCTGTACGACGCTGGCCTCGACACCTGGTGGGAAATCAGCCCGACCGCACTGAGCACAAACCAGATGCACAAGGAGTACGCCCATGTGGGGTTATAGCCTGCGGCGTCTGCTGCTGATCGTGCCGACCTTGCTCGCGATCCTGTTGGTCAATTTCGTTATCGTCCAAGCCGCGCCCGGTGGCCCGGTCGAGCAAGCCATTGCGCGCTTGCAGGGAATCGGCGTAGGCGCGGCGGTGGGTTCCAGCCACGTCGAGACCGTCGGTGGAGAATCCCGCGCGACCCGAGGCCTGGACCCGAAACTGGTGGCCGATATCGAGCGTCAATACGGCTTCGATAAACCGGCCAGCGAGCGCTTGTGGCTGATGCTCAAAAGCTATGCGCGACTGGATTTCGGCCAGAGTTTCTTTCGCGGCGCCAGCGTCACCGAGCTGATCTGGCAGAAGCTGCCAGTGACCTTGTCGCTGGGGGTATGGGCGACGCTGATCACTTATCTGGTGTCGATTCCGCTGGGCATTCGCAAAGCCGTGCACAACGGCTCGGCGTTCGATGTCTGGAGCAGTGTGGCGATCATCATCGGTTATGCGCTGCCGGGATTTCTCTTCGCGCTGCTGCTGATCGTGGTGTTTGCCGGCGGCACCGCGCTGGACTGGTTTCCGGTGCGCGGGCTGGTCTCGGACAACTTCGCCCAGCTGTCGCCGTGGGCCAAGGTGGCCGACTATTTCTGGCATTTGGTGTTGCCGGTGACTGCCTTGGTCATCGGCGGTTTCGCCACGTTGACGATCCTGACCAAAAACAGCTTTCTCAATGAGATCTCACGGCTGTACGTGGTGACCGCGCGCGCCAAGGGCCTGAGTGAACGCCAGGTGCTCTACGGTCACGTGTTTCGCAATGCGATGCTGCTGGTCGTCGCCGGTTTGCCGCAGGCCTTGGTGACGGTGTTCTTCGGCGGCTCGTTGCTGATCGAAGTGATCTTTTCCCTCGATGGCCTTGGCCGCCTCAGTTATGAAGCGGCGGTGGCGCGCGACTATCCGGTGGTGTTCGGCTCGCTGTTCATCTTCACCCTGTTCGGCCTGCTGATAAAACTGCTCGGCGACCTCTGCTACACGCTGGTCGACCCGCGTATCGACTTCACGACGAGGGCTGCCTGATGCTGACATTGTCTCCAATCGGCCGGCGCCGCTGGGCGCGGTTCAAGGCGCATCGGCGCGGCTGGTGGTCGTTGTGGCTGTTTCTTGCGCTGTTCGGTTTGAGTCTTGGCGGTGAACTGGTCGCCAATGACAAACCACTACTGGTGACGTATCAGGGCGAATGGTATTTCCCGGCGTTCAAGCGCTACACCGAACAGGACTTCGGCGGTGAACTGCCGTTTCAACCGGACTATCGCAGCGCGCAGGTACGGCAATTGATCGAGGGGCAGGGCGGGCGGCTGTGGTTTGCGCCGATTCCGTTCGCGTTCGACACGGTCAATTACGACCTCACGGAGCCGGCGCCGAGTCCGCCCAGCGGCGACAATTGGCTGGGCACCGATGATCAGGCGCGAGACGTGCTGGCGCGGGTGATATTCGGCACGCGTATATCGCTGTTGTTTGCCCTGGCCCTGACGGCGGCAAGTGCGCTGATCGGTATCGCCACCGGAGCATTGCAGGGTTATTACGGCGGTTGGATCGACCTGATCGGTCAGCGCGTGCTGGAAGTGTGGTCGGGGCTGCCGGTGTTGTACCTGCTGATCATTCTGTCCGGGTTTGTCGAGCCGAATTTCTGGTGGTTGCTGGGGATCATGGCGCTGTTTTCCTGGCTGAGCCTGGTCGATGTGGTGCGTGCCGAGTTCCTGCGCAGTCGCGGTCTGGAGTACGTGAAAGCCGCGCGGGCGCTGGGTGTCGGTGATGCGCAGGTGATCGTTCGGCACATCCTGCCCAATGCCATGAGCGCGACGCTGACCTATCTGCCGTTCATTCTCACCGGGGCGATTGCAACCTTGTCGGCGCTGGATTTTCTCGGTTTCGGCATGCCGGCCGGCAGCGCTTCGCTGGGCGAGTTGATCGGCCAGGGCAAGAGCAATCTGCAAGCGCCGTGGCTGGGCTTGACCGCGTTCTTTGCCTTGGCGCTGATCCTTTCACTGTTGGTATTCATCGGCGAAGCCTGCCGCGATGCGTTTGATCCGAGGACGTGATATGCCTGAACATCTGATCGAAATACGTGACCTGCGCGTCGCCTTCAATGGCCAGAGCGTGGTGCATGGCATCGACCTCGATATCCGCCCTGGCGAGTGCGTGGCGCTGGTGGGGGAGTCCGGTTCGGGCAAATCGGTAACCGCCCACAGCATTCTGCAATTGCTTGACCCGGCCATCACCCGGATCGACGGCAGCATCCGTTATGGCGGCGATGAACTGCTTGGCGTGCATGAGCGCTATCTGCGGCAACTGCGTGGCAACCGCATCGCGATGATTTTTCAGGAGCCAATGAGTTCACTGAACCCTTTGCATACGATTGAGCGGCAGTTGGGCGAAAGCCTGGCGCTGCACAAGGGGCTGGCCGGGGCGGCAGCGCGGTTACGGATTCTGGAATTGCTCGAACTGGTGGGCATTCAACGCCCGCGCGAGCGGCTCAAGGCCTATCCGCATCAACTGTCGGGCGGCCAGCGGCAACGGGTGATGATCGCCATGGCGCTGGCCTGTGAGCCGCAATTGCTGATCGCCGATGAGCCGACCACGGCGCTGGATGTGACCGTGCAGCGCAAGATTCTGCTGTTGCTCAAAGAACTGCAGGAGCGGTTGGGCATGGCGCTGTTGATCATCAGTCACGACCTGAATCTGGTGCGCAATATCGCTCAGCGGGTGGCGGTCATGCGTGGCGGATTGATTGTCGAGCAGGCGCCGTGTGAACGGTTGTTCAGTGCGCCGCAGCATCCTTACAGCATTGAGTTGCTCAACGCCGAACCGGGTGGCGAGGCGTTGTGTCGGGAACCCGCTGAGGATTTGCTGGAGGTGCGCGATCTCAATGTGCGTTTCCGTTTGGGCGGCGGATGGCTGCGCGCGAAATTCTGGTTGCACGCGGTCAACGGCGTTGACTTGAATCTTCAGCGCGGCAAAACCTTGGGCATCGTTGGTGAGTCCGGTTCCGGCAAATCGACACTGGGGCAGGCGATTCTGCGTTTGATCGAAGCCCAGGGCAGTATTCGCTTTCAGGGTGAGGCGCTGGAGCAGTTGAGCGGCAAGCAACTCAGGCCGCTGCGCAAACGCCTGCAAGTGGTGTTTCAGGATCCGTTTGGCAGCCTCAGTCCACGTTTATGCGTGGAGCAGATCATCGCTGAAGGTTTACAGGTGCACAGCGATTTGAACGCAGGCGAGCGCGAGAGGGCAGTGATTGATGTGCTGCGTGAGGTGGGTCTCGATCCGGCCACCCGACATCGCTATCCCCATGAGTTTTCCGGCGGGCAGCGGCAACGCATCGCGATCGCCCGGGCGCTGGTGCTCAAGCCCGAGTTGATCCTGCTGGATGAGCCGACCTCGGCACTGGATCGCACGGTGCAGAAGCAGATTGTCGCGCTGTTGCGACGCTTGCAGGCGGAGCACGGTTTGACCTATCTGTTCATCAGCCACGATCTGGCGGTGGTGCGCGCGTTGGCCCATGACTTGATTGTGATGAAGGATGGCGAGGTGGTGGAGCGTGGCGAGACGAATGCGCTGTTTTATTCAGCGCAGCACCCGTATACCCGAGAGTTGCTGGCCGCTTCGTTCACCGTGTAACCCTGTAGGAGCTGTCGAGTGAAACGAGGCTGCGATCTTTTGACTTTGCTTTTTAAAAAAAAACAGGGTCAAAAGATCGCAGCGTGCCGCAGCTCCTACAGGGCCGAAACGCAAAAATCCCGCCACAGGGGGCGGGATTCTTGTGTCACTGAACGTCGCTATTACGACGGGAACAGCTCGGACAGTTTCATCGACAGCATCATGTCGCCTTCAACGCGCAGCTTGCCGCCCATGAATGCTTGCATGCCGTCGGTTTCGCCGCTGACGATACCTTTCAGGGTTTCGCTGTCCAGCACCAGCGTGCAGTTGGCGTCCGGGTTTTCACCTTCCTGAATGTCGCAGGTACCGTCTTTGACGATCAGCGAGTACTGCTTGTCTTCGTCAGTGATGTTGAAACCGAAGACCAGATCCAGACCGGCAGCAGCGGCTGGGTTGAACTTGGCTTGCATTGCTTTTACGGCATCGGCTACGGAGGTCATGGTTCGATCCTTATGAGGTTGATTACAGCAAGGTTCACAGTTGTCCGGACTCAGCGAAAAGTGATGAGTTCCGGAGCCTTCAGCAGCTGCAGGTGTGCATGACTGTTGAAGGAAGCCAGAGCCACCTCGCGACCGCGGAACTTCAGCTGGTTGAGCGAGGTGTTGACGATTTGCCAGTTCAATTCAAAGGCCTGTTTTGCCGGCATTTGCGTAATGAGGTGGAGCAGGGCAGTGATGGTGCCGCCGGAGGTGAACACGGCGATTTTCTGTTTGTCGCCGGCCTGTTCAAGGATTCGGTGCAACCCGGCCTGAACCCGCTCGACGAAACCCAGCCAGCTTTCCAGCCCCGGCGTGTCGTAAGTGCCGGCCAGCCAGCGCTCGATGATCAGGGCAAAAATACGCTGGAATTCGCCACGGTTCTGCGCGGCGTTGCGCAGGATGTCGAGGGCTTCCGGCTCGTCCGCCAGCATGTCCGGGAGCAGGGCGCGGATCACCGCATCGGCATCGAATTCGTTGAAGGCGGAATCGGTTTCCAGGATCGGTACCGACAGCCCTTTGGCGGCGAACTGTTCCAGCGCGCTGGTGGCCGTGTGCTGCTGGCGACGCAGGTCTCCGGCGAGGCAGCGATCGAAGCGGATCCCCAGTTCTGCAAGGTGCTGACCGAGGATTTCTGCCTGGCGCACACCGGTCGGCGACAGGACGTCATAGTCGTCTGCACCAAAGGAGGCCTGGCCATGTCGAATCAAGTAGATGCTGCCCACGTCCGCGTCATCCCGGTACGTTGAAGGTTGTGGCGAGGTTATGAGGATGGCGGGGAGCTGTCAATGAAAAAACATACGCTTGTTTGAAATGCCCGTTACAGGGGTGTTGCCAGAGGTTTCACGGCTGGCCGACAAGCCGGCGCATGGGTATGCTGGAGCCATCCCGCGTGTGCCTCACATCCGCGCATCGTTTAAGGAGTCTCTGTGGAGTTTTTCACCGAATACGCCAGCTTCCTGGCCAAGACCGTCACCCTGGTAGTCGCCATTCTGGTGGTGCTGGCCAGTTTTGCTGCATTGCGCAGCAAGGGCCGGCGCAAATCGGCCGGTCAGTTGCAGGTCAGCAAACTCAATGATTTCTACAAGGGCCTGCGTGAACGCCTGGAGCAGACCTTGCTCGACAAGGATCAGCTCAAGGCTTTGCGCAAGGGCGAAGCCAAGTCCGAAAAAAGCGCGAAAAAGCAGAAGAAACCTGAAGCCAAATCCCGCGTATTCGTCCTCGATTTCGATGGCGACATCAAAGCTTCCGCCACTGAAAGCCTGCGCCATGAAATCACTGCGCTGCTGACCCTGGCCACGCCAAAAGATGAAGTGGTTCTGCGTCTGGAAAGCGGTGGCGGCATGGTTCACAGCTACGGCCTGGCATCGTCGCAACTGGCGCGGATCCGTGAAGCCGGCGTGCCGTTGACCGTGTGCATCGACAAGGTCGCAGCCAGCGGCGGCTACATGATGGCGTGCATTGGCGAGAAGATCATCAGCGCGCCGTTTGCGATTCTTGGTTCGATCGGCGTGGTTGCACAGTTGCCCAACGTCAACCGCTTGCTGAAAAAGCACGATATCGACTTTGAAGTCCTTACCGCCGGCGAGTACAAACGCACCCTCACCGTGTTCGGCGAAAACACCGAGAAGGGCCGGGAGAAGTTTCAGGAAGACCTGGACATCACCCATCAACTGTTCAAGAACTTTGTTGCGCGTTATCGCCCGCAACTGGCGATTGACGATGTCGCCACCGGTGAAGTCTGGCTCGGCGTCGCGGCGCTGGATAAGCAACTGGTCGATGAGCTCAAGACCAGCGATGAATACCTGGCAGACCGGGCGAAAAAGGCTGAGGTCTATCACCTGCACTACGCCGAACGCAAAAGCTTGCAGGAGCGCATCGGCATGGCCGCCAGCGGCTCGGTCGACCGCGTACTGCTGAGCTGGTGGAGTCGCCTGACCCAGCAGCGCTTCTGGTAATCACTTCGTCGCCCGCATGATAGCCGTCGTGCGGGCGTGTTTAAGCTTTTCAGAAGCTTGTGCGTTACTTATATGTTTTAAACTTCTTTATTGTTGATGGTTTTTGCTCGAGTTCATCAACTAATCGCGCTGTATCCATTTTTATTTCAACTTTATTCTGAATGCTCAAATCAGATGAAGGTTGTTAAACATGGATGTTGAAAGTGAAACGTTGAAGTTGTCGGACATGACGCCTGCGCAACAAGGTGTCTTTTATGATTTGTTCAAGGAGCAAATCCCATCCTGGTTACTGGAATCGTCGAGTGTCGTGCGCGACGAGCTCTACGCAAGCCTTAAACTCAGCTACAAGTCCCGGCACACCGCACGCGAGCAGGCCAAAGCGTGGAGTTCGCCGCAAAGTTTCTGTGCGTCACTGTTGGCCAAAGCGATGTCGGACAAGCTGGGGGAAACGTTCGATGTCACGGGCGCGCTCTTCCAGCATGTGCGCTCGACTTCGCGCCTGTTGGGATTGCGCAAAAAACTGGTGCTGCCGATAAAACGCGATTTGCTGACTGCCGCCTGCGAGAACTTTGAACTCTCGGAAACAAAGTCTGGCAACTATAGCGATAATTCGTTTCTTTATATTCCGGAGCGCGTGACGGGGCAGCGTAGTCGCATATTGGACCTCAAACCACATGAGTTTGCCAAACTGTGTCGTGACCTCGATCTGGGCGCGCAATACCAAAAACATGCAGAAGCCATGTTTGGCAGTGATACTCAAACGGGCAGTTTGCGCGCCGTTTCGGTGGCGTGCTCAAGGGATCAATTCGACGTCGATCGGCACATTGCTTTCATGCGCGGGCATATCAGCGCTGATGTTTATGCAATGCTCAAGTCAGTCAAGGACTCGGCGTCCCCCCTCAGGCTGGGTACTCAAACGCTGGGTTATCGGAATCTCGAATTGCTCGGGGTGACCTTGAGGGGGCCCATGTTGATCGGGCCGGTTGGCGCAGGCGCTGCGGGCGATAAGCGTTGTGTGGTTTATATACCCGGTGACCCGGATCATCCATTGAAGGAATACGCGTCGTTCTCGCAGTTCGAGCGCCAGTTGAGCATGCGTTTGCGAGAGGTGGAATGGCGCAATTTTTTCATGCGCTTTGTCCTCCTCGGGGAGCGCTCGACATTCTTTGCCGGCCTGAACGTAAAACTGTTGAATGCCAATACCACACAATTTCCGTTTGCCACCGTCTACTTGCCGGTGACACCCGTCTCGCCTGAGGGTGATGCACAGCACGACCTGTTTGTCGCGCTGTTCAAGCATCACTCGAAAAAGGTTCGCGCAGATTCGCGCTTGCTGGTAGTGCCGACTGGCGATGAAGATGAAAAGACCCGCCTGGCCAGGCTGGAAAGCTATAAGTCCATCGGGTTGAACTCGCTCGCTTTCTTTGCATCTTTTGTGCCTGTTCTCGGCGAGATGATGTTTGCTGTTGCCGGCCTGCAATTGCTCAATGAGATCTACGAAGGTGTGGGGAGCTGGGCCCATGGTGATCAGGAACACGCGACGGATTGCCTGTTCGACACCTTGGAAAACCTGATACTCATGGCTGCCTTTGCAGCGGGTGGGGCGACCGCAGGCAAGGCCTATAAAACCGTGCGCTCATCAAATTTCGTGCTGGGTTTGCGACGTGTACCCATTGCGGGTAATGAACATCGATTGTGGAGTCCGGGGATGGCCGCCTATCGCCAATGGGAGCCCGTTCTGGGTGGTCTTTCCAAGGATAGCCAGGGATTGGTCTGGCAGGGTGGGGAGTGTTATTTGCCAATGGGAGCAGATGCCTATGCGGTACGTCCGGTCGCCGGCACGGGTTTGTGGGAGATGCGCGGCACGTCGTCAACCTCGCGATACAGCCCGTTGCTCGAAACCAACGGGGCGGGTGCCTGGCGGCACGACTCGGAACTGGCGCAAGACTGGAGCCAGCTCACGCTACTGCGCCGCCTGGGTTACCGGGAAGAAGGGCTGCCGGATGCCCGCGCCCTGGAGGTCATCGCCAGCACCGGTATCAATGAGACACAGATGCGCCAGTTGTTCGTCCAGAGTGGTGAGCCGATCGCACTTCTGATCGATGCCGCCAGACGCTTTCGCGCTGATGCGCAGGTTTCGCGGTTTCTGGAGCATATCGGCACGCCGTCGCTGGCTTCTTCCGCCGATGCGGATCTGCAGTTGTACCTGCTGACCACGGCGTCGACCTGGCCCAAGGATCTGGCGGTAGTCGTGAAGGACGCTGGGGCAGCAGAAGTAGCGCGTTACGGCGCTGAAAGTACGTCTCGACGCGTGGACATCAGCAAGGACGCGCTGCGCCAAGGACAGTTTCACACGGCACTGCTGGCGGGACTCAAGGCGGACGAGAAAGTGACTCTGCTGGGTTCGAAGGCAAGTAAACCCTCCGAGCAGAGTGCCTTGCTGACCACTTGTGTCGCAGCGCTTGCATTACGCCAGCGTTCGGCGTTGATGAGTCGGCTCTATCAGCGCGTTGATGTCTGTGAACTCGCGCGCGGGGAACCCATCCGCAAGGCGTTTTCGCTATTGTCAGCCAGCATCGCTGACGAGCTGGTGAGGCATGCCGATGTCACCGAATGGGAGCAACTCGAATCCGCAAAAGTACCGCTTCGACTCGCCGAAGAGGCTCGGTGCTTTGAAACGATCCAGCGATTGAACCGAGCTTATGAGGGGCTGTACCTGGATGCGGTCAGTGGCCGCGATGCCGATGAGTTGTTGCTCGACACTTTGATGCACATGCCTGGATGGCCTGGTGATGTCTTGGTCGAAATCGTGGAGGCGGGAGAGTCTGCCCGGATCGGTCAAACCAACGCCGCCTACAAGGTCGTCATCAAGGCACATGCAGATCATTATCAGGGCCTGGATGCGCAGGGAACCGTTTTGTCGACGCAGCTTGCCCGGACCCGCGCAGATTTTTTCCAGGTGTTATGGGAAAGCCTTCCGGCGCATGCTCGCAAGACGCTTGGCGTGGCCACGGACACTGACGGCAGCCTGCTTCGACAGAAAATCACGGCATTGGCATTGCAGCGCCGCGAAGCTTTTTCCCGATTGCTGAGTGTCGAAGCGATTGCCACCGACTACCGCTCGCCCATGGGGCTGGCGGACCGTCGGGTCGAGCACTCCATGGGACTCTCGGCGCCAGATACCAGCCCTTTGAAGCCCAGATCTGCGGCGATCATGCAGCGTGCGGCCAAGCTGTATCCTTCCCATTTGACCGAGCAGATCGAGCGGTTTGTGGCGTTACTGGATGCTGACGATGTCCTGGCTGTCAGAAAGCTTGAGCAAATGCGGGTTGAATACCAAACGATGGTCGATACGCTGGAGCGCTGGGTCCATCGCGCTACCTGGTATCACACTGCTGACGGTGTGCGCGAAATGGTGCCCTCTCACAGCAAATCCCGCGCCGCACAAGCGATCCGGCGCGCCTGGCGCCGCGAAACCCGCATGGCTCTTGAGTCGGGCGACAGTGGGCACTGCCTGGTACTCAATTCGGTGCCTTTGGGGGAGTTGCCGGTCATCGTCGCCGATTTCAGTCACATCTTCGTGCTGCAAATGAGAGGGGTGGGCGCAAGTGGCGGGTTGAACACATTCCTGCGTAATTTTCCGCGGCTGAGCACACTTGATTTGTCGGGGAACGGGCTGACGCGCATTCCTCAGGCAATCGAAGAAATGCCCGGTCTGAGTCATCTGGATCTGAGTGAAAACCGGATCGAGCTCATTGAGTCGGTGCTCGAGTTCGGCAACAACGACGGCCTTGTTTCGCTGGATCTGAGTTTGAATCCGACGCTGGGGCGCGTACCTCGAATCGCGTCCCAGCGTCAACTGCACCGGCTTGAACTGCGGGCTTGCGGAATTACTGAATGGCCCACGGAGATCGATGCGCTGACTGAGTTGGCGGCGCTGGATTTACGCAATAACAAAATCGTCGAGGTGCCCACAGCTGTCTTCAAATACAGGGCAACCCTGAGCCGAGGAATCAATATTGACGGCAATCCGCTGTCGGCATCGAGCCTCAAGGCAATTGCCCAATATCAAAAGACGCAGGGAATGGATCTGGGCGTGATGATCAACGATTACCCGGGCACGGCACGGCAGGCAGGTGACAATAACGGTACCGGCTGGGTGAGTGGCTTGTCGCAGGTGTCGGTGGCTCGCGCAGAGGAAGCGTTGACGTCTTTGCTGGCGGATCCGCAGTCCCGTGATTTTTTCGAGTTACTTGAACAATTGCGCGCAGCCGCCGACTTCACCCGTACCCGCGATCAACTGGGCCAGCGCGTGTGGAACGTGCTTGAGGCGATCTGCGCAGACGCCAGGCTGCGCCGTACGCTATTTCGGATGGCCAGGGCCGGTCGAGCCAGTGCCGTTAATGTGGCCGTGCTGTTCAGTGACCTTGAAGTCCGATTCTTGTGTTACAGGGCTGCCGCTGCAACGCGCACGGGCACGGGCACACAAACCCTGGAGGGAGAATTGATCGGCCTGTTGCGTGGGCTGTTTCGATTGCATGAGGTGCAACGGCACGCCTTGATGGACGTTGCGCAGCGCGCGCAGTCCGGTTCACTCAGCGCGCAGCAGGCACTGGATATCGGCCTTTTGTACAGGGTGCGACTGGCCGAACGACTGCAACTGCCCGGACAACCCCGGCAACTGGATACCGAGCTGGACACTGAGGTCACCGATGGGCAAATCGATCAGGTCTGTCAGGAGGTGATCAGGGCTGAGCAAGGCCCGCAGCTACTGGAGTCGATCAGTCAGGAGGAGTTTTGGTCGGAGTACCTGGCGACGACGCAGCGCGCAGCATTTGAAGACAATCTGCAACATAGCGGGCGATCACTGGCACAACTGGAAAGACGAACCGGATTGTCTCGCCAGGCGGCCTCGCAACAGATGAGGACCATTCTGGATAATTTCAGGAACGAAGCTGCACAGGTACGCAGGCGACTGACAACCCAGGCGTTGAGTCGACATCCGGGTTTGGCCTTGCCGCCGGTCACGGGCCAGTTTGGGCAATCCCAGGATTAAGCAGAAAACCCCGAGTCCGCAGGCGCGGGCTCGGGGTTTGCGGTCAGCGGCGACGGAACAGCGGCAGCGGTTCGTCAGTGGCGGCCTGATAGGTCACCGAGAAGTCCTTGAGACCTTCAAGGGCTTCGTACGGGTCTTTGTCCGCACGCACGGCAAAGGCGTCGAAGCCACAGCGGTGCATGTAGAACAGCTGATCGCGCAGCACGTCGCCGATCGCCCGCAGTTCACCTTTGAAACCGTAACGGTCACGCAGCAGGCGGGCGTTGGAGTAGTTGCGGCCGTCGGTGAACGCCGGGAAATTCAAGGCAATCACCTGAAACTCAGCCACGTCTTCACCGATTTCTTCGGCTTCTTCGTCGGCGTCCAGCCAGACACCCAGGCCACCGTCGCGGGCCTTGAGCATGCGGCTGTGTTCGCGCCACAGTTGCAGCGGCACGATCAGATCGTCGCAGTTACTGATCTCGTCGATGTTGAAATCCTTGGGCAGCAAGTGCCAGGTTTCGTCGACGACCTCGTTGTTCTTAATGATTCGCTGCATAGACGCGTTCCTTGAAGAGGTCGATGCCAATACGCTGATAGGTGTCGATGAAGCGTTCGTCTTCGGTACGTTGCTCAACGTACACGTCGATCAGCTTCGAGATCACGTCAGGCATGGCTTCCTGAGCGAAGGACGGGCCGAGGATCTTGCCCAGGCTCGCATCACGGCTGGCACTGCCGCCGAGGGAGACCTGATAGAACTCTTCGCCTTTCTTGTCGACGCCGAGGATGCCGATGTGGCCGACGTGGTGGTGACCGCAGGCGTTCATGCAACCGGAGATGTTCAGGTCCAGCTCGCCGATGTCGAACAGGTAATCGAGGTCGTCAAAACGACGCTGGATCGATTCGGCAATCGGGATCGACTTGGCGTTGGCCAGCGAGCAGAAATCACCGCCAGGGCAGCAGATGATGTCGGTCAGCAGACCGATGTTCGGCGTGGCGAAACCGCCTTCACGCAGCTCGCCCCACAGAGTGAACAACTGGCTTTGCTCTACGTCGGCCAGAATGATGTTCTGCTCGTGCGAGGTGCGCAGCTGACCGAAGCTGTAGCGGTCGGCCAGATCGGCGACGGCATCAAGCTGTTTGTCGGTGATGTCGCCCGGCGCAACACCGGTCGGCTTCAGCGACAGGGTCACGGCGACATAACCCGGCTTTTTGTGCGCCAGGGTGTTGCGGGTGCGCCAGCGAGCGAAACCCGGATGCTCTTTGTCGAGATCGGCGAGTTGCGCGGTCTGGTTTTCCAGCGCTTTGTAGTCCGGGTCGACGAAGTGCTTGGCCACGCGCTGCAGTTCAGCGTCGGTCAATGTGGTCTGGCCACCGCGCAGGTGTTCCATTTCCGCATCGACTTTCTGCGCGAACACTTCCGGCGTGAGTGCCTTGACGAGGATCTTGATCCGCGCCTTGTATTTGTTGTCGCGACGGCCATAGCGGTTGTACACGCGCAGGATGGCGTCGAGGTAGCTCAACAGGTCCTGCCATGGCAGGAACTCGTTGATGAACGCGCCGACTACCGGGGTACGACCGAGGCCACCACCGACCAGCACGCGGAAACCGAGCTCGCCAGCGGCGTTGTGCACCGGCTCGAGGCCGATGTCGTGGACTTCAATGGCGGCACGGTCAGCGGTCGAACCGTTGACGGCGATCTTGAATTTACGCGGCAGGTAGGCGAACTCCGGGTGGAACGTGGTCCACTGGCGGACGATCTCGCACCATGGGCGCGGGTCGATCACTTCATCGGCAGCGACACCGGCGAACTGGTCGGTGGTGACGTTGCGCAGGCAGTTGCCGCTGGTCTGGATCGCGTGCATCTGCACGGTGGCCAGTTCAGCCAGAATGTCCGGGATGTCTTCCACCGCCGGCCAGTTGAACTGCACGTTCTGCCGCGTACTGATGTGGGCGTAGCCCTTGTCGTAGTCGCGGGCAATCTTGGCCATCATGCGCGTCTGACGCGAAGTCAGCTGGCCGTAAGGCACCGCCACCCGCAACATCGGCGCGAAGCGCTGGATGTACAGGCCATTTTGCAGGCGCAGGGGGCGGAATTCTTCTTCGCTCAGCTCACCTGCCAGATAGCGTCGGGTCTGATCACGGAACTGCTTGACGCGGTCCTCGATGATCCGCTGATCGTACTCGTCATATACGTACATATAAGTCCTGTTCTCAGGCTTTGGGCTACTCGGAAAACGCTGCGTTTTCGCGTGCTGGAGTCCGATTTTGCCTCTGCAATTCTGCGCGCACGGCCGCGCACTCCCTAACGGAGCCGGGGCAATATACCCGTTTGCAGTTATGCGCAAAAGTGATGTTTGAGTATATGTAAAGAACCAAATCGCCTAACGAGAATCGCTGTCAACTAACCCACATTTGTCGTGCGGACAATCATCGTCTTAACTGTGGTCGAGTCTTTCTGCAATCACCGATAAAACCGACAAGAGGCGATGCAATGAGCAATCCGACCAAGGCAAGAAAAAGCGACAGCAGTGTCGATGCGTGGGCCATTTTGTTCCTGATCATTCTCGTAGTAGGGACAGCGGTATTCTGGGTCAGCCATCAGTAAACGACCTATCCGGGCCCGCGCCCGACGAATTGTCGGACAAAAAGCGGGATCAGGCATCAATAGCCGCTAGATCGAAGGCTATAATGCGCGGCCATTTTTCCTTGGGCCCGGATGCTTCATGTTCAAGTTTTTCCACATCAGTCTTCTGTTGTTCGGCGCGCTGTTCCAGAGCGGCGCACGGGCCGAGTCTGTGCTGTTTTTGAATCCGGGTTCGACGCAGGAAGCCTTCTGGGTCAGCTATTCGCAATTCATGCAGGCGGCCGCCCATGATCTGGGAATCGACCTGCAGATTCTCTATTCCCAGCGCCAGCCCGAACTGACCCTGGCTCAGGCGCGCATCGCGTTGCAGGGGTCGAATCGGCCTGAGTACCTGATATTCGTCAACGAACAATACGTCGCGCCGCAAATATTGCGCCTGGCTGAAAACAGCGGCGTGAAGCTGTTTATGGTCAACGCAGCGCTGACACCTGACCAGCAAGCGTTGGTCGGCGAGCGTGACGACCGCATCGGCAGCCTGGTGCCGAACGACGAGGAGGGCGGTTACTTGATGATGAAGGAACTGATCCGTCTGCATCCGTCGTCGACAAACGCTGAGCCGATTGAAGTGTTGGCGTTCTCCGGCCTGAAGGTCACGCCCTCGGCGCAGTTGCGCGAACGCGGCATGCAGCGGGCGCTGGCCGAACATCCACAGATCCGCCTGCGGCAACTGGTGTACAGCGGCTGGATGCAGGAACGCGCTTATGAACAGGCCAAACAGCTGTTCGCCCGCTACCCGAAGGTGTCGCTGGTGTGGTCGGCCAATGATGAAATGGCCTTCGGCGCGATGCGCGCGTACGCCGAAACGGGCAAAGTCCCCGGCAAAGATGCCTTGTTCAGTGCGATCAATACCTCACCGGCGGCCTTGCAGGCGTTGCTTGACGGGCGCCTTAGCGCATTGGTCGGCGGACACTTCACCTTGGGCGGCTGGGCGCTGGTCGAGTTGCATGACGTTGAGCAGGGCGTCGATTTGAATCGCTACGGCGGCCGTGACCGGCAGATTCCCTTGTTGCAATTGATCGACAAAGCGCATGCCCGGCAAATGCTGGCCATGGGCGCGTCGCCGGACTACGGGGTGAATTTCCGCAAGCTCTCGGCCAAGGGGCAGCCGGAGTCCTATCGCTATCCGTTTACCTTGCAAACGCTGATGCGCTGACCGCGTCAGACACCGGCGAAATGCAGCACCAGTTTGACGATGGCAAACAGCGTCAATGCAAACACCGCGGTGAACAGAATGCCCAGCATCACGAAATGGCTGGGCTTGCCATGGGTGAAGTCCCTTGCCCGGTTCTTGCCGCTCTGCACCCCGAACGCCGCTGCCATCACGCTGTGCAGCATCTGCCAGAAGGTCGGTGGTTTGTTGTCGACTGGATCGTCCATAAATCCCCCTTCGAAATCGTGCCTTGAAAGCATAGTCAACGCGGCCGGCAGTGCCTGACTTTTCTCGACCAGATGAGTCGTTACAACTGTTCCGTGGCCGCTATAACTATGTATCGCAGTACCGTGGGACTGAGATGGTGTCCTGTCGCTCCATTTACAGGAGCGATCTATGTCCCCCAATTCCCTTACTTCCCAGGTCGATGCGCCGAGTAAACCTCTGGCCACGGACAGTCTTCATGCGCAGTTCCTTGAAGCCTCTGTGCCGCAATGGCTGATCGATGCCAGCGGTCCGAGAAAAGCCGCAATCAAACGCGCCGGGACGGCCAGACCGGGCTGGTACACGAATGCGTCGGTGCAACAACGGCAGCATCTCGATGCCCGTTTCAAGGACAGTGTCACGGCGCAGATTCAACTGGACAAAACCATGTCCACGTTCAAAGACATCGACGCCTTTGCCCGGCCTTTACTGATTGAGGCGTTGAAAAGCCGACATCAGGTCGATGTCGACGTCGACAAGACCTTTATATGCCTGAAGCGCCCTTTGTCCATGGGGGTTCTTGCGGTGGAAATAGGTTCTTTCGAAGTCTTGAAGTTGCCGATGCTGCAGGCTGCGCTGCACAACTTCGAAAGTCGGGAATGCGAGTATGGTGCCTTTCACCGCAGTTCCGGGTTTATCGTGGAAACCGCAACCCCTGGCACTTACACGTCAGTGCCCGTTAACGTGTCGGTCAGAGGCTTTCTGAGCCTGTGCAGAGATCTCGACATCGGGGCGCAATACCAGGCGTATCTCAAGTCGTTTTTCCGCCCGGAGGATACGGCGACTGAAACGACCTTGCGCGAGCATTTCATTGCCAGCCAGAAAGCCGCCCTGAGGGCCGCCGCCGAACGAGCATTGCTGGCCAAGGATATCGAGCCGGAAGACCACGCAATGATCCTCTCGGTCATCAAGGGTGAAAAACGCCCCAGAGTGGGAGGGAAACCGGTCTGGTTTCGTGACTTGGGGCTGATGCGGGAAAGACTGGTCGGCTGCGTCGTCTTCACGATTGCTGAAAAGCGTCGTTCGTTCGAGGCGGTGATTCTCTATGTGCCCAATGATCCTGAACATCCGCTGAAGCGCTACACCGGCAAGCAAGTCAACGACACGTTCAAGCGCCTGTTTACCGCTCGCGATGCACGACAGGCACAGAGCGCCGAGCCGACGCCTTACCAACGGTTTTTCAGCCAGTTCATGCCTTATGACAAACGGCCCTATTACTTCAGCCAGTTCGTGAAGGAGGCAGACGACTCACCTGCGGATGTGCTGTGGTCGCCGTGGCGCCGGATCGTCGAGGTCATCACCCCGGCTTTTCCGTTTATCGAGATTCGGGAACTGCCACCCAAGCGCACGAAAATGCAGCCGGACCCTGACCCTTACCTCGGCGCCTCGCTGATGCTTCACGAGGGCAATGACCCCTGGGCGGACAACACCGACCTGTGGGTCTATCTTTATGAACAGCATCGTGACCGGGTGCTGGCGGATGCCCGCAGCCATGCGGTGCCGACTGCCGACGTCAACATCAAGACCCGCGATGCCAAACTGGCGGCCCTGCTGCAAGTCGGGCTGCTGGCGCTGAATATGGTGTCGATGTTCGTTCCGGTGCTGGGCGAGGTCATGATGGTGATCATGGCCGGGCAACTGTTATACGAGACCTTCGAGGGCGTGAAGGAGTGGAGCGAAGGGGACAAGCACGCGGCCAGGGCGCATCTGGTGGATGTGGCAGAAAACCTTGCGCTGATCGGCGCGATGGCCGGAGCGGGCGCGGGGTTCAACCGCCTTGCTGCCGTCAAGCCTGAGCCGGTGATCGAAAATCTGCACCCAGTGACATTGCCCAACGGCGAAACACGTTTGTGGAATGCCGATCTGCGCGGCTATGAGCAGCCTGTCACGCTGAGCGAGTCGACCGGACCGAATGCTCTGGGGCAGCACCAGGTCGATGGCAAAACCTGCATCCGCCTCGGGGGCAAGGTTTACGAGCAGATTCTTGATCCAGCGACGTCGCAATGGCGCCTTCGGCATCCCACTGACCCCGATGCGTACCAGCCTGTGCTTGAACACAACGGTCAGGGTGCCTGGCGCCACACGCTGGAACGCCCCATGTCCTGGGACACTCTGACGCTCCTGCGGCGCATGGGCCATACAATCGACGGCCTCTCGGATGAGACGTTGCTGATGCTGGCCGAGATCAGCGACCTCAGTGACAGCACCTTGCGCAAGATGCACATGGACCATTTGCCCCCACCGCCCGAATGGCGCGACGCCTTGCGTCTGTTCAAGGCGGACGCGGCGGCAGGGCAGGTAATCGAGCAACTGCGGGGGACGGCGCGAATTGATGAGCGCTACCTGTTCGCGCTTGCGCTGATCACCGACATGCCACGCTGGCCGCGTGGGCGGGTGCTGGAAGTGTTCGAAGGTGTCGAGCTGTCGGGGCCGTCCATCCAGTATGGCGCCGGGAAACAGCTGCCTGGCACTCTCACCAGACCGGTCATCCAGCTCAATCGGGCCCAGGTATTGAACGGGGAAATGCCGGCGCGGATTCTGGCGGCACTGGACGAAATCGAAATCAACTATTTGCTCGGCAGGGACGCCGCGCGAACGGCTTCAGCGAGGACTGACGCATTCCGGCAGCAACTGGCCGACTTTGCCGATACGCGCCAGCCAGAGATCTTTGCCAGCCTCTACGCGGGCACTGAGCTGGCCAATGCGCGCGTGCGCATTCTGCAGGGCGAGTGTCCCGGCCTCAGCGATGCGGCTGCGCAGGATGTACTGGATCATGCCACAGCGGCTGAGCTGGCCCGTCTCGATCATACGCGGCGTTCGCCCTTGAAGATGCTCGAAGAGGCTCGCTGGCATGCCCGTCAGGGACGCCAGACGCGCGCCTTCGCCGGGTTGCGCAGTGCCAACCTGGCCACGGCGGACAGTCGACGACTGGCCTTGCACGCCTTGCAGCAACTGCCGGGCTGGCCGTCGACGCTGCGTCTGGAGGTTCGCGAAGGCAGCATCCGCGGCGCACTGCTCGACAGCATTGGTGAACACACCGCGCCCGAAAAAAGCTACCTGGTCAAGAACGGGGCTTTTTATCGGGCATTCAATGAACGCGGGGAAATGCTCAATTTTACCTCCGGCCCGGGCGACAACTTCTACCGCTCGCTCATGCATGCGCTGCCGGATGACGCACGTTCGGCGATCGGTTTGCCCGAAGTCAGTCGCAGCCGTGAACTACAAGCGAAAATCATCGAATACGCCCATATTCATCGTCGTGAGGCCGCACAACTGTTGGCGCCGCAACCCAAATGGTTCAAGCCTCCGGTACGAATCAGCGCGACACTGAAGGGCTATTACGCGAGCGGGCGTGGCACGAACCTGCATGCTTCCATCGTAGCGAGCGTCACGGAGCTGTACCCAAACCCGCAACAGGCCGAGGCATTTCTACGTCAGCAGCGGGGTCAGACCGACAGACAGATTTTCACCGAACTGGGCAAGCGTCGGCAGGACTGGGAGGTGCTCAACGCCACACTGGAGCGATGGCAGGACAGCCCGACAAACAGCCAGGAAGGACAGCATCGCGGGCAACTTTCCCAAGCGCTCAGGGAGGCTTGGCGCAATGGCCCGCTGGCGGAGCACTACGCCGAGGCGACGCGGCTGTCGCTGGTTTGTGAGACGCCTTTACCGGTGATCACCAGCCGTTTTCCCCATGTGCGCGAGCTTTCGGTGATGGGCAACGGCATCACCGACGCCAATGCTGATGCGCTCCTGGAACTGTTCCCCAATGTCACCTGGCTGACCCTGGGAGATCGGGGGCACAGCTACGGCCAACTGTCCGTCAGGCCTCAACCACTGACCTCATTGCCCGAGTCGGTCAGCCGGTTGTCCGGGCTGACCCATCTGCGGTTCTCGACCCATGCGCCTGCTCTGGCGGAGAGTTTTGCGCGCAGGCTCGGTGCGCTGACGTCTCTGCAGGCACTGCGCATCGACTATTCGGGATTCGACTCGACCACCCTGCATGCGCTGGACCTGTCGGGATTGAGTGGTTTGCGCACGCTGCGAATCAACGCTCCCTACGCTATGCGGCAATGGCCGGCGTTCGTCGAGCGGCTTGGCCAGCTTGAACGTCTGGATTTGACACACACCTCGATAGACACATTGCCCGAATCCCTCTACAGCGGACACGAACGGCTCTGGGCCGGGCTGTCGCTGGACTGGTCGAAACTGAACCGGGCGGCGTTCATGCGCACCTTCGAATACATCAAAAACGCCTCAGGCGCCTTCGGTCATCTGGTCGATCTGAATCAAATGGTGAGCGAGTATTGCCACGCAGAACTGGACTTCATGGCGCTGATACCGAACTTCAGCGATCCGCTGCCGCAGCGATTCAATGAGGTCTGGACAACGCCCGAAGCGAGACTGATGGCGATTGATCAGGTCAGGGCCGAACACGATGAAATCTTTGCCCAGTTCTACGCCCCGTCCCAGCAGGGTGGACCGCGCAACCCCGCGCTCCGGTGGCAATGGGCGACGGGGCGCAGCGCCGGCATCTTGAGGGCCCTCAAGAACAACTGGAATGGCGCGCTTCGTCAGCGTTACGGCGTGGCGGCAGACCTTTCCACGTTTGCCCTGCCTGAGTCGGGGCCCGACCTCGGAGGATCGGCATCGGTCGAGAAAATCCTTACGCTGCCGCCATTGCCGGCGGGCAGTTTTCCCCACGTTCACACGTTGCGTCTGAGCTTGCTGGATGTTCCCGCCGCACAGGCCCGCGGATTTATCAGGGCTTTCAGCGGTGCCGAAGTCCTCGATATCAGCGGCAATGCGTTCTCCGAATTGCCGTTTGCCGTCGAGGAGCTGCCGGCGTTGACCGAACTCGACGTGTCCAGTAATCAGCTCGTCGTCACACCGCCAGTGCAAGCGCAATTCAATGCGTTGCAGCGCATCGAGAAGCTCAATCTGGGGCAGAACCCGTTGCACCATCTGGATGTCAGCGCGATGACCGGGCTGCAGGCGCTGAACCTCAGATCGACGCAGCTGCAATCCTGGCCCGCCGGAGCCGAAAGCCTGCCGCAGTTGTCCTGGCTCGACTTGCGTGACAATCAAATCGCCTCGCTCTCGGCCCAGGTACTGTCCGATCCCGATGCGCTGTTGAAAGTCAATCTGACAGGCAACGCTTTCAGCGCTGAAGGTGAGACCGCGCTGAACACGGCGTTGCGCCGCATCGAAGAAGTCAAAGGGCTGGGGCAAGGCACACTGGCGCGATTCGCCGCAGAGCCGGTGCCCGCGCAGTTTCCGCCGACGGAAACGGGGACGTCCCTGGCGCACCTGTTGCTACCCCTGCCTGAGCGGGGCGCCTTGATCCCGGACGAGGCGGGGAGACTGGCGCACTTGCAGCGACTGAACCCCAGCATGACCCCCGAACGCGCCCGGTTGGCATTGCGCAGGCTGCGTGCAGCGGGGCAAAGCGATGCGCAGATAGACGCGCAACTAAGCCAATGGCATCAAACCAGTGAGGCACTGATTCGCCCGTTGAATGACTGGCTGTATACCCGGGAAGTACGCATTGGCAGGACGCACATATCGGCGCAAAGTCGCTCGCTCGCAGCATTGCGTATCTGTGAAGCCTGGCTTGAGGGGCAGACGCGAGGCCCCGCTGGCGAAGGCCTGGAGCTCAGGTTGCAAGGGTTGCAGACCGGCGACCTGCCGCCCCTGAATGCGCCGCTGGCAAGGGTGACGACATTGAATCTGCGCGGTGTGCGAATGACCGCACAAGGCTCGAACGATTTTCTGCGGGCATTTCCCGATCTCAGTACATTGATCATCAGTGGCAATGACCTGACCAGCGTTCCAGGCGCGGTGCTGCACCTGCCTGAGCTGCAACAACTGGAAATGCAGCACTGCAACCTCTTCAGCGCCACGAGTGTTTACCCTTTGCTGGGCCGCAATCGTCTGCGCAGACTCGATCTGGGCTACAACACGCTGCAGTCCTTCAACCCGCCAGGCTTCGGCACTCTCGAAACCCTGGACCTGCGCTACAACGCATTGAACGATTGGCCCGCCGGCGTTTTGCAGAGCCGATACCTGCGCCGGCTCGACTTGCGCAGCAACAACATCACGCGACTTCCCGAGTCCCTTTTCGATGGCAATCACGCGCGGCTGGTTGCAGGCACTGATTTGTCCGCAAACCATGACCTGACACTCTCCGCACTGCAGCGGCTCAGGTACTACAGCCGCGTGCATGCGGCTTCTCACGTTATAGGCATCTCACGCGCAGACATTGACGAGATGATTCGCGCTCAGCTTTTTGGCGCCGACGTCAACCCTGTCGCCGAACAGGCCGGGGCAGTAAACGAAGGCGCCGCAGGCGGTGAAGGTGGCCATGCCACTGGGTTTGACCCCCATGCAGCCGTGCTGCCTGCCGAAAGCATTTTGGATCCGGCCAATGATGTCTCGCCGAGGGCATTGAATCCCTGGCTCGAAGGGGCTTCACCGGCATTGGCCGAAGCGCGAAGAGTGCGCTGGACGCAATTGGCGCACGAGCCGGACCATGAACGGTTTTTCCAGTTGATTCGACTGTTGCGCGATACCCGCGATTACCGACTGGCGCAGGCCGATCTGACGCGCAGGGTTTGGGGTGTCATGGATGCCGCGAGCGAAAACACCGAACTGCGGGAGTTGCTGTTCCAGAACGCTGAAACCCACGGCACCTGCACTGATGGACGCATTCTGACGTTCAGTGAACTCGAAGTTCATGTGGTGGTGTATCAGGCCCTGCGCGATATTCCACCGAATCGAGTGTTGGTCAGGGGACGGGCGTTGTTGAGGTTGTCCCGACAGTTGTTTCGTCTGGAACGGGTAGAGATTCTCGCCGAAGCCGCAGGGCAGGGCCATGATCGCGCGGAAATACGCTTGCGTTACCGGATCGGTCTGACCAGTGGCTGGGGCGATGGTCTGGATCTGCCCGGCCAACCGGCGTACATGCTTTACGGCACGCCGATCAGTGATGACATGCTGGCGCAAGCCCGGGCGTCGATTCTGGAGGCGGAGCAAACCGACGCACTGCTGGTGAGCATGGCGTCGCGCGACTACTGGAACGAATATCTGCAAACGCGTCACCCGCAAGACATGAACGCGATCAGCACCGCCGTCAGCGAGCAACGCCATCAACGTTTGAGCGAACTTGAGGATCTTCGGTCAGCCGGGGAAATCGATACCGATCAATACAATCTGGAGCTGATTGAAGTGAGCAAGGCGATTGATACCCAGCGCGTGCAGAAGGTGGTCGAGTTGACTCGTCGAGAGATCAACGATCTGCGCAGCCTGGCCGATGAGTCGGAACGTCCGGGCACTCTTCCACCCATGCCCGGGCCTTCCCGGCGCCCGTAACCGCGTTTTAGCAGCGGGCAGCGTAACCCGGCCGCGCTGCCGCGTTGGCAGGTCAGCTGCAACTTACACACGCCGTTACCAACTGCGGGTCGGGCGATACAGGGATACCGCAGTCGGGATGCTCCTGAGTGGTCTGCTTTTCACTCCATCAACCAAGGAGTGATCATGATCGCTATCCCACCCGACCCGGTATCGGCGCAGCCTGTTTCGCCGACTCCGCCCGCAAACGAAAACCGGCCCGTGAAGCTCGCTGCGACGCGCAGCCTTCACGGCGTCTTCCTCGAAAAAAACGCACCACAATGGTTGACCGACGCAACGACGCAACGGCGCGATGCGCTCAAGAACGTCTCGACGGTGCTGCCGTCCTGGTATCAAGACGCCACGCCCGCTCAGCGCACGGCGTTGAGTGACAGCTTCAAGGCCAGTGTCGATGCGCAGAACCGCCTGGACAAGCGCATGTCGACGTTCGAGCCGGTTGAAGCGTTTGCCAAACCCCTGCTGATCAAGGCCTTGAAAGACCAGTACCAGGTGCAAGTGGATGTCGAAAAGACACTGTTGTGCCTTAAACGTCCGGTAGAAATGGGCGTTCTGAAGATTGAACTGGCATCGTTCGAGCTCTTCAAACTTTCGCTGCTGGACGCCGCGCTGCATAACTTTGAAGCCTACGAATGCGCGGCAGACGCGTTTCACAGCACCTCCGGTTTCGTTGTCGCGACGACCACGCCGGACACCTACGAGTCCGTGAGCCCCGGCTTGACCGTCAGCCAGTTTCTGGGCTTGTGCCGCCGCCTGGATATCGGCAAGCAATACCAGACCTATCTGCAGGGCTTCTTTCATCCGACGGACGCGGCGGCTGAAGCCGAACTGCGCGAGCGATTCATCAGCAGCCAGAAGGCGACCCTGCGCGCCGCGGCCGAACAGGCATTGTTGCAGAAGGACATCGAACCGGCGGATCACGCCATGATTGTGTCGGTGATCGATGGTCAGATGCATCCGTGGATTGGCGAAAAACCGGTCTGGTTTGCCGATCTGGGGGTGATGAAAAAAAGAATGACCGGCTGTGTGGTTTTCGATATTTGCGAAAAATACCGCTACAGCGATGAGGTGATCGTGTACATCCCGCACGATCCGGAGCATCCGCTAAAGCGCTACAGCAGTGCGCAAATGCGCGACGAGTTCAAGCGCTTGCTCACAGCGCGCGATGCTGCACAGGCTTCGAGTGCGCAGCCGACGTCCTACCAGCGCTTCCTCAGTCAGTTCCTGCCCTATGACCAGCGCCCATACTATTTCAGTCAGTTCACGAAGAAGGCCGACGATTCTCCGAACGATGCCTGGCGCCTGAAGCGCAATCCATGGCTGGCATTTATTGAATCGATCACCCCCGGTTCGGTGTTTACCCGAATCCGGGAGCTGCCGCCGGAGCGCAATGTCAAGCTTGTGCCTGAGCCTGATCCGTACATCGCCGCGTCGACGGTAAGTCGCGAGGGGCGGGGTATCTGGGCGCCCAACGAGGATCTTTGGGAGTACCTGTATAAACAGAACTGCAAGAAGGTCCTGGCCGACGCCCGAAGTCACGCCGTGCCGACGGCTGACGTCGATGTGAAAGCGCGTGAGGCCAAGCTGGCGCACTTGATGCAAATCGGCATGCTGGGATTGAACATGGTGTCGATGTTCGTGCCGGTGTTGGGCGAAGTCATGATGGTGGTGATGGCCGGGCAATTGTTGTACGAGACCCTGGAGGGCGCGATCGAGTGGAGTGAAGGCGATCGCAGGGCGGCCAAGGATCATCTGATCGACGTCGCCGAGAACCTGGCCCAGATCGTGGTGATGGCGGGGGTGGGCGTGGGTGTGCGCAAATTCTCGGCCGCCAGTCCGGTTCCGGTCATCGAACAGCTCAGCCCGGTGAAGCTGCCCAATGGCCAGACGCGACTGTGGAAGCCCGATCTCGGCGCGTATGAATCCACGGTGACGCTGGAGGCCAGCCCTGGCCCGAACATGCAGGGCCAGTACGTGATCGACGGCAAAACCTTTATTCGTCAGGACGGTAAGGTTTACGAGCAGTTTTACGACGAGTCGATCAGCAAGTGGCGCATCAGGCATCCCACGGACGCCAGCGCCTATCAGCCTGTGCTCGAAAGCAATGGCCGGGGGGCCTGGCGTCATTCACTGGAACGGCCTCTGGCGTGGGATCGCCTCACCCTGTTACGGCGCATGGGGCATGTCACCGACGTATTTTCCGACGCCGAACTGATCAAGGCTGGCGATATCAGCGGCGTCAGTGACAATGCGCTGCGCAAGATGCATCTGGATAACGCAGTGCCACCGCCAGAGCTGACTCAGGCCATGCAACTGTTCAAGGCTGATGCGGATACGGCGCGCGTCATGGAGCAGTTGCAGGGGACGCAACCGATCGACGAAATGTACTTTTATGCGTTACCGCTGGTGACTGAAATGCCGCGCTGGCCGGCGAACCGGGTGCTGGAGGTCTTCGAAGGGCCGCAAATGTCCGGTAAATCCGTCAAGTACGGATCCGAGCGCCGGGTTCGGGGTGTGAGCGTCAAGGCGCCGATCCAGGTCACCCGGCCCGAGATCCTGAGCGGGGATATGCCAGCGCGAATTCTGGCGCAGCTCGACGAGTCCGAAATCACCCGACTGCTAGGCGGGGAAGGCGCGCGCGTGCATGACGCGAGGCCGGCAGAATTTGGCAAGCAAATGGCCGCTCACGCGCAAACCCGTCAACCAGCGATTCACGACAGTATTTACAAGGGCACTGAGCCCGTCGACGCCAGGGTCACGCTCTTGCAGAACGCCTGCCCGGGGCTCAGCGACGCGGCTGCGCAAGAGATCCTTGTACACAGTCACACCGATGATCTTGCGCGGCTGGGCTCTCCCCATCGAGTCCCGTTACGGATGCTGGAGGACGCTCGTTGGTACGCGCGGCGAAGTCGGCAAGTCACGGCCTATGCCGGCTTGCGCAGCGAAAACATCGCCTCGGCGGACAGCCGCCACCTGGCGCTGCACACCCTGGAACGTCTGCCGGGCTGGCCAGACACCGTGCGGCTGGAAGTCCGCGAAGGCAAGGACAGTGGCACGTTGCTCGACAGCATTGGCAGCGAGACGGCCCGCGAAAAAAAATACCTGATCAAAAAGGGCCCGCAATTCCAGGCATTCAATGATCGCGGTGAGGAACTCAATAGCCTGCCTCGAAGCGCAGGCAACTTTTACGCATCGATCATGCACGCCTTGCCCGATGATGCGCGCCGTAGCCTGGGCATGCCCGAGGTCAGTCAGTGGCCCGAACTGCAAAAAAAGATCATCGAATACGCCGATCAGCATTACAGCACCACGCTGGCCTTCCTGGAGCCGCAGGGCAAGTGGTTCAAGGCGCCTGTGCGGGTCAGCGAAACCTTGACCGGTTACGCGGCCAGTGGAAGGGGGCCCAGGCTCAATCCGGCGCTGAGTGCACGGGCGCGCGATATCTATCCCGATCTCACCGAAAGACAGGCTGACGACTTCATTCTGCAGCGAGTGCGGGCAGGCGATACCGAAAGTCAGATCGCTGAGATGTTGCAGAACCGCTCGGATGAATGGAACAACCTTGAGACGACACTTGATCAATGGGTGGAGCATTCGACGGCTGCGCGTGGCGAGCAGGGCCACCGGTTGCGGACTGCGCAAGCGCTGAAGGCGTGCTGGCGCAAGGCACCGTTAGCCGCCGAGATGCCCGGGGCAGACCAGCTCGCGTTCATCACCTACGATCCTTTGCCGGCACTTGCGGCGGATTTTACCCATGTGCGCAAACTGACCATTGGTGGCAACGGTATGACCGACGGCAATGCCGAAGCGTTTCTGGCTCTGCTGCCCAATGTCGAGAAATTGTCGCTGGGGCAGCGGAGCAATCACTATGGCATCTATGCGCTGCAACAAATGGCATTGACCACCTTGCCCGAGGCGGTGACCAGAATGGCCTCGCTGAAAAGTCTGAAGTTCAGAACAGCGGCGTTTGCATTAGCGATCTCTTTTCCAGCCAGATTGCGAGCATTGACCGGGCTTGAAGAGCTTCACCTCAACTACGCGGGATTGTTCACTCCCGCCCCGGTGCTTGAGCTGGCACCACTCACACACCTGGAAAAAATCAAGATCGAAGGCTTGAGCCTGGTGCAGTGGCCTGCCTATGTGCAAGGGCTTCCTGCACTGCAGCGTCTGGACCTGTCGCGCACCGCCATCAATTCCATTCCTGACTCGCTCTACACCGGACATGAACGACTCTGGGCGGGGCTATCGCTGGACTGGTCGAGGTTTTCCCATGAGGCGTTCAAGCCCGCTTATGAGTACGTCAAAAAGTACATGGGGGAACTCGGACATCTGGTTGATCTCGACTTGATGGTTCGCCGCTACTGTGCCGGCGAGCTGGAGTTTCTCACGGGGGAGGCCGGGCATATCAATCCGTTGCCTGCGCGCATCATGAACCTGTGGAACACCCCCGAAACCAGACTCAACGCCGTCGAGGCTTTACGTGCAGAGCACGCCGGGATCTTCCGGCAGTTTTATCTCCCCACGGCGTCCGATGGACTGAGAACGACCATGCTATTGCCGCGCTGGCAGACGCAACCCAATGCCCGGGTGCTGCGCGCACTCGAAAAAAACTGGCGTGCTGCCATACGCAAGCGCTATAGCCTGGACTCCAATGTGCAACCGCCTGGCCCACTGGAGCGGGAACTCCCCGTGAACCGCGACGATGCCGGCGTATTCGAGTTGTATGACTCGACCTGGACGCAGAACGAAATCACCGTCAGCGAGCTACCCCGGTTACCGGCCGGCACATTTTCCCACGTGCGGACCGTGCGCCTTGACCGCATGGTTGCGCCGGTCGAGCAGGTTCGCGATTTTCTCATGGCCTTCAGTGGCGTGCGTAACCTGGAAATCACGTCGAGCGTCTTGACCGAGGTGCCGTTCAGGCCGGGCGACCTGGCGCAACTGACGCGACTGGACCTCTCCTTTAACCAGATCGAATCCACCCCGGCGCTGCAGAGCCGGATCAATGGTCTGATAAACCTTGAACATCTGAGCATGCGCCTCAATCGGCTGACCGAACTGGATGTGTCGGGCCTGACCCGCCTCAAGACATTGAACCTCAGCTCGAATGCACTCGGTGCGTGGCCAAGGGGTGCTGAAAACCTTCCACAATTGAAATGGCTGGACCTGCGCTACAACAACATCGCTGCACTGCCGAAATCCGTGCTCGGCCACGCAGACATGCTGCTGCGCACCAGCCTGATGACCAACAATCCTTTCAGTGTCGAAGGGGCGGCGGCCTTGACGGCGGCGCAAGGGCGTATCGAAAGCGCCAGAGGTCTGCCCATCGGTGCCTTGGGGCAATTTGACTTGCAACCTGTACCGCTGCTGATGCCTCCGGGCGAGATGCCGGCCGAGACAGCGTTTTCTCTCGTTGAACGCCTGTTGCCGCCGCTTCTCGAGACCACCGTGGTTGAAGGTCCCGCAGGTTTTGCACAGCGGGTGCAGGATCTGAACCCGATCCTTTCGCCGGAAGAGGCGCAGCAATGCGTGGCCCGATTACGTCTGGAGGGGCTGACTGACGCAGGGATCGATGCCCGGTTACGCGAATGGCAAGAAACCGCCGTATCACTGACCCGCGAATTGAATGGCTGGATCTTTGCCCGCGAGGCCAATGTCTACGGCAGTCTGGTCTCGGCGTACAGTCGAGAAATGGCTGCGCTGAAAATCCGTGAATGCTGGCAGGATGGCGTGACCGGTCATGTCGATGGCGCAGGGCAGACCCTGAATCTTACCGGGGTGCACACAGGTGATTTACCGCCACTGTCGACAGTGCTTTCCCATGTCCGCACGCTCAATCTGACCGGTACCCGATTCACGCTGCAAAGTTTCAGCGGGTTTTGCCAGGCTTTTCCTGAGGTGACCACGCTGACGCTCAATGGCAATGCGCTGGAGGTGCTGCCGGGGGGCGTCGGCAACCTGAGCCAGTTGTCGCGGCTGGAGTTGAGCGGCAATCGCTTTGGGGATGCGCAAAGTGTTTATTCCCAGGTCGGAGGGGATCGCCTGCGATGGCTGGACCTCAGTCACAACCGTCTGGACGACTTCAACGCCAGCGCGTTCAGCCGACTGGAAACCCTCAATCTCGCCAACAATGGTCTGCAACATTGGCCAGACGGAATAATGGAGCTGGAACATCTGCAAACGTTGAACCTGACGCTCAACCGCATCATGAACATACCTGGCTGGCTGTTGGGGGGCGCGCATCAACCACTGGTTGCCGGCACTGACCTGTCCGAAAATCCACTGCTTCTCAATAGTCTGGAACAGCTCAGGGATTACAGCGTGGCCAACGGTGGTCGCCCTGTGATGGGACTGTCGCGAGCCACTCTGGATCATGAAATCGTGCAGCGCCAGTTACATGCCGACAGCGAGTCCGATTTTGACTATGAATCGGGGTCCGGGAGCGATGACAGCGATGACAGTGATGGCGGGGGGGCCGGTGGCGGCGCAGCGGTTGTGCCGGGTGCAGATGTACATGCGGGTGTCGAGGCACTTGAGGTTATTTCCAGCTCGCGACGCGACGTGGCTGCGCCCGCCATGGAAACCTGGCTTGCTTACGCTCCCGCTGATGCACGCGCCGCTCGGCAAGCGTTGTGGCGGCAATTGGCGCAAGAAGCCAATCATGAGTCGTTCTTTCATTTGCTCTCGACGTTGCCAGATACCCTCGAATACAGATTGTCGGGTGCCGATCTGACTCACCGGGTATGGGAGGTCATACAGGCTGCCGCTGAAAATGCCGAGTTGCGGGATCTTTTGTTTGCCAATGCCGAGACCCATGGCACCTGTCCCGATGGGCGCATCCTTTCGTTCAGCGAACTGGAAACTCGGGTCTTTGTGTACACCGCCCTGCGCGATACACCCCGTCATCGTGCGGACTTGCGAGGCAGAGCCTTGCTGGATATGACTCGACGCCTGTTTCGACTCGAAAGGGTCGACAGGCTGGCGGAAGCCGCTGCCGTTAACCAGGACAGAGCGGAGGTGCGTCTGCAGTACCGCATCGGCATGATCCGGGGCTGGCCGGACGGGCTGGAATTACCGGCGCAACCGGAGCATATGCTGTACGGCACTCCCATCCGGGGGCGGCAACTGGCCAATGCTCGCGCCTCTGTACTGGCGGATGAAGCGTCGAACATGTTCCTGGAGGATCTGAGCGCGCGTGATTACTGGGGCGCGTACCTGCAAGAACAATATCCCGCTGAGTTCGAGGCGCTTGAACAGAGCGCCACAACGCGCCAGGAGGAGGTCGAGGATGCATATCCCGACAGAAACGACAGTGCCGAATCGCTCCAGACTTATCTCGATGCGATGCAAGCGCTAAGGATCGAACTGGCCGATGCGCGCTCCGCGACGCTGCAGGCGCTGACACGCCAGGAAATGCAGAAATTGGCAGGAGCGCATGAAGAGGGGCTGCAGCCGGGCCCTTCGTCACCGCAACCGGGGCCCTCGTGGCGGCCGTGACGCAGTGATGGGGCGGGCCTGGGAGCAGAAGGCTCCCAGGCCCTTGGCCGGACTCAGTTGTCGTAACCCAGATTCGGCGCCAGCCAGCGCTCGGTCACGCTCAATTCCTGGCCTTTGCGCGAGGTGTAGCTGGCGACCTGATCCTTGTCGACCTTGCCCACGGCAAAGTACTGCGCCTGCGGATGGGCGAAGTACCAGCCGCTGACCGCTGCCGCCGGGAACATCGCGTAGTGCTCGGTGAGGAACACACCGCTGCGGCCGGCGCGCATTTCTTCGGCTTCCGGGTCGAGCAACGCGAACAGCGCCGCCTTCTCGGTGTGATCCGGGCAGGCCGGGTAACCCGGAGCAGGGCGGATGCCGCTGTACTGCTCTTTGATCAACGCTTCGTTGTCGAGGGTTTCGTCCTTGGCATAACCCCAGTGCTCTTTACGCACTTGCTGGTGCAGCCATTCGGCGCAGGCTTCGGCCAAACGGTCAGCGAGGGCTTTGACCATGATCGAGTTGTAGTCGTCGCCAGCGTCCTGATAAGCCTTGGCGACTTCTTCGGCGCCGATGCCGGCGGTGGTGATGAAGCCCCCGACGTAGTCAGTCACTTCACTGTCCTTCGGCGCAACGAAGTCGGCCAGCGAGAAGTTTGGTTTGCCGTCGGTCTTGATGATCTGTTGACGCAGGTGATGCAGCTTGGCCAATGGCTGGCCGTCATCGCCGTACAGTTCGATATCGTCGTCATGCACCTGATTGGCCGGCCAGAAACCGAACACTGCGCGGGCGCTGATCAACTTCTCGTCGATCAGCTTGGCGAGCATTTCCTGCGCGTCCTTGTACAGCGCGGTGGCGGCTTCACCGACCACTTCGTCTTCAAGGATGCGCGGGAACTTGCCGGCCAGGTCCCACGAAATGAAGAACGGCGTCCAGTCGATGTATTCGGCCAGCACCTTGAGGTCGATGTTGTCCAGCACCTTGCTGCCGGTGAAGGTCGGTTTGACCGGCTGATAATTCGCCCAGTCGAACTGTGGCTTCTTGGCGATCGCGGCGGCGTAGCTCAGACGCTCGGTGCGGGCGCTGCGGTTGGCGGTGCGTTCACGGACTTCAACGTATTCGGCACGGGTTCTTTCAACAAAACCGGCTTTCAATTCTTTCGACAGCAGTTGCGTGGCCACGCCGACCGCGCGGGAGGCGTCGGTTACGTAAACCACGGCATCGTTGCTGTACTTCGGCTCGATCTTCACCGCGGTGTGCGCTTTGGAAGTCGTCGCACCACCGATCATCAGCGGCAGGTGGAAGTCCTGACGCTGCATCTCACGGGCAACGTGGACCATTTCATCCAGCGACGGCGTGATCAGGCCGGAGAGCCCGATGATGTCGCACTTCTGCTCTTTGGCCACCTGCAGGATCTTCTCCGCCGGCACCATCACGCCGAGGTCGACGATGTCATAGCCGTTGCAGCCGAGCACCACGCCGACGATGTTCTTGCCGATGTCGTGCACATCGCCCTTCACCGTGGCCATGAGGATCTTGCCCTTGGCTTCCGGCTTGTCGCCTTTTTCCAGTTCGATGAACGGGATCAAGTGCGCCACGGCCTGCTTCATCACCCGGGCGGATTTCACCACCTGCGGCAGGAACATTTTGCCGGCGCCGAACAGGTCGCCGACGATGTTCATGCCGGACATCAGCGGGCCTTCGATCACTTCGATCGGACGGGCGAACGACTGACGCGATTCTTCGGTGTCTTCAACAATGTGCGTGGTGATGCCTTTGACCAGCGCATGTTCCAGACGCTTGTTGACCTCCCAGTTGCGCCACTCTTCGGTCTCGGCTTCCTTGACGCTGCCGTCGCCCTTGTACTTGTCGGCGATGGCGAGGAGGGCGTCGGTGCCTTCCGGGGTGCGGTTGAGAATTACATCTTCAACAGCGTCGCGCAGCTCTTGCGGGATCTGGTCGTAAATCTCCAGCTGACCGGCGTTGACGATGCCCATGGTCAGGCCCGCGCGGATCGCGTACAGCAGGAACACCGAGTGGATCGCCTCACGCACCGGGTTGTTGCCGCGGAACGAGAATGACACATTGGACACGCCGCCCGAAGTCAGCGCGTACGGCAGCTCGTCGCGGATGTAGGCGCAGGCGTTGATGAAGTCGACTGCGTAGTTGTTGTGTTCTTCGATACCGGTGGCGACGGCGAAAATGTTCGGGTCGAAGATGATGTCTTCCGGCGGGAAGCCGACTTCGTTGACCAGAATGTCGTAGGAGCGTTTGCAGATTTCTTTCTTGCGCGCTTCGGTGTCGGCCTGGCCGGCTTCGTCGAACGCCATCACCACCACCGCCGCGCCGTAGCGCTTGCACAGTTTGGCGTGATGGATGAACTGCTCGACGCCTTCTTTCATGCTGATCGAGTTGACGATGCCCTTGCCCTGAATGCACTTCAGGCCGGCTTCGATGACTTCCCATTTGGAGGAGTCGATCATGATCGGCACGCGCGAGATGTCCGGTTCACCGGCAATCAGATTGAGGAAGGTCACCATGGCCTTCTTCGAATCGAGCATGCCTTCGTCCATGTTGATGTCGATCACCTGCGCGCCGGCCTCGACCTGTTGCAGGGCGACTTCCAGCGCTTCGGTGTAGTTGTCTTCACGGATCAGGCGGGCGAATTTCGCCGAGCCGGTGATGTTGGTGCGCTCGCCGACGTTAACGAACAGCGAGCTACGATCGATGGTGAACGGCTCCAGACCCGAGAGACGGCAGGCCTTGGGGATGTCCGGAATCTGACGCGGCGCGTAACCGGCGACGGCTTTGGCGATGGCTTCGATGTGCCCCGGTGTGGTGCCGCAGCAACCGCCGACGATATTGAGGAAGCCGCTCTGGGCGAATTCTTCGATGACCTTGGCGGTTTCCGACGGCAGTTCGTCGTACTCGCCGAATTCGTTCGGCAGGCCGGCGTTCGGGTGCGCGGACACGTGGGTGTTGGCCTTGTTCGACAGCTCTTCCAGGTACGGACGCAATTCACTGGCGCCGAGGGCGCAGTTGAGGCCGACGGAAATCGGCTTGGCGTGCGCCACCGAGTTCCAGAACGCTTCGGTGGTCTGCCCCGACAGGGTGCGGCCGGAGGCGTCGGTGATGGTCCCGGAAATCATGATCGGCAGTTCGAGGTGCAGCTCTTCGAACACGCCTTGCACGGCGAAGATCGCCGCTTTGGCGTTGAGGGTGTCGAAAATGGTTTCGATCAGGATCAGGTCGGCGCCGCCCTCGATCAGGCCTTTGGTGGCTTCGGTGTAGTTTTCCACCAATTCATCAAAGGTGACGTTGCGATAGCCTGGGTTATTGACGTCGGGCGACAGCGAACAGGTGCGGCTGGTCGGGCCGAGCACGCCGGCAACGAAACGCGGCTTGGCCGGGTTCTCGGCGGTCTTGGCGTCGGCAACCTTGCGCGCCAGACGTGCGCCTTCTACGTTTAGTTCGTACGCCAGTTCTTCCATGCCGTAGTCGGCCATGGAAATGCGCGTGGCGTTGAAGGTGTTGGTTTCGAGGATGTCGGCGCCGGCATCCAGATAGGCTTTCTCAATGCCGCCGATCACGTCCGGACGGGTGATGACCAGCAGGTCGTTGTTGCCCTTGACGTCACTCGGCCAGTCCGCGAAGCGTTTGCCGCGATAATCCTGCTCTTCGAGCTTGTAGCTCTGGATCATCGTGCCCATACCGCCGTCGAGTATCAGGATGCGCTCTTTGAGAGCTTGCTTGAGAGCTTGAAGGCGGACGCTGCGATCGGACATTTGGACTACTCGGAAAGACCATTACGAAGGAGCGGGATCATAGCAAACCTGTGCGCTTTTGGAGCATGCGGGGCTTTTGCATGAATATCGCTCATGTTGGTACGAGCGTCATACTGTAGACTCGCGGCGTTTTTTTCAGGATCGGGATCAAGGGCATGTCGTACCGCGTCATCAGCATTGTTTTGCTGTTCTTAAGCTGGGGCGCCGTTGCGCAAGAGCCCTCGATCTCATACAGCCGTGATATCCAACCGATCTTCACCGAGAAGTGCGTGGCCTGCCATGCCTGCTACGACTCGGCCTGCCAGTTGAATCTGGGCAGTGGCGAGGGCGCGGCCCGTGGCGCGAGCAAGATGCCGGTCTACGACGGCGAACGCACACAAGCGGCGCCGACTACCCGACTGTTCTACGACGCCTTCGGCAAACGTGCCTGGCAGCAGAAAGACTTCTATTCAGTGCTCGATGCCCAGGGCAGTCAGGCCGCGCTGATGGCGCGCATGCTCGAGCTGGGCCATAAAACGCCGCTGACGCCCAACGCCAAACTGCCTGAAGACATTGTGCTGGGCCTGAATCGCGAGAACATGTGCGCGTTGCCTGCCGAATTTGAGGGTTATGCCGGTGCGCATCCGAAAGAAGGCATGCCGCTGGCGGTGACCGGGCTGACCGATCAGCAATATCAGACGTTGCAGCGTTGGCTGGCATCCGGAGCGCCGATTGACGAGCAAGGCCTGGCGCCGAGCGCGAAAGAGGCGTTGCAGATCGTCCAGTGGGAAAATCTGCTCAATACTCCAGGCGCCCGGCAGAGTCTGGTCGGCCGCTGGCTGTACGAGCACTTGTACCTCGCGCACCTCTATTTCAAGGATGGTGAGCCGGGGCATTACTTCCAGTGGGTGCGTTCGCGCACGCCGACCGGGCAGCCGATCGACCTGATCGCCACCCGTCGCCCCAACGACGATCCGGGCACCCAGGTGTATTACCGCTTGTGGCCGGTGCAAGGGGTGATCGTGCACAAGACCCACATCACCTACCCGCTGAGCGCGGCGAAGATGGCGCGGGTGAAAAGCCTGTTTTATAGCGGCAACTGGCAGGTCAACGCGCTGCCCGGTTACGGCCCGCAGAGCCGCGCCAATCCATTTGCCACGTTCGAAGCGATTCCGGCGCAGGCGCGTTATCAGTTCATGCTCGATAACGCCGAATACTTTGTCCGCACCTTTATTCGCGGCCCGGTGTGCCGTGGGCAGATTGCGACCGACGTGATTCGTGACAACTTCTGGGCGCTGTTCCAGGCGCCGGAACACGACCTCTATATCACCGACCCGAACTATCGCGGCCAGGCCACGCCGTTGCTGGCCATGCCCGGGCAGAACGACGATGTCGGCAGTGTGTTGAGCCTGTGGCGCAACTACCGCGACAAGCGCAATGAATATGAGGCCCTGCGCCGCGACAGCTACGCCGATCTCCCGGCCCCGAGCTGGTCGACCCTGTGGGCCGGCAATGACAACGCGTTGCTGAGTATTTTCCGTCACTTCGACAGCGCTTCGGTGACCAAAGGCCTGATTGGCGAGGTGCCGCAGACGATGTGGCTGTTTGACTATCCGCTGCTCGAACGCACCTATTACCAGTTGGCAGTCAACTTCGACGTGTTTGGCAACGTCTCGCATCAGGCGCAAACCCGGTTGTATTTCGACCTGATCCGCAACGGCGCCGAGCAAAACTTCCTGCGCCTGATGCCTGCCGACTCTCGTGAGGATTTCCTCGACGATTGGTACCAGAGCAGCGGCCAGTTCAAGATGTGGCTCGATTATGAGGCGATCGATGACGACAAACCGACCGCGCTGAAGCTCGATGAGAAAAACCCGAAATACGACTTCGCCATGCAATTGTTGGCGCGTTACGGCGATCTCAATGCGCGCCCGGACCCAATCAATCGCTGCGATGGCGCCTACTGCTCGCGGCCGAATATCGACCCGGCGCTGCAAAATGCCGAGCAGGCGCTGAGCCGCCTGACTTCGCGTCCGGCGGCCGGTTTGAAGGTTATCGATCAGTTGCCGGAAGCAACGATGCTGCGCATTGAAACCGCCAGCGGCAAACGCGAGGTCTACAGCCTGATGCGCAACCGCGCGCACAGCAACGTAGCGTTCCTGCTCGGTGAATCACTGCGCTATCAGCCTGGGCTGGACACCCTCACGATTTATCCGGGCGTGCTCAGCAGTTATCCGAATTTCATCTTCAATATCCCTGCCGCTCAAGTGCCTGAATTTGTCGATGCCATGGAAAACGCCAAGGATGCCAATCGCTTCGAGAAAATCGTCGAACGCTGGGGAATCCGTCGCAGTCATCCGCAATTCTGGTTCTATTTCCATGATCTGAGCCAGTATCTGCACGAAACCGACCCGGTGGAAGAGGGCGTGCTGGACATGAACCGCTACGAGAATCTTTGATCGTTTGAGATTGGCCTGCTGTCACAGATTTTGAGCAATCCTCATTTCCTGTGGGAGCGGGCTTGCCCGCGAAGGCGGAGTGTCAGCCAGCATCAATGTTGAATGTGACTGCCTCTTCGCGGGCAAGCCCACTCCCACAGGGTTCAGTGGTGTTTTAGAGACTGTGAGCAGGAGCGGGCGATGTTGATTTCAGTGCAAGCCCTGCGTGCGCTTGCAGCGTGGGCGGTGGTCTGCCATCACTTCATGCAGATTTTCTTCGACTTCCAGGCACGCGGGCCGATCGGGCAGCTGTTCATCGACAAGGGCGCGGTGGGCGTCGACATCTTCTTTGTCATCAGCGGTCTGGTGATTTTCCTCTCGACCGAAAACAAAGCGCTGCCGCCCGCGCGTTTCCTGCTGTATCGGCTTTTTCGCATCGTCCCGGCGTACTGGCTTTACACGCTGTTGATGGCACTGCTGGTGGTATTCGCCCAGCCGTTACTGCCGGATCAGACGGTGGACTGGGGCCATCTGTTGCTGTCGTTGCTGTTCATTCCTACCGAGAATCCCGGCGGCTACGGCATCTATCCGACGTTGAATGTCGGCTGGACGTTGAATTACGAAATGCTTTTCTACCTGCTGTTTGCCTGGGCGCTGCTGTTTCGCTTGCAGGTGCGGTTGTTGGTGGTCGCGGCGCTGTTGTTTGCCGTGTGTCAGGCCTGGACCGGGTTCGGCTGGGTCAGCGCGTTCTATCGCTCGGACATCGTTTACGAGTTTCTGCTGGGGATCGGCATTGGCATGCTCTATCGCCGGGGCTGGATCGGCGCCGGTTTATGGTTGCCGCTGGCTGGCATCATCGCGGCACTGCTGACGATCTATCATTTGGCACCGGCGCCGCGGTTGCTCAACTGGGGTTTGCCCAGTGCGGTGTTGGTGTTGTCCTGCATGGCGCTGGAGCGGTATGTCGAGCGCAGTCGCGTGCTCAAACTGCTCGGCGATTGCTCGTATTCGGTGTATCTGATGCACGTTCTGGTGTTGTCGGCGGGTGGTTTTATCGCGCGGCGCTACGGTATCAACCCGTATTTGATGTTTGTCGTGTGCGCGCTGGCCATCGGCGTTGGCTCCTGGTTGAGCTACGAATGGGTGGAAAAACGCAGCTATCGCTGGCTCAAGGCGCGGATCGACGACGGGGCGGACGAGAATCTTTCCCGACAAAAATACTAGGACTTTGTCCGGCGCAACGATTGGCGTAAACTGCGCCCAAGCCTGCGAGGAGTTTCCATGACCGCTATTACCATTACCGACGCCGCTCACGATTACCTGGCCGATCTGCTCTCCAAGCAGAACACCCCGGGCATCGGCATCCGCGTCTTCATCACCCAGCCTGGCACCCAGTACGCCGAAACCTGCATTGCCTACTGCAAGCCGGGCGAAGAAAAACCTGAAGACACCGCGCTGGGGCTGAAAAGCTTCACCGCTTACATCGATCACTTCAGCGAAGCGTTTCTCGATGACGCCGTTGTCGACTACGCCACCGACCGCATGGGCGGCCAGCTGACCATCAAGGCGCCAAACGCCAAAGTGCCGATGGTCAACGCCGACAGCCCGGTCAATGAGCGCATCAACTACTACCTGCAAACCGAAATCAACCCGGGGCTGGCCAGCCACGGCGGTCAGGTCAGCCTGATCGATGTGGTTGAAGACGGCATCGCCGTGCTGCAGTTCGGTGGCGGTTGCCAGGGCTGCGGCCAGGCGGACGTAACCTTGAAGGAAGGCATCGAGCGCACTCTGCTTGAGCGCATTCCTGAGCTGAAGGGCGTTCGCGACGTGACCGACCACACGCAGAAAGAAAACGCCTACTACTAAGGTGTTCGCTGCGGACATGAAAAACGGCGCCCCGTGAGCGCCGTTTTTTTATGGGTGAGTTTTTTATGGATGAAATGTACTGACGCCTTCGCGAGCAGGCTCGCTCCCACTTTTGGAATGAGGTCAAATGTGGGAGCGAGCCTGCTCGCGAAAGGGCCTTCAAGGGCGATAGAGGTGAGCATGCCCAGCGCGATACAACGATGACTCGCTAAACACCTCACTGCCCAAAACGCGCCCAACCAGAATCAACGCCGTACGCCGAAACCCTTTGGCCTCGACCTTCCCGGCGATATCCGCCAGCGTTCCCACCACCCAATCCTGATCCGGCCACGTCGCCCGGTGAATCACCGCAATCGGGCAGTCCGCGCCGTAATGCGGCAGCAGTTCCGCCAGAATCTTCTGCAGATGGTTAACCCCCAGATGAATCGCCATCGTCGCACCATGCTGCGCCAGACTGCCGAGCTCTTCGCCTGCCGGCATCGCGGTCTTGTCGGCGTAGCGGGTCAGAATCACGCTTTGCGACACGTCCGGCAACGTCAGCTCCGCACCGAGTAACGCCGCACAGGCTGCCGTTGCCGTCACTCCCGGAATGATCTCGAACGGAATATCCAGCTCGCGCAGATAACGGATCTGCTCACCGATCGCGCCATACAGACTCGGATCGCCGGAATGCACCCGCGCCACATCCTGACCCTTGGCGCGTGCGGTCTTGATCAGTTCGATGATCTGCTCCAGATGCAGTTCAGCGCTGTTCACCACCATTTCCGCCTGATGGCCATCGAGTACTGCAGCAGGCACCAGCGAGCCTGCGTAGATAATCACCGGGCAGCTGCGGATCAGCCGCTGGCCTTTGACGGTAATCAATTCCGGGTCGCCGGGGCCGGCGCCGATGAAGTAGACGGTCATCGTTGAATCCTGAGTAAAAGAGGGCACAACCGCGTTGCAGATGAACAACGCTCATGATCAATGGCGGGGATTATCGGAATTTTACGCCGCGCCGGCCAATGCCAACGTGGCCTGAGCGTATTTCTGCCGGGAAATCAGCAATTTTGCCGGAGCCTGAATCAGCTGTTCGGCGAGTGCCAACGCTGCACTTTCCGCCACGCCGTAGCAACCGGTGCGCTCGTAGGCAATTTGCGAATGGTGGCTGAGTCGTTGCTGATAACTGGCCAGTTCTTCGCTGCTGAAGTACAGCAAGGGCAGGGCCAGTTGCGTGGCAAGTTCTTGCAGGCCCGGCTCGTCGCGCTTCAGGTCGATGCTGGCCAATGCCTTGACCGCTTCAAGCTCTATGCGATGCGCCTGTAAGGCTTGGTCGAGTAACGCGCGCAGCGTGCTGGCCGGGCAGCCGCGCTGGCAGCCCAGACCGACCACGAAGGTCGGCGCTGCGCTGTCATCGGTCATGCGTGGTATTGGCCAGCGCTTTTGCGGCGGAACAACCAGGCGCTGATCAGGCCCAAGGCGAGCCAGAACGCCACGTTGGTCAACTGCGAAGCGATTTTGAACTGAGCTTCCAATGCCTCGGGGGCGAGCATCGAATGCACTTCCGGTTGCGGCGCGCCGATCACGTGCGGCACGGCGAGGATGGCCACGCCGAGGATCTTCATCAGCCAGTGGCGGCTGAACACGATGAGAGCCAGGCCGGCAGCGGTCGAAGCGGCCGTGCCGATCCACCACGTCTGCCGCGAAGCCAGATCGGCTGCAGCGGTGCCGGGCAGTTCAGGCGGCAGGCCCAAGGTCGGCGCAAGCACGAACGTCGCATAACCGGCCAGACCCCAGAGCAGACCTTGCGAGGTTTTTGTCGGTGCACGCAGGGTGTAGAGGCCGGCGAGCATCAGGGCGAAACCGACGGCCACCACCAGATTGCCGCCCGTGGTCGAAACCACGCGCTGCCAGCCGTCTTCCGGCTCCCAGGCGTCGGCATCGTGGGTGTGCGCAGCCACGCCAGCGGCGTGTTCGTGAACCGCCACCGGCTCGGACTTCTCGAAGGTTTCCGCCTGCAGAATCAGCGGCGAGACCCAAAAGCTTTGCAGCAGGGTGAGGAGCAGGGCGGCCAGCAGACCGGTGAAACCTGCGGTTTGCGCAATACGCTTGATCATGTCGGCAGGTCTCAGTGGCACGGGAACGCGGCGCTGTGGCGGGTATCGTGGGCGGCGTTGTGCACCGCTTCGATGTGCGAGAAACCGGCGAAGTAGACCAGGCTGGCGCCGAGGATCGACGCAAAGATCGCGGCGCTCAGGCGTTGGCTCAGGGTGGCGGTGCTGGTGATTTTGTCCGTGTTGCTGCCGGTGCTGCTGATGATCGACATGGCGCTTCCCTCTGGAGTGTCAGCGGGTGATTTGAGCGCATGAAAACCCCTGCGGGTCGGGCTCGCAGAGGTTCGAACAGCGCCCGCCCACCGCGGGTTTGTTATGTTCAGCGACGCACAAGGTGCGGGCTGTGTGTTGCGGGCCGGTCTCCGGGCTCACGAGGGGTTGGCGTCAGGCCGACCTGCAAGCGTCACCTTCCCATGCCGCACTGGCACAGTGGTTTTGACGCTTCGCTCGCTTACCGTTGCGGGGGCAGCACTGGACTGACATGGGCTTGAGTAAAGCACATGATTCACCGGTTTCCCGTTTCACCCTGTGAAGGGCACCCGTAACAAGTTGTGTAGGAGAGCATGAGGCGGGGATTTGAGTCAATGAATGGGGGGCATATCCGTTGCTGCGGTAACGGCTGCTTAGGGTTCCGCCCTTACGGCGGGTCACTTTTTACAAACGCCTAAAAAGTAACCAAAAACGCTTTGCCCTGACGTTCGGCCCGCTCGCTAAAGCTCGGGGTTCCTTCGCTCCGGGATTGATCCGGGGGGCATCGTCTACGGTTTGCTTCGCTGCACCTCCTCTCGATGTGTTTGGCTGCGCCAAACGGTCGCTACGCTCCCCCCCCCGGATCAATCCCTCCACTCAGCCTGCCGACGGGCTCCGAGATCAAGATCAAGAGCAGGCGAGCTGACACTCGGCCTATTGAGTGGTGAGGAGCACAGCGTGTTCGGCTTTGGTTTTGTGGTGAATTCTCCCCTCATCGGAACGCCGCCCGCCCAGCCCTCTCCCGGAGGGAGAGGGAGCCGATTTGTGGGCTTTTCAGAATCTGAGTTCAACTCGATATCGCACGTCGGCGTACCTCCTCCAAACACCTCAATCAGTTCCCTCTCCCTCCGGGAGAGGGCTAGGGTGAGGGGCTTTTGATCTGGCTTGTGATTTTTGCTTTTCAAAGCCTGAGTTCGACTCGGTATCGCACGTCGGCGTACCTCCCCCAAACACCGAGATCAGTCCCCTCTCCCTCTGGGAGAGGGCTAGGGTGAGGGGCTCTTGATCTGGCTTTGGTTCTTGATCTGGCTTTTGATCTGGCTTTTTTGCCCCTTCGGCAGGCCGAGCGAAGGTGTTCATCCGGGGGGTAGGCGCGCAGCGCCGTTCGACGAAGTCGAACACATCGAGAGGAGGTGCAGCGAAGCAAACCGTAGGCGATGCCCCCGGATGGACACCGTAGTGAGGGAACACTGAGCCTCAGCGAAGTGCCGTACGCCGGGGCAAAGCCTTTTGCTTACTTTTCGGCGTCTGGAAAAGTGAGTCGCTGTAAGAGCGAAACCGCCAGCGGCGGCACCCGCAGCAAAGGATATGCTCACATAACCAAACCCCAACCCCATTGACCCATAAGCAAGCCATGCGTAGCCTTGCGCCTTCGAGGTTCTTCGGCCCACGCCGAAGCTAAGAAGGGAACGCGGTCAATGCCGCGGCTGCCCCCGCAACTGTGAACGGTGCTGTTCGCTGCCACGCCACTGCCAGCTCAACTTATGAGCCAGCGGGAAGGCGCAGCAAACGCCAGGCCCAACGCCTGAACACCGTCAGCCAGGAGACCTGCCTCGCACAGATTCTCACTACAACCGGGCGGGGTGATCCGGTGGCGAACGCTTCCGGCGCGCACGCGCGTTGCCGGTTCTCGTCCCGTATGCCCGCCGCTTGCCAAAGGGCATACCGATGAAAACACTGGCCAAACTCCCCGTCACCATCGTCACCGGCTTCCTCGGCTCGGGCAAAACCACACTGCTGCGGCACATGCTCGACAACGCTCAGGGCCGCCGCATCGCGGTGATCGTCAACGAGTTCGGCGAGTTGGGCATCGACGGTGAAATTCTCAAGCAATGCACCATCGGTTGCACCGAAGAAGAAGCCACCGGCCGCGTTTACGAACTGGCCAACGGCTGCCTGTGCTGCACCGTTCAGGAAGAATTCTTCCCGGTGATGCGCGAACTGGTCGCGCGTCGCGGCGATCTCGACCACATCCTCATCGAAACTTCCGGTCTGGCCCTGCCAAAACCTTTGGTGCAAGCCTTCCAGTGGCCGGAAATCCGCAGTGCCTGCACCGTTGACGCGGTGATCACCGTGGTCGACAGCCCGGCCGTGGCCGCTGGCACTTTCGCTGCGTTCCCGGATCAGGTCGATGCTCAGCGCAAACTCGACCCGAACCTCGATCACGAATCGCCGCTGCACGAACTGTTCGCCGACCAACTGGCCAGCGCCGACCTCGTCATCCTCAACAAGGCCGACCAGACCAGCCCGGAAGATCTCGCTCGCGTCCGCGCTGAAGTCGCCGAAGAGCTGCCACCGGCGGTGAAAATCATCGAAGCCAGCAACGGCCGTCTGCCGCTGGACGTGCTGATCGGCCTCGGCGCCGGTTCCGAAGAACACATCGACAGCCGTCACAGTCACCACGACCATCACCACGGTGAAGGCGATGATGATCACGATGACCACGATCACGACGCCTTCGATTCGATCTCCATCGAACTGCCGCAGGCCGACGAAAGCCTGCTGCTCGATGCCCTGACGCAACTGGTGGTCAAGCACGGCATCCTCCGTGTCAAAGGTTTCGCTGCCATTCCGAACAAGCCGATGCGCCTGCTGATCCAGGGCGTGGGCACGCGTTTCGACAAGCATTTCGACCGTCAGTGGGGCGCCGATGAAGCGCGCGTCACGCGTCTGGTGCTGATCGGCCAGGAACTCGACGCCGCCCAACTCGAAGCGCAACTGCGCGCCGCGCTCAGCGTTTAAGCCATGCACCTGCTCAGGACTCAGCCCGGCGGTTTCGTCTCGGATGACAACATTGCCGACCTTGGCCAAACCCCCGCCGAGCTGGTGATCCTGTGCAGCGGCGACTCTAGCCTCGCGCTGCTCGCCGAAGCCGCGCAGCAGTTGCCCGAGGATTACCCGAGCCTGCGTCTGGCCAATCCGATGCAGGTGCAGAATCACGCTTCGGTCGATCTGTACGTCGATGAAGTGTTGCGTCACGCCAAGGTGATCCTGATCTCGCTGCACGGCGGCATCGCCTATTGGCGTTACGGCGTCGAGCGTCTGATCGAGTTGTCCGAGCGCGGTGTGCAGGTGATTCTGGTGCCGGGCGATGACCGGCCCGATCCGGAGCTCAGCGACCTGAGCACCGTCAATGCCGAGGATCGCGACCGGCTCTGGCAATTCTTGCGGCAGGGCGGTATGGGCAATGCGCTGGATTTCTTCCGCTGCCTGGCCACCCGTTGGCTCGCCCGCGATTACGCTTGGGAAGAACCGCAAGCCCTGCCGCGCACGGCGATTTACCACCCGAATAAAACCAGCGCCGCACTGAGTGACTGGCAAGCCGAATGGCTGCCCGAGAACCCGGTCGCGGCGGTGCTGTTTTACCGCTCGCATTTGCAAGCGGCGAACACCGCGTTCATCGATGTTTTCTGCCAGCGCTTGCAGGTGGCGGGTCTTAATCCGTTGCCCATCGCGGTGGCCAGTCTGAAAGAGCCCGGCTGCCTGACGGTAGTCGAGGATTGGTTGGATGAGATCGAGGCCGGTGTAATTCTCAACACCACCGGATTCGCTCAGTCCAGCCCCGAAGCGCCGCACTTGCGGCCGTTTCGCCGCGACATCCCGGTGATTCAGGCGATCTGCGCGCAGGACAACGAGCCTGGTTGGCGTGACAGCGAGCAGGGCCTCGGCCCGCGCGATCTGGCCATGCACATTGCCTTGCCGGAACTCGACGGACGCATCATCAGCCGGCCGATCAGCTTCAAGGATCTGGCCTGGCGCAGTGAGCGCAGTCAGTCCGATGTGGTCTGCTATCGCGCGCAGCCTGAGCGCATGGATTTTGTCGCCGAACTGGCGCGGCGCTGGATCGATCTGGCGCGGGTGCCGAACGGCGAAAAACGCATCGCGTTGATTCTCGCCAACTACCCGACCCGTGATGGCCGCATCGGAAACGGCGTCGGTCTCGACACGCCGGCAGCGGCGCTGAATATTTTGCGTGCCTTGCAAGCTGAGGGATATCCGCTCACCGCTGAGCTGCCGGAGAGCGGCACCGAGTTGATCCAGCAATTGCTCGGCGGCGTCAGCAACGATCTCGACACGATTGACCTGCGCCCGTGCCAGCAAAGCCTGGCGATGGACGATTATTTAGCGATGTTCAATGCGCTGCCCGAGGCCAATCGCGCCGCCGTGATTGAGCGTTGGGGTGCGCCGCAAAACGATCCGATGTGCCGCGACGGCCGCATGATGATCGCCGGCACTCGCTTCGGCCTGACCTTTGTCGGCATTCAACCGGCGCGTGGTTATCAGGTTGACCCGAGTGCGGTCTATCACGATCCGGATCTGGTGCCGCCCCACGCTTATCTGGCGTTCTATTTCTGGCTGCGCAACACCTACGACGCCCATGGCGTGATCCACGTCGGCAAGCACGGCAACCTCGAATGGCTGCCGGGCAAAGGCGTGGGCCTTTCGGAAAACTGCTGGCCGGACGCATTGCTCGGGCCGCTGCCGAATATCTACCCGTTTATCGTCAATGATCCGGGCGAGGGCGCGCAGGCCAAACGGCGCACGCAAGCGGTGATCATCGATCATCTGATGCCGCCGCTGACCCGCGCCGAAACTTACGGTCCGTTGCGCAATCTGGAGTTGCTGGCCGACGAGTATTACGAAGCGCAGTTGCTTGATCCGCGCCGCGCCCGCGAACTGCAGCGCGACATTCTGCAACTGGTGCGCGAGACGCAGATCGACCGCGAACTGCAACTCGACGCCGGACTGGACAGCGACGCCGACGCGGCGATCTGGTTGCCGCGCCTGGATACGTATTTGTGTGATTTGAAGGAATCGCAGATTCGCGATGGTTTGCACATTTTTGGTGAGTCACCGAGCGGCCGTTTGCGCATCGATACGTTATTGGCGTTACTGCGCATTCCGCGCGGTGACGGCAAAGGCGCGCAATCAAGCCTTTTGCGCGCACTCGCCAAGGCATTCGAACTGGGTTTCGATCCGCTCGATTGCGCGTTGGCCGACCCATGGACCGGCCCGCGTCCCGAAGCACTGCAAGCGCAAAGCGATGAAGTCTGGCGCACCGCCGGCGACACCCGCGAACGCCTTGAACTGTTTGCCACACAGCTGATTTCCCAAACCCTGCACGATCCCTGTGGGAGCGAGCTTGCTCGCGAAGGCGTCGTGTCAGCCAACACTTCATTCACTGACACACAGCTTTCGCGAGCAAGCTCGCTCCCACAGGGATCGGGGGGGGCTGATGTGAATGCGATTATCCAGTCGCTGCGTGAAGTCGTCGCTCCACGCCTGGACGCCTGCGGCCCTGCTGAAATGCGCGGCCTGCTCGACGCCCTCAGCGGCCGCTTCGTCCCCGCCGGCCCAAGCGGTGCACCCAGCCGCGGTCGCCTCGACGTTCTGCCCACCGGCCGCAATTTCTACTCGGTGGACGTGCGCAACCTGCCGACCACCACCGCATGGCGCATCGGTTTCCAGTCGGCGACGTTGATTCTGGAACGGCACCTGCAGGACCACGGCGATCACCTGCGCCAGCTCGGTTTGTCGGTCTGGGGCACGGCCACCATGCGCACCGGCGGCGATGACATCGCTCAGGCCATGGCGCTGATGGGCGTGCGTCCGGTATGGGCCACCGGCAGTCAGCGCGTCGATGATTTCGAAATTCTGCCGCTGAGCCTGCTCGACCGACCGCGTGTCGACGTCACACTGCGGGTTTCCGGATTTTTCCGCGATGCCTTCGCCAACCTGATTCGTCTGTTCGACGCGGCGGTGCAGGCAGTAGCGGCACTGGACGAGCCGGACGATCTCAACCCGTTGGCCGCCAAAGTGCGTGCCGAACGCGAGGCGCTGCTGCAATCGGGCCTCGATGAGGACACCGCGCGGCGCCAGGCCGGCTGGCGGATTTTCGGCGCCAAGCCCGGTGCTTATGGCGCCGGTGTGCAGGGCGCGATCGATGGGCGCTTGTGGCAGAGCCGCGAAGACCTTGCCGAGGTCTATCTGAACTGGGGCGCCTACGCTTACGGCGGTTCTGACGAAGGCACCGCCGCCCGCGAGCAATTCGTCCAGCGTCTGAGCCAGGTGCAAGCAGTGCTGCAGAATCAGGATAACCGCGAGCACGACTTGCTCGATTCCAACGACTATTACCAGTTCCAGGGCGGCATGCTGGCTGCCGTGGAAAGCCTGCGTGGTGAAGCCGCGGCGAGTTATCACGGCGATCACAGCCAGCCGGATCTGCCGAAGATTCGCACCTTGAAAGAAGAACTGAACCGGGTGATTCGCTCGCGCGCAGCCAATCCGAAATGGATCGACGGGGTCAAGCGCCACGGCTATAAAGGCGCGTTCGAAATGGCCGCGACGGTCGACAACCTGTTCGCGTTCGATGCGACGACGCAATTGATCGATGATCATCAGTATGCGTTGCTGGCGGATGCCTATTTGCTTGATCCGGCGACTCGGGAGTTTGTGCGCGAGCATAATCCGCATGCGCTGAGGGACATGACCGAACGGATGCTGGAAGCGCAGCAACGCGGGATGTGGCAGGCGCCGGGGGCTTATAAAGAGGCGCTGGAGAATCTACTGTTGGATATTGAGGAAGATATGTAGCCGGTCGAAAGCTACCCTCACCCCAGCCCTCTCCCGGAGGGAGAGGGGGCCGATTTGTGTTGGCTTTGAGGCCTGAGTTCAACTCGATAGTTCAGGTCGGCGCAATTTGCAAGAACACCCAGATCAGTTCCCTCTCCCTCCGGGAGAGGGCTAGGGTGAGGGCCACCCCAACTGACACACCACCACACCAAGAACACCCAAGACCACGACAGAGAAACCCCAAATGACCGACACCCCACATTTCCCGCTCTCCGCCGTGGTCGGCGCCGATGACCTCAAGCTCGCCCTGTGCCTCACCGCAATCGACCCGAAAATCGGCGGCGTACTTATCGAAGGCCCGCGCGGCATGGCCAAATCCACTCTAGCCCGAGGCTTGGCCGATCTGCTCGCCAGCGGTCAATTCGTCACTTTGCCGCTGGGCGCCACCGAAGAACGTCTGGTCGGCACCCTCGACCTCGACGCGGCCCTCAGCGAGGGCCGCGCGCAGTTCTCGCCAGGCGTACTGGCCAAGGCTGACGGCGGTGTGCTCTACGTCGATGAGGTCAACCTGCTGCCCGATCACCTCGTCGATCTGCTGCTCGACGTTGCCGCCAGCGGCACCAATCTGATCGAGCGCGACGGTATTTCCCATTGGCATTCGGCGAAGTTCGTGCTGATCGGCACCATGAACCCGGAAGAGGGCGAGTTGCGTCCACAACTGCTCGACCGCTTTGGCCTGAACGTCGCCCTCAGTGGTCACACGGCACCGACCGAGCGCGGGCAGATCATCCGTCGGCGACTGGATTTCGACAGCGATCCGCAAGCGTTCTGCGCACAGTGGGAAGCACAGCAACAAGCGTTGCGCGAACGTTGCGAACACGCTCGCGGCGCCTTGGCCAATATTGCGCTGGACGATGCCGCACTGGCGCAGATCACCGAGCGTTGCTTCGCTGCCGGCGTCGACGGTTTGCGTGCGGATCTGGTCTGGTTACGCGCCGCTCGGGCGCATGCTGCATGGCGCGCAGCTGACGCCATCGAGAAAGAGGATATCGACGCCGTCGCAGAATTCGCCTTGCGCCATCGTCGTCGCGAACAACCTGTATCCAGCCCACAACAACCGCCGGCGCAATCGCCGAGCAAGGCGCAGACCCAGCCAAGTGAAGGGCAGGGCCAGTGGGGCGACCTGCCGGCGCCCGCACTCGCCACCGGCGCGCGTCGCGAAGTGCCGAGCTGGCCAAAAAAGCTTTAGGCATTCGCCCCCGATCCGACGCGGGGGCGAATGCCAGACCCCGCGCTGGTCGGCTGGACAACGGACGCCAAGGCAAACGCCACACAGCCCGTAGCGGTACGGTGAACTGGCCGGGCACGTTGCTCAACGGGCGTCCCCGGACGCGTGAAGATTTGCTGTTTCAACTGCGCACGCGCACGCCGCATGAGTTATGGCTGGTCATCGTCGACGCCTCCGCCTCGACCCGCCGCCATCAGGCCTTGAGCGATGCCAAAGGTCTGCTCGCGCAACTGTTCGATGACGCCTATCGCCAGCGTGCGCGCCTCGCATTGTTGACGGCCAGTGGCTCTGCGCCGAAATGGCAGGTGCAGGGATTGAAGGCCTCGAGTGGCTTGCGTGTCTGGCTGGAAGCTTTGGGCGCAGGCGGTGGCACGCCGTTGCTGGCGGCGCTGGTGCAGGCAGAGCAATGGCTGACGGTGCGACGCAAGCGCTTTCCCGCCGAGCAGCAACGGCTGTTGGTGGTGACCGATGGGCGTCTGAAACAGTGGTCAGGATTACCGGCGCTGGCGTGTCCGGGGTTGTTGATCGATATCGAGCGTGGACCTATCCGGCTTGGTCGGGCGAGGGATCTGGCGGCGGCGCTGGATGCCGAGTATCGACATATTGATGACCTTTGAGATTTACGCTGTCTGACAGGGCCCCATCGCGGGCAAGCCCGCTCCCACAGGGTTCGATGTCAAAACAGCGGTCGCGTTCACACCTGATATCCCTGTGGGAGCGGGCTTGCCCGCGATGGCATCGGCCCGGTTCCAGATCTGTACCCCCATAAGCCGCATCACTGCTCTATGCTGCACCCAGCCCAATCACAAGGAGTGAGCGATGCGCGTTGTGGTCAAAAACCCTCAGGACGATTTCCGGGTCAAAGCCTACGCCGGCTCCAACGGTGTGCTGCTCGCCATGGACCTCGCCGAGTCCCGGCGCCAAGGCTTGCTCGGGTTCGCCATCGAAAAGCAGCAGGGCGCCAAACCGTGGCTGTTTCTGTTCAACAGCCTGACTTTCCCCGGTAAAGCCCACACCTTCCCGCAATTTCACGCCACCCCAAGCGACAAAGCCCCGCTGCAGAAATTTCGCTGGGCCGATTACGCGGCCAATCCGGGTATGACGATCCACTATCGCGTGCACTTGGCGTACGGCACGGCGGACGCGCCGCAGCTGGGTGAGGCGCTGGAACTGACCATCACTTGCGACGATGGCCAGCCCTCCGGGCAAAGTGTGATCTTCAACCGTGCGGTCGCCGCCAGTCAGGCGTTCCAGCGCAAGTTTCCCGACCTCGATGCGCAGATCAGCGCCAACAAAAACATGCCTATCGAAGCCTGGCCCGATGCCGCGCGACAGTGGCTGGAAAACGGTTTGCTCGGGCGCTTGCTGGGGTTTATCGAGCGTGCGGTCGATGGCCAATGGGCGCTGGACATCGCGATTTACGAATATCAGTTGCAGGTCATCGTCGACGCGGTCAACACGGCGCTTGCGCGGGGTGTGCAGGTGCGAGTGCTGTATCACGCCAGACCGGATGATGAAGACACCACGATCAATGAGGCGAGCCTGGCGAAACTGCCGGCAACCAGCAAACTTGGGCGGATCACCCACAACATCTTCCACAACAAATTCATGGTCCTCAGTCGGGTTGGGGAGGGCGCTCAGCGCACGCCGCAAGCGGTGTTGTGCGGCAGCACCAATTTCACCGCCAACGGCGTCTATCGTCAGGCCAACGTGGTGCATGTTCTTGATGACGCAGCGGTAAGTGCGAGTTATCTACGCACCTTCGAAGAGGTCTGGGCCACGCCCGCCGATGTCGGCGCCACGCGTGACTGGATCACCGCGCACAACCCGATGGACGCCGCGCAGCCGCTGTTTGCAGGGTTCTCGCCGCGTACCGGCGGTGCTGATCTGCGTGAGTTCGTCGAGATCATCGAGGCGGCGCAGAAGGACGTGTTGTTCGTCACCGCGTTCAGCTTGCCGGACAGCATTCTCAACGCACTGTTAGGCAAACCGAACGACGACATCCTGCGCTATGGCCTGCAGAACACCGCCAGCCGCATCACTGGATTTCACGCCGACCGCACGGCGGAATTCGCTGCCACTGCGCTGCTCAACAACGGGCTGGAAGGCTGGCTGCGCGAGAACATGAAAGGCCAGAAAGGCAATCTGCTGGTACACACCAAAGCCGTGGTCACCGACTTCACCACGGACACGCCGACGATCATCAGCGGCAGCCACAACCTCAGCGCTTCAGCGAGCAATGGCAACGACGAAAACTACCTGATCATTCGTGGCGACACCGATCTGGCAGATCGTTATGGCCTGGAGCTGTTGCGGTTTTATGAGCATTACCGCTTTCGTTACTTCGCGAAGAAACAGGCGTTGAAACAGGTGAGTCCGTTGGCGGTGGATGACCGCTGGACCAACGATTACTACGTCGAAGGGGATTTGCGGCAGTTGTCCCGTCTACGCTTCGCTGGCCGCTGACATTGCCCCTGTAGGAGCTGCCGCAGGCTGCGATCTTTTGATTTTGATTGTTAAAAACAACATCAAAAGATCGCAGCCTGCGGCAGCTCCTACAGGGGGATCCGGATAGCTGTTACAGATTTTGAAATGATTTGCCGCTGTAGGAAATGTTCCCAAAGCCTGTACGCTCCAAGGCCATTTTTCATTCAGGATTTACATGAACGCCCTCTCGGAGCCTCCCAGTCGCACCCTCTCCACGCGCCATGGCGCGGTCTTGACGCACTCGCAGCATCCAGTTTTCCGACATCCGACTATCGTTGCTAACGCGGCTCCAGAGCCTTCGCGTTGCGCTTTGCCGTGTCCGGCAGCCTGAATTCATCGAGAGAGATAGAGACGTTTTATGGAATGGTTAGCGGATCCCACGGCCTGGTTAGGCTTGTTGACTTTGATCGTGCTGGAACTGGTGCTGGGTATCGACAACCTGGTGTTCATCGCAATTCTTGCGGACAAACTGCCACCGCATCAGCGTGACCGTGCGCGGATTATCGGCCTGTCGCTGGCGCTGATCATGCGCCTTGGCCTGTTGGCGAGTATTTCCTGGCTGGTGACCCTTACGCAGCCGTTGTTCGAGGTATTTGGCAAGAGCTTCTCCGGCCGCGACCTGATCATGCTGTTCGGTGGTGTGTTCCTGTTGTTCAAGGCCACCATGGAATTGCACGAGCGCCTTGAAGGCCACATCGGTGAGCGCACGACCAACGCCGCTTATGCCTTGTTCTGGCCGATCGTCGCGCAGATTGTGGTGCTTGATGCGGTGTTCTCGCTCGACGCGGTGATCACGGCCGTGGGCATGGTCGATGAACTGGCAGTGATGATGATCGCGGTGATCATCTCGATCGGCTTGATGATTGTCGCCAGCAAGCCGCTGACGCGCTTCGTCAACGCGCACCCGACGGTGATCATGCTGTGTCTGGGCTTCCTGATGATGATCGGTTTTGCCCTGACAGCCGAAGGTCTGGGCTTCCACATTCCGAAAGGTTATCTGTACGCCGCCATCGGTTTCTCGATTCTGATCGAGGTGTTCAACCAGATCGCCCGGGCACGCCGCAAGCGCTCGATGCAGGGCCTGCGACCGATGCGCGAGCGCACGGCACACGCGGTCATGCGCTTGCTGGGCGGGCGCAAACTGGCGGTGGAAGAGGTTGGCGAGGAGATTTCCGATCTGCTCGACGACGGTGACGCGCCAAGTGCCGAACTGTTCGACCGTCGCGAACGGGTGATGATCAGCGGCGTGCTGCAACTGGCCGAGCGCCCGATACGTGGGCTGATGACGGTGCGCGCCGATGTCGACACGATTGATCTGGCCGATGATCGTGAGGCGATTCGTAACCGCTTGATGCACTCGTCCTACTCGCGTCTGCCGTTGATTCGCAACGGTGCAGTGGATGAACCTTTGGGCTTCGTGCACAAGAAGGAACTGCTCAAGGAGTATCTGGCCGGCACCGAGCCGAATCTGGAACATCTGGCGCGCAAGACCCTCAACCTGCTCGACAGCTATTCGATCCTCAATGCGCTGGAGCAGATGCGCGCAGCCTCGACGCACATTGCTTTTGTGGTCAACGAATTCGGTGATTTTGTCGGGGTGTTGACCATGACTGACATTCTCGAATCGATTGCCGGTGAGTTGCCGGATGCCAGCGAAATCGAAGGCCCCGACGTGATCGAGGAGCAGGGCGGGTTTATCGTCAGTGGTGCGTTGAACCTGTCGCGAGTGCGCCAACGCACCGGGTTTGGTGCGCAGCCGACCGAGGACTATCAGACCATGGCCGGGTTGGTGATGAGCCTTCTTGATCGTCTCCCGGTCATTGGTGACCGTCTGGAGCTGGAGGGCTGGCAGATGACGGTCAAAGCGGTGGAAGAGCGGCGGGTGACGCGGGTGCTTTTGGAGCGCACGCCAGCGTAATCCTTGAGTTCACTACTAACTGTGCCGGCCTCTTCGCGAGCAAGCTCGCTCCCACCTTGGAACGCGTTTCAAATGTGGGAGCGAGCCTGCTCGCGAATGCTTGGGTTCAGGCACCGCACTACTCACTGATGAACAATGTAGCGATCCTTCCTGTTCCCACCCAACTGCGAGAAACATCTGACGGACAACGCAGAAACGTCGCTGGAAATCACGTGGTACCGTCAAATGGATTGACGTTAAGACCTGCAGGGAGTGCTATTTTAGGTGCTACTAAAAGCACTTCAGGAAGCACCTTTATGGCACATATCGTTCTTTCCCACGTAGTAGCGAGTATTTCCGAATTGAAAAAAAATCCGATGGGCACCGTAGCTGCTGGAGGTGGACGCTCCGTAGCGATTCTCAACCGAAATGAACCAGCGTTTTATTGCGTACCTGCCAAAGAATACGAGGCAATGATGACGCGTCTTGATGATCTGGAGTTGATCGCGCTTTGCAAGGAGCGAGAAAACGACCCCACCATCAAGGTCTCAATAGATGACCTATGAGCTGGAGTTTTCTGAAAAGGCACGGATTCACCCTGTTCAGTACTGACTCCGCAGACGCGCACGTGCAACAGTGCGCAAGGTACGAAGTCTCTGACGCAGCCAAGACAGATCATGCGTTCGCTTGCGGGGCGCAATGGGCGCTTTCGTCTTGCCGACGTGCTCGGCGAAATCCCGTGCGAGGGTTTCTTCCGTGCCGATGCCTTTAAGTTTTTTCACCAGTCTGCCGTCCTTGTAGAACAGCACGGTTGGTGTTCCGGTCACCAGCGGATGACGTGCAGTTTCGCTGGTATTGAGCATGTAGATATTGGCGCGATGCCGGTACGGCTCGGCCGTCTGGCGAAAGATCGGCCCGGCCCATTCGCAGGCGGGGCAATGTTCGTTGGCGAAATAAAGGATCACTGGGCGCCAGGTTTTCAGGGCTTTGCGGTAGGTGGCAGGCAAGGCTGCGAAAGGGGTTGTCAAGTCCATTGGAAACTCCCTTTTTCGGACTGCAGTGGTGATGCGTTCACGGAGAAAGCGAGCCGTCACGAGATGAAAGCTCGCTTTCAAGAGTATTGGCTCAGAGCAGCTTGGATAGCGTTACATCGCTGAAATAAGAGCCAAGTTCATCAAACGTACCGTCATTGGACTCTACCTTCACCGTGAACTTGAGTGTCGCGGTAGGGGCGTCGAACTCTTGGAACTTGATCGTCCAGTTCTGACCTCCTGAGACGTCAATTTGAACCGGGTTGCCTGTCGGATGTGGTTGCACAGTGATGCGGCCCGCATAGCCATGCAGTGTTTTCATTCTTGCCGAGATCATGAATTTACCGCCGCCCTCGCTGCCCAGGAGAACGTCCTGACTGATGGAGTCAGGAGTCGCGATTATGCAGTGACCATTTACGTAACTGACGTTATTCGGGGTTGTTGCTGTCCAGTGATCGCCTTGATTGGCAAAATCACCATTTTTAATCAGATTGGCCATTTCAAAAGTCCTTATTGAGATTCTAACTTCGGTTCCTGACCCGTTCGGTCCAAACCAGTAGGCCTATCAATCCACCGGTCAACAACTGTCAACTCTGACAGGTTCAGCCGCAAATCCGATGAACGGTCACCTGTGCTCAATTCATTTTTCAAGACCAATTCATTGCTCTATGTGTGCATCAATTGGTCGCGCACATGCCCTTGAATGTGACGTTACTTCCCAATTGGTTGCCCTCAGTAGCGACGGTCAAACCTCTACCGGCAATAGTCGCGTGTAGATACGCGGGCTAACTTGTTGAACCGATTAATGTTTCCGAGGACCTGGGTTTTATTGCCAAAGCTATGGCACACTTTCTGCTGTCTATTCCGTAGTAACAAACCGTGTTCCGGTATAGCGGAATAAACACAATTCTGGAGTGCTTTCCATGCATCGCCGTCCTTCGTTGTTCAAAGCATGTGTTTTTGTCCTTGCGGCTTCGTCCGCTGTCATGGGTATGGCCCAGGCGGCCGACAGCAAGCTCGACAGTGTTCTGGCCCGTGGCAAATTGATTGTCGGCACCGGCAGCACCAATGCGCCGTGGCACTTTCAGGGCGCGGACGGCAAGTTGCAGGGTTTTGATATCGACATCGCGCGGATCGTCGCCAAGGGTTTGTTCAACGACCCGAGCAAAGTCGAGTTCGTCGTGCAGTCGTCCGATGCTCGGATTCCCAATCTGCTCACCGACAAGGTCGATATGAGCTGCCAGTTCATCACTGTCACCGCCAGCCGTGCGCAGCAAGTGGCATTCACCCTGCCGTACTACCGCGAAGGCGTTGGCCTGTTGCTGCCGAACAACAGCAAGTACAAGGAAATCGAAGACCTGCAAGCCGCCGGCGACAGCGTCACCGTGGCCGTGCTGCAAAACGTCTACGCCGAAGAACTGGTGCATCAGGCATTGCCCAAAGCCAAGGTCGATCAGTACGACAGCGTTGATCTGATGTATCAGGCGGTGAACTCCGGCCGTGCCGATGCCGCCGCCACCGACCAGTCCTCCGTCAAATACCTGATGGTGCAGAACCCTGGCCGTTATCGCAGCCCAAGCTATGCGTGGAGCCCACAAACCTACGCGTGCGCGGTTAAACGCGGCGATCAGGATTGGCTGAATTTCGTCAACACTGCACTGCATGAAGCCATGACCGGCGTTGAATTCCCGACTTACGCGGCGTCGTTCAAACAATGGTTCGGTGTAGATCTGCCGTCGCCTGCGATCGGTTTCCCTGTCGAATTCAAATGATCCCGTGAGAGTGGGGCGATGCACGTCGCCCCGCTCAAGGTACTGCTGACCATGAACTATCAGTTGAACTTTGCCGCCGTGTGGCGCGATTTCGACACCTTGTTGGCGGGGCTCGGTCTGGGTCTTGAACTGGCGCTGGTGTCGATCGCCATCGGCTGCGTGATCGGCCTGCTGATGGCGTTTGCCTTGCTTTCAAAGCATCGCGCCTTGCGGGTGCTGGCTTCGGTGTACGTGACGGTGGTGCGTAACACGCCGATTCTGGTGTTGATTCTGTTGATCTACTTTGCGTTGCCAAGCTTGGGCATTCGGCTGGACAAGATTCCGTCGTTCATCATCACCCTGTCGTTGTATGCCGGGGCGTACCTGACCGAAGTGTTCCGTGGTGGTTTGCTGAGCATTCCCAAGGGGCAGCGCGAAGCGGGACTGGCGATCGGCCTCGGCGAGTGGCAGGTCAAGGCCTACGTGACCGTGCCGGTGATGCTGCGCAATGTGCTGCCGGCGCTGTCGAACAACTTCATTTCACTGTTCAAGGACACTTCGCTGGCCGCCGCAATTGCGGTGCCGGAGCTGACCTATTACGCGCGCAAGATCAACGTCGAAAGCTACCGGGTGATTGAAACCTGGCTGGTGACCACGGCGTTGTATGTCGCGGCCTGTTACCTCATTGCCATGCTGCTGCGTTACCTCGAGCAGCGTCTGGCGATCCGCCGATAGGAGGCTGCGATGTACGAATCTCCGAGTTGGTTACATGAATTGTGGGTCGCGCGCGAGCCGCTGTGGCAGGGTTTTTTGACCAGTGTGCAAGTGTCGGCGCTGGCGATTCTGCTCGGAACTATGCTCGGCGTGGTTGCCGGGCTGGTGCTGACGTACGGCAAGTTCTGGATGCGCGCACCGTTTCGGTTTTACGTTGATCTGATTCGCGGCACGCCGGTGTTTGTGCTGGTGCTGGCCTGCTTCTATATGGCGCCGGCACTCGGCTGGCAGATCAGCGCATTTCAGGCGGGTGCCTTGGGTCTGACGCTGTTTTGCGGCTCCCACGTTGCCGAAATCGTGCGCGGTGCGCTGCAAGCGTTGCCGCGCGGGCAGATGGAAGCGAGCAAAGCCATCGGCCTGACGTTCTACCAATCCCTCGGCTACGTGCTGTTGCCTCAAGCGCTGCGGCAGATCCTGCCGACCTGGGTCAACTCGTCTACGGAAATCGTCAAGGCTTCAACCTTGCTCTCGGTGATCGGTGTCGCCGAATTGCTGCTCAGCACGCAACAGATCATCGCCCGGAACTTCATGACCCTGGAGTTCTACCTGTTCGCCGGTTTTCTGTTTTTCGTCATCAACTACGGCATCGAATTACTCGGCCGGCACATTGAAAAGCGGGTGGCCCTGCCATGACTCAAGCTCAAGTTTCCCCACAGAATCAGGCGTTGCTGGACATCCGCGGCCTGCACAAACAATACGGCGAAGTCGAAGTGCTCAAGGGTGTCGATCTGAGCATGCAGCGCGGCAACGTGGTGACGCTGATCGGCTCCAGCGGTTCGGGCAAGACCACGCTGCTGCGTTGCGTGAACATGCTCGAAGAATTCCAGGGCGGGCAGATCCTGCTCGACGGCGAATCCATCGGTTATGACGAGGTCAACGGCAAGCGTGTGCGGCATGCGGAAAAAGTCATCGCCCGCCATCGCGCGATGACCGGCATGGCGTTCCAGCAATTCAACCTGTTCCCGCATTTGACCGCGCTGCAGAACGTCACCCTGGGCCTGCTCAAGGTGAAGAAAATGCACAAGGACGAAGCCGTGGTCCTCGCCGAGAAATGGCTGGAGCGCGTTGGTCTGCTGGAGCGGCGCAATCACTTTCCCGGTCAGTTGTCCGGCGGCCAGCAACAGCGCGTGGCGATCGCCCGGGCGATTGCGATGAACCCGAGTTTGATGCTGTTCGACGAAGTGACTTCGGCGCTCGATCCGGAGCTGGTCGGCGAAGTGCTCAACGTGATCAAGGGCCTGGCCGAAGACGGCATGACCATGTTGCTGGTGACCCACGAGATGCGTTTTGCCTTCGAGGTCTCGGACAAGATCGTTTTCATGAATCAGGGGCGGATCGAAGAGCAGGGGCCTCCCAAGGAACTGTTCGAACGCCCGCAATCGCCGCGTCTGGCTGAGTTTCTCAAAAGCACGCGGTTTTAACTTTCGTTTTGAATCAGGAGAAGTACCCATGAGCATTACCCGTTACGGCACTGGCAGCACCGCCGCGGGCGGCCAGCCCCGTCCATTCGCTCGCGCCGTTGAAGCGGATGGCTGGCTGCATGTGTCCGGCCAGGTGCCGGCGGTGGATGGCGAGATCATTGTCGGCGGCATCGTCGAGCAAACCCATCAGACCATGAAGAACCTCATCGCGATTCTCGAAGAGGCCGGGTATGGCCTGGAAGACGTGGTGCGTGCCGGCGTGTGGCTGGATGATCCGCGGGATTTCAGCAGTTTCAACAAGGTCTTTGGCGAGTACTTCAAGCCTGAGCACGCACCGGCAAGGGCCTGTGTGCAGGCGAGCATGATGGTTGATTGCAAGGTCGAGATTGATTGCATTGCGTACAAGAAAAAGGCTTGAAAATTGCTGCGTTGCTTAGGCCGCAGCCCCTCACCCTAACCCTCTCCCGGAGGGAGAGGGGACCGATCTCTATCGATGCAGGTTTTGGCGGCTGATCACAACATGTGCATCGATACAGTCAGGCTCTATCTCTCTGGGAGAGGGGACTGATCTGTATCGATGCGGATTTTGCGTATGACGCTTACATTTACATCGATACGGTCAGGCTCTTTCTCTCTGGGAGAGGGGGACTGTTCTCTGTCGATGCAGATTTTGGCAAATGACCACAACATGTGCATCGATACGGTCAGGCTCCCTCTCCCTCCGGGAGAGGGCGGGGGGTGAGGGCAGCAATGCAACTGACACAACACCAAGGGCCAGTTACCATCCGGCGACTTTGAATGGGAACCACTGAAATGACCGAAGACACCATCAAACGCCGGGCCCGCGGTCTGGACCGGGCGTTCGATATTCTCGATTTCCTCAAGGAGATCGGCCAGCCGCTGCGCCCGAACGACATCGCCAACGGCATCGGCAGCCCGAAATCCACGGTCTACGAACTGGTCGCTTCGCTGCTGGAACGGCGGATTCTGGAACCGGTGGGCAAGGACGGTCACGTCTATCTGGGCCGGCAGTTGTACTTCCTCGGTCAGGCGCACTTGCGTCACTTCGACCTCAGTCGCGAGGCCGATCACGCCTTGCAGGAGATCGTCAGCCGGACCCACGAAACCGCGCAGATGTGTCTGCTCAACGGGCGCAAATACACGGTGGCGTTGATGAAGGAGGGCGAGCGGCATTTCCGCATTTCCTCCGACATCGGCGAAAACGCGCCAATCCCGTGGACCGCTTCCGGGCGCCTGTTGCTCGCGCATTTGAGCGATCAACAGATCATCGACCTGATCGACGAAGACGACTACATGCTGCCCGATGGCGAACGCTTGCCACTGGAACGCTTCCTCGCCGAAATCCGTCAGGCCGGCATCGATGGATTTTTCTCCTTCGACAGCGTCGCCGACACCTTTACCCATTGCTTCGCCGCGCCGGTCAAAGACCCGCAAGGCGTAGCGATTTGTACCCTGTGCATTGTCGCCCCTCGGGCCGATGCGAAGAACAATTACAACGACTATCGCCGGGTTCTGATCGAGAGCGCCAACAGCCTCGCCCGGCGCATCAACGAATAACCACGGCTGCCTGCGGCCGCGAAAGTGAGGAGTTCGACCATGACGACTGCCATCAATACTGCTGGAGAAAAGGGCGACGCTGCCATCGGTGCGCACCTGGTACGCGACGTCAGCCTGCCGGCACTGGTGCTGCATCGCGAAGCGCTGGAGCACAACATCCATTGGATGCAAAAGTTTGTCAGCGACAGCGGTGCCGAACTGGCGCCTCACGGTAAAACCAGCATGACCCCGGCGCTGTTCAAGCGTCAGCTCGATGCCGGCGCGTGGGGCATCACCCTCGCCAGCGCGACCCAGACCCGCGCCGCTTACGCCCATGGTGTGCGCCGCGTGCTGATGGCCAACCAATTGGTCGGCACGCCGAACATGGCGCTGATTGCCGATCTGCTTGCCGATCCGGCGTTCGATTTCTATTGCATGGTCGATCACCCGGACAACGTCGCTGACCTCGGCGCCTACTTCGCCTCGCGCGGGGTGAAGCTGAACGTGATGATCGAGTACGGCGTGGTCGGTGGTCGTTGTGGTTGCCGCAGCGAGCAGGAAGTCATCGAACTGGCCAAGTCGATCAACGCACAACCGGCGCTGGCCCTGACTGGCATTGAAGGCTACGAAGGGGTGATTCACGGCGATCACGCCGTCAGTGGCATTCGTGAATTTGCTGCTTCACTGGTACGTCTGGCGGTGCAATTGCAGAACAGCGGCGCGTTCGCGATCGCCAAGCCGATCATCACCGCCTCGGGTTCGGCGTGGTACGACCTGATCGCCGAATCGTTCGAAGCGCAGAACGCGGCGGGGCGTTTTCTCAGCGTGTTGCGCCCGGGCAGTTACGTGGCCCATGACCATGGTATCTACAAGGAAGCGCAGTGCTGCGTGCTCGACCGCCGCAGCGATCTGCACGAGGGCTTGCGTCCGGCGCTGGAAGTCTGGGCGCATGTGCAGTCGCTGCCTGAGCCGGGTTTTGCGGTGATCGCGCTGGGCAAGCGAGATGTTGCGTTCGATGCCGGTTTTCCGGTGCCATTGCTGCGTTACAAGGCCGGTGTGGTGCCGGCAGTGGGCGAAGACGTTGGCGCGTGCAAGGTCACGGCGGTGATGGACCAGCATGCGTTCATGACGGTAGCGCCGGGCGTTGAATTGCGCGTGGGCGACATCATTTCCTTTGGTACGTCGCACCCGTGCCTGACGTTCGACAAGTGGCGTGTGGGGTTGTTGGTGGATGAGCAGTTGTCGGTGATCGAGAGCATGGAGACTTGTTTCTAAGACTTCAGACCGCGTCGCGGCCAATCGCTGGCAAGCCAGCTCCCACAGGGTTCTGTGTTGATTACAAAATTTGTGAGCGACATGAATCCTTGTGGGAGCTGGCTTGCCAGCGATGAGGCCAGACCAGACACCCGCGCATCAACAGAGACAGCACAAGATGAACACCCTTAGCCCCTTGGGCCCGAACATCCCACGCATCGCCCTGATCGGCGAATGCATGATCGAACTGCAGCAACGCGCCGACGGCAGTCTGCAGCAAAGCTTCGGCGGCGACACCCTGAACACCGCGGTGTATCTGTCCCGCGCGATGGGCGACAAGGCACAGGTCGATTACGTCACCGCGCTGGGTGACGACAGCTTCAGCGATGCCATGTGCCAGATCTGGTCCGATGAAGGCATTGGCCTTGATCTGGTGCAACGTCTACCGGGTCGCCTGCCGGGACTGTATTGCATCCAGACCGATGCCAGCGGCGAGCGGCGTTTTCTCTACTGGCGCAATGAAGCGGCGGTTCGCGACTGTTTCACCACCCCGGCTGCCGAGCCGATTCTGGCGGCATTGCCAGATTACGATGTGCTGTATTTCAGCGGCATCACCCTGGCTGTGCTCGGCGCATCGGGCCGGGAACAACTGATCCAGACCTTGATCGAAGCGCGCCAGCGCGATGCGCGAATCGTTTTCGACAACAACTATCGGCCACGCTTGTGGGCCTCAGTAGAAGATGCGCGCGCGGCGTATCGCAGTGTGTTGCCCTACGTTGATCTGGCGTTATTGACGGTGGATGACGAACAGGCGCTGTTCGGTTTCGCCGATTGCGAGGAGGTGTTTGCCGCTTATGCGCAGTTCGGCACGCCGGAAGTCGTGCTCAAGCGTGGCGCCGAGGCGTGCCTGATTCGTTGTGATGGCGAGTCATTTGAAGTGCCGGCGCAGAAAGTCGCGAAGGTGGTGGACACCACGGCGGCGGGGGACTCGTTCAGTGCGGCGTATCTGGCCAGTCGATTGCGCGGCGGAAGTCCGGCTGAGGCTGCCGAGGCCGGGCACTTGCTGGCCAGCAAGGTGATTCAGGTGCCGGGTGCACTGATCCCGAAATAGATTTATATGGCCGTTTGCTGCGCAATCGGTTCGCGAGCAGGCTCGCTCCCACAGGGGAATGCATTCCAAATGTGGGAGCGAGCCTGCTCGCGAAAGGGCCCTGAAGCCAAGCCTCAGTCGCGGTAAAACACCTGCACAAGGTGATACCCGAACTTGCTCTTGATCGGCCCATGCACGGTGCGCAGCGGCTTTTTGAAAATCACCGCGTCAATCGCGCCCACCATTTGCCCCGGCCGCACTTCACCCAGATCACCGCCGCGCTTGCCGGACGGGCAGGTCGAGAATTTCTTCGCCAGCACATCGAACGCTTCACCCTTGGCGATACGTTGTTTGAGTTGTTCGGCCTCTTCGGCGGTTTTCACCAGAATGTGGCGGGCTTGGGCTTTCATCGTGCGGTACCTGATAACGGGGTGACGGCGGGGCGCGGATTATGCCTCAAGTCACAGGGTTTGGCTGATCATCGTGCGGATCTTGCTGGCCAGCAGCTCAATGGCAAACGGTTTGGCGACCATGTCCATGCCATCCTCGAGAAAACCCTGACGCTCGGCGGCTTTCTGCGCATATCCGGTCATGAACAGCACCTTGAGGCCGGGCCGATGCTGACGGGCGATTTCCGCCAGTTGCCGGCCATTCATGCCCGGCAGGCCGACATCGGTGACCAGCAGATCCACGCGTAGATCGGACTCCAGCAGCGGCAGGGCGGTCTTGGCATCTTCGGCTTCGTGGGCCTGATAACCCAACTCCCTGAGCAGATCGAGCACCAGCATGCGCACCGCCGGGTCGTCCTCGACGACCACTACGGTTTCGCCAGTCGCCGTCGCCGGCGCTTGTTCAATGGGCGCGACAGCCGGCCGTTCCGCCTCGACGCCGTACAAGCGCGGCAAGTACAACCGCACGCAAGTGCCTTGGCCCGGCAGGCTGTCGAGGCTGACGTGGCCGCCGGACTGCTGGGCAAACCCGTAAATCATCGACAGCCCCAACCCGGTGCCCTGGCCAATCGGCTTGGTGGTGAAGAACGGGTCGAAGGCCTTGGAGCGCACGGACGGCGTCATCCCCGTACCGTTGTCGCTGACCGCCAGCATCAGATAGTCGCCGGCCTTGACCGGTTCGAGCGTGGTGATGTCGCTGCCGTCGAGATAGACGTTGGCGGTTTCGATCAGCAACTCGCCACCCTCGGGCATCGCATCGCGGGCATTGATGACCAGGTTGAGCAGGGCGTTTTCCAGTTGGCTGACGTCGGTGCTGACCGGCCACACATGCTCGGCCAGACGCAGGGTGAGTTCGATCGGATCGCCCTTGGTGCGCCGGATCAGATCTTCCAGCGAATGCACCAGTTCATTGACGTTTAGGGTTTTGCGATCCAGCGATTGGCGTCGCGAAAACGCCAGCAAACGATGGGTCAGTGCCGCCGCACGGTTGGCCGACGACACCGCCGCTTCGGTAAAGCGACCAATTTCGTCGGCCCGACCGTTGGCGATGTAGCGCTGCATCAAATCGAGGCTGCCGATGATCCCGGTGAGCATGTTGTTGAAGTCGTGGGCGATACCACCAGTGAGCTGACCGACAGCTTCCATCTTCTGCGCATGGCGCAACGCATCTTCGGCGCGCTCGCGTTCGAACATCTCGTTCTGCAAACGCTGGTTGGCCTGCGCCAATTGTTCGGTACGGGCGCTGACCCGTTCTTCGAGGGTCTCGTTGAGATTGCGCAAGGCCTCTTCGGTTTTCTTGCGCTCGGTCTCGTCGATGACAAAGATATAGAAGCCACTGATCGCGCCGTCGGCGGCGTAACGCGGCAAATAATTCATCAGCGCGTGTCGATTACTGCCATCGCGGTGCGGGGTGTAAAGGCTGAATGAACAGGGCCTGCCGGCCAACGCCTCGGCAATGTACGGCAGGCGCAGGAAGTAGGCTTCTTCACCGATGACGTCGCGAATCGTGCGTCCGTAGAGTTCCTGTGGCGTGAGGCCGTACCAGTCGAGATAGGCTGCGTTGTTCAGGCGGAAGCGTTCTTCGCGGTCGACATAACTGATCAGGATCGGCATGGCGTTGATGATCAATTGCAGTTCGGTCTGACTCTGGCGCAAAGCCTGTTCGGTGTGTTTACGCTCGGTCAGGTCCAGCGCCGCCCCGAGGAAACGCACGGGCCGGCCATGGTGATCCTTGTAGCAACGCCCGCGCGCGAACACCCAGCGCACCTCGCCATCGCCTTGCTGCAAACGATATTCCTCAGCGTATTCGGTGCCGTAGGTGATGCAGTGTTTGATGCTGCGCGCGACCATCGCACGGTCTTCCGGGTGCACGCCTTGCAAGTAATCGCTGATCGGCAACTGGCTGGCAAGACTGGGGTCGATGCCATGCAACTGGGCGAAATGCGCATCGGCGATGAAGCGATCTTCGCCGATGTCCCAATCCCAGGTGCCGACGGCATCGGTTGCGGCCAGGGCCAGTTGCAGGCGCTCCTCGGTTTCCCGTTGGGCCTTGAGGCTTTCTTCGGAGCGTCGCTGCAGTTCCAGAGCGATGCGGCGGCGTTCGTTGGTTTCGATGGCGGTAACGAGAATCCCGGCGACTTGCGCAGTTTCATCGCGGATCGGGCTGTAGGTCAGATCCAGCCAAAAGTCGGACTCTTTGCCGTCCCGTTGCAGGGTGAAGCGTCTTTCACTGTAGGTGCGCACCTGGCCTTGTAGGACGGCGCTGTAAATCGGGTCGGTAAAGTCGCGAAGTTCCGGCCATATCTGGTGCGCAGGCTGTCCGAAAGCGTGCGGATGCTTGTGGCCGGCGAGCAGGGCGAAACCATTGTTGTAGATCTGCGTGAGTTGCGGGCCCCACAACAACAGCATCGGCATCGGCGAGTGAATCACGATGTCCACCGCGGTACGCAGGCTCTGCGGCCAGTTGCCGGCAGCGCCCAAGGGGCTGCGGCTCCAGTCGGTACGGGCGATCAGAGCCTGCGCGTCGTCGGTGTTCGGTACAGCATTCATTACATCAGTCCTGAGCGTGGTTCGTTGAGGCGACGTCTATCATTGTTGCAGTCGATCTGCGCCAGGCGCAGGCCATTGTCTGTTCATTGAATGCTTCGCGGGTGCTTTTTGCCATGGAAATCGATGCGCTGTTGTCTATTTTGTCCAATAAAAACGGTTCCGACCTGTTTCTCTCCACGGGGGCACCGCCAAGTGCGCGCGTCGACGGCGTGCTTACAGCGTTGAGCGAACAGCCGTTCAAGAACGGTGAAACCGCCGCCATCGCTGCCTCCTTGATGGACGCCGAGCAACGGCGGGAGTTCGACCGGGATCTGGAAATGAACCTGGCGATTTCGCGAGCGGGCATCGGGCGTTTTCGTGTGAACATCTTCAAGCAGCGCAACGATGTATCGATCGTCATTCGCAACGTCAAACTCGACATCCCGCGTTTCGCCGATCTGAAACTGCCGGCAGTACTGCTCGACACCGTTATGCTCAAGCAAGGGCTGATCCTCTTTGTCGGGGCCACCGACTCCGGTAAATCGACGTCGCTGGCCGCACTGATCGACCACCGCAATCGCCATAGCACCGGGCATATCATCACTATCGAGGACCCGATCGAGTACATCCATCGCCACCAGCGCTCGATCATCAATCAGCGTGAAGTCGGGGTCGATACGCGCAGCTTCCACGCTGCGTTGAAAAACACTCTGCGTCAGGCCCCGGATGTGGTGCTGATCGGCGAAATCCGTGACCGCGAAACCATGGAACATGCCTTGGCGTTCGCCGATACCGGGCATCTGGTGCTCTCGACGTTGCACGCGATTAACGCCAATCAGGCGTTGGATCGAATCATCAATATGTTCCCGCAAGAGCGGCGGCCGCAATTGTTGCAGACGTTAGGCAACAACCTGAAAGCCTGCGTCTCGCAACGTCTTGTCAGGACGGAGGGTGGGCAGAGAAGGGCGGCAGTGGAGGTGTTGTTGGGGACACCGACTATCAGTGATCTGATACGCCACAATGAATTGGGCGATCTCAAAGCGATGATGGAAAAGTCCGGGGAGGCGGGTATGCAGACGTTTGATCAGTCGTTGTTCGAATTGGTCGAAGAGGGCGCGATCAATGAGGAGGAAGCGTTGAAATATTCCGATTCGGCCAATAATTTGAAGTTGAGGATAAAGCTGCATCGAGAGACCGTCGGCAAGGTCAGCCCGTCAAGCAGTGATTGGGGGCTGATGGACTGAAGCGCCCCATTCAAACGGCAGACGGGGCGCGAATACGAGGGTCGAACGTGTGGTTATGAGGCTCGACATCCATCGTATTGCGCACTCGCGGGTCCTTGCAGAGCAGTCATTCTAGGTTTGCAACTCGCAGCGATCCCGAAACTGTTCCAGCGCTTCGGGATTGGCCAGCGCATCGGTGTTTTTCACCGGCCGTCCATGCACCACCTCGCGCACCGCAAGCTCGACAATCTTGCCGCTGATGGTGCGTGGAATGTCCGTCACCGCAACGATCTTCGCCGGCACATGTCGTGGGGTGGTGTTGGCGCGGATCACCTGACGGATGCGTTGCTCCAGCGCGTCATCGAGTTCCAGGCCATCGCGCAACCTGACAAACAGCACCACCCGTACGTCATCCTGCCACTGCTGACCGATGGCGACGCTGTCCAGCACTTCGCTGACTTTCTCGACCTGGCGGTAAATCTCCGCCGTGCCAATACGCACGCCACCCGGATTGAGTACGGCGTCGGAGCGGCCATGGATGAGCATCCCGCCGTGAGCCCGTTGCTCGGCGTAATCGCCCTGGGCCCAGACCCCGGGAAACAGGCTGAAATAAGATTGCCGCAGTTTCGATCCGTCCGGGTCATTCCACAGGCCAATCGGCATGGCCGGGAAATGCCGGGTGCAAACCAGTTCGCCTTTTTCGCCAACCACGGGTTGGCCGGCGTCGTTCCAGACTTCAACCGCCATGCCCAGGCTCTTGCCCATGATCTCGCCGCGCCGCACTGAGGTCAGCGGATTGGCATTGACGAAACACGAGACGATATCGGTGCCGCCCGACATTGACGCCAGGCACACATCGGGTTTGAAGTCGCGATAAACGAAGTCGTAGCTTTGCGGCGACAGCGCCGAGCCGGTGCACAGCAAGGTTCTCAGGCTACCCAGATCATGACTGTCGCGGGGTTTCGCGCCGCTACTTTCCAGGGTCGCGAGAAACTTGGGACTGGTGCCGAACACACTGATGCGTTCGTCGTCGATCAAGTCGAGCAAACGCTGGTTGTCCGGGTGAAACGGCGAGCCGTCGTACAGCACCACGGCACTGCCGACTGCGAGGGCCGAAACCAGCCAGTTCCACATCATCCAGCCGCAGGTCGTGTAGTAAAACAAGCGGTCCCCCGGGCCGAGATCGCAATGCAGGCCGTGTTCCTTGACGTGTTGCACCAGCACGCCGCCCGTGCTGTGAACGATGCATTTGGGTACGCCAGTGGTACCACTGGAGTACAGCACGTACAGCGGATGGTTGAACGGCACCGGAACGAAATCCGGTTCGCCGCCGGCTTGATAGAAGTCATCCCACACCGTCACTTCGGCGTGAGTCTTGTAAGCCTCGACGTGGGCCTGCGGCTGGGCGTAAGGCACGATGATCAACTGCCTGAGCGTTGGCAGTTGATCGAGTATTGCGTTGATCTTGGCAGTCTGGTCGATCGTTTTACCGGCATAGCGATAAGCGGCGCAGGTGATCAGGACCTTGGGCTCGATCTGGCCGAAGCGGTCGATCACCCCGTGGGTGCCGAAATCCGGCGAGGAGCACGACCAGATTGCGCCGAGGCTAGTGGTGGCCAGCATCGCCACCAGCGTCTGCCAGGTATTCGGCATGCACGCGGCGACGCGGTCGCCGAGGCCAACGCCGGCGGCCTGCAAGCTCGCCTGAAAGCCGGCAACCTGTCCGGCGAGTTCGGCCCAGGTCAGTTGCTCGCGCTGGCCGTTTTCCGCCACGCTCACTACAGCCACAGCATCGTCGCGACGGCGCAGCAAGTGTTCGGCGAAGTTCAGCGTGGCACCGGGGAACCATTCGGCGTCGGGCATGTGTGAGCCTTCGCGCAGCACGGCATCCGCTTGCGTGTAGAAGCGGATATCAAAGAAATCGACGATCGCCTGCCAGAACGCCTCGCGCTGTTCGACGCTCCATTGGTGCAGGGCCGGGTAGTCGTCGAGTTTCAGATGATGGCGTTGATTGACCGCGCGGCGGAAGGTGTCCATGCGCGATTGGGCGATACGGTTGGCGTCGGGTTGCCAGAGGATGTCGGACATTGGTTGCCTCTTGTTTTATTCATGCACAAGGTCGAGCGCACACATAACACCTGTGGGAGCGAGCCTGCTCGCGAAGACGTCCGTGCATTCAACGACTTCATTGGCTGACCCAGCGCTTTCGCGAGCAGGCTCGCTCCCACAGAAGGGGGATGGCTGTGCTATTGGGCCAGCCAGCCACCATCAATATTCCACGCCGCCCCACGCACCTGGCTGCCAGCTTCGCTGCACAAAAACAACACCAGCTCACCCAGATGCTGCGGTGTGACGAACTCCAGCGACGGTTGTTTTTCGGCCAGCAAATCATGCTGCGCCTGCTGCGGATCGACACCCTTGGCCGCGCGGTCATCGATCTGCTTCTGCACCAGCGGCGTCAACACCCAGCCCGGGCAGATTGCGTTGCAGGTGACGTTGCTGGTCGCGGTTTCCAGGCCAACCACTTTGGTCAAGCCGATCACGCCGTGCTTGGCGGCCACATAAGCCGCTTTGCCGGTCGAACCGACCTGGCCATGCACCGAGGCGATATTGATGATCCGCCCCCAACCTTTGGCGCGCATTCCCGGCAGGCTCAAGCGTGTGCTGTGAAACACCGAAGACAGGTTGATCGCGATGATCGAATCCCAACGTTCGACGGAAAAGTCTTCTACGGCGGCGACATGCTGGATGCCGGCGTTGTTGACCAGAATGTCGACGCCGCCGAACTCGCGCTCGGCGTAATTGATCATGTCGGCGATCTGCGCCGGGTCACTGACATCGGCCGGATGATGGCCGACCTTGCCGCCGAATTGCCCGACCTCGGCGATGACTTTGGACGCGTCGCCAAAGCCGTTGAGAATCAGGTTCGCGCCAGCCTTGGCCAAGCTCAGTGCGATGCCCAGGCCAATGCCGCTGGTGGAGCCGGTTACCAGTGCAGTCTTGCCGGAAAGAGTGGTCATGAATACCTCACACAATGCCAGTGGCGTAGAAAGTGCCGATCACGACGAAAACCGCCAGGGTCTTGATCAGCGTAATACAGAAAATGTCTTTATAGGCTTCGCGGTGGGTCAGGCCCGTCACCGCGAGCAAGGTGATGACCGCGCCGTTGTGCGGCAGGGTGTCCATGCCGCCACTGGCCATCGCGGCAACGCGGTGCAGCACTTCCAGCGGAATGTTCGCGGCGTGGGCTGCGGCAATGAATTGTTCGGACATCGCCGCCAGCGCAATGCTCATGCCGCCTGATGCGGAGCCGGTGATACCGGCCAGCAGCGTCACGGTGATGGCTTCGTTGACCAGTGGATCGGGAATCTGCTTGAGCCAGTCGGCCAGGACCAGGAAGCCCGGCAGCGAAGCGATCACCGCGCCAAAGCCGTATTCCGACGCGGTGTTCATCGCCGCCAGCAACGCGCCGCTCACCGCGCTTTTGCTGCCTTCAGCGAGCTTGCTGCGAATCGCCTGAAAGCCGAACGCCAGCACCATCAGAATGCCGACCAGCAACGCCGCCTGCACCGCCCAGATCGCCGTCAGTTTGGCGATCTCGGTGGTGACCGGCGTGGCCATGCCCGGCAGTGAGAGGCTGTGGGTCTTGCCGTACCACTGCGGAATCCATTGGGTGAACAGCAAGTTCATGATGCCCACCGCCAACAACGGCGAAAGGGCAATCCATGGGTTCGGCAGCTTCAGATCCTCAGCGGTTTCCGGCTCGTTACGCAGTTCAGTGCCGTAACCTTCGCCGGCACGCTGGGCCTTGTTGCGCTGGCGCTGCAGAAACAGCATGCCGGTGCAAAACACGAAAATCGTGCCGATCACGCCCAGCCAGGGCGCCGCCCACGCGGTGGTATTGAAGAACGTGCTGGGGATGATGTTCTGGATCTGCGGCGTGCCGGGCAGGGCGTCCATGGTGAAAGAAAACGCGCCCAAAGCGATGGTCGCCGGGATCAGCCGTTTGGGAATATTGCTCTGGCGGAACATCTCGGCAGCAAACGGGTAAACCGCAAAGACCACCACGAACAGCGACACGCCGCCATAAGTAAGCAGGGCGCAGACCAGCACGATCACCAGCATCGCCTGTTTGGTGCCGAGCAGGCGAATGGCGGCGGCAACGATCGAGCGTGAGAAGCCCGACAGTTCGATCAACTTGCCGAACACCGCACCGAGCAGGAACACAGGGAAATACAGTTTGATGAAACCGACCATTTTCTCCATGAACACCCCGGTGAACGCAGGCGCGACGGCGGAGGGGTCAGTGAGCAGGACAGCGCCGAGGGCGGCAATCGGCGCGAAGAGGATAACGCTGTAGCCACGGTAGGCAGCCAGCATCAGCAGCGCCAGGGCTGCCAAGGCAATGATCACACTCATGGTGTGTCTCTCCAGAATTGTTATTTTTGTGGGTGGAACGGGTGTGGGAGAGGCGTTAGCGAGATCTGTGCCAGATGTTTAAGTCATTGAAATATAAGGAAGTTACTGATTGGTTTGAAGGGGTTTCAGGTGTTTTGTCTCATTTTAGAGACCGGGTTAAGCCGAAAAGATCGCAGCCTTCGGCAGCTCCTACAGTGCGGACGCGAATTTCCCCGGTAGGAGCTGCCGAAGGCTGCGATCTTTTGATCTTCAAACAATCGATCTATAGAAAGAGATCATTGTCTCTATTTAGAGATTCAGGCGATTCCCAGCGCCACCATTTTCTTGTACAACGTCGAACGCCCAAGCCCCAACCGAGCCGCCGCTTCCGGCACGTTCCCCGCACATTGCGCAAGAGCCGCCTGAATCAGTTGTCGATCAAACCGCTCCCGCGCCTGAGCAAAAGTCTCGTCAGCCAGCGCCTCCATCGTCGGCAGCGAGGCACGCTCAACCGGCGTCAACGTGCCAATCGCCGCACGAATATCCTGCTCGGTCAGCATCAAGTCATCACTGAGCAACGCCGCCCGTTCCAGCACATTGCGTAGCTCGCGAATGTTTCCCGGCCAGGCGTGCTGCCCGAGCAACGCCAGTGCATCACGGTGCAGCTCGTGCTGACTGCGCAGCTCTTCCAGAATCGCTTCGCTGAGTGCCGGCAGATCATCAAGACGTTCACGCAATGGTGGCACCTGAATCGGCAACACATTCAGGCGATAGTACAAATCGGCGCGGAACTCTCCACGTTTGATCGCCGCTTGCAGATCGGTCGAGGTGGCGGCAATCACGCGCACATCGCTCTGAATCACCTCGTTTGAGCCGACCGGCTCGAACTCCTTTTCCTGCAACACGCGCAGCAGTTTGCTCTGCAAGGGCAGCGGCATGTCGCCAATTTCGTCGAGAAACAACGTGCCGCCCTGAGCGATCTGCAACTTGCCGGTGCGGCCCTTGCGGTCGGCGCCGGTGAACGCGCCCGGTGCCGTGCCAAAAAATTCCGCCTCCAGCAGTGCCTCGGGAATCGCCGCGCTGTTGATGCTGACGAATGCTTTGTGTGCTCGTGGTGAGGCGCTGTGTATGGCCTGGGCCAGCAATTCTTTGCCGGTGCCGGTTTCGCCAAGCAGCAACACCGGTGACTCGGCGCTGGCACTGCGCCGGGCACGGCGTTTGACTTCAAGGCTGGCGGCGCTGGTGCCGATGAAATGGGCGAAGTTGTATTTGGTCTGTCGGGCGCGCAGCAGAGAACGGGTCGAGGCCAGTTCTTCCTGCATGCTCAAGTAGCGTTTGAGCATCGGCGACAACGTGCGCAACTCGTCGAACAGGGCAAATCCGATCGCGCCGATCACCGTGCCGGCGTCATCGTGAATCGGCAGGCGCATCACCACCAAAGGCTCTTTCGGGGTGTCCTGCATGTCCAGAAGAATGGGCCGACCGGTACGCACCACCTCGCGCAACAGACTGCCGGGGATCACGCTTTCACAGGGCTTGCCGATGGCGCTTGCCGCCGATTCAAGACCGAAACGCCGGGCGTAGCGCTCGTTCATCCAGACGATGTTGGCATCGCGGTCGACAATCACCGTGCCTTCGCTGGATTGCTCGATGATCTCGAACAGCGAACGGATCGCCAGGGTGCGCACCCGTTGGTAGTCCTTGAGGCTTTCGGTGGTGTTCATCTGGCGGCTGGTCCGGATTTTGAGTTGTTGATGCGGGCATCTTCGCTGGCAAGCCAGCTCCCACAGGGTTCTCGGTCGTCTACACATAGCGTGGACGCCGCAGCCCCTTGTGGGAGCTGGCTTGCCAGCGATGGCCGCGACTCGGTTCCAAGTCGATCCCCGATTATGCCTACCCCGGATGCGCCGCCGCCAACAGCTCTTTGGTGTACGGATGCTGCGGCGCATCGAACACCTCATGACTGGCGCCACGCTCGACCACTTTGCCGTCCTTGATCACGATCATGTCGTGGGCCAGCGCGCGCACCACCGCCAGGTCATGGCTGATGAACAGATAGGTCAAACCGTGTTTTTCCTGAAGCTGACGGAGCAGGGCGACCACTTGTTTTTGCACCGTACGATCCAGCGCTGAAGTCGGCTCGTCGAGCAGGATTAGCGCCGGTTTCAACACCAGTGCCCGGGCGATGGCGATGCGCTGGCGCTGGCCACCGGAAAACTCGTGGGGATAGCGATGGCGACTTTGCGGATCAAGGCCGACTTCTTTCAGTACGCGGATCACTTGCTCATCGCATTCATCAGCCGTCGACTCGCAATGCACTTCCAGGCCTTCGCTGATGATCTGCGCGACTGACATGCGCGGGCTGAGGCTGCCAAACGGATCCTGAAACACCACCTGCATCTGTCGACGCCAGGGGCGCATCTGTTTCTGATTGAGGCCGTCAAGTGCCTCGCCCTGAAAACGTATGCTGCCTTCGGAGTCGAGCAAACGCAGGATCGCCTGGCCCAGCGTCGACTTGCCGGAACCGGATTCACCGACGATGCCCAGCGTCTTGCCACGCTGGATACTCAGGCTGATGCCGTCCACCGCCCGCAGGTATTGCTTGCGCTGGAACAGACCGCCGCCGACGACAAACTCAACCTTCAGATCATCGACCTCCAGCACGTTTTCGCGCTCATCGCGGGGCAGGGCTTCGCCTTCGGGCTCGGCGTTGAGCAGCACGCAGCTGTAAGGATGCTTCGGCTCGGTAAACAGGGTTTCGCACGGTGCCTGTTCGACGATCTCGCCGGCCTTCATCACGCACACGCGCTGGGCAATGCTGCGCACCAGATTGAGATCGTGGCTGATCAGCAGCAGCGACATGCCCAGGCGTTGCTGCAGGGATTTGAGCAGCAGCAGGATCTTGCGCTGCACCGTCACATCGAGCGCCGTGGTCGGTTCGTCGGCGATCAACAGCTCTGGTTCGCAGGCCAGGGCCATGGCGATCATCACCCGTTGCCGTTGGCCGCCGGAGAGTTGATGCGGGTAAGCCTTGAGTCGCTCTTTGGGTTTCTGGATACCCACCAGTCCCAGCAGTTCGAGGATCCGCGCCTGCGCCGCTTTGCCGCCGAGGCCACGGTGCAGCAGCAAGGTTTCGCCGATCTGCTTTTCAATGGTGTGCAGCGGATTGAGCGAGGTCATCGGCTCCTGAAAAATCATGGCGATGCGGTTGCCACGCAGTTCGCGCAAGACCTTGGGATCGGCACCGATCAATTCCTGTCCGCGATAGCGAATGCTGCCAGTGGTTTGCGCTTCGCTTTGCGGCAGCAATTGCAGAATCGAATGGGCGGTCACCGATTTGCCCGAGCCCGACTCGCCAACCAGCGCCAGACACTCGCCGGGGCGGATGTTCAGGCACAGATCACGCACCACGGCCTGGCCGTGGAAGGCAACGTTGAGGTTACGGATTTCAATCAGGTTGTCAGTCATGGCCACGCTTCAGGATCGAGGGTCGAACGCGTCACGCAACGCTTCGCCGATGAACACCAATAAAGAAAGGATCAGCGCCAGGGTGAAAAACGCCGTCAACCCGAGCCACGGAGCTTGCAGATTCTGTTTGCCCTGACCGATCAACTCACCCAGCGAGGCGCTGCCGGCGGGCATGCCGAAACCGAGGAAATCCAGTGCGGTGAGGGTGGAAATCGCCCCGGTCAGAATGAACGGCAAATAGCTGAGTGTCGCGTTCATGGCGTTGGGCAGAATGTGCCGGAAAATCACCTTGCGATCGCTCAGGCCCAGCGCGCGGGCGGCTTTGACGTACTCCAGGTTGCGTCCGCGCAGGAACTCGGCGCGCACCACATCCACCAGTGCCAGCCATGAAAACAGCGCCATGATCCCCAGCAGCCACCAGAAATTCGGCTCGACGAAACCGGAGAGAATGATCAACAGGTACAACACCGGCAGCCCCGACCAGACTTCCAGCAAGCGTTGCCCGAGCAGGTCGACCCAACCGCCGTAATAGCCCTGCAATGCCCCGGCGGCGATGCCGATCAGGGCGCTGACAAAGGTCAGCATCAAGGCAAACAGAATCGACACCCGTGCACCGAAAATCACCCGCGCGAGCACGTCTCGCGCCTGATCGTCAGTGCCCAGCCAGTTGACCGACGTAGGCGGGCTCGGTGCCGGTTTGTTGAGGTCGTAGTTCGGCGTGTCGTCACTGAATGGAATCGGCGGGAACAGCAGCCAGCCACCGTCCTTGCGAATCAGGTTCTGCACATAGTCGCTGCGATAATCGGCCTGGAACGGCAGTTGTCCGCCGAACTCCTGCTCGGTGTGGCGCTTGAGTACCGGGAAGTACCATTGGCCCTGATAACTGACGACCAAGGGCTTGTCATTGGCAATCAATTCACCGCCCAGTGTCACCACGAACAGGCCGATAAACAGCCACAGCGACCACCAGCCACGGCGGTTTCTCTTGAAGCGCTCGAAGCGCCGACGACCCAGAGGCGAGAGCTTGAACATCAGGCATTCCTCGCGGCGAAGTCGATGCGTGGATCGACCAGCGTGTAACACAGATCCCCCACCAGTTTTATCAGCAGGCCGAAGAGGGTAAAGATGAACAATGAACCAAACACCACCGGGTAATCCCGCGAAACCGCGGCTTCGTAGCTCATGCGCCCGAGGCCGTCGAGAGAGAAGATCACTTCAATCAGCAAGGAACCGGCGAAGAACACACTGATGAATGCCTGCGGAATGCCCGACACCACCAGCAGCATCGCGTTGCGGAACACATGGCCATACAGCACGCGACGTTCGCTCAGGCCTTTGGCGCGCGCGGTCACCACGTACTGGCGAGTGATTTCATTGAGAAACGAGTTTTTCGTCAGGATCGTCAGCGTGGCGAAACCACCAATCACCAGCGCCGTCACCGGCAGCACCAGGTGCCAGAAGTAGTCGGCAATCTTGCCGAGGGTCGACAGCGATTCGAAGTTGTCCGACACCAGCCCGCGCACCGGAAACCAGTTCAGCGAGGTGCCGCCGGCAAACACAACGATCAGGAACATCGCAAACAGAAACGCCGGCATCGCGTAGCCGATGATGATCGCTGTGCTGCTCCAGATATCGAAATGACTGCCATGGTGCACGGCCTTGCGGATTCCCAGCGGGATCGACACCAGATAAGTGATCAGCGTCGCCCACAATCCGAGGGAAATGGTCACCGGCATTTTTTCCAGGATCAGGTCGGTGACCGTGGCGCCACGGAAGAAGCTTTTGCCGAAATCCAGTTGCGCATAGTTCTTCAACATCAGCCACAAGCGTTCGTGGGCCGGTTTGTCGAAGCCGTACTGTTTTTCGATGTCCTTGATCAGTTGCGGATCGAGGCCGCGACTGGCGCGGGAAGTGCCGCTCATGGTTTCGCTGGCACCGCCGCCGACACTGGCGCCGCCGATCCCTTGCAGGTGGGCGATGGCCTGTTCCACCGGGCCACCGGGCGCGGCCTGGATGATCACGAAATTGACCAGCAGAATGATCACCAGCGTCGGGATGATCAGCAGCAGACGCCGCAGTATGTAACCCCACATCAGTGCGGCCCTCCGGGTCTGCCACGGGCGATTTTCTCGGCGGTCATCTGCTGATTGGTCAGCGGGGTGCTGCTGATTTCCCACCAGCTCTCGATGGCTTCGTCATTGCTGGCCTGCACTGACGGTATGCCGAAGCGGTTCCACCAGACAGTCGAAGTACCCGGTGGATAGTAGTTGGGAATCCAGTAGTAATTCCATTGCAGTACCCGGTCCAGGGCATGCGCGTAATGCAACATGTCCGACTGCGTGGATGCACGTATCAGGCCATTGATCAGCGTATCCACCGCCGGGTTTTTCAACGCCATGTAGTTGTTAGCGCCCGGGTCGTTGGCCGATGCGGAGGCGAAGTAATTGAGCAATTCGCCCCCCGGGGAAGTACTGACCGGATAACCGGTGACAATCATGTCGTAGTCACGGCTCATCAGGCGATTGACGTATTGCGAGGAGTCGATGCGGCGAATGTTAAGGTCGATGCCGATCTGTTTCAGCGTGCGTTTGTACGGCAGCAACAAGCGATCCATACCGTTCTGGCTGACCAGGAAGGTGAAGCTCAGCGGTTCGCCCTGGGCATTCACCAGCTGATCGCCATCCGGTTTCCAGCCCGCCTGTTCGAGCAATTCGAGGGCTTGCAGCTGCTTGTCGCGGATCAGGCCACTGCCATCGGTTTTCGGCGCTTCAAAGACTTTGCTGAAGACTTCGTCGGGAACCTGACCGCGCAGCGGTTCGAGGATTTTCAGTTCCTGCGCATCGGGCAGCTCGCTTGCCGCCAGTTGCGTGTTGGAAAAGTAGCTTTGTTGGCGGATATACATGCCGCGCATCATTTGCCGGTTGCTCCACTCGAAATCCCAGAGCATGGCCAAGGCCTGGCGCACGCGGCGATCGGCGAACATCGGTTTCTGCAGATTGAACACAAACCCTTGGGCCGACTGCGGCGCCTCAGTGGCCAGATGCGCCTTTTGCAAACGCCCATCGCTCAGCGCCGGGCTGTCGTAGCCGATTGAATAGCCGGTGGCCGAGAACTCGCGGTTGTAGTCATAAGCGCCACCGCGCAGCACTTGGCGGGCGACGTCGGTATCCCCGAAGTACTCGATGCTGAAGTGGTCGAAGTTGTACAGGCCACGACTGACCGGCAAATCCTTGCCCCACCAGTCGGCGTTGCGCTCAAACATGATGCTGCGACCGGAATCGACTTTGCCGACTCGATAGGGGCCGCTGCCCAAGGGCGGCTCATAACCGCCGCCACCGGCGAAGTCGCGGCTCTTCCACCAATGCTCGGGGAATACCGGCAGGGTCGCGACGTCCAGTGGCAGGGTGCGGTTTTCATTGCTCTTGAAGTCGAAGCGTACGATCAGCGGTGCTTCCACTTCGACGCCTTTGACGTCAGCAAATTGAGTGCGATAACGCAGGCTGCCCTGGGTCATCAATAAATCGTAGGAGTAACGCACGTCTTCGGCGGTAATCGCTTTGCCATCGGCGAAGCGCGCCTTGGGATTGATGAAGAACCGCAGCGACAGTCCGTCGTCCGAGCGCTCCATCTTTTGCGCGACCAGGCCATAAACGGTGTAAGGCTCATCCAGCGAACGCTGGGCCAGCGGCGAATAGAGCAAGCCATCGATCTGAGTGACGCCGATGCCCTTGTCGATATAGGGAAGGATATGGTCGAAGTGGCCGATCTCGATGGCCGAGCGGCGCATCGTCCCGCCCTTGGGCGCTTGCAGGTTGGTGTAGTCGAAATGACTGAAACCGGCAGGGTACTTGGCAGGTTCACCATAAACGGTCAACGCATGTTGCGGTGCAGCGCTCGCCCCCGTGGCACCCATCAGCAGGGCGAGGGCGGTGAGCATCAAAGTGGGGAAAACCAGTCGCATTGTCAGCCTTGGAACCGGGAAATCGATATGCGCAAGTTGTACGCGAGAGGCGCGTCAGTCGCCAGCCGTATATGTAACTGAAACACAACGGCCCACCAGAAGGCGGGCCGTTGGCAAGCAATCAGGCGTCGGATCAATCCTGACGGCTAGTGACTTCAAGCAGGTGGTAACCGAACTGGGTTTTCACCGGACCTTGCACGACATTGATCGGTGCGCTGAAGACCACGGTATCGAATTCCTTGACCATCTGGCCAGGACCGAACGAACCCAGATCACCGCCCTGACGGCTCGATGGGCAGGTGGAGTTGGCTTTGGCGACTTCGGCGAAATCAGCGCCGCCTTCGATCTGGGCCTTGAGTTCGTTGCACTTGTCTTCGCTGGAAACCAGGATGTGGCGGGCAGTGGCTTTAGCCATGGGGAAACTCTCCAATCTATTTCAGTAAAGTGTGGAGCCTACCGGATTCAGTGGGCGAATTCTCGGCAAAGTTCCGTTCAGTGGTCCGTGGCTTTGATCAGAGATTCGCGGCTCGCAGACGTTCAGCATGTTCGACATACAGTTCAACCGGGTCGGGCTGGGCGGTGACTGTGCGGGGCGTGCGACGCAGGCTGCCCAGATGATCCAGCGGATAGTCGGAGCGGATCACCTGCCCCAAGTGCGAACTGAAGCGGCCGACGAAACCGTCGTTCTGCTGCGTCTCGGTCATGAAGTATTGCGATAGCGCTTGGCAAATGTCCTGGGTCGGATCGAGTGTCAACGGACTGTTTGTCGGTACGACGCCGCTCCACGAGTAGTAACGAACGCCGTTGACCTGTTCTGGCCCGTGTCCGCCCCAGGTGGCAGGCAGTCCCTGTGGAAACTTGTCGTTGAAACTGCCGACCCCTTCGGTCGTCAGCGCATTGAGCGCCGCCAGCGCGTTCTGCGGCAACGTCAAACTGCCACTGAGCAATGAAAGAAAGTTGGCAAACAGCGTTGCCACATTGTGCGCAACCGCTTCCGGCAGTCGTCCGGGTACCAGCGCCTTGCGCAGAAAGTCCGCCAGTTCCGAGCCGTGGTTCGGGCCGCTGACAGATGTCACCGAGGCGACGGTGTGTGGCGCGAGCGCCGCAGCGTATCGAGCCGCCAATGCTCCCTGGCTGTGGCCGATGAGGTTGACTTTGTCGGCACCTGTACCTCGCAGGACACGATCAATCTGTGCGAGCAGTTGCTCACCCCGTGCTTCATTTTTATGGGTGGCAGACAGATGTGGAACAAATACCCGGCTCCCGGCTGTTTTCAAAGCGTCTTTTACGTCATGGAACAGCTCGAAATGACCGATACGCTCGAATCCGAACAGGCCGTGCACTAACAGGACGGGATAGCGAGTTGAAGCATTCCGTTGCATGTTCTTACCTTTTTCACAGAAGTTCATCGGGGAATAAGGAGGTCACTCTAAAACACTCATCCTGTTGAAGAAGTAAGAAGCGGCTTCTCTTGGCCGTTGAATCTGGACTAGTGGCTGTACGAATTTTCAGATACTTATGAAATCCGTTTCGGAAGTTGCAGCCATCTTTCGCTTGATTGATGGCGGCGGCGTGCAGTTTGCCTACTCAGTGCGATGCTTTTGCCGGATACCCGCGGTGGATGGGGCTGACATCGAAAATGTGAGGGATCGCGTTCAATGTTGGCTGTCGACGCCGTCCATGAGTGCGGCGTTATTTCCAAGGAATGGAATCACTAATGAACACGCACGAAGTCGAGTTTTGCTACCGGATGCGCCATCCCGTCAGTTCTTGTGAATCGAACGAACTGCTGCCAGCGGCAACCGTTGATTGTCTGGAGGGTGCGGTACTTGATCCTTCACTGGGCAAGGTCGTTGTCCGTATCGCGCCTTATTCAGGCATGGCCTGTGGCGATCAGATTCAGTTGATCTGGGACGGTCTGGATATAGAAGGCTTCGCTTATCAACACGAGATGATTCGCTTTGTCAGCGAAGCCCAGGTTGGCAAGGATGTCGTCTTTGTTATCAAAGGCATGCATATCGCAGCGCTGGATGGTGGCTCGCTGGAGGTCTACTGGAATCTGCTCAGTGCGAGGGCGTCCGGCCCCGCGTTATCTGCGCGCGTGCAATTGTCTGTGGGGGATACGCGGCCGCTATTGCTGGCTCCGATTGTCGAGGGGGCTATCGGTGGCACGCTGGACCCGGCGCGGGTGACGGACGGCACGCTGATTATGCTCCAGCCTTACGCTCGAATGGCGGCGGGAGACCGGGTTACGTTGCTATGGGGGGCAAACGCATTGCCTGCAACGTTCAGCGACAGCTTGAAGGTCGAAGCCTTCGCTGTTGCGGATGTGCTGTCGTTCTGGGTCGACGGGGCGCACATAGCCGCACATCTCGGTGGCGAGGTGATGGTGCGCTACCTTGTCGAACAAGCCGGCGGGGTGGTTCGGGAATCCGAGACGGCAAGAATTCTCGTCACGCCATTATTGCGTGGTGAGCTGGACGCTCCAGACGTGCTTGAAGCCGAAGATAACGTGCTGCTCAACGAAAACTCGATCGAAGGTGTCACCATCGTGATCGGCAATGCTCAGACCCAGGAAGGTGAGTTGGTGTATCTCAAGTGTGACGGGGATCTTTTCAATCACCGGGATGACCGGGAAATCACTCGGGAGACGGCGGGAAAGCCGCTGATCTTTATTGTGCCGCACCGGTTCTGGCGAGAGCACCATGGCACAACCGTACGTGTGGCTTATACGGTTGAACGTCAGGACGATGTCAGCCAGGAATCGGCGGTAGTGCAGTTACGAGTGGAGGCATAGCGGTAATGGGCTGAACCCTCCGGTTTTCATGAGTCCGGAGGGCAGGCCTTGCTGTCAGTTTCCGGCGTGCGCGGCAAGTCGCTGCGCGGCGTCAAGGAGCAAGTGTTCCGTTGCACTGAAACCGAGGCAGCCATCGGTAATCGACACCCCGTAACGCAGGGATTCGCTCAGCGGTTGGCAGCCTTCGAACAAATGAGATTCGAGCATCATGCCGATCAGTGCGCGATCACCTTGCAAGCGTTGCTCAAGTACGTCGTTGAAGACGTCTGGCTGACGCAATGGGTCCTTGCCGCTGTTGGCGTGGCTGCAATCGACCATGATCCGGCTCGGTATCTTCAGTCGGTTGAGGTCCGCGTGGATATTCGCCACGCTCCCGCGATAATGGTTCGGTCCTTTATGGCCTCCGCGCAGCACCAGATGGGTGTCAGGGTTGCCTGGCGTTTGAATAACGGCCGGGTGCCCCTGGCTGTCGACGCCGAAATGCCGGTGTGGGTGGGCTGCCGAACGCATGGCGTCAACGGCAATGGCTGCGCCGCCGTCGGTGCCGTTCTTGAAGCCGACGGGCATGTTCAATCCACTGGCCATTTCCCGGTGGATCTGCGATTCAGTGGTGCGCGCGCCAATGGCCACCCAGCTCAGCAGGTCATCGAAGTAGCCAGCGGCCATGGGTTGCAGCAGTTCTGTGGCCACGGGCAAGCCGAGGCGGATCATTTCCAGCATCAGCTCGCGCGACAAGGTCAGGCCGCCAGCCATGTCATCACTGCCGTCCAGATGCGGGTCGTAGGCCAGGCCTTTCCAGCCAACGGTGGTGCGCGGTTTTTCGACGTAGGCCCGCATCACCAACAGCATTTCGCCGCTGACTTTTTCAGCCAGTCGAGCGAGTTTGCCGGCGTACTCGAGTGCGGATCGAGGATCGTGGATAGAGCAGGGGCCGACGATGACCAGCAGTCGCGGGTCTTGACCATTGAGAATGGCGCGAACCGCCTGGCGGTGGGCGCTGACTTGCTGGCTCAAGGCATTGCTCAGGGGCAATTGCTGTTTGAGTTGCAACGAACTGGGTAGACGCAGAGTCAACGCTTCGTTGGCAGGGTTCAGAGTGGACAGTGGCAGAGCAGAAACGGACGAGTTCATATTCGGTCTTCCTGGGCTGGCGGCGGGTGCTTCCCGCTCGCTCGGCCCTACTGGGGTGTTCGACAATTGGCCGTATTGGCTACATGTGTGTGCTTGCCACCTGTAGGTGACCGATCGGAGGCGGCAGGCTGTCCCGAGCGGAAGCTGGTAAATCGCCAGGCGCTAAAGCTGTCGTGACGGTAATAAGTGGCGTAGTTCATTTCGTGATTCCTCAAAGTGTCTGGTGTATTGCTGAAAAAATTGGGGCTGAAAAAACAAAACCCCCGGTCGGGAGGCCGACCGGGGGTTGAGAATTCTCTGGTAGGCGACCCGTTGTTATGGGCGCCGTTTGGGTATCAGGCGCGCCAGTGGCTAAACCAATACCCAAAATAAAAGCTGGCCGGAGCGCAAACGTCATTCACCCGGGCAGCCGAAACCGAGCGCTGGGCGCTGGCGGTACGAAGCTGTGAGAGGGCGTTGAACATGGTCTGTCTCCGATGAATGGGCCGAGCTTACTAGAGGCCGCTACGCCTCAGCAATCAGAAATTGCTATCGCCCAATCATCAAAAAGCCTATTGCTAGAGTCGTCCAGGAGTTGTGACACTCTGCACTTCGTTTGCTTAGCAAGGATGAACCGTGTCGACACTGACCATTGCTGCTGCCCAGACCCTGTCCATTGGCGGTGATCTTTCCGGGAACATTGCGCGGCATCAGCGCTTCTTCGAGACTGCAGCGGAGCAGGGTGTCGAGTTGCTGGCGTTTCCTGAGTTGTCTCTGACTGGCTACGAAGGGAAGGTGGCCGCAGCCTTGGCGATAGACCCACAAGATGCAGTGCTGAAACCCCTTAGGGCGTTGGCCCGAGAGCTGGGCGTGACTGCCGTCGTCGGCATGCCGATTCGGCTGGAGCACAGCGCTTCGGTGCTGATCGGGGCTCTGGTTCTGGGCGCGGATGGCTCGCTCGGTGTGTACAGCAAGCAGCATTTGCACTCGGGTGAGGAGGCTGTCTTTGCCCCTGGCTTCGGAGGGGCGACCCTGAACATTGGCCAGGAGACAGTGGCGTTGGCGGTTTGCGCTGACTTCTCTCATGCCAGTCATGCAGCGACTGCCGCAGCACGAGGCGTGGGCCTGTACGCCGCCGGCGTACTGATCAGCGAGAAAGGTTACGCAGCCGACACGGCGATCCTTCAGGGGTATGCCAGGCAACACGAGATGGCTGTGCTGATGGCCAATCACGGCGGATTGACCGGCGGGTGGCAATCAGCGGGGCGCAGTAGCATCTGGTCTGAAGACGGTTCATTGATCGTTGCAGCGTCGGGGACGGGCGACCTTTTGGTCGTTGCTCAGCGTAACGACGGTGTGTGGCAGGGGCGGGTTGTTCCTGTAACGAGCACCCCATGACATTCCAGCTACGACGGGCGGTTTCAGAAGATCTGGCGTTTGCCCGCGATCTCACCTGTCAGAACATGCTGCGCTATTACATTCACCATGACTTGTTATGGCAGGACGAAGCGTTTGACGTAGCGTGGCCGGGGCGGCAGAACTGGCTGATAGTGCAGGGTGATGTGCCGGTGGGTTTTCTCAGCCTCAGCCGTGATATGCGCGCGTTGTACATCCGTGAACTGCAAGTGGCTGAAGCGTTTCAGGGCCGGGGCGCGGGTTCCTGGGCGATCGATCAGGTTATCGACATGGCCCGCAAAGAAAGACGCCCGGCGCTGCGACTGACCGTATTCGAGAATAATCCGGCGAGAAACTTGTATGAAAGAAAAGGACTACAGGTTCGCGGCGCGGACGAGTGTTTTCTGCGAATGCAGCTTGATATCAGTACAGCTGTGCTCTGAAACCCACGGCCCGCAAGCCTTCAATGATGAATTGAAACTTTTTAAATGATGCTTTCCGCTAGGTCTGTGTGGCACTTTTTGCTAAGGTGTCCGGCATCCCAATATGACCATATCGCGAGGTGTCTGCTTGATTAGGGTGCTAGTGGTCGATGACCATGATCTCGTTCGTACAGGCATTACACGTATGCTGGCCGATATCGATGGCTTGCAGGTGGTTGGCCAGGCCGAATCCGGGGAAGAGTCCCTGATCAAGGCCCGAGAGTTGAAACCCGATGTGGTGCTGATGGACGTCAAGATGCCTGGCATCGGCGGCCTGGAGGCCACGCGCAAATTGCTGCGCAGTCATCCGGATATCAAGGTGGTCGCGGTTACCGTGTGTGAGGAGGATCCTTTCCCGACACGCTTGCTGCAGGCGGGGGCCGCGGGGTATCTGACCAAGGGCGCGGGTTTGCCGGAAATGGTCCAGGCCATTCGCCTGGTATTTGCCGGCCAACGCTATATCAGTCCGCAGATTGCCCAGCAATTGGCGATCAAGTCCTTCCAGCCGTCCAACGACTCTCCCTTCGATGCCTTGTCCGAGCGGGAAATTCAAATCGCCTTGATGATTGTCGGCTGTCAGAAGGTACAGATCATTTCCGACAAGTTGTGTCTGTCGCCGAAAACCGTGAACACCTATCGCTACCGTATTTTCGAGAAGCTTTCGATCAGCAGCGATGTCGAGTTGACACTGTTGGCGGTTCGTCACGGCATGGTTGATGCCAGCCTCTGACCATGACTGAAACATTCGATTCCGGCGCTTTTCTGTCGACAGTCAGTGGGCGCCCGGGCGTCTATCGCATGTTCGACAGCGATGCGCGCCTGCTGTACGTGGGCAAAGCCAAGAACCTGAAAAAACGCCTGGCCAGCTATTTTCGCAAAACCGGTCTGGCGCCAAAAACCGCAGCGTTGGTGGGTCGCATCGCACAGGTCGAAACGACCATCACGGCCAATGAAACCGAAGCGCTGCTGCTTGAACAGACGCTGATCAAAGAGTGGCGGCCGCCGTACAACATTCTGTTGCGGGACGATAAATCCTACCCTTACGTATTTTTGTCCGACGGGCAATTCCCGCGTCTGAGCATTCATCGTGGCGCCAAAAAAGCCAAGGGCAAATACTTCGGCCCCTATCCGAGCGCTGGTGCCATACGCGAAAGCCTGAGCCTCCTGCAAAAGACCTTCTTCGTTCGCCAGTGTGAAGACAGCTACTACAAGAACCGTACCCGTCCATGCCTGCAATATCAGATCAAGCGCTGCAAAGCGCCTTGCGTTGGACTGGTCGAGCCTGAGGTTTATGCCGAAGACGTGCGTCACTCAGTCATGTTCCTTGAAGGCCGAAGCCATGCGCTGACCAACGAACTGTCGACGGCGATGGAGGAGGCGGCGATCAACCTGGAGTTCGAGCGAGCCGCCGAACTGCGTGATCAGATTGCACTGTTGCGGCGGGTCCAGGATCAGCAAAGCATGGAGGGCGGCACGGGGGACATCGATGTCATCGCGGCATTCGTCAATCCGGGCGGAGCCTGCGTGCATTTGATCAGTGTCCGTGGCGGACGCGTGTTGGGCAGCAAGAATTTCTTTCCGCAAGTCGGGATCGAAGAGGATGTGTCGGAGGTCATGGCGGCATTTCTTGGCCAATACTTCATCAGCAGCCCTGAGCGCGATTTGCCGAGCGAACTGATCGTCAACGTGGTCCACGAAGATTTCCCGACGTTGATCGAAGCGATCCATGAATTGCGTGGCCGCGAACTGGCCATCAGTCATCGGGTGCGCGGCACGCGTGCGCGCTGGCAGCAACTGGCTGTAACCAACGCCGAGCAAGCGTTGGGCGCACGCCTGGCCAACCGTCAACACACCGCGGCGCGGTTTGAGGCCTTGGCCGAAGTGTTGAACCTGGATGAGCCGCCGCAGCGTCTGGAATGCTATGACATCAGTCATTCCAGTGGTGAGGCAACAGTCGCGTCCTGCGTGGTGTTTGGCCCGGAAGGCGCAATCAAGTCTGACTACCGGCGCTACAACATCGAAGGTGTCACGGCAGGTGACGACTATGCGGCCATGCATCAGGCGCTGACGCGACGCTTCAGCAAACTCAAGGACGGTGAGGGCAAGTTGCCGGACATCTTGCTGGTGGACGGTGGCAAGGGCCAACTGTCGATGGCTCGCGATGTTCTCAACGAGTTGGCCGTGCCGGATCTGATCCTGCTGGGTGTTGCCAAAGGTGCTACCCGCAAGGCTGGCTTCGAAACGTTGTATCTGAATGATGCGGCACATGAGTTCACTTTGCGTGGCGACTCGCCGGCGCTGCACCTGATTCAACAGATCCGCGATGAGGCTCACCGCTTTGCAATTACCGGACACCGTGCACGCCGTGGCAAAACCCGCCGTACGTCAACGCTGGAAGGCGTTGCGGGTGTCGGGCCGACCCGACGTCGCGACTTGTTGAAACATTTTGGTGGATTGCAAGAGCTGTCTCGTGCAAGCATCGAAGAGATCGCCAAAGCCCCGGGGATCAGTAAAAAGCTCGCAGAGTCGATTTATGCGAACCTGCATAGCGAGTAGAATGCCCCTTCACCTCGTAGCCAGTTGTGCCGATGAATATCCCTAATCTGATTACCGTTCTACGCGTCCTGCTCATTCCGATCTTCATTTTGCTGTTCTATCTGCCTTATCAGTGGAGTTACATGGCCTCCGCCTCGGTGTTTGCCTTTGCGGCAGCGACGGATTGGCTGGACGGTTATCTGGCCCGCCGTCTGGAGCAAAGCACGCCGTTCGGTGCGTTTCTCGATCCGGTCGCCGACAAACTCATGGTTGCAGTGGCACTGGTGCTTCTGGTCCAGGAACACGGCAATCTCTGGCTCACTCTGCCGGCTGCTGTCATCATCGGTCGCGAGATTGTGGTGTCGGCATTGCGTGAATGGATGGCCGAGCTCGGCGCCCGTGCTCACGTAGCCGTTTCGAATCTCGGTAAATGGAAAACCGCCGCACAGATGCTCGCACTGGTGATCCTGCTGGCCAATCCAAAGGACTTCAGTTTCTGGGTTATTCTGGGTTATGCCTTGCTGATGGTCTCTGCTGGCCTGACGTTGTGGTCGATGGTTCAATACCTTCGCGCAGCCTGGCCGCACCTGAAGACCGATGTTGAAAAGAAATAAAACTTTTTTGAATCAAGGGGTTGACGGAGCTTCTTAATTCTATAGAATGCGCATCACCAAGCGGGAATAGCTCAGTTGGTAGAGCACGACCTTGCCAAGGTCGGGGTCGCGAGTTCGAGTCTCGTTTCCCGCTCCAAGTTTAAAACGCATTTGTTGTTGTGCTACTGATAACGAATGTTTTGAGGCCGAGTAGCAAAATGGTTATGCAGTGGATTGCAAATCCACCTACGCCGGTTCGATTCCGACCTCGGCCTCCACTATTAAAAACCCCGTAGATCAGTGATCTACGGGGTTTTTTCTTGCCTGTGAAAAAGTGGGGTGTTCCGCAATTATTCACGGGCGTTCCGCAACCAGTGCTTCATTGATGGCGTTTAGGTTTACTTGGTAGTAGCCGTAACGTCGAGCTGATACCTGTGGCACGAATGTCGCGACAGGTGTTTTTCTGCTGGCGTCGTGCCATATTGACGCTTTAGGGGAGTGGAGCAGGTAGGGATCATGAAAGTATTTGTTAGCTGGTCTGGCCTTCGGAGCAAGGTTGTAGCCGAGCTTCTAAGTGACTGGATCAAATGCGTCCTGCAGGCGTCACAGCCGTGGATTTCGACGCGCGATATTGATAAAGGCGCGATCTGGTTTTCTGAAATCTCTGATCAGCTCAGGGAGACGGCAGCCGGCATTGTGTGTTTGACGCAAGAAAATAAGAACAAACCATGGATACTTTTCGAAACAGGTGCTTTGGCGAAGGGGCTGAGCACGAATCGTGTCTGCACGTTTCTAATTGACTTGGCTCCCTCCGACATTGAAGACCCCTTGGCTCAGTTCAACCACACGACGCCTGATCGCACCTCAATGTGGGGTTTGACTAGTTCGCTGAATGGTTGCCTTGAAGGGGCGCGCTTAGATGAACGGATACTAAGACAAGTATTTGATACTTACTGGCCAAATTTCGAAAAATCATTTGCAGAGGCTTTGGCTAAAACTCCACAGGAAGCTGATGTTGAACCGAGATCTGGAGATAGCATCCTAGGTGAAATTCTCGCGAATACCAGGATGCTGTCGAGTCGAGTGAGAGAATTAGAAAGCAGGGTTTCTATGAGTGCTGAGCCAGTGATTGAAACTGGCCCACTGAATAATAAATCCTACGTTCATCACTTGGTAAGGGACACCAATACTCCGATACAAAACATCATTGAGACCGCTAAGACACTGGGGGTGCCCTATTCAGAAGTTGAAGAGTGGTTGAATACTTACCGAGTGGTTAAAGTAGATCGCAAGGGTAAGGTGGTAGTTGAGAGTCCCCCTCGGCCCGGCCCGGCACTTGGTTAGGCCTTATGCTGTAGCTGAAATCATGAACAATAGTGAGCCCTATTTAGTAGGGTTCACTATCTCTCCAACTCTCCGGTATACCTTCTTCGTCATCTCCTCGGTTGAGTGACCGAGTAATCGACTGGCATCCTTGATGTCCTCGATTTCGCTGCCGGCCTTCGGTCGGATGTCCCTGAATTGAAACTTCCTAATTGTGATGGCCAGCTCGGTGTCACCGTAGGTTGCAGCCTTCGTCGCAGCCTTGTCCCGGGCTTCGTCCCAGCGGTTTCGCAACATGTTGTAGCTCATACGTAAGCCGTTCTGGTTTGTGATCAGGATCGATGACCTCGTCCCGGCTTGGGCCCGCCGATCAAGTAGTCCGTTGATGAAGACGCAGAGGTCTGTCTCGTTGTTGCCGTTGTAGAGCCTGATCCGCAAGCGCTTTTCCGTCTTGCCTTGGCCAACCATCAGAAAGCCATGATTGAGGTCGGTAGTTGATGCCTTCAGCACGTCAGCCGGGCGCTGACCTGTCAGATATGCGAGGTCCATCGCGTCTTTTAGATCCTGCCCGGCCTGCTCGTATACCGCGTTCCAGATGATATCGCCTGCATAGAAATCCCGAGGTATCTCCTTGTTACGGCGCAAACCAAAGCAGGGATTTGCCTTGTCGGTCAGGCCCCACTCGCGGGCGAAGGTGAACATGGTTGAAAGCAGCGCTATCTCCCGGTTGGCTCGTACCTTCGCCGTGCGGGCGTCTCGATATTGGGCTATCACCTGTGGGGTCATGGCGTCGATAGGGGCTGGTTTGTCACCATCGAACACCTTGCGAAGTTGTTTCAGCCCCTTGAGATAGTCACTCTGGGTGCCTGGCTTAAGTGTAGGGATCACTTTCTTTTCGTAGTCGTCAAAAAGTCGGCCCATCAAATGGGCCGGTTTGGGTGTCGCTTTACGGTCGAGCCGTGCCCATTCGATCTTCGCTTCGTCGAGATCGCCACCGAGCGGGATCTCTACGCGGTTACCATCGGCGTCCCTGCCGTTGTAGTAGTAACCCGTCCAGGTCTTACCGCCTTTTCTTTTGCGTGTGCGCCGGATCATTCGGGGGGGCAGATCACGATTGGCTGTTTTTTTCTGTCGCATCTTCAGCCTACGCGTGCCAAGTCGAGAGTCCAGGTCTCGGCCACGGCATTGTTTGCCGTTGGCTTGACCCCCGCAAGTTTCAGCCGGGCATAAACTCGGCCTACAACTGGGCGCTGAGCGCCGGTTACAACGAACTCCCAGTGGTTGTTCGTCAGCCACTGGCGTTGGCAGGACGGGATTTTGTAGCCGGTGATGGTGGCCAGCTCATCGTCAGTAAGAGTTTCACTTAGAAATTCCATCGATTGCCTCCCGTCTAGCGATACCTTCAACTTGGCGTTGTTTGCTGCATTTTTCGTGGTTGCCGTGCGCTCGCGACTTGTTGCACTTATCGCAAATGGTGACGAGATCCAGGGGCGGCATTTGGCCGCGGCGAACTCGAACGGTCCTGCGTAGAGCTGTCATGCGGCCTCCTGCAATTTCTCGGTCTGTCGCCACGGGTTGTTCGCATGTGCGAGTGCGGCCATCGGCGGTGGGCTGACGGAGTTACCACACATGTGTACCTGTTGGGTCTTGGTGAACGGTTTGCCGTCGGCTCCGTGGCTGATGATGTAGTCGGCGGGGAACCCCTGAGCTTTGTACAACTCGGCCGGTTGCAGCATCCGCAGGCAGATGTCGACGATCACGTACGGCGTGCCCTTGATGGTGACGGTGACTAGGCCGAGCCGATCCTTAGTGGTGATCGTTGGTGCTGGTGCATCGGCGGCGCTCATGTTTTCGGTGCCGTAGTAGCTGATCAGGAAGGCGGCGACCCGCAGCGCCCCGGCTTCAACCTCTGGCGATAGCTGCAGCTCGACGAGGGAGCTCTTGCCGCCACCGCCTGCTGTAATGGTCGGCGCAGGTTCGTCCACACCTTGTCCAACACTGGCGCCGAACTGGCGTTCCATGAAGGCAGTGATCAGCCCGTGATGGGTGCCGCCGGCGCTGATGGTGTGCAGCGGATCGGCGGCATCCCGTGCATCGCAGTTGCCGCGCAGGTGCACCAGGTTCGCTGTCACCAGTTGCTGCTGGCTGCCTGTGTTGGTCACCGTGGTCATCGGGTCTTCGATGCTCTTGGCGGCAGTTGTGTTGAACCCGCCATTCATTTGGGCCATGAATACTGTCGATATGCCCATGGCATGCGCGGCGCCGGCGGGGCGCTGGTAGTTGCCTCCGCTGGTGATGGTCGGCAGCGGCTCGGCGAGCGCCTTGCCTTCATCTGCAAACCTGAACTTCACCAGGTGCGCGGCGGCTACGCCGTACTTTCCACCCGAAGCCATTATCGTGCCGAGTGGTTCTTGGTGGTCGGCAGTGCGTGGGGCTGATCCCGGTTTGTCACCATTGCCGAGCTGCACAAGGGTGGCCGCAGATAGTGTCAGTTCTCCGCGATTAGCGCAGGTTACTGTCGGCATCGGTTCCCGTGGGTCATTGATTCGGTCACTGCCTTGATGTGTTGCCGGCGCGATGATGGGGCTGGCCATGGCGAATGATCCGCCGCGGGGCCAAGACGTCACTGTGCGCAATGGCTCGTTTGCAGACTGGACGCTTTCCCCGGACCAATTTGCGATCGGCACAATGAATGGATCAGCCGCATCAATGACGAACTTCTTCATGCCTTTGGCGATCCGGCGCAGCGTGGCTTCTGCTAGCGGGGTAGGTCGTCCGAAAATGCTTTTGGTTGGTACCGTCCAGTCGATGCACTCGGCGGCGGTGCGCCATTTCTTTTGGCCCTTGGCGGGATGCTTCGCGTGGGTCGGCTCTGGCCACACAATCGGTTGGCCGTCGCATCGGGCTATCATGAACAGGCGTTCCCGGCTGGTCGGTGCGCCGAAGTCGCAAGCCTTCAGGACTTTCCACTCCACGGCGTAGCCGAGGCGCTGCAGCTCGGCGACGAACACCGCCCAGGTTTGCCCGCGGCGGGCTGGATCCGGCACAAGGAACTGATTGTTCACAGGGACGTTCTCGCCATGGTCAGCAACGCGGTTGATTTTGCTTTTCGGTTTGGTGGGGTGCGGTACCAGATCGAGAGTCACCACGCGGCCAGTGACCTTGCAGCGCTTCGCGATCAGTGGCCCCCACTGAAGGATCTGTTTCACGTTTTCCAAGCTGATAACGCGGGGCTTCTTCTTGCCGGCCCACTTTAGGCCGATCCACGACAGATTCCGGATCTCTCGCTTGCGCGGTTGACCGCCGGCCGCCTGGCTGTGATGCGTGCAGTCCGGTGACATGTGGAACCAGCCAACGGCCTTGCCGCCGCACTCTGTATCCGGATCACCATCGAACACGTCGGTGGTGTAGTGCACCGCGCCCGGGTGATTCACGGTGTGCATGCTGATCGCCTGCGGGCTGTGGTTCTTCGCTACGTTCACAGCACGGCCCAGACCCATCTCCAGCCCGGTGCCGGCGCCTCCGCCACCGCAGAAGAAGTCGACAACGAGCTCATCGTCCTGAGTGTTGAAACCGAGCGCGTACTGGGTCTTGAAGTCGAAAGGAGGTTTTTTGAATGCCGTCACGCGCAAGCCCTCCGATGATCACCCTGCATCAGTTCCATTAGGCGGCTGAAGTACTGCATATACGCCTCAGGTGCGGATTGCGGGATGATGGTTTCGGGCATCGGTGGGACGCCTCGCAAGCATTTCCAGTCGTCGGGGTGGCTCGGCATCAGGTCCCGTCGCTCGGTCGCCAGCGCGATCAGGTCGGCGCGCACGACGCATTCCGGCAACACTGGATCGAGGTTGAAGCGATCGCAGACGGCTTGCCAAATTGTTGCTTCTGCGATGTGGAAGCCTGGCATTAGGGCCTTTAGAGGCGTGGTCATGTCGCCGATGTAGGCTTCGGTCGCGTCGTGCAGCAGCGCCACCAGTTTGTGCTGGTCCGGGACAAGTCTCGAAACCAGCATGCTGTGCTGGGCCACGCTGTAGTGCGTGCGGGTGTGGCCATTGAAACGGCACAGGTTCGACAGTGAATGCGCGATGTCGAGCGGTGAGATCATGGCGGCGGTTGGGTTGACTAGGTCGAACTGGCGACCGCTGTGCGTGAGAATCCAATTCATGCTGCGTCCTCCACTGTCGGGTGGCCCAATTCGACGGTCTGACGTTGCATGTCCAGTTCAAAGGCTTCGCGCAGGGCATCACGCAGGTGTGCATAGCCCTCGGTATCAGCGTCGTGGGGGAAGCTGATCGAACTCAGTTCCGGCTCGGCGTTGAAGGTGCCGCGCTTGTCCAGCCATTCGATGAGCTGGGTGTCGAGTGGCTGCGCGTTGAGGTTGCCGGCCGTTTCGACGGCATGGAAGACGCGGTAGGCCATAGCGCGGGAAACCTTGATCAGTTGTTCAGCTCTCGCTTGGCTGGCCTCGGTACCTTTCAGTGCCTTCCATGTCTGGAGTGCGAGCGCCAGAAACTGGGTGATCTCCGTCAGGTCGCGATAGTCGATCGCTGTGAAGGGTGTGGCCTTGATGCTTAGCATCTGTGCGCGCAGGTCGGCCAGTTGTTGAGCCTCGCGGTTGCGTAGCTGCGTGATGGTGGTCAGGTCGGTGTTGAGCGCGGCGATCCGTTGGCTGTGTAGGCCGTTGCGTTCCTTGAGGCCGGCTTCGTAGCTGCGATCTAGCGCGCGCAGGATGAGCTTGCGAATGTAGTAACCCAGCAGGAACAAGCCAAAAGCCATCCCGATGAAGATGATCGTGTTCTGTACGTGCATGTGCTGTGCTCCGATAAAAGTGCCGCCGGGATTCTTGGTGAGAGGCCGGCGGCGGTTGGTGCATGCCCTTGGACGGCAAGGGCTACCGTTGAATCAGGCTGCTTGCTTCGTCGCTTGAGCGTCGAGGTATGCAGCCAGGTCATGCAGGTAAACGACAGCGGTGCCTTTGGCTGATCCGCCGAGACGGGTCACCTTCAGCGCAATGCGGCCGGCACTGATGCGTCGTAGCAGGTAGCGATCGCTGGTGATGTGCGAGAAGTAGCGCTGCCGAACGGCGGACAACGTCGGGCACGGCGTCGGCCATTCCTTTCGCAGTTGGTCAATGGTGGTGCTCACGCTGTTTTCTCCCCGTGCCCCTCTGTTGGGGGCAGCAGCTTCAGGCGGATCATCTCGGCTAGACCTTCTTTGCTTTTGCCCATGGCGGCGGCGCAGACGTTGCCGTTTTCATCCGCCACAACGGCGCCGAACGGAAACTCCGGTGAGTTGGTCGGAGTGACGTAGGCGGTCTGGCCTTCGAGGATCACGTTGTTGACGCAGCGATAGACGTCGGCCAGCTCCAGCACGCGCATCGGGACGCTGCTCAGCATGTCGATGGCTTCGCTTGCTGCGCCGATCAATGTCGCTCGGCTGACGATGCCCGGGCTGTCGAGGTAGACCGGGATCAGTCGAAGGCTGCCGAGCGCGTGACAATGAGCGTTGAGGTAGTTGCTGTTCATGCTGCGGCGTCCTTGTTCTGGGCTTTGATGCCGATGCCGAGTTGCTTTGCCAGCCACTCGACTCCCTTTTCGGTGACCATCACGACGGCGTAGTGGCTGTAGCCTCTGATGTGGTCGTTCCAGCGGCTGCGGGTGTCCGAAAACAGATAGCCGCGGTCGCGGTGCTGGCTGGCCAGGTCACCGCTTTGGGTCAGCACTTTGAGTTCGCGCAACCGGGTGCGGAACTTGCGGGGTTTGAGGCCCAGCACGGCGGCCGTTTCGTCCAGGGTGCGGTTCGTCATCGCACAGTCCTCAGGCAACGCGCGGCGTGGCGCCGAGGGTCAATAGGGAAAGGGTCGCGGTGAGATGCTTCTGGAAGTCATCAATAGATCCGTCATTGGTGATGACGATATCTTTGGCCTGTACCTCGACGCCGCTCTCGCTGATGTGCGAGTTCACTTGCTTTGCTGTAGGGCGTTGCAGGTGGATGACGAGGCCGCCGCGCTTTCGGATGAAATCCGCTTCGTTCTCGAATCGGATATCACTCACCACGAACCCCTTCGCGTGGTCGTGAGTACGGGCGAGTAGGTCGAGGTTCTGCGCTGCAAGCAGTAGCCAGAGTTCGGGGTGGACGCTGTTGCGTCCCCATTCCGTGCCGAGGGACTGCATCAATTGGCGGGGAGAGCGGCCCAGCCACGGCAGCGGCTGTTCCTTCTGGTCGCCTTCGAAGTCGCATGGACTCAGGTTAAGGATATGCATCAGACCATCCCGCAGCGGGTCCGCGAACGCGTACGACTGGAAACCGTGATGGTTCACCAGGTGCTGGGCTGCGGTGTCTTTGCCAGAGCGAGCGAGGCCAGCGAGGCCAAGCAATAGAGGCGTCATGCCGCGTCACCCCCGAATGGACCTAGGTCAGCCGTCGCAGTTACCGCTTTTGCGGATGCCAGACGAGCGCCGGGGGTGACGATTACCAGCAGGCCGGTGTTCTTTTGAATCGCTTCGACGGCTGCTGGACTGGTGCACGCTGCCGGATGTAGGTACACCGGGCAGCGGGTGGTGCTGTGCTGTGTCGTTTGCATGGCTCGTACTCTTGGTGAGAGGTGTACGTGCCAACGTTAGCAACGGCTAAGAAATATGACAATAGCGAACGCTAATTTATTTTTCTGTAATGTTTTTCCACGCACAAAAAAACGCCGCGTTGGGCAGGCGGCGTTTTTGGAGTGGGCTACGTCAGGACTTGATTTTGCTTGGAGGAACGATTCCGCCTACGTAATGAATGGTGACAATCTCGTCTCTCGGTATCGTCAATCGGCCGTAAGTATCGTTGATCGACATCAGGCTTACTTCATTGTCATTTGCATATAGAAGTTCTTTGATCATGGTTTCGCCACCGTTTCGCGTTACCACTACATATTCGCCAGGTACCAGTTCATGTCGAGGCTCGCACCAGACAACCCATCCATTTCGAATTGCGGGCGCCAGCGCGTCCCCCTTGATTCTGATCGAGTAGACCGTCGGGTCTGAAGTAGGGACATCCACCCCGCCAGCGATCGGCGCCAGCTCGCCCCACATTCCATCTTGATTCAATTGCGCCACTCCTTGCATGGGAGCCCGCCGGAATGAATTGACCAAGCTTGGTCCCGCGTCGTTTCCAGGTGCCAAGCCTTCCTGGGCTGTACGCGCGGGCATCAGTAGAGTTCCGCCAGTGAGGCCAATCTTATCTTCAAGATTCTTGGCGGCCTTATCGCCCATTGGTCTATGACCGTTAAGCAATTGGGAGAGATAAGAGGGGTCGAGGTTGTACCGGTCAGCGAACTCTTTAGTTTTGAGATCGCCGATCAGGTCTCGAAGCGCTGCGATGCGGAGTTGGCTGATATTCATCAATGCATCTTAAAAGTGTTTAGCATTTTGTAAATTGCAAATCGCTATTGTTATCTCCGTTAGCGGCTGCTATCTTTTTGCGAAACGGAGGTGCACATGAGCTTGCATGCATACATAAAAGGTCTCGATAAAGATGCGTTGGATGGGCTAGCGAAGCGTTGTGATACGTCGGCTGGGCAGCTCAAACAAATCGCCTACGGCAATCGTCGTGCTAGCGGCGGTTTGGCTGTGTCCATCGAGCGGGAAACACAGGGAAAGGTCACCTGTGAGCAACTGCGTCCGGATATTGATTGGGCGTACTTGCGTGGTTCGAAAGCCGCGTAAAAAGGGTGCCGGACTGGGGCCTCTCACCAAAGAATCCCCCAGCCCGGCTACGACGATACACAGCACATGCACATCGGTCGTGGTCGTAGGATAGGGCGTGTCCCATCTGAAGGCTAGGCCGTAAACGGGGTATTTACGGTTATGAGTCGCACAGATCTCCTCCCGGGCGCTGGCCCGGTTCTTTCTTTGCGTGAGGCGCTTTATCGCGCCGGGCGCGATTTCCGCGGCGGCATCACCACGTTGGCCCATGACATGCTCATGGAGTACGACGAGCTGCAGAAGAAACTCAAACTCAATGAAGAGCGCCGCTGGCTGACTCCGGATGAACTCGAAGAGGTTATCCGGCTGACGCAGAATCCCGCGCTGCTCGATGCGTTGGTGCGGCCGGCAGGTGCCGTTTGGTACAAGCCGACGCCGGTACCTGCCACGTCTGAGGCGCTGAAGTCCGTCGGCAAGTTGCTGGAGCGCACCGGTGAGTTCGTTTCGAGCATGCACGCTGGTGCCGCCGACAACGTTTGGGAACCGCACGAAGTCGCCACGCTGGACAAGTACGGCATCGATGTCATTCAGGCGGTGCTGGGCATCATGGCCGGCGCGCGACAGGCGATGGAGGGCCAGGACAATGGCTGACGATATCGATCGCGCCAATGACCAGGCGCAATACCTGCTCGACGTTGCCATCCACCTAAACCGTCGCGTGGCTTCGAGTCGCGTTAGTGCGCAGTTCTGCGAGGACTGCGATGTCGCGATCCCGCTGCTTCGACAACAGGCGATTGAAGGTTGCGAAACCTGCGTCGATTGTCAGGGGCTGCGGGAGGCTCGGCGATGACGGAGCCGGCAAAGGGAATCGCCACTTCCATTTGGGCAAAGCGTTATATCGAAATCTTCGGTCTTGCCCTTGTATCAATTGAACCCGGCGACAAAGCCCCGAAAGGCATGGGCTGGAACAAACCGGGCGGTTACATCACTGATGCCAATGCCGCCGAAGCATTCTGGCAACGCAACCCCAACCACAATCTGGGCGTCGTACTCGGGCCAAGCCGTGTCTGCTCGCTGGACGTCGACGATGTTCAATGGACGCGTCACGTCCTCTACGAACAGTTGGGCATTGATCTCGATGCGATGGCCTTGGTGTATCCGACGATCGTCGGCAACCCGTTGCGGTTTCGGGTGTTGTTCAAGTTGCCGGACGGCGTCGAGCTGTCGCGGCATTCGCTCTCTTGGCCGAATGAGAATGATCCGGACGGTTCCATCTGGAAGGGGCTGATGGCGAAGGCGAAGGCCGCGAAAGAGGCGGGCGACGTTGCAGGTGAAGCGAAGGCCAAGGCCGAGGCGGATAACTACAAGCGCTTCACCGTGTTCGAACTGCGCGCTGGGCTGGTGCAAGACGTCTTTCCGCCCTCGATCCATCCCGGTACTGGAAAGCCTTACACCTGGCGCACGCCGCCAAGTGCTACCGATGGTTTGCCAACGCTGACCAATGAGCTTTTGGCCATCTGGAAAAACTGGGATTTCTTCAAGCGCGATGCCGAGGCAGCGTGCCCGTGGGCGCCAAAGCCGAAGAAGCCGCCGGCGAAGGTCATCAAGCGTGCACCGCCAGCAGCGGGTAAGCCACCGTCGGTGATTGATGAATTCAACCGCTGCCATGACGTGGAAGAACTGTTGCGGGCGCACGGGTACATCAAGCGCGGCAGCAAATGGCTTTACCCGCAAAGCAGTACAGGCTTGCCGGGTGTCACGGTCAACGAAGGCAAGGTCTATTCGCACCACGGTGCGGATCCGTTGGCCAACGGTCATCAGAATGACGCCTTCGAGGTGTTTTGCCTGCTGGAGCATTCCGGCGATCAGTCGCGGGCGGTGAAAGCTGCTGCGCAGTTGATGGGCATGCAGCATGCGTCCCGGCCCGATCCGCACGATCTTCCCCCGACCCCATCCATTGATCCAAGCGAGCCTAGCCCGGGCGAACCGTCGTCCAGCGAGGCCGCTCCAGATCCTGAAGGGGGCGCGGGGGGCGAGCCTGTTGCGCTGAGCATTGACCAGGTGTTGCGCCGTTATGCGCTGGTCGATGGGACAACCCATGTCTGGGACTTCGATCAGTCCAAGGTCATGAAAAAGTCTGCGTTTGAGGCGCGTGTCGGTAAACCCATGGCCAAGCAATGGCTGGAGAACACCGAACAGCGCAAATTGATTTCGAGCGATCACGTCAGTGAGATTGAGCAAGCGCGTCGGATGGCTGGCAAGAAGGGCGGCGCGTTCGGCATGTCACCGACTGAGCGCTATGTGTATATCGATGGCACGAAGGACGTGTGGGACCGGGAGAAGAAGCGCCGGATTGCCGAAGGCGCCGTGAAGATGGCGTTGGGCGATACCTATCCGTTGTGGTTGAACAGCGCCGAGCGGCGTGTGGTGGACGTGGACCACATTGTCTTCGATCCAACCATGACCAAAGACCCGAGCGTCTACATCAACACGTTCGATGGCTTGCCGCTTGAGCCGGTTCGCGACGATGACGCGTGCGCGAATCTGCGGTGGTTGATCAAGTTCCTTTGCAATGGTGATGACGATGCGGCGTGGTGGTTGACGCGCTGGCTGGCTTTTCCGCTTCAGCACCTCGGCGCGAAGATGGATACGGCGGTGTTGATGCACTCGATCATGGAAGGCTCGGGCAAAAGCCTGTTGTTTGCCGACGCGCTGGGCATGCTTTACGGTCAATACGCGGCGACGGTAGGTCAGACCCAGTTGGAAAGCAACTTCAATGCCTGGCAAAGCCGAAAGCTTTGGGCGGTGTTTGAAGAGGTCGTGAGCCGAGATCAGCGTTACAACCAGGTGGGCAAGATCAAGCATTTGATCACCGGCAAAACAGTGCGGATGGAATCGAAGTTCATCAATGGCTGGGAAGAATCCAACCATATGAACGCGGTGTTCCTGAGCAACGAGATCCTGCCGTGGCCTATCAGTGAAAGCGATCGCCGGATGTTGGTGATGTGGCCGAACGAGACGTTGCCGCAAGATCGGCAGAAGGCGATCGGTCATGAACTCAAGAACGGAGGCGTTGCGGCGCTGCACGCGTGGTTGTTGTCGCTGGATCTCGGTGACTTCGACCAGCGAACGCGACCGCCCAAGACGGAGGCGCGGGAGCGATTGGTGGCTCTGAGCCGGGCAGGGTGGCAGACGTTTCTTCATTTGTGGAAGTACGGTGAGCTGGGTCGGGATCTCTGGGGTGTCTGTCTCTCCAGCGACGTGTTCGCGTTGTTCCTGGAATGGTGTCAGCGCAACAAAGAGCACGCCATGAGTCACACGAAGTTCGCGCTCTTCCTCAGTTCCGAGTTGGACAAGTCACGCTCAATACCGTGGACAGACGGGAACAACCGGAAGTTTGGCGCGTTTTTCTTCCCGGCTGATCTGGAGCCTTCCCGCTCCCCATCCCTGAAAGCGGCAGACCTTGGGGTCGTCGTCAGCGACTGGCGTGCCAAGGCGCGTTTGGCGGGCTGGAACGTCGACAACTGGGACCACATCAAGGCGGCTGCAGCATGAATACACCTAAATGTGTGCTGGGTGTGTCGGGTGCGTGTTGGGTTGGTTTTCAATACCCGACACAGGTCGAGGCCTTGAAATTCGCGGATTTCCGGGCTTTGTGCGGGGTGTGTTGGGTTTGGCGTCGCGCACGCGCCTGCGTGATGTTTTTTGATGCTCTCAAAAGGCGAACAAAAAAACTCTATGCGAGGGACGATAAACCCAACCAACCCAACACACTCAACTCAGATTGTTTTATTTGCCTGAATTCAAAGGGATTTATTTGTGTTGGGTTTGTGTTGGGTAGCGGTTTATTTGTGTTGGGTTCGATTTTTCGGAGGGTGGGGCGATGATCGATGAAGTTGAAGAACTCATGCAGCATTGGGGTAATCAGTTCAACCGGGTGGGTGACGGCGGGGGGTTGGGCAGTCCGATGGCGACGATTATTGAATGGGGCGGCTCTGCCCCTCGCGGCACGCCGGGATCCCGCGATCTGATGATGGCAGCGGGTGGCGGCATGGACCACGCTGCGCAGGAAGTCGCCGCGGCGCTGGCACAACTTGAGCGGCAGTCTGAGAAGGGCGCGCTGCTGGCGAAGCTGGCTCGCAATCGGTATCTGCCTCGACCTGCGTTGTCGGTCAGGTCTCAGTTGCCGATTCTTGGTCTCGGCGACAACGCAGATCGGACGTATCGGAACTGGGTTCATGCCTTGCATCAGCAGGTGTTGGTGATACTGACGGCACGGAGCGCACCAGGCCGTGCGCGGAATCGCCGTGTGAAGTCAGTTGAGACCAATCTTCTGCGAGCGTCTGCGGTTGCACGGGTCAGATTGTTCTGACCGCTCGTCGGGGCGTCTTGTCGCATTGTGGTCACATTGCGGTTGCATTCATGTCGTTTGCTGACCTACCGAAAAACACCTCTTTTCGGTTTTTCCGGAGGCAGGTAAAAAGTCCCCACGATATGCGATTTGCGCCTGAATCGCTGACTGAGCACGTGCTGTGCAGATACACCCGGCCTTCCCTGTGCCGGTCACCTAACCCCGCTTCGGCGGGGTTTTTCTTTTAGGTCGATCTGTAGGTTGAAAAAAGCTTGAGTAGTCCCAATCACTCATTGAGCTGCTTGTGCACGGGCTCAACGCGAAGGAATGGGAGTTGGCTATGACAGATGAGTTGAATGCAAAACTTGATGCGATTTTTGATGCGAGATCAGACAAAGAAGCGGCGGCAGAGCGCTTAAGGGCAGAAATAGCGCAGCAAAGAAAGGCCAGCTTGGAAGAGTATCTGTTGTTGCAGGAGAGTTTGATCCGGCCAACATTAGAGGTCTTCGTCCAAAAGCTTGCTGAGCGAGGTCACAAGAGCTCGATTTATGACTTTACTGATGGCGAGCAGATCCATGGGAACACGCGATCAGCGACCATCGGCATTCGTTTTCTACTTGATCGCGAAACAACGCACAGGTCGACTCATGAGTACCCGCATCTAACGATGTCGGTTGATAAAGCGGGCCGGAAAGTAAACTTTTCTCACAGCACGATGGCGCCGGGTCGAGGCGGAATGGCTGGTGGTGACGGCACGGTAGGTTATGACGAACTAACGCCAGAACTGATCAATGAGAAGGTTTTGAAGGTTATCGCTGCAGTTTTTAAGTAGGCCTTTAGTGGCCGTCTACCTAACCCCGCTTCGGCGGGGTTTTTATTTTCGGCCCGATGGGTGTCTGCAAGGAGAATCAGCATGAGCGAGCCGGCAACTGTTGTCGTGGCCGGTGGTGTAGGACTGGCGGCTACTGGACTGCTGGCGGGCGTGGACATGCTCGCGGTGATCGGCGCGCTGGCTGGCTCTCTGGTGTTCTTCACCACCACCGAGGAATTGCCGGTCTGGAAGCGGGTTTTGTTCCTGCTGGTGTCTTTCGTGATGGGTTACATGTTCGCCCCTGGCATGGCCGAGGTTGAGTTGTTCGGTACCAGGCCATTCAAGTACACCGGGCCGGCGGCGTTCGGCGCCTCGGTTGTGGTCGTTACCGTCGCGCTCGCCATCATAAAAAGGCGCGGCCTCATTGCTGAACCGCAAGGGAGGCAGGATGGATAGTCAACTGATGCCGCAAGTTCTCACTCAGGCCACGTTCTGGTTGTGTGTCGCACTTTTCGTTCGGCTGTTCACCTTCCGTCGGCGCGGTGCGCGTTTCCGTCGAAGCATGAGTTGCCTTGCGTGGGTGGTGATGGTCGCGGCGGGATCCGCTGTGGTTTACATCGGTAAGGGGCAACTCGTCATGCCGCAGAACTCTTGGCCGCTGGTGATTGTGCTGGGCGTATTCGTGGGATCGGTGTGCAAGAGCAGTGGCAATCTGGCGCGCGTCTGGAAGATGGGCTGATGAGCAAGGTATCGGATGACCGTCGAGGTAGCAGTACCGCGCGGGGTTATGGGTACAGATGGCAGAAGTCACGCGATGGACACCTGCGCGAACATCCGTACTGCACGATGTGTTCGACCGACCAACGCCCGGTTGCGGCGGTGATCGTTGACCACAAGGTTGCGCCAAAACTGAAGGATGCCAAGGACAGCGGCGATCCTGCCCGGATCAAGGCCGCATGGAAGCTGTTCTGGAACCCAGAGAACTGGGCGAGCCTGTGTAAGTTCTGCCACGACTCGACGAAACAGCGAATCGAGAAGAGCGGGCGCGTGCCCGGGTGCCATGCCGATGGCCGTCCGGTCGATCCGGGGCATCACTGGAACCGGTGACCGACCATCACCGACGCACCAAAAAATGGCACAACCCCGAGGGTAGGGGGGGTGAAAAACTTCATTTGGACTTCCTTCTAGACCGATCGCCCCCCTCTTTACACAAAGTCGGGAAATATGAGGGAGGGGGGGTATCCACCGGTAAGGGGTTGAATTTATGGCAGGAAATGGAAATTCGGGCCGTCCCGGCGTACCGGCGGCCCTCAAACTATTGCAGGGAAACCGCGGGCGGGAAAACGTCGCTGATCTTTTGGCCGAAGTGGCGAAGCCACTGGTGCCGGTCGGCGCACCGCCGATGCCGGACGTTCTTTCTGTTGAGGCAGTCAAGGAGTGGGAGGATCTGGTGCCCGCCCTGATATCCCTCGGCATCATTTCCCAGTTGGATGCGATGGCGCTGGCCACGTACTGCCAGGCGGTTGCTGACTGGCGCCGCTACCAGCGGCTGATTGCCAAACGCAATACCGAATCCCAAGACGAACTGGGCGGCGATGTCCAGACCTTCAAGACGGGCGCCCAGCAAATGCACGTCTTGCGGCAACTCGCCAACGACGCCGAGAAGCGAGCCAACACCGCCGGCGCCCAGTTCGGCCTATCTCCCATGTCGCGGCGCAGTCTGAAAGCTGCGCCGGCGCCGCAAGGTGAGCTATTCCCCAATGCCCAACGAGACGCCGCAGACAGATTCTTCAGTTGATGACCGCGTTTCTGCATTCGTCCAATCAGTGCTGGCAGGCGATATCGTCGCTGGTCCGAATGTCCGCAACGCCTGCAAGCGCCATCTGCGTGATCTTGAATATGGCCCCGAGCGCGGTTTGATATGGGATCTCTCCGCTGCAAATCGCGCCATTGAATTTTTTGAAGAAGTGCTGTGCCTCAACGGCGGCGACTACGAAGGCATGCCCTTCCTGCTGGCGCCGTGGCAGGCCTTTGTGGTGGGCAGCTTGTTCGGCTGGATGACAGTCGACGGATTCCGGCGCTTCCGATTGGGTTATATCGAAACCGGCAAGGGTTCCGGAAAAAGTCCGCTGGTGGCCGGCATCGGTCTGTATGGTCTGGTCGCAGATGGTGAGCAGCGCGCGGAGATTTATGCCGCTGCTACCAAACGTGATCAAGCGATGATCCTATTTCGCGACGCCGTGTCGATGGTCGACATGTCCGCAAAGTTGCGTTCACGCCTGGTGCAGTCGGGGCGAGACGACAAGGTCTGGAACCTGTTCTACGCGAACACCAATTCCTTCTTCCGGCCGATCAGCGCGGACGAAGGCAAGTCCGGCCCACGGCCCCACATTGGTCTGCTCGATGAGCTGCACGAACACAAGACCGCCGCCACCGTGAACATGATGCGCGCCGGTACCAAGAACCGGCGCAAAGCTTTGGTGGTGATGATCACCAATAGCGGGTCGGACAAGAAAACGGTCTGTGGTCAGTACCACGATCTCGGCGTGCGTATCTGCGCGCAGATTGAGGAAAACGACAGTTTCTTTGCTTTCATCTGTTCCTTGGATGAGGGCGACGATCCGCTCAAGGACGAAACGTGCTGGCCGAAGGTCAACCCATCACTTGATCATATCGCCGAAGGACAAAGCGACGGTATCCCGGGCCGCAAGTACCTGCGCGAGCAAGTGCAATCCGCCCGTGGGCTACCGGCTCAAGAGTCGGTGGTACGCCGTCTGAACTTCTGCGAGTGGACTTCGGCAGATGCTCCGTGGATTTCGTGGGACGTTTGGAAGCAGGCCGAAGAACGGGTGCCGATGCGCGTCCTGCGCAACCGGCGTTGTGTCGCCGGGCTTGACCTTTCCAGCACCACGGACTTGACGGCGTTTGTGATTGTGTTCTGGCCGACGCTGGATGACCCGCACTGGCGCCTACTGCCGTACTTCTGGATTCCCGACGACGATCTCCAAGGTCGTGAAGATCGAGACAAGGTTCCTTACGCTATGTGGCTGAAGGACGGGCATCTCGAAACCACGCCCGGGCGTGCCATCAGCAAGAAGCATGTGCTGTTGCGCTTGGTGAAGATCTGCGCCTACTTCGATGTCGAGCGGATCGGCTACGACCGGTGGCGCGCCGAAGATCTTCTGCAGCTGATGACCGATGAGGACATCACGCTGCCCGAGGTCGTGCCATTCGGTCAGGGCTTCAAGGATATGGCGCCGGCGGTCGACGAGTTTGAGCGCCGACTACTCGGACGTGAACCCGAAAGCGATGTCATTGACCTGGATCCGGCGGATTACGAACTGGTGCAGTCCGAAACGGTTGAGACGTTGCGCCACGATGGCAACCCGGTCATGACCTGGTGCGCCGGTAACGCGGTGATCGTTTCCGATCCAGCGAACAATCGCAAAGCAGATAAAGCCAAAGCGACCGGGCGGATCGACGGCATCGTGGCATCCATCATCGCCGTCGGTACCAGCATGAAGTCTGGTGGCCCGAGCGGTAAATCCATCTACGACGAAGGGGCAGGTATATGAAATTAGCCATCGCTGCATGGCTTGCCGGCCTTTTGGGCTTCGGGCTGTTGGTCGGGGGCGTGGCGTTGATCAGCGTTCCCGCCGGTTGCATCGTCGCGGGTGTCGGTCTGCTGGCCTGGGCATATCTTGCCGATCGCGCAGCCGCTGTACTGAAAGCCCAATCCAAACCCCAAGGAGGTTGAGCATGTTTTTCTCAAGCCTGCTCGGCGATGGACGCGGCACTCTCACAAACCCGGACAGTGGGTTCTGGCGCGGACTCATCGGTGGTGGTCGCAACAGTTCAGGCGTCACGGTCACACCTGAGTCAGCGCTGGGTCTGCCCATCCTGCAGAACTGCGTCACGCTGCTGGCGGAAACCATGGGGCAGTTGCCATGTGAAATGTACCGCCGGCAAGAGAACGGGCAGCGGGAAGCGGCGATCAATCATCCCGCATACGACGTGCTGCGGTACCAGCCCAATGGTTTTCAGACGCCTTACGAATACCGGGAAGGTTCCCAGCTAGCGGCGGGCCTACGGGGCAACAGCTACAGCTTCATCGACCGTCGCGACGACGGCAATGTCATCGGCCTATGGCCGTTGTGCAACAACAAGGTTCAGGTGCTGAAGGGAGGCGACCTGTTGCCGTATTACCGCATCGGAGCCAGTGATCCGGTGCCGATGCGCATGATCCACCACGTTCGATGGGTCAGCACCAATCAGTACGTTGGGCTCTCGCCGATCGAGGTGCATGCCGAATCACTCGGTCTCGCCCAAGCCGTGCGGCAGTACACCGGCAAAAGCTTCGCCAACGGCGTGACCGTGTCGGGCGTCATCGAGCGGCCCCGCGAAGCCCCATCGATCAAGGATCAGGGCAGCATCGACAAGATTGTCGATCAGTGGGGCCAGAAGTTTGGTGGCATGGACAACGCCAAAAAGGTCGCGCTGCTGCAAGAGGGCATGACTTTCAAGCCCGTGTCGATGAACAACGTGGATGCCGAGGTGTTGGGCATACTCAAAACCACCGGCACCGATATCGCCCGGATCTACAAGATCCCGCTGCCGATGGTCAACGACCTGGAGAAGTCCAACTACAACACGCTCGAACAACTGATGATCCAGTTCGTGGTGTTCGCGTTGTTGCCGTGGGTCAAACGCCACGAACAATCGATGATGCGTGACTTCCTGCTGCCCAAGGACCGGCGCGAGTACTTCATCGAGTTCAATCTGTCGGGTCTGTTGCGTGGCGACCAGAAGAGCCGTTACGAGGCGTATGCCATTGGCCGGCAATGGGGTTGGCTCAGCGTCAACGACATCCGTCGGCTGGAGAACATGCCGCCCGTGTCTGGTGGCGAGATCTACCTGCAGCCCCTGAACATGGTCGATGCAGGGAAACCCGGCGGCGATCTGACTAACCCCAAGGTGCGAGCGCAGCTCGAACTCCAGCACGCTGAAATCGGAAGGATTCTTGCGCAATGAAAAACTACCTGAGAGCTTCCAGCCTGCTGTTCAATCAGCCGCTGCTCGTGCTCCCTGACATGCTCGATCTCGGCGTGCGGTGGGCCAACCAGGCAATGAGCCTGAACATCGTGAACATCGGAGCCCCGAACGGCCCGGCAATCTGGGGCGATGACGGCATCGACCGTATCGCGCAGCGTGAAGAAGAGCGCCGGACGGCCATTGCTCGAACCGGGATCGAGGTAATTCCCGTGAGCGGCGTGCTGGTCAGTCGCGGTAGCCATATCAGCATGTGCGAAACCATGACCAGCTACGAGTCATTGCGGGCGCAGTTGCGCAATGCGGTGGCCGATCCAATGGTCGAGCGGATCGTGCTGGATATCGACAGCCCCGGCGGATCTGCCGTAGGTGCTTTCGAACTGGCAGCCGATATTCGCGCTATGGCTCAGCAAAAGCCCATTACCGGCATCGTCAACTTCATGGCGTACAGCGGCGGCTATTTGTTGGGCTCGGCCTGTAGCGAGTTGGTGGTGAGCCAGACCAGCGGTGTCGGTTCGATCGGCGTGATTGCCAGTCACATGGACCGCTCAAAGCAGGAAGAGGGCATGGGCGTCAAGGTGACCACGGTTTACGCCGGGGCTCACAAAAACGACCTCAGCCCTCACGAACCCTTGAGCGAGCAATCGTTGAAGTACCTCAACGATGTTGTTCAGGAGAGTTACCAGCTCTTCGTCAACGCGGTGGCTGACTATCGCGGGCTCTCCGTGCAGCAGGTCATTGCCACTGAGGCAGGGCTGTATCGGGGGCAGGCCGGTATCAATGCCGGGCTTGCTGACCGAATGCAGAGTCCGCAACAGGCGGTTGATGACCTTTCTCACTCTGTCGCCATGAGTCGCACTGCCCGCCAGTCCGGCCGATTGTCCGTCCGTGCATCCGCGTTGAATCTTCAAACCCAGATCTGACCGCGTTCGCGGCAGTCACCGAAACCCGCCCTGTGCGGGTTTTTTTATGCCCAGGAGGCAACATGTCCCAAGTACTTCAGTTGCGTAGCGAACGCGCGAAGATCAACGATTCGATTCAGGCGCTGGCCAAACTCGAGACGGCAGGCGAATCCTTGTCGGCAGAACAGTTGGCCCAGTTCGCGAGTCTGGAAGTGGAGTTCAACGCGCTGACTGACAAGATCAGTCGTGCAGAGCAGGCAGAGCGTATTGCCGCAGCCAGCGCTGTACCGGTTAACGAGTCTGCTCAATCTCGCACCGGTCCGCCGCAAGGTCGTGCTCACGGCCATATTCACGGTGGTGGGCCGGCTGAAGCACCAGGTGTGCGGATGGCCCAGATGGTTCGGCTGCTTGCCGCCGCCGGTGGCAACCAGCATCAAGCCGCGCAAATGGCGCAGCAGGGCGGGTTTTCTACCGATGTTTCTATGGCGCTGAGCACAGTTACACCGGGTGCTGGCGGCGTATTGGTTCCGACGAACTTCGCTACCGAAATCATCGAGGCGCTCCGCCCGATGTCTGTTGTTCGGAAGATGGGTGCACGTAGCTTGCCGCTGAACAATGGCAACTTGACCCAGCCCCGTATCACCGGCAACACCGTCGTAACCTACATCGGTACCGAAACCGATATCCCGCTCACAGGGATGACGTTCGCGGATACAAAACTGTCTGCGAAAAAGGCTGCTGCGATCGTGCCGATTTCCAATGACCTGATTGCCAACGCTGGCGTCAGCCCTCGAATCGACGAAATTGTTGTTGCCGATTTGGCTGTATCGATGGGCCTGTCGGAAGACCTGCATTTCATCCGTGCGGATGGTAGCGGCTCGCTGCCAAAGGGCATGCGTTATTGGGCTCAGCCGTTCAACGTCTTGCCGGCCCCGGCAGTGGACACCATCACCCTGGAAAAAATCGACCTGTTCTGCGGCGGCATGATGCTCCGTTTGGAAACAGCGAACGTGATGATGAAGGACTGCGGCTGGCTGATGCACCCGCGGGTGTTCCGCTGGTTGCAATCGCTGCGTGACGGCAATGGCAACAAGGCGTATCCGGAAATCGAGCAAGGTCTGTTCAAGGGCTACCCCGTTGGCCTGAGCAACCAGATCCCTGTCAACCTCGGCGCGGGTGGCGACGAGACCGAATTCTACTTCGTCAACTTCGCGGACATGATGATCGGCGAAGACATGGACCTGACGATCTCCTTCAGTAACGAAGCCTCCTACAAGGACGCCGAAGGCAACATGGTCAGCGCGTTCCAGCGTGACCAGACGCTGGTCAAAGTGATCGCCAAGCATGACTTCGGCCCGCGTCACGTCGAGTGCATTGTCGTTGCCATCAACGTCAAGTGGGGCGCTGGCATGTAATCCAATGACCCCGCTCTGGCGGGGTTTCGCGTATCTGAGGGTTGAGTGATGACCGATAAAGTAGTGGTGCGTTTTTTGAAAGCCTGGCGTGGTTACTCGACTGATGAGTTGGCTGCCTTCGATCAGGCAGTTGTTGATGGTTTGGAGTCCAAAGGCTTTGCCGAAGTCCATCAGGCTGGTGGCGAAACCGCAACGAAAGGGAAGGGCGGTAAAGGCAAAACCCAGAAAGCCGGCACAGCAAAAGCCGAGGGCAATCAGCCGGCAGGGGTGGGCGGCAATCCGGATGGAACCGGCGTCGGTGCCGACAATAACGAGAGCGGCGGCGGTGGCCTCGACGAAGAGAAACCCTAAGCCATGGCCCGTCGAATCGAGTACTTCGGCGAGCCAGTTTTGACACTGGAACAGGTGGCTTTCCAGTGTCGACTGGAGCCTGAGGACATGGAGCCGGGGTTGATCAGCGACATCATCATCCCCGGCGTTACGACCCAATGTGAATCCAAAACCGGTGCAGGTATTCGCGGGGCGATCTACGAAGAAGACTGGCCCGCTGCGTTCCCCTCCGGGCATGCGCTGGATGTGGGGCAGGCGACTGAGGTTGTTTCGGTCACGGTCCGGCAGCCTGATGGTGCATGGAGCGATTACGCTGGAGCGGTAGATCTCGAACAGGGCCAGCGCGAAAGCTTCGTATCGTTCCCCGCTGGGCGGCCTGCTGGCGTCTTGCGTATCCGCTACAAGGCAGAGACTGACCTTGATCTTCACCCCGGCGTTCGCAACTGGTTGCTGATGGCGGCGGCAACGATCCTTCGGCATCCAGAAATGTTCCTGGTCGGCCAGTCGCTGTCCGAGTTGCCTTCAGAGTTTCTTGATCATTTGGTGGCTGAGGTCACCGTTCCGCCGAGGTTCTGACCATGGCCTACCGCGAACCGAGTGCCGGCGAGCTGGATCGGCGTATTTTGCTCAGACTCCGCACAGATGTCCCGACACCGGCTCAGGGCCTCGATTCAATCTTCACCGACGAGAAAAGGCGTTGGGCGAAGATCGAGCCAGTCGGTACCGCCGTCTACACGGCTGGTGTTCAGACCGACGTCAAGATCACCCACCGGGTGACGTTCTACTACCTCAAGGGCGTGAGTGATGCGCATGAAGTCGTGCATGACGGGATTATCTATCGGGTGCGGCGGGTCGCGGATATGAATGGAACGCGTCGCTTCACCATTCTGGAAGTCGAAGAACTCGGGCCGCAAAAGCCTGGAGGTGGAATCTATGGCTAACTCCGCGTCGGTCGAAAGTTACCTGCATGTCGAGGGCTTCGAAGATTTCGAGCGCGAAGCATTCGACAAGAAGAAGATCCGCGCCGGAATGCGCAAGGCCGGTCTGCTGGTGACCCAGCACGCGCAAATGAACCTGGTGCTGGGCAAGGGACGGCAGGGCTACCCAGTCAACCGAACCGGCGAGACCGTCAGCTCCATCAAGTTCAAGGTGTCGCGCTCCGGCTTCATGGTCAAGATTTCCCCGACCCTCACGCCTGCAATGGGCGAGTTCTACCCGGCTTACCTTTACTATGGCGTAAAGCAAGGCCGAAAGCCCCAAAAGCTCGCGCCCGGTAAAGGCATCGGGCGCAAGAATCGACGGCAGGCCGGCGTTCGTGCCCGACTTGTCGCCGAGCGGGCGGCGGGGGAATGGCGGATCAAACCGCACGACAACTACATGGCTGACGCCCTTCAGGACTCATCCGAGCAAGTTCGGTCAATCCTGTTCACGGCGTTCGCGGCGGCGCTGTCATGAGCTGTTGTCGGTGTAGCGGGCATTCTCCAAAGCTTTTGCGATAGGCTTGCTGCTCTGTTAACAGGGAGTTATCTATGAAAGCGTTGAGTTTAATTGCCTCCGTCGTCATGTCCGTCTCGGCGGTTACTGCGCATGCTGTAGAAGCTGCGAGGGAAGCCCCCAGTGCTGCAATCGATCGCATCACCCTCATCTACCTGAACCATAAGATCTACCCCAACGGTTCTGTCGAGTGTGATTCGAAAGTGATTGGCAACCGCTCGATGATTGGGTGCTGGAACCTGACATTGAACGGTAAGAGCGCGCCGCACATCTGGCTCTACGAAGCCAATAAATTCCAGTCGGTGAACGGAAGCGCCCGCCAATTGGCGGAAGGGAAGTTTTCCAAAGAGTCAGATGTAACCGTCGTGAAGCTGCCTTTGCCAAGCGACATCAATGTTGGTTCGGCGGTGGAGGCCTTCACTACAGGCTGATCCCCGCTCCTCGAAAAAGCCTCGCACTCGCGAGGTTTTTTTATGCCCGGGAGTTGATCAATGAAGTTGAACCCGATTGTTGCCCATCTCAAGGCGACATGCCCGACCTATGCCGGTCGGGTTGCAGCCGGTATCGATTGGGACGCTGTTGCGGAGACTGCCAAGCTCCCCATGCCAGCGGCATACGTGATTGCAGCGGCAGATGCCGCAGCGCCCAGCAAGGCACAGAACGCTGTGATACAGGAAGTCACAGACCAGTTTGCCGTTGTGGTTGTTTTGGACGCCGGGGATGAACGGGGGCAAGAGGCCAACGATCAGTTGCACGACTTGCGTTCAGAACTATGGCGCGCTCTGGTGGGTTGGAAGCCTGGCCCGGAGTACACGCTGATCGAATACGACAAAGGTGCGCTGGTTTTCGTCAGTCGTGCCCGAGTCATCTACCAATACCTTTTTACCGCCGAATTCCAGATCGGCCGCAATCGATCGGACCAACCTCCAGAGACCTGGCACGAACTGGAGCTAGACGGTCTGGCCAATTTCACCGGCGCGAACATCCGCATGGATTGCATCGACCCGGCGGACCCCAACCTGAAGCGCCCCGGCCCGGACGGGCGCATTGAAGTCCAATTCACTGGAGACGTAAAACCATGACCAAGCGCATCACTGTGGCGCCGGCCTCTGGCCGCTCTGTGCCCGACCCGGAGGCGGGCGACCTGTTGCCCGTTGAGGGCCGGGAAGTCCCCGACAATGCCTGGTGGCGCCGTCGCCTGGCTGACGGTGATGTCACCACCAAATCCACCAAGGCCGTTACAGCGGCGAAACCCGAGGACGGCAAATAATGGCCATCGGATTCAGCAACATCCCCGCCGATATCCGAGTGCCGCTGTTCTACGCGGAAATGGATAGCTCGGCAGCAAACAGCGCGTCGAGCGCGATGCGCCGCCTCATCGTCGCACAGGTTAATGACGATGCTGAGAGCGAAAGCATCGGCAAGTTGGTGCTGGTCTCCAGCCTCTCGATCGCCAAGAGCATCGCCGGCCAAGGCTCAATGCTTGCCGCGATGTACGAGAATTGGCGCAAGGTCGACCCGATCGGCGAGGTGTGGTGTTTGCCACTGCAAAACGAAACCGGTGAATCTGCTTCGGCAACCGTCACCTTCACCGGAGCGGCAACCGAGGCCGGATTGCTGAACCTTTACATCGGCGGCGTCCGCGTGCAGTCGGTGGTTGCGTCGGCGGCGACTCCAGCGATTGTTGCCGCCGCGCTTGCTGTGAAGATCAACGCAACGCCAGATCTGCCGGTCACCGCTGCGGCCGCTTCCGGCGTGGTCACGTTGACCTGCAAGTGGACGGGAGAAAGTGGCAACGACATCAGCATCCAGATGAATCGACTGGGCAAGTCCAATGGCGAATCCACGCCGGCAGGATTGACCGTAGTCACCACGTCGATGGCCGCGGGCGTCGGTGCTCCGGATGTGGTCGATGCGATCGCAGCGCTGGGTGATGAGCCCTTCGAATTCCTGTGTCAGCCATGGTCGGACTCGACCACGCTGAATGCCTGGAAAGACGCGATGGACGACAACACCGGTCGCTGGAGCTGGGCGAAACAGTTGTTCGGCCATGTCTACACTGCCAAGCGCGGCACCATCGGTACGTTGGTGGCGGCAGGGCAAGTGCGCAACGATCAGCACATGACCATCCAGGGTGTCGAGCCCGGGGTGCCTCAACCGGTATGGGTGGTGGCGGCATCGCTCGCGGCACGCACGGCGGTGTTCATCTCTGCCGATGCCAGCCGTCCAACGCAGAGCGGCAGCATGCCGGGCGTGGATCCGGCGCCGGCCAGTGACCGCTTCACCCTCACAGAGCGCCAGTCGCTGCTGAACTACGGTATCGCCACTGCGTACTACGAAGGCGGCTACGTGCGCATCCAGCGCTCGATCACCACCTACCAGAAGAACGCTTATGGCCAAGCCGACAATTCGTACCTGGACAGCGAGACCATGCACCAGTCGGCGTTTATCGTCCGGCGCATGCAGAGCGTGATCACCAGCAAGTACGGTCGGCACAAGTTGGCGAGCGACGGCACGCGCTTCGGCGCCGGCCAACCCATCGTCACACCGGCGACCATTCGCGGCGAGCTGATCGCGCAGTACGCCAAGCTCGAACTGGAAGGCCACGTGGAAAACGCCGATCTTTTCGCCGAGCACTTGGTGGTCGAGCGAGATCTCAATGATCCGAGCCGGGTCAACGTGCTGTTCCCGCCTGACTACATCAACGGCCTGCGCATCTTCGCGCTGCTCAACCAGTTCCGCCTCCAGTACGACGAAGCGGCGTAACGCTCAATTGAACACCCAGCCCGCCCTGTGCGGGCTTTTTCATTCTGGAGACAAAGACCATGGGCGAAAAAGTAGCCGGCACCGCGTACGTCAAAGTAGACGGTGAGCAGCTGACCATCACAGGTGGCGCGGAAGCCCCGTTGATGGAAGTAAAACGCGAGACGATCTATCCCGGTTTTTTCAAGGAAGAAGAGCTCGCGCCTTACCTGAAGATGACCGCGCTGATGCCGCAGGGCTTTCCGATCAAAAAACTGGCCAACGGTCGGGACATGACGGTGACTTGTGAATTCAACAACGGTCGTGTCTACGTGCTGTCGGGGGCATTCCTCGTCGATGAGCCTTCTTTCAAGGGCGACGATGGCACACTTGAACTGCAATTCGATGGCGTTAAAGGGAGCTGGCAATGAGTGATCTGGTGAAGTTGCAGGTGGCGATCGAGGCTCACGGCGAGCCGGTGACCGAGTTGACCATGCGCCGTCCGACGGTACAGGAAGTTCGGGCCATCAAGGCGCTGCCGTACAAGATCGACAAGAACGAAGAAGTCAGCCTGGACATGGACGTGGCCGCTAAATACATCGCCGTCTGCGCTGGCATCCCGCCGTCGTCGGTCAACCAGTTGGATCTGGCAGACCTGAATTCGCTGAGCTGGGCGGTGGCCAGTTTTTTCATGAGTGCGGCGTCGACTCCATCCACGACCTGATCGCCGTTGCTTATGACCTGGCGTGGTTCTGGAAAACGGATCCGGAACTGATGTTGGCTCGACCCATCGACGTGCTCCGCGAATCCATGGAGCACGCGCAACGAATCAATAGTCTCCAGCAGGTGCAGTGATGGCGGATAAGTTTCAGCTCAAGGCGTTGATCACCGGCGTCGATAAGCTGTCGCCGATGCTGGGCGGCATCCGGAAAAAAGTTGCGGGCTTTCGCAAGCAATTGGAAGGCTCGGGGCTCGGCAAGATCAGCTTTCAAGATGTGTTGCAGGGCGGGGCTTTCGCTGCGCCGTTTGTCGCGGGTACCAAAGCGGCGATTGAATTCGAATCGTCCATGGCCGATGTGAAAAAGGTGGTCGATTTCGACACGCCTGAGCAGTTCAAGGCCATGGGCAAAAATGTGCTTGATCTGTCCGAGAAAATGCCGATGGCGGCCAGTGGCATCGCCGCTATCGTCGCCGCCGGCGGGCAGGCTGGTTTCGCCGCCGGCGAGCTGCGCCAGTTCGCGGAAGACGCGGTGAAGATGGGCATCGCGTTTGACCAGACTGCCGAGCAGTCGGGCGAGATGATGGCCAAATGGCGGACGTCGTTCAAACTTACGCAGCCAGAGGTTGTAAAACTGGCGGACCAGATCAACTACCTGAGCAACACCGGGCCATCCTCTGCGGCGCAGATTGCCGACATTGTCACCCGCATTGGCCCTCTGGGGAAAATTGCGGGCCTGGCGTCGGGGCAGATCGCAGCGATGGGCGCGACGCTTGCGGGGGTGGGGGTGCCGAGTGAGGTCGCGGCGACTGGCCTGAAGAACTTCATGCTGGCACTGACCAAAGGGAAGGCTGCAACCAAGGAGCAAACGCAAGCCTTCAAGTCGCTCAGACTGGACGTGAAGAAAGTTTCCGAAGGCATGCAGAAGGATGCTCAGGGAACGATGCTTGATGTGCTCGAGCGCGTTGCGAAAGTTGCACCTGAAAAACAGGCGGGATTGCTGACTCAGCTCTTCGGATCTGAATCAGTTACAGCAATCGCTCCGCTTCTGACGAATCTTGATTTGCTGAAAAAGAGCTTCGGCGACGTTTCGGCAAGCACCAAATTCGCTGGCTCGATGAACAAGGAATACGAAGCCCGTTCGGCGACGACGGCGAACGCGTTACAGCTGATGCGCAACCGAGTCACCCGACTTGGCATTGAGATCGGCAACGCACTGCTGCCGCCGCTCAACGAAATCATGACGCTGATGGGGCCGATCGTGAGTCAGATTTCGGAGTTCGCCGCGGCGAACCCCGGTCTGGTCAAGGGCATCCTCGGCGCTGGCCTTGCCTTCGTCGCGCTCAAGTTGGCGGTGATGGGCAGTATCGTGGCCATGAAACTGTTCGACACCGCGACCAAGGTTTCGGTAGTTGGCTGGGTTATACGCGGACTCGCGCTGGCGGCTGGCCTGCTGATTGCGAACTGGCAGAAGGTGGCGCCGTTCTTCTCGGCCCTCTGGAACCTGATCAAGGCAGTAGCCCTGCGCGCCCAGCTGGCGTGGGACAAATTCACCCAGACCAGCCCGGTTCTCGCGAAAAGCTTGATGGGCGCGGCTGCGGGCTTCCTTGCAATGCGCGTTGCAATGCTGGCCGCAAACGTCGCCGGTAAGATCTTCAGCGCCACGCTGTTTGTGGTGCGCGGGGCCGTGCTTGCCGCGACGGTGGCGACCCGGATATTCAACCTAGTGGCGAAAGCTAACCCGTTCATTCTGATCGCCAGCCTGATTGCAATGGCTGCCGGCGCCTTGATCGCAAACTGGGAGCCCGCGCTCCAGTGGTTCAAGGATGCGTGGGACAAGATCAGCGGGTGGGTGAAATCGATCATGGGCGCGTTCGGCATGGTGGGCGACGCCGGCATGGATGGTGCGGTGAATAGCGCAACCAACGCCGTCAACAACCTGACCATGCAAGTGGCACCCGCGCGTGCCGGTAACGGCGACGGCACATTGCTCCGGCCACGGCCGGAGGGTGAGCGCTGGTCGCCGCAAGGTGATTCGCTGGTTCAAAATGCCATGGCCGCCAGTCAGCCAAAGCTGCAGGGCGAATTGGTGATGCGTTTCGAGAACCCACCGCCTGGCCTTCAGGTCGACAAGCCACACACCAATCAGCCGGGGCTGAACATCAAACCCAACGTAGGCACCCGCACCGTGGGTGTGATGAGGCCGTAAATGGATCAGACATGGCGTGATCAAATGCTGCCGGCGTCGTTCCGGGGGATTAGTTTTTTGATCCCTCAGGCTTCGGTGCCGGTCGGCATGAAAGTGCAGCTGCACGAGTTTCCGCAACGCGACGAGCCCTACGCCGAGCAACTGGGCAAACAGGCTCAGGTTCACCGGCTGGTTTGTTGGATCATCGGCGACGACTGTTTCGAGCGCCGCGATAGGTTCATGGAGGCCTTAGAAACTCCAGGCGCTGGTGAGCTGGTGCACCCCTGGTTGGGCCGCATGCAGGTAAAAGCGGGTGAAGCCGAGCTGACGCATGACTTCAAGCAGGGCGGCATGGCCGCTTTCGCGGTGACGTTCTATCCGGACATCCCGCTAAAGTTTCCGACGGCGAAGGTCAATACCCAGCAGCAGGTGGTAAAGGCCTCCGATAGCCTGCTGGATTCCGCGCTGGCCCGGTACCAGTCGGCGATGGAGAGAGTGGATCAGGCCCGTCTGGGGTTGGCCCGTCTGCGCAACAGCCTATCGGGCGTGTACACGGTAATTCAGCAGCAGTTCTCGACAATCATCGGTGCCTTCACCAACCTGACCGGCTTTGTGCAGTCACTGATGAATGCGCCGGATTCACTCTCGTCTCTGTTCTCTAGCTACTTCAGTGAGTTTTCGGTGGATGATTACCTGGGCGACGACTCCGGTTCGAACTACCGGAACTCGGTGGCCACCGCCACGCAGCAAACCGAGGCCGTGGCCAGCATCAATACCGTCAGCGATTCGGGCGGTGTTGATGCGGCGGCGGCTTCCCAAGCCACTGCCAATCTGGTGCAGGATGCGTTGTTGGTTCAGGTCGCCCTGATCATCAGTGAAATGCCTGTAGCCTCGCAGCCGGTTTCGACGGCCACGGTTGCTTCGGTCGAGCAGCAGGCCGTGCAGCCGATCGTGCGTCCGGAGGTGCCGGTGGCTGACGACGTGATCGAGCTGCGCGACAACCTCAATGAGGCAATCTTTCAGGCGTCCTTGAAGGCTGATCCCGAGCACTACATGGCGCTCAACACCCTGCGACAGACCATCGTCAAACACCTGACTGCCGTTGCTGAGTCGGGCGTGCGCCTAGTGGAAATCACGCCGCGTGAGACGCTGTCGGCGCTGGTGCTGGCCTATCGTCGGTTCGGTGATGCCACGCGTGAATCCGAAGTGGTCCAGCGCAACCGCCTGCGTCATCCCGGCTTCGTCCCGGCCCGCCCGATCAAAATCGCCCAGAGGTAACCCATGGAAGACGTCAACGCTGTCAGCCTCACGGTTGACGGTCTGGATTACTTCGGCTGGAAATCGGTAGAGATCACCGCCGGGCTTGAGGATCAGGCGCGGTCATTCACCCTGAACATCACATGGAAGTGGCCCGGCCAGCCCTTGCCGCTGCCGATCAAGCAGGGCGCCAAGTGCCAGGTCAAGATTGGCGATGACCTTGTTCTGACCGGCTGGGTGTTCGCCACACCGATCAGCTACGACCATCAGCAAATCACCACAAGCGTCAGCGGCCGTTCCCTCACCGCCGATCTGGTGGACTGTGCGGCAGTCAATAAGCCGGGGCAGTGGAACAACCAAAGCGTCCTTTTGATCGTCAAGGCGCTGGCGTCGCCTTACGGTGTTCGTGTCCGCAGTGAAATCCCGGAAGGGGCAAAGCTGTCAGACCATACGATCGAGCCAGGCGAAACCGTTTTCGAATCCATCGACCGCCTGCTGACGCTGTTCCGCGTCTTCTCCACTGACGACGCCAAGGGTATGGCCGTGCTGGCCAAGCCCGGCAGCGAGGTCCGGGCATTCGATGCGCTGGAAGTCGGCAATAACATCCTGACGGGTGACGCCGCGCTGGATTTCTCGGCGGTGTTTTCCGAATACCAGGTGCTCGGCCAGAAGAGCGGTACCGACGAAGAGTTCGGTGAGCAGGCGGCAGAGGTGTCGGCGGTGGTGGCAGATCCGCGCGTTGGTCGCAAGCGGGTCATGATCATTCAGGAATCCGGCCAGATGACCAACGAACTGGCGCGGGCCCGGGCGAACTGGGAGCGCGGCACGCGCATGGGTAAAGCGCTAACCACCAATTACACGGTGCATGGCTGGCGGCAGTCAAACGGCGCGCTCTGGAAACACAACTCGCTGGTGCGGATCATCGATCCAATTATGGGCTTCGATCGAATCATGCTCATCGCACGGGTGACTTACACGCTCAGCGATAGTGGGCAGATCACCAAGTTGGAGGTCGGTCCGCCGGACGGCTTCGAGCCTGAACCGCACGACCCGCACAAAGACCGCAAGCTGAAGAAAGGCGGCAAGGCCGACAACTTCGAATACCTTATCCCCGCAGACTACGAGCCGAAAAAATGAGCCTGAAAAGCATGATGGCGCGCGGCACGGTTGTGCTGGCGGCGGCCGAGAAGATGATGCAGACGCTGCAGGTGAGACTGACCGCCGGCGAGCTGAAGGACAACGTGGAACACTTTGAGCCTTACGGCCTTACCAGCAACCCATTGCCGGGCGCCGAGGTGTTGACATTGTTCCTCGGCGGCGATCGCTCCCACGCTGTCGTCGTGGTTGTCGCCGATCGCCGGTACCGCATCACGGAGCTGAAGCCGGGCGAGGTGGCGATCTACACAGACGAAGGCGACAAAATCCACTTCAAGCGCGGGCGGATCATCGATATCGAGACAAGCACGCTGAACATCAAAGCAACGACTGCGGTGAACTTTGATACCCCGGTCATCAACCAGACCGGGAAGATTGTGTCGACCGGTGATCAATTGGCCGGCGGCGTCAGTCAGATCCAGCACGTTCACACCAATGTCCAAGCGGGCAACGGCAACAGCGGGCCACCCGCAGCGGGGGGCTGATGATCTTTTCTGATGATCGTGAGCCAACCTTGACCCGCGCGGTGCTGATCAGTCTGTTTACTTGGCGCCGAGCACTGACCGATGACCCCGTGGATGATGAAGAGCTGTACGGCTGGTGGGGTGACAGCTACCCGGGTATCGCCGACGACCGCATCGGATCGCGTCTGTGGCTGTTGCGGCGGGTCAAGCTAACTGACGCCACGCAGCGCGATGCCGAGTTCTACGCGAACGAAGCCCTGCGGTGGCTACTGGACGATGGCCACGTGATCGCGATCGAGATAACCAGCGAGAAGGCCGAAATCAACCGGCTGAATCTGACGGTCATCCTCACGGTGCCGGGCGGCGATCGCATCGAAATCAAACCCATATCTTCCTGGCAGGTGATCTATGCCGTTTGAAACACCTTCACTGCCCGTGCTGGTCAGCCGCACGCAAAACGATCTAGCCAGCGACTCGCTCCGGCGCTCAGATGCTCAGGTGCTTGCACGCACTTTGAGTGGTACTGCTTATGGCCTTTACGGTTACCTCGACTGGATCGTCGCCCAGATCCTGCCGGACAAGGCTGATGAGGAAACATTGGAGCGGATCGCGGCCCTGCGCCTGAACCAGCCGCGCAAGGCCGCTCAGCCTTCTGAAGGCGCGGCGAGTTTCACCGCTGTTGCTGGTGCAGTTCTGGACCAGACTGTTGTTCTGCAATCCGGCGATGGCCGTATGTATCGGGTGTCCGAGCCAGTCACCACGGTCGCCGGTGTGAATAGCGTGAATGTACAAGCCGTGGACGCCGGAACTCTGGGTAACGCTAGCACTGGGGCGCAATTGATGCTGGTGCAGCCAGTTAATGGGGTGGTGAATGCATTCACGATTCTTGCCCCTGGCCTTATAGGGGGCATCCCCGAGGAAAGCATAGAGTCTTTGCGGGCAAGGGTGATTCGCTCATATCGCGTAATTCCTCACGGCGGGTCTGCTGATGACTATGAGACCTGGGCGTTGGAAGTGCCTGGCGTAACGCGGGCTTGGTGTCGGCGAAACCATATGGGGCCAGGAACAGTAGGGGTGTTTGTCATGCGTGATAATGATCCAGTACCTGTGCCCAGTCCTGCACAGTTGGCCGAGGTGAAAGCACACATCGAACCTCTCCGCCCAGTTACAGCAGAAGTATTCGTCCTTCCCCCAATCGAAAAGCATGTGTCGTACAACATCCGACTCAGGCCGGACAGTTCAGCAATCCGGGCAGCCGTTGAAGCTCAACTGATTGACTTGCACAATCGTGAAGCAGGATTGGGATCGACGCTTTTGTTGACGCACATTCGCGAGGCGATCAGCAGCGCTACAGGTGAAGTTGACCATGATCTTGAGTGGCCTTTGGCAAACGTAACCGCGGCTCCTAGTGAGTTGCTGATTTACTGGGGGGTCGCATGGTTGTAGCTCGAACTGCCGACGAATATCGCCAGCAACTGCGTGGGTTACTGCCTGCCGGTCCGGCATGGGATCCCGACCTAGTTCCAGAAATTGATTTGGTTCTATCCGGGGTGTCTGTTGAGTTCTCTCGTCTGGATGAGAGAGCTGTCGATCTTTTGAATGAGATGGACCCAGCGTCAGTGAACGAGCTGGTACCTGACTGGGAGTCCGTGATGGGGCTTCCAGATGCATGCCTCGGGCCGAATGCCGCTTTCGAAGATCGGCGCCTTGCAGTTCGCCGGCGGCTAGTTGAAATCGGAGGCCAGAGCCGAGCGTACTTCCTCGAGATAGCCATTAGTCAGGGATATCCATCCCCGACGATCACTGAGCACAGAGCGCCCCGTATGGGGCGTTCGCATTTTGGGTCTGCACACTTCGGCACTTGGGGCGCGCAATTCTTGTGGACGCTCAATACGGGTAGCCGACAACGCATTGGCCGCAGATTCGGCGCGAGCTTCTGGGGTGAGCGCTTTGGAACAAATCCTGGCAACGCACTTGAGTGCCTGATTCGGCGTTCGGCGCCGGCGCACACCGTCGTGCGCATCAATTACGACTGAGGGGAAAAACGTGGATTATCCGATTAGCGTGCCAAACATTGGGTTGGTGGGCGGAAAGTTCGTGAACGAGGATTCGTTCGCCGGTACGCCTGGCTCCCTGATCCCTGCCCAGTGGGGCAACGCAGTTACCGACGAAATTGTAAATGTCATTACCGGGGCTGGGCTGGTTCCGACTGAAGCCAGCGTCACGCAGTTGCTGGCAGCTATACGCCTCATCAACAAACAACCTGTAATTCTCAATGCGACCGGCCCAGCAAACGCTTACGCCGCAGTCAACACTCCTGCATTGACGGCCTTTCCTGCAAATGGATATCTGCAACGTCTGCTTATCAATAACGCTAACACTGGCCCGTCAACTTACGCGCCTGACGGTTTGGTGGCGAAACCTATCTACGGACTCGCGCTGCAACCGCTTCAGGGTGGAGAGTTGCCTGGAGGCATCGCGGTGCTGAGGTATGTTGTGCAGCCCGGCGTGAACAGCGGTAATGGTGCCTGGGTAATTAATGAGGCGCCGGGTGCTCGTGTTCAAATTCCCCAAGGTACCGCGGGCAGTCATGCCATGCGGCTTGATCAGGCAGTGGGGCGGCTGATCAATATACAAACTTTTACATCCAGCGGCACTTACACGCCAAGTGCAGGAACAAGGGCTATTCGGATCCGACTGATCGGTGGTGGTGGCGGCGGAGGTGGCTCAACTACAACCGCAGCGGGACAGATCTCGTTTGGTACTGGCGGAAGCAGTGGTAGTTACGCAGAGGGCTTGTTTACAGTGTTCCCCGCATCAATGGCCGTTTCAGTAGGGGCCGCGGGGTCGGGCGTGACTGGAGTAAATGGCACTGCCGGAGGTTCATCTTCGGTAGGCTCGTTGATCTCGGTTAATGGGGGTAGCCCTGGGGGCGTTTTTGGCCCTGTAGGCGCACCAATTACTGGTGTCGTTGTGCCCACCGGAATATCAATCACTGGAGCCTATCTGGCTGTCCCTAGTGAAGCTGCAATTATGGCTTTTGTCACCTCTACAACCACTGGGTTTTCGGGAGCGGGCGGCAATGGAAAGCTTGGAGCTGGTGGGACCGCTGTGAACTCGGCAGGTACGGGGCAAAGTGGGCGCGGCTATGGCGGCGGCGGGGGGGGCGCGATTTCATTCGCCAGCCAACCACTTGCTAGCGGAGGTGGCAACGGATCGCCGGGCATAGTGATTATCGAGGAGTACACGTGATGAATACTTACGCGAGAGTATCCGAGGAGCTTGTTCACGAACTTTTCTCCACCGACGGCGATATGGCCGAGATGTTTCACCCAGACATGGTTTGGGTAGATATCACTGATTTGGATGTTATTCCTAATGTCGGGTGGAGCGCGTCGCAAAAAAATGGCGTTTGGAGCTTTAGCGAGCCGGCACTGCCAGTGCTCACAGATGCCGAACTCAAAGCGGCCGCACTAGCACTTCGTGATTCGCTATTGTTCGTCGCCGACGAGGCCACAGCCGGGATGAGTGATGCTTACATTGCAGAGCTACTTAATGCCGATGACGTTGCGACATTCAAAGCCTACGCCGCTTACAAACTCAAGCTGAACAAGATCGACAAGCAGGAAGGGTATCCAAAGACCATAGACTGGCCATCACCGCCAGCTTGATTTGATCCTGCCCATATCATCCGCCCATGAGGCGGTTTTTTTATGCCTGGAGAGAGTGATGGCTTTTACTGAAAAAGACCGCGATACCCTCGCGCGCACCCTTTGGGGTGAGGCTCGCGGTGAAGGTACGGCCGGCCAAGTGGCCGTGGCTTGGACTATCCGCAACCGCGTGTTCGACGGCAAAAGCAATTCGTGGTGGGGGGAGGGCTACGCCGGCGTGTGCCAAGCGAAGTACCAGTTCAGTTGCTGGAACAAGAGTGACCCGAACTACCCGTTCCTCAGTGGCGCTCGTGAGATCCCGTTCCGCGAACTTGCACAGTGCCGGATCGCTGCTGATCAGGTGATCGACAGCAAGGTACCGGATCCTACTGGCGGCGCTACGCACTACTACGCGCTAAGCATGAAGGTGGCGCCCGACTGGGCAGCGAAGGCCAAGCGGACCCTGCAACTGGGCAGGCATATCTTCTTCAGGGATGTGCCGTGATGGTCGTACCGTGGAAAGCGGTGGGCGCGCTGGCGCTGGTATTAATCGGCGCCGGCAGCGCCTGGCAGTTTCAGGACTGGCGTTACGGGAAACAGTTGGCGGAGCAGGCGAGGCTGAGCGCCGAAACACTTAATCAACTGACCATCGCTGCAGCTACCGCGCAACAGGTCGAGCTGGACAAGCGCCTGGCGCTCGAGCAGAAGCTTTCGGCCAGTGAGCAAACCCACTTCGAGAAAATGACCAATGCCCAACGTGACCAAGATCGCCTGCGTGATCGCCTTGCCACTTCTGATCTGCGGCTGTCAGTCCTCCTCGACGCAACCGACGTTGCCAAAGGCTGCGACGTGCCAGCCACCGCCGGCACCCGCGGCGTGGATCATGCAGCCGTACGCGCCCGACTTGACCCAGCGCATGCTCAAAGAATTATCGCCATCACCGACACCGGCGACCGGGGGCTGATTGCCCTGTCCGCTTGCCAAGACTATGTACGGAACTTTTTCCGTTAGTCGAGAAAGATAATATGGTCCTTGGCTGTTTTGAGTAAGTCTGTAAAGGTTTCATCAAGTTCTTTAGTTAGAATTGAGCATTTCTCTCGCTGGGTCGTCTTGGTTAGTTCTGAAACTTTTTCTACGAGTTCTAGGAAGTCTTCTAAGTGTTCTGAAATTGCAAAGTATTCAAAGGTGCTATGAAAAATTAGTGCATGTGGAGCGACTGCGTGCGGATCTAATAAAATTATGGACTTGGCGGACTCATGTTGGTTCTCGCCGGCATGAGCCACAAAGGAATTTCGTTTCTCCTGTATCATTAAGTGGGTTTTATATAGTTCATTTCCGATAGTTGACTTAAGCTTTTGCTCTGGAATTTTTCCTTTTCTTCGTGTCGAATCGGCGAAGCACTTCCAGTAAGTAATAATGGAAGATATCAAAAGGCTACCAAATACGATGTGATCTGGGTGGTCGCGGTTGAATGGCTCGTTTTGCAGGGCTGAGGCTTCCAGTCTTTGTCTGTAAATTAAGGCTGTTTTGATTGTGGATTCTACTATCTCGAGGTCTTTTGTTATTAGTTGAAAGTCAGCGCATAGCTTTCCAAGCTTGGTGTTTACTTCTATGACCTGGCATGCCTTGCCTTTGTGTATGAATTGCACTTCAACTTTGCCATTGGTTTTTGTTTTTTTTGTTCGTAGGTCGTGCATTATGGAGTTGCGCATGGTCTTCTGCTCATAATGAATAATCAGTGGTGAGAGCCTGAGTAGAAAGAGAAAGTTAAGCCCTCATATATCGAAAGGGATTTTGAATGGGCTGATTTGAGCGTCAACCACCGATGGAATGAACTAGGGTAGTTATAAGTTGTTGGATCTTTGAATTGGTCGAAATGTCGATCATGTTTTTTATAATGGAGGCGGCATTGGCTGTTTTCTGCAGAAAAGGCCCAAGCTGGGATTGAGTCACAATTTCAGCTTTTTTCTCGACTGGCGCATTATTGTTAGCCTGCAACTTGGTTAGCGCGTCCAGCAATGCAGGATAGGGTGTCTCTGCGGGTAGTCCGAGCTTAGCCAAAACAGAAACAGGATCCCTTTCTAGAAATCCGCCTTCTGCACAGTTCGAGATGTCCAAGCCATCGATATCTACACTTTCTGAGAAGCCTTGGGGAACGGACATCCCGATCCCGCCACAATTTCTGATAGTAATGTTCTTCATCGGCATACGCGGAACTCCTGTGTTGAGCTATTAAGATAGCGCTGAATTCCGGTTCTGTTGAAAAAGGTGCTTAATTAACAGGTAGCCGGTGCATTTTGCACTGTTTATGCATACAGTTTTTGAGCGGCTCCTAGAGGGCTAGGGTAAGGCGACGAACTGCAGAAAATTGTGGCGTTCTTCGTTTGGAAGTCAGTTCCGCATCCATCATACGGGGCCTTGAAAATCAAGGCCTGTAGGGCTTTAAAAATCAGTAGCTTGCGGAACGGAAATAGTGCTAAGCTATTGAAATACGAAGCTTTATAGATGGATTGCAAATCCACCTACGCCGGTTCGATTCCGACCTCGGCCTCCACTATAAACAAGCTCCGTAGATCCATGATTTACGGAGCTTTTTTATTTGCGTTGCGCTGCAAGATTTAGTCTTGAAAAACGGCCATTGCGAACTTGCTTCACCGGGGAGTGATGTATATATTTCCCGCTCTGCTGTTCAAGGTCCGATCCTGTCAGGATCGTGACTGTGCGACAGAAGACAGCAGCACCGCGCTACCGCCCGAATGGCGAAACTGGTAGACGCATGGGACTTAAAATCCCCCGCTCGTAAGGGCGTGCCGGTTCGATTCCGGCTTCGGGCACCATGAATATCAAAGGCCTGCATGAGTTTTCTCATGCAGGCCTTTTTTGTGCCTTGCAAATACGCACTGCTAGACGAATGCTTGCCCGCTAAAGCCGCGAGGCAAGCGCTGTAGGCCTGCCATTGCTGTCAGACGATCGATCCACTCTGCGCGCCAGTTTACGGCGACGTGTGAAGTTTTGGCCTGGCGGGCCATGCGGCGGGCGGCGTTACGCTGATCTTTTCGTGCCTGTTTATAGGCGTCGGTATTGCGGCAACTGCGGCACTTCACACGATTGAGTTCGCGGCTTGCCGACAGTTGATTGCCTTTATGGCCGCAGGCCAGATGCCCGTCGACGTTGAAATGGATAACCATAACTGTCTCCTTTGCGACATGTATAAGTTATGACAACTCACGCACGGCAACCGTTCGCCGTTTGGGCGCAGGCAAAAAAACACCCGCATGCGGGCGGGTGAGGGCGTTACTTTGCAAAGGAGTGACTTCACTGTAGTCGCGCAGATGTATCCGTTACGTGAAAAACTGCAAAAATAAACATGACGGCCAGACGCGCGCGCGGTGAACAATGTGTCACCGCGGGTGAGCCAGTTTCCTGAACCAGGCTGAGATCATCTGAACCGAGGCAGTGGCCGATCGACAGGCTTGAGCGCCGACAGCGTATTGCGAATCAGCGGAGCGTCCTTCTCTATATCGTTCAGCCGGTCTCGGATGCGCAGGGCGGTGGGGTGTCCGCCTTGGTGATCGACCCAGTCGGCGATCTCTTTACAGGCGGCGGCGAGGCGCGCTTGTCGAGCGTCGAGCAGGGTGAGGAGGGTGGTGATGGACTCTTTTTCGGACATGGAACACCTCCGTTCTATGAAACCTGAGCTGCAGCAAAAAGCCCGCGTGTTGCGAGCCTTCTGCCGTGGGGTGCTGCTCCTTCAGCTGGTTTCAGTATAGACCCGCTTCTGATCGGCATCAGACTGAAGACTGGCGGGCCGGTGATAGAGAACTGGCTGCGTTGAGCCGTTTGCATTCACGTCGTGCATCCTCTTCCGCGTCGTAGCCATCGCCGAGGAAGCCGCCAGTACGCGTATCGCAGATGCGAAACCAGCTATGCGCTTCGGCTGGATCATGCTGGCTGTCACCGGCGCGTCGACCGTGAATAATGATCTTGTTGCAACGCTTCACGACGAAAATGTCTTCCATGGCGTCACCGCAGCTGATTCGTGTCAGATCAACTATAGAAGCCCCCGGCAATCGTGCAAAAAATACACAGCTCAGCTCGTCGGTTGCCAGCGCCAGCCCTCGGAGTGCCAGCTCAAACAATGGCTTGGGTTTAACGCCTGTAGAAACACCTGATCGTGGGAAACCACGACAATAGCTCCGGGAAATGTCTGCAAGGCTTGTTCGAAAGCTTGCACCGATGCCAGGTCCAGGTGATTGGTTGGCTCATCCAGCAACAATAATTGTGCTGGCGTCTGGCGCCACAATGCCAACGCGAGGGCGGCCTTCAAGCGTTCTCCGCCACTGAGTGAGGCGCAAGTCCGGGTCACGCGTTGCGCATCCAGTTGCAGATGAGCAAGGAAACTGCGCAACTCACCTTCGCTCAAAGGCGTCTGCTGTGCCTGCAACTGATCGACAATAGATGAATGCTGATCCAGCAGTTTCAACTGTTGATCGAGAAAGGCAAAAGGCACGTGCGTGATGCACTCGCCACTCACCGGTGCCCATTCACCAGCGAGCAATTTCAACAGCGTCGATTTGCCACAACCGTTGTGACCGCTGACAGCGATGCGCATCGGTCCTTGAATAGCGAGGTCAACATGGGTGGTGGGCGCATCTGCCGGTAACCACGGCAAACACGCGTCAACCAACGTGCACACCCGACGATTGCCCGGTACCACGCTGCCAGGCAGATTGATCAATACGCCGTCGTCCGGCTGGACGTTTGCGTACGCCTCACGAACGCGTTCATCCAGATCGGACTTGCGTGCCTGATGGCCGACCTTGACGTGTCCCATGATTTCCCGCGCGGCCGCTTTCATCGCTGCCCGCTCGAAGCCAAAGACGTTGGCGGTTTGCGCATTGCGCCGGCTGCCGGCCGCATGGCGCTGAATCGTGTCGTGCTCGCGTTGCAGTCGTGTGCGTTCACGCTGACGCTCGTTACGGGCCTGATCGAGTTGTGCTTGCGCTGCTTGTTGATGTACTCGGCGATGCTCGGCGAACTCCGAAAAGCTCCCGCTGAAAACGCTTGCCCCCGTAGGGGTAAGTTCGACGATTCGCTGCATCTGCTCCAACAATTGCCGGTCGTGACTGACGATAATCAGACCGCCGCGCCAGCGTTCAAGCACGTTCCTCAACCATTGCCGACCGGCAACGTCGAGGTGGTTGGTCGGTTCGTCGAGTACCAGCAATTGCGCCGGACTCAGCAGCGCACCGATCAGGGCAATTCTGGCCTGCTGGCCACCGCTGAGATTTTCGGCGAGGTCCGTAGTGGTGATGTCATTCAACCCGGCCTCATCGAGCATTTGGCGCAAACGCTCCGCCAGATCCCAGCGTTCGTCGATGAGATCGAAGTCGCCGGCAGTGGCACTGCCGAGCTTCAGTCGCTCCAGTGCACTGAGCGCCGGAGCCGTTCCCGTAGCTTCTGCCACGGTTTGCCCCGGAGTAACAACAAAAGTCTGCGCGACGTAATGCGCAGGAACTGAACGTAACACGCTGCCGGAGGTGGGGTGCAACTGTCCGGCAATCAGGCGCGCGAGTACGCTTTTGCCCACACCGTTGCGCCCGACGATCGCGGTCGGTTGATGATTGAAAGTCAGGTTCAGGTCTTCAAACAGTGTCGCGCCATTGGCGAACTGAAAGACCAGTTGATTCAGGGAAACGAGTGCGGCTGTACGCGAGACGTGAGTCATCGGCACCTCCAAAAAATGTCGTGAAAACTGACAAACGCCGATAACGGCGTGTCGCGATTACATTTTTAGAAGGCTGAATTGTTCACTTCTGCGGTCGTCCGGAGGAGGAGAAGGCGGCTAGCCTAGATGACGTTTTACAGTGGATCAAGGGGCTTCGGTCATCTCGCTCATTCGCTCGAGAAACATCGCCAGCGCCACTTCCTCCGCACGCAGGCCTTTGCGCACACGCGGACGTGGCAGTTCAGCGAGGGCGCCGAGCATGAATTTCTCCACCACGGCGGGGTGGATGTAGCACTTGCGGCACACCGCCGGGGTGTTGCCCAACTGCTTGGCGACACCTTTGACCATTTCCACTACGTGCCGTTTGGCCTCGGTCTCGGACTGCCATTGCAACTCGCGTAACACCGCCAGCGCCAAAGCACTGCCGGCCCAAGTACGGTAATCCTTGGCGGTGAAATCAGCGCCGGTCAGCGTCTGCAGGTAAGCGTTGACGTCGGAAGAGCTGACGGTGTGCCGCTCGCCGTTTTCATCCAGATACTGAAACAGGTTCTGCCCGGGAATTTCCAGGCAACGCTTGATGATGCGCGCCAGACGCCGATCCTTGACGGTGATCTGATGTTCGATGCCGCTCTTGCCGCGGAACTGGAACAGAATCGCGCTACCGTTGACCTCGACATGTCGGCTGCGCAGTGTGGTCAGGCCGTAGGAGCGATTGTCCCGCGCGTATTGCGTGTTGCCAACGCGGATCAGCGTGGCATCGAGCAGGGTGATCACCGTGGCCATGACCTTGTCGCGACTGAAACCGGGCGCGGCCAACAACGCCTCCAGTTGCTTGCGCAATTTCGGCAGCGCCAGACCGAACTCGCGCAGCCGCGAATACTTGTCGGCATCGCGCACTTCGCGCCAGCGAGCGTGATAACGATATTGCTTGCGGCCTCGGGCATCACGACCGGTGGCTTGCAGATGACCGCGCGGATCCGGGCAGATCCACACGTCGGTATAGGCTGGCGGCACTGCGAGGGCATTGATGCGTTTGATTTCGTCCGGATCGTTGATGCGCTGGCCTGACGGTTCGAAATAGCTGAACTTGCCGCGCAGCTTTTTGCGGGTGATACCGGGCTGGGTGTCGTCGACATAATGCAGGTCGGATGGCAGGTCGGCAGTCAGCACGGTGTCGGGCATGGCAGTTTCCTTAAATGGCGCGGCGGTCTGTAAAACGATTGACCGCACGCCGTTGCCGTGGTGCCGAATGATTTAGGCGAGGACCGCAACCGCTTTGATCTGCGCCCATAATTGCTGGCCCGGGTGCACGCCCAACTGGTCCCGGGAATAGCGTGTGATGCGCGCGAGCAGCGGGGTGCCGCCAGCATCCAGGCGAATCAGCACATGGGCAGCGTTGTCGGCCGATTGTTCGCTGACCACCGTCACCGGCAGTCGATTGAGAATGCTGCTGAACTCGCTGTTCTGCAGGCTCAGGCTGATATCCCGCGCATGCACTTTGCAGCGCAAGGCCTGCCCCAGCGCCATCGGCGCGTGCGTCACCCGAATGCTCATCTCGGTCGCCGGCAATTGCAGGCTCAGCAATTGATAATCCGCGTCGTAGGCACAGACCTGGCCTTCAATGATCACCCCCGCGTCATCGCCCATCGCCATCGGCAGATCCAGACGCGCAAGGGTTTCGCCGATCGGGCCGCTGGCCAGCGCTTTGCCTTCGCTGAGCAACACCAGGTGATCGGCCAGTCGCGCCACTTCATCCTGGGCATGACTGACGTACAACACGGGAATGTCCAGTTCGTCATGCAGGCGTTGCAGATACGGCAGGATTTCACTTTTGCGCTGGCTGTCGAGAGCGGCCAATGGTTCGTCCATCAACAGCAGTTTCGGGCTGGTCAGCAGCGCGCGGGCGATGCCGACGCGCTGGCGTTCGCCACCTGACAGATGCTGTGGATGGCGCTCGAGCAAATGACCGATGCCCAAGAGTTCGGTGGCCTGCGCCATGTCGACCCGACGCTGGGACTTGGCGATGCGCTTGAGGCCGAATTGCAGATTGGCCAGCACTGACAAGTGTGGAAACAGGCTGGCTTCCTGAAACACATAGCCGAGCGCACGTTTGTGTGGCGGGACAAAAATACCGTTGTCGCTGTCCTGCCAGACTTCATCGTTGATCTGGATAAAGCCCTGTTCGGCGCGTTCAAGGCCGGCAATGCAACGCAGGCAAGTGGTTTTGCCCGAGCCAGAATGCCCGTAAAGCGCCGTCACGCCGCGTCCCGGCAAGTTCAGGTCGACGTCGAGGCTGAAACCCGAATAGGCAATGTTCAGACGTACATCAATCATCAGTCAGCTCCAGCCAGCGCGGGTCTTGCGGCTGGAGTACAGCGCCAGCAACACCAGAAACGAGAACACCAGCATTGCCCCGGCCAGCCAGTGGGCCTGGGCGTATTCCATCGCTTCGACGTGGTCGTAGATTTGCACGGAAACCACGCGGGTCTTGTCGGGAATGTTGCCGCCAATCATCAGTACCACGCCAAATTCACCAACCGTATGTGCGAAGCCAAGAATAGCTGCGGTGATAAATCCGGGGCGCGCCAGTGGCACAATCACGCTGAAAAATGTGTCCCAGGGATTGGCGCGCAAGGTCGCGGCCACTTCCAGAGGACGGGTGCCGATCGCCGAGAACGCGTTTTGCAACGGTTGCACCACGAACGGCATGGAATAGATCACCGAGCCGATCACTAGCCCGGTAAAACTGAAAGTCAGGGTGCCCAGGCCCAGCCATTGGGTGAACTGGCCGAGAAAACCGTGCGGCCCCATCATCAGTAACAGATAGAAACCGATTACGGTCGGTGGCAGTACGAGGGGCAGGGCGACGATCGCCCCGATCGGGCCGCGCAACCACGAACGGGTGCGCGACAGCCACAGGGCAATCGGAGTGCCGACAACCAGCAAGATTGCGGTGGTCAGGGACGCCAGTTTCAGGGTCAGCCAGATCGCCGCGAAATCGGCACTCGTCAGCGACATTTTAGAGCTGGTAACCGTAGGACTTGATCACCGCAGCGGCTTTCGGGCCTTTGAGGTATTCAACCAGTGCCTTTGCAGCGGCGTTGTCTTTGCCTTTATTCAGAATGACCGCGTCCTGTTTGATCGGGTCGTGAAGGCTCGCAGGGACGATCCATGCAGAACCGCTGCTGACTTTGCCGTCCTTGTAGATCTGCGACAGGGCGACAAAACCCAGCTCAGCGTTGCCGGTCGAGACGAATTGGTAGGCCTGAGTGATGTTCTGGCCTTCAACGATCTTGGCTTTGGTGGCTTCGGTCAATTTCAGTTTTTCCAGCACTTGCGTGGCGGCCAGGCCGTATGGCGCAGCTTTCGGATTGGCGATGGACAGGTGCTGATACTCGTTCTTTTTCAGGACTTCGCCTTTCGCATCGACATAACCTTCTTTGGCCGACCACAACGCCAGGGTGCCAATGGCATAGGTGAAGCGCGAACCTTTGACGGTGTCGCCTTCTTTTTCGAGTTTCTCCGGGGTGGTGTCGTCAGCGGAGAGGAACACTTCGAATGGCGCGCCGTTCTTGATCTGGGTGTAGAACTGGCCGGTGGCGCCGTAGGCGGCGACCAGTTTGTGCCCGGTGTCTTTTTCGAAATCGGCGGCGATGGCCTGGATCGGCGCGGTGAAGTTGGCTGCAACAGCTACCTGTACTTCATCAGCCTGAGCCGCGCCGATGGCGAAGACCGCGAGCAAAGACGCCAGGCAGGTAGGGGCAAAACGTGAGGCACGAATGGTCATGTAACAGCTCCGTTATTGGCTAGTGCAGAGGGCAGTTATTGTTGGAGGTGGACTGCGCCGATGCGAGGGTATATTCGCTATATAGAGAAATATATAGCGAAATGCCGCCAAACAGGAAGTGTTGGTTAAAGCCAGAGTGAGGATGCGTGAATCCTCACGCTGTTTAGCGTCACTGGCGAGTGAGTTTTGCCAATGCACCTTCGGCCAATTGCCGGGTCAGTTCAGCACTGCCAATGTCTTTGCCGAGAGTGAATGCCTGACCCGCCCAGAGGTTGGCAAACTCAGCTTCGTTGATCGCGCGCAGCGGCATCAGCGCACCACCGGCCAAAGGAAATGCCGGCGCCTTCGGCGACATCGGACCCAACTCACGCATGACGCGGTTGAGAATACCCCGCGCTGGTCGCCCGGTGAAAATATTGGTGATCGCCGTTTCGCTCTCTTTGGCGGTGCGCAGCGCTTTGTGGTGAGCGGCGCTGACTTTCGCTTCTGGCGTGAACAAGTAGGCGGTGCCGACCTGTACCGCCGATGCGCCCAATGTGAACGCCGCCGCCACGCCACGCGCATCAGCGATGGCCCCAGCGGCAATCACCGGTACGTTCACCGCGTCGACCACCTGTGGCACCAGGGCAAACGTGCCGACCTGGCTGCTCAAGTCATCGCTGAGAAACATGCCGCGATGGCCGCCGGCCTCGTAGCCCATGGCGATAATCGCGTCGCAGCCGTTCTGTTCCAGCCAGATCGCTTCATCGACAGTGGTGGCCGAGGAAAGAATTTTCGCCCCGGTTGCCTTGACTCGATCCAACAGGGATTTCTCTGGCAGACCGAAGTGGAAGCTCACGACTTCAGGTCGAAACTCCTCCAGCACTTCGCAGGCCGCCGCATCGAACGGTGCTCGGTTGGACACCGGTGTCGGGGCAGTGAAATCCACGCCCAGTTCGCGGTAATACGGTTCCAGCAAATGCTTCCAGTCATGGGCACGTTGCTCATCGGCTGCCGGTGGCTGGTGGCAGAAGAAGTTCACGTTGAAGGGGTTTTTGGTGTGTTGGCGAATGGTTTTCAGCTCTTCGCGTAATTGTTCGATGCTCAGCATTGCCGCCGGCATCGAACCCAGTCCACCGGCATTGCACACGGCGATGACCATGGTCGAATTTGTCGCGCCGGCCATCGGGCCCTGGATGATCGGCCGTTCAATGCCGAGCAGGTCAAGAATGCGTGTGTCTGGCCATTGGCTCATGAAGGCTGTTCTCCAAACGATGAAAGGCAGAGCCGGTTTTTTAACAGCAAAACCGGATTCGGAGCCAGTTCGAAATTCAGAACAACCCGTGCAGTTTTTCAGCGTCGATGAAATCCGCCGCCACCTCCGCCGCCAAACGAGTGATTCATGAATTGCGAGGAATTATGAAAATTGTTGGTCCGCTGGTTGCCGAAATTGCGCGCGGCGGATTCACGGTTGAGGTTCTGCAACTGGGCATTGTTATTGATCGGTGCGGCCCGTGTCGCGCCGCCCCCGACCATCGATTGCCAGCCGTTGTCGGTCTTCTTGTACACATTGCCGTCGTGGCCTGCGTAAACGTTGTCACCCACGCGCGCCGTGCCGCCATTGCGCCCGCGCACGCCGCCATATTGAGTGGTGTTGCCGGTGTTTGGGTTGTACACGGCGCCGCGATTGGCGGTGACCTGCGTGCCGTTGCGCGCATTGCCGGCGGTAACGCGTTCGCCGGCAATGGCGCCGCCGTTCGGTCCAGCGGCCACGCCACTGCGCCCTGCTGCGTAGTTGCCGGTGTAGACGTTATGCACGGCACCGCGTTGACCGGCAGCCGCGACGCCAGTGCGTGAGTTATAGGAAGAACCCACCTGACCGGCCCAGCGATTCCCGGTCCAGGCGTTGTACCCAGCGCCCGAGCGACTGACCGTCGCGCGATCACCCCACTGATGGTAGATATTACCGGTGGTCCCGGCCCAGCCACCCGGACCCCAGGCCACCGCGCCACCGCGATAACCGTAAGCGGCGCCGCCCCAGGCCAGTGGCGCCGGATACAGGTGCGGTCCCCAGGCGTAACCCCAGCCGTAGTTGCCCCACCACGGGTATGCGCCCCAACCCCAGCCCATCGCCACAGTGCTGCCGCCCCAGCTCCAGCCGAAACCGAAGCCGAAGGTCCAGCCTGTCCAAGGGGTATAGCGGATGGCGACGCCGAAACCGTAAGTCACCGGCGGGCCATACCAGACGCTGCCCACCCAGGGCGTGTAGGGATAACCGGTGCCATACACCACGACGCCGGTGTCCGGATCCAGATTCGAACCCTGATAACCCGGCGTGTAGCCGACCACCACGGTATCGCCGCTAGACTCGTAGACTTTGACGTAGGTGAGGTAATGCATGGGTGAGCTCGGCGGGATCGAATAGATCACCGCCGGCACCGAACTGGCCACACCCCAGGGACCGTTCACGGTAGTGGCAGTGAACCAGATACCGTTTTCCACCGCGTACCAACTGTCGTTGTCGACACGAATGATTGGCGTAGCGCTGTTGACCACATACTGCAACGTCGTGCTGTTGATGGCCTTGAGTTGCGGCTCGCCATCGAACTGTGGCGCGGTCATTGTCACTGCGCTTTTCTTGATCGCCGACGTCTGTGGAATGGTCGCGGCAATGGCCGCTTCCTTGGCTTGTGGCGTACCCGCGACCGAGGCTTTGACGTTTTCTTTCGGGCTGTCGTCGGGGATGTTGGCGAAATCTGCCGGCAGTTTGTCTGCCGGGGTAAACGTCCAGGGGCCATTCATATCGGTGGCGCGAAACCAGCGCCCGGAGATCAGCACATAGCTGTTCTGGTCACCGATTTCCTTGAAGATGTGCCCGGTGGTATTGGTGACATACAACAAGCCTGTGCCCTGAATCGGCGACCATTGCGCCGCGCCGTCAGTGACCAGCAATTCAGTCGGGGTGGTGGCGATGAAAATCTTCGGTTGGGGCGGTTTGGCCAGACTGGGGATCTTGTCTTTCGGATCGCTTTGTCCGGTCAGCAGATCCACTTGCCGGCTCTGAATGGCGGCCTGCTTGGCTTTCTCCAGTTCTGGCGGCGGTGAGGCCAAGCGCGTGTAGGCACCATCGAGCTGGTCGGCGACCATCCAGCCATCGAAGACGTGCAGATAATGTTTGCCTTGCGCGTCCTTCAACAATAGCGGTCGCGTGTTGATCACCCGCTGCAGCGCAGTACCCTCTACCGGTCGGTAGGCCGCATCGCCATCGATATAGACGAGCAGGGCGGGGACGTCGGAACTGATGATCGTCGGCGGTGTGTTTTCCAGCGGGGCGCTGTCAGCTTTCTGCTCGGCGGACAGTACACCGACGGCCGCTTCGAGTTGATCCAGCGAGATGGTTTTCTTGCGGTTCCCGGCATCTTTTTGCAGTGCCGCGACCCATGTGTTGGCTTGGCTGGCATCGGCCGGGAAGTCGGCTTTGATGATTTTGTACTGATCCAGCGCGACCCAGCGTGTGGCCTTGTCGACCAGCGTATGCGCGCTGAATTGCACGATCCCGTAGGTCGATTTGCCATCGGCAGCGGTGGCTTCGACGGCTGCGCGAGCATTGAGGGTGTAGCCGTCCCAGCTGTCGAGTTGCGGTTGGTACACCGTCAGTTTCGCCTTGCCGCTAGTGATGACTTGCGGCCAGGTCGGCTCGCTCGGGGCCTCAGTGGCCGGCGCCGCGAAGGCATTTGCGAACGCCAGCAGGCACAGCATCAACGTCGCGAAGAACGAGCGCGGGTAAGACATTGTCAGCTCCATCGACAAACCGGTTTCTGAAGAAATAACGGCGAAACCACGACCGTCGAAAAAGCATAGTCGCCCGCTATGGAAATACCCGGGCGATTCACCGATTGGCGCAAAGTCGAATGTGGCAGGGTGTTGCGATGTGGTATTTCAAGGCACGACATTCAGAAAACAGTCCTGCGAGGCAGTCATGTTCAACGCCATTGTGATCGACAAAGACGACAGCGGTTACCGCGCCAACCTGCAACAGGTCAACGAAGAGCAATTGCCCGAAGGCGATGTCACCGTGGCTGTTGCGTACAGCACGCTGAACTTCAAGGATGGTCTGGCGATTACCGGCAGCAGTCCGGTGGTGCGCAAGTTTCCGATGGTGCCTGGGATCGACCTCGCGGGCACCGTAGAAGCCAGTTCGCACCCCGACTATAAGGTGGGTGATCAGGTGGTGCTGAATGGCTGGGGCGTTGGCGAAAATCACTGGGGCGGTCTGGCGCAGAAGGCGCGGCTCAATGGCGACTGGCTGATTCCTTTGCCCAAAGCCTTTACAGCGGCGCAAGCCATGGCCATCGGGACGGCCGGTTATACGGCGATGCTGTGCATTCTCGCGCTTGAGCGTAATGGCGTGACGCCAGAGCAGGGAGAGGTCCTGGTGACGGGCGCCAATGGTGGCGTCGGCAGTTTTGCCATCGCGCTGCTGAGCAAGCTTGGCTATCGTGTCGTCGCGTCGACTGGCCGGGTTTCCGAGCATGAGTATCTGCAGCAGTTGGGCGCCAGTGAAATCATCGACCGCGCCACGTTGTCAGCGCCCGGCAAGCCGCTGGCCAAAGAGCGTTGGGCAGCAGTGATCGATTCGGTGGGCAGTCATACACTGGCCAATGCCTGCGCCAGCACCCGCTCCGAAGGTACCGTCGCCGCCTGTGGTCTGGCGCAGGGCATGGATTTCCCGGCTTCGGTCGCCCCGTTCATTTTGCGTGGTGTGACGCTGGCCGGCGTCAATAGCGTGACCCAGCCCAAGGCGCGCCGGCTGCAAGCGTGGGAGCGCCTGGCCAGGGATCTGGATTTCTCGTTGCTGGCATTGATCAGTCATGAAATCGGCCTGAGTGAAGCCATCGATGCGGCGCCGAAGTTGCTCGCCGGACAGCTTCGTGGTCGGGTTGTGGTGGACGTCAATCGCTGACATCGGCATCCGCTAAAGGCTGTGTCTCGCGCTCCAACAACTGCCGTTTGCGCTCGACACCCCAGCGATAGCCCGAAAGATTGCCATCGCTGCGCACCACGCGGTGGCAAGGGATCGCTACCGCCAGGCGGTTGGCACCACAAGCCTGAGCCACCGCGCGCATGGAGGTCGGTGCGCCGATGCGCTGGGCAATCTCGGCGTAACTCGCCGTATGGCCCGCCGGGATTTCCCGCAGCGCCTGCCACACGCGCTCCTGAAACGCCGTGCCGCGAACGTCCAGTGGCAGAGCGAGACCAATCGCCGGGGCTTCAATAAACCCCACAACCTTGGCGATCAATTGCTCGAACCCGGCATCGGCGCCGATCAGGTTGGCTTGGCGAAACTGATCCTGCAGATCACACACCAGTTGATGCGGATCGTCACCCAGCAGAATCGCACACACACCACGCTCGCTTTGTGCCACCAGAATCGCTCCGAGCGAGCATTGGCCAACGGCGAAGCGAATGTCGTTGTTCTTCCCGGCAGCGCGATAGTCGCCGGGTTTCATGCCCAACAAATGATCTGCGGCTTCATAGAAACGGCTGTTGGAATTGAAGCCCGCGTCGTACAGCGCATCCGTCACCGAACCACCGTCTGCCAGACGCTCACGGACTTTGCGCGAGCGATGCGCCGTTGCATAGCCCTTGGGCGTCAACCCCGTCGCGGCTTTGAACACGCGATGGAAATGGAACGGACTCAGGCCAGCGGTTTGCGCCAGTTCGTTGAGCGCCGGCAACGTCTCGGCGGATTCGATATGGCGGCAGGCAATGGCGACGGTCGCGGCATGCTGCGCGGCGACATCACTCTGATCTTTGCCGGCACGCTTGCTCGGACGATAGCCGGCAGCCTCGGCCTGCTCAGCGGTATCGAAAAACTCCACGTTCTGCGGTTTCGGCAAACGTGAGAGGCTGCTCGGGCGGCAATAGATGCCGGTGGTTTTCACCGCGTAGACAAATTGCCCGTCCGCACGTGGATTTCGTGCAACCACGGCGGCCCAGCGTGGATCGTTTTCGGTGTTGAAGGTGGTCGAAAGCGTTTTCATGAGCGGTTATCCGTTGACCTGTTTGATTCAGGTTAACCAGCGTCGCAAGGCACAACACTCCGGGCCTTGCGGTCAAACTTTTGCAGGTTATCCGGCCACGCGAAAGGTCAGATTGATCCGCTGTTCACCCAGGCGCGGATGCCGACCCTGCTTGATCGGTAACACGCCGTGATAACGCAAGCGATCAACGCCGCCCCAGACCAGCATGTCGCCATGCAGCAAGGCAATGCGCTGGCTCTTGTCGCTGCGATTGAAGCCGCCGAACAGGAACATTGCCGGCAGGCCCAGTGACAGCGAAACGATCGGTGCGCTGTAGGCGTTTTCGTCTTTGTCCTGGTGCAATGACATCTTGGCCCCGGGGACATAGCGGTTGATCAGGCAGGAATCGGCGTTGAAGTCAGCAAATCCGGCCTGTGCCGCTGCCGACTGCGCCAGCACCGAGAATACGGCCGGCATCGCTGGCCATGGCAAATCACTGAGCGGGTCGACGCTGGAGTAACGATACCCGTGGCGATCGGTGATCCAGCCCAAGGCGCCGCAACTGCTGGTGCCGACCGACATGCTGAAACCTCCCGGTGTGACCATGTGACGCAACGGCGCTGCGGCAAGAATCGCATCCAGCGCCGGCAGGAGCTGGTCGACCAGCGGCTGGGCAAAACCATGCAGGACCCACGATTGCTCGCCAATCTGTTCGGCGCGCGGGCATTGCTCGGGTTCATGATCGGCGAACAGATCAAAAGTGCTCGGTTGCATGGTAGTCATGTGGCGTCGTGAAAGATGATGCCTAGGGTATGCCTTTTTCCACTGTGCAGGCGACTGACGCCGTGACGCATGGTCACCCGATAATCCCCGCGCACGCCTTTGACCGGGCGCTGGTTGACGGCAAAAATCACCGCATCACCTTTTGTCAGATCCAGCACGTGCGGGCGAGATTGCATGCGCGGGCGCTGCTCGGTGAGAACGAATTCTCCGCCGCTGAAGTCGTGTCCGGGTTCTGACAGAAGAATCGCCACTTGCAGCGGAAAAACCGCTTCGCCGTACAGGTCCTGATGCAGGCAGTTGTAGTCCTGCGGGCCGTATTGCAGCAAAAGAGGGGTAGGGCGTCGTTGACCGGCGGCATGGCAACGCTGAAGAAACTCGGCGTGGCTCGCCGGAAAACGCTCGGGCAGATTCATGCGTTCGTACCAGCGATTGGCCAATGGAACCAGATGCGGATACAGCGCGCAGCGAAGGCGTTCTACCGCTGTCGGCAGGGGATAGTCGAAGTATTTGTACTCACCGCGACCAAAGCCGTGGCGGGCCATAATGACCTGCGAACGAAACGGTTCGGTCTGCGGATACAGCGCACTCAGTTGATCGCAGGTTTCGGCCAGCAGCAGCGAGCGGATGATCGCGTAGCCATCCTGATCCAGTTGCAGCGCAAGGCTTGCCCAGTCGAGCGAATCCAGCCGGGAAGGGGACATCGACATGCTGACTCCTTGACGCTTGGTCGAAGGAAGTCAGTCTAGGCCGGGCCTGGCGGCAGAACACTCCGCCGCTTGCGGTCGAATTCGCTGTCGATGCTTACAGTGCTTTGCTGACGGCGATGTCGCTGATCACGTCTTTCTGGTCGTGAAGCTTGTCCAGTTCAGCCTTGGCTTCTTCTTCAGTGCCGTTTACCAGCTGCGCGAACTCGAAGCGGCGTTCACCGTTGAGTTTGTACTTGATGACGTATTTGGTCGTTTGGGCCACGGTCATGCATTCCTTTCTGGTTGGACGGCGTGTCTCAGCTGAGTTTGGTGCTGGAGCGACGGATGATCTTGATCGAGTGGGTCAGCGTTGGCTTGCGGGTCACGCTGATCGCACGGCGGTTGACGGTGTCGATGGTGATGTTCCAGAAACCGGTGCTCGGCGCGGTAATACGGGCCGGAAAGGTGTCGAAGGCGCCGCCGTGATAGGTGTGACGGCCGCCGTTCTTGAAGCTGCGGAAGTTGGCGTCGTTCATCAGACGGATGTTGCACATTTGCGAGCATTGGATGACGACGATGTCGTCTTCGTTGAGGTGTTCGCGCTGGTGAATGAATTTCATGGGCGCCTCCAGAAGGGCTTTTTCTACAAAATCAAAACGATAGCTTGTAATTGCGCGCAGTTTATCAGCCCGCACGGGTTATTATCTGGCCGTCGGGCGTTGGTTTGACAATTTTGAACAGATATTCGCAATCGGATGCGGGTTAAATACAGAAGGTCCCGGAGAAAAACGGCATTTGTGCTGTCGGACGGTCTTTAACGGAGGTTTTGTATGAAGTGGGGTGTGCTGTGTCTGCCGTTGATTCTGGCTGTGGGTGGTTGTGCGAGTGTTTCCGAAATCAATGAAACGCTGCCGACCATGAGCGTGATCTCCGGCAAGAAGCCCCATGAATATGCCCAGTGTCTGGCCGAGAAACTGGCAGACAGCCGCGGCGCGCTGCAAGTGCAGCCGCACAAGGACGGGGTTCGGGTCATCGTGCCGGGGAAACTTTCCACCGGCGCGGCAGCGGTGTTTGATATCGAAGATCGCTCCGGCGGCAGCAGCATCAAGCTGCATGAACGCATGTCGAATGTGCCGGTTCGCCCGCGTGACGTGCAAAAGGCCGCCAATGCCTGTATTTCCGGCTGATAGACTGACAGTCATCAGCACCGATGCCGTCGCAGTCATGCTGTGACGGCATTTTCATTTCTGGAGTCGCGATGAAGCGAGAGCAAGTACGGGAGCGCCACGTAGAGGGCCTGATCTCTGCCACCCATGTCATCCAGAACCCGGCGAATCCGGGTGAGTGGATCGTGTTTTTCAAGAAGAGCGCCGGCCGCAGTTACTTTTTGGTCGACGATAACGACGAGGTCGAATCCTTCAACCGTCTCGACGATCTGATCGAAGTCGTGCGCGGACTCGGAATCAAATTCGCCGAAATTCATATGTAAGGTCTATTTGCAGACCACCACAACGCTGCGGTTTTTGTAGTTGCCGACATCAACGCCCAGGGTTTTGTCGCTTTCTTTGGGCTGCGGCGTGCCGTCAGTGCCAACGATGCGATAACCGGTGCCCGCGCAGGACGCATCGGCTTTTTCATAGCAGGTCGCCCAGGAATTGGCTTCGCCGGAGCAATCGATCGATAGCCCCTGTTCGCCGTTGTTCAGGTACGTGGGTTGGGAGGTCGCACAGCCGGCCAGTGCCAATACCGCAATCAGGGGCAGCCATATTTTCAGAGTCATGTTCGGGGTCTTCAGCAAGGGGGACTAGACGCTCTGACAGCGCCGGTGTGAAAAGGTTATAGCGTTTGGCCACTTGTTTGTAAGTGGGCACAAAAAAGCCCTGCACAAGGGCAGGGCTGAGGCGTGTCGGGGCTGATCAGTCCTGATCTTTGCCACGGCGCTTGGCCGATGCCGGCGTGTCCGTGAATACGGAAGCAACATCGGTCGCCATTTGTTCGCTGTCGAAAGGCCCGGCAATGTGCTCACCATTGGTGGTGGTCAGCGTCCACTTGCCGTCTTTCTTGTCGATCACATACCCGTTGACGATTTTTACCGCGGCCATCTATCTGTCTCGTTCGCTGGTTCAAAGGCGCCATGATACCGGCAAATGCTCGCATTGGGGGGCGATGAGCGTATGGTGATTCAGTTTGTCGGCCGCTTTGAGCTACGCTGATCTGGCTGCGCCCGGATGTCGATGGAACTATCGGCGAGAATATTTCTCTATGTTGGCATCGGTTAGCCAGTGCGGGGCATTGTAAGGTGCACGCCGCCTGATTAGACTGCGCCGAAACTCGTACACACAGCCCTTTCAAGGACTTATATGATCAAGAAATGCTTGTTCCCAGCAGCCGGTTACGGTACTCGCTTCCTGCCAGCGACTAAAGCCATGCCTAAAGAAATGCTGCCGGTGGTAAACAAGCCACTGATCCAGTACGGCGTTGAAGAAGCTCTGGACGCTGGCCTGACGGAAATCTCCATCGTCACCGGTCGTGGCAAGCGTGCTCTGGAAGACCACTTCGACATCAGCTACGAGCTGGAAAACCAGATCAAAGGCACCGACAAAGAGAAATACCTTGTCGGCATCCGCAAACTGCTCGACGAGTGCTCGTTCTCCTACACCCGTCAGACCGAAATGAAAGGCCTGGGTCATGCGATCCTGACCGGTCGCCCGCTGATCGGTGACGAACCGTTCGCCGTGGTCCTGGCGGACGACCTGTGCGTCAACCTCGAAGGCGACGGCGTTCTGACCCAGATGGTCAAACTGTACAAGCAGTTCCGCTGCTCGATCATCGCTATCCAGGAAGTCGATCCGCAGGAAACCAGCAAGTACGGCGTGATTGCCGGCGAGATGATCCGCGACGACATCTACCGCGTTCACAGCATGGTCGAGAAGCCAAAGCCGGAAGACGCACCGTCGAACCTGGCCATCATCGGCCGTTACATCCTGACCCCGGACATTTTCGACCTGATCGAACAAACCGAGCCAGGCAAGGGCGGCGAAATCCAGATCACCGACGCCCTGATGAAACAAGCCCAGAACGGCTGCGTAATGGCCTACAAGTTCAAAGGCAAGCGTTTCGACTGCGGTGGTGCTGAAGGCTACATCGAAGCAACCAACTTCTGCTTCGAGAACTTCTACAAGACTGGCAAGGCTTATTAAGAGCGCTTGATTCGTCAGTAGCAACTTTGCACTGCGTCATTCGTGTGAAGGTCAAAAACGCCTCGACTGGTTCGGGGCGTTTTTTTTGCGCTGGAAAAAGTTCGCTTCCAACCGAAAAGGGTCGAAAGTCGAAGGAGATTTCTGAGTTGTAATATGAAACAAATGAGTAATTGTCAGCGCGTTTCATCGCTGTTGAACTCATCGATCCTCGCCACGGATGTGCGCAGGTAAAACTTTCGCGACTGTTTGAACACGTCTGCGAAATCAAGATTGCAGCATAAGGAATTTGCCGGTGCCGCCTACTCATCAGAATGCTCATACCAAAGCCAAATCTACACGCTGGTTCGGCCTCGGCGTGTTGATGTTGCCAGTGCTACTGGTAACCGTTGATAACACCGTACTGGGTTTCGCATTACCCAAAATCGCCGAAGCTTTGCGCCCAAGTGCCAGTCAACAACTGTGGATGATCGACGCCTACTCGTTGGTGCTCGCTGGACTGCTGGTGTCCATGGGAAGTCTGGGAGATCGGGTCGGGCACCGCAAGTTGCTGCTTATCGGCTCGCTCGGATTTGCTGTGGTATCGGTGCTGACCGCCTATTCTGAGACGGCCTTGCAGTTGATTATCGGGCGTGCCTGCATGGGGATTTTCGGGGCGATGCTGATGCCTTCCACATTGGCATTGATACGTTCGGTGTTTGAGGATCGAGAGGAGCGCAGGCTGGCTGTCGCGATCTGGGCCACGACATTGACCGTCGGTTCGGCTCTGGGGCCTTTGGTGGGCGGAGTGTTGCTGCAGTTCTTTGATTGGGGCGCGATTTTTCTGTTGGCGGTACCGGTTCTGATTCCGCTGTTGGTGTTGGGTCCGCTATTGCTTCCTGAGTCGGAGCGTGATGCATCTGGGCCGTTGGATCCGATCAGCATTCTTCAGTCGATGGCCGCCTTGGGTGGCATCGTTTACGGCATCAAGCATGCCGCCAGTGAAGGTGTTGACGGGGTCGTACTGGGGGCCTTTCTGGTCGGCGTATTGGCAGGCTGGATGTTTGTCCGGCGCCAGTTACGTCTTCCTGTGCCGCTGATGGATATGACTCTGTTCCGCAACGGGACTTTTAGCGGGTCTGTTCTGATCAATTTGATGAGTCTTGCGTTCCTCGTTGGTTTTGTTTTCTTCACCACTCAGTTTTTGCAGATTGTCCTGCAGATGTCGCCTTTGAGTGCGAGCCTAGCGTTGGTGCCGGGCCAAATCATGGCGATTGTGGTGGGAATGGCGGTCGTCCCGGTCGCTCAGCGTATGCCTGTGCATGTGCTGATACCGATTCTGGTGGCCTTCGCCGCTGTGGCGTTTTTACTCGTGGCCAGCGTGGGCAGTAGTCTTGCGGTATTGGTTGCGGCGTTCGCGTTGCTGAATATCGGAGTAGGCGCGATCGCTACGGTTTCCAATGACGTGATTTTGTCGGCGGCGCCCCCAGCTAAGGCCGGTGCAGCTTCCGCTATCAGTGAAACAGCCTATGAGGTAGGCGTCGTTTTGGGGACGACCCTGCTTGGTGGCCTGGTTACGGCTCACTATCGCGCAGACTTGCAGCTTCCAGCGTTTTTGAGCGATGCCCAGACGATGCTGGCAAGTGAAACGCTGGCTGGCGCTCATCATGTGGCGACGGGGTTGGCGGGGGATCAAGCGCAACAGTTAATGCAGCAGGCGGGAAGTGCATTTGAAGGCGGAATTGCATTGGTATCGTGGGTCGCTTTCGGTTTGGCATTCATAGCAGTTTTGATCGCCTGGCGTACGCTTCGGTTACCAAAGGCTCAGTCCGCAGAATGTCACTGAGCAAAAGCTTGCTGCTCGAACCCTTGGCATTGGTCATCGGCATAACGGCAGAGGCTTGCTCAATGAGCATCTGCAGGTATGCTGATCCCCTGCCGAGGAGATAGAAATGGCCTACGATTTTGACCTTTATGTGATTGGTGCCGGTTCCGGTGGCGTGCGCGCTGCGCGTTTTGCGGCCGGTTTCGGTGCGAAAGTGGCGGTGGCGGAAAGCCGTTATCTGGGTGGGACCTGCGTCAACGTTGGCTGTGTGCCGAAAAAGTTGCTGGTGTACGGCGCGCATTTCGCCGAAGACTTTGAGCAGGCGTCCGGTTTTGGCTGGAGCCTGGGCGAAGCGAATTTCGATTGGGCGACGCTGATCGCCAACAAGGATCGCGAGATCAATCGCCTCAACGGCATTTATCGCAATCTGCTGGTCAACAGCGGCGTGACCTTGCATGAGGCGCACGCGAAGATCGTTGGCCCGCATGAGGTTGAGGTGAATGGCGAGCGCTACACCGCGAAAAACATTCTGATTGCCACCGGTGGCTGGCCGCAGATTCCGGAGATTCCGGGGCGCGAACACGCGATCGGTTCCAATGAGGCGTTCTTCCTTAAAGAGCTGCCAAAGCGTGTACTGGTGGTTGGCGGCGGTTACATCGCGGTCGAGTTCGCCGGGATTTTCCACGGCCTCGGTGCGAACACTACGCTGCTGTATCGCGGCGACCTGTTCCTGCGCGGCTTCGATGGTTCGGTACGCAAGCACTTACAGGAAGAGCTGACCAAGCGTGGTCTGGATCTGCAGTTCAATGCCGACATCGCGCGCATCGACAAGCAGGCTGACGGCAGTCTGAAAGCCACGCTTAAAGATGGTCGTGAGCTGGAGGCGGACTGCATTTTCTACGCCACCGGCCGACGCCCGATGCTGGACAATCTGGGGCTGGAAAACACCGATGTGCAGCTCACCGACAAAGGTTTCATCAAAGTCGACGAGCAGTACCAGACCAGCGAGCCATCGATTCTGGCGCTGGGCGATGTCATCGGTCGTGTGCAGCTGACGCCCGTGGCGCTAGCGGAAGGCATGGCCGTGGCGCGACGCCTGTTCAAACCAGAGCAATACCGTCCGGTGGATTACAAGATGATCCCGACAGCGGTATTCAGCTTGCCGAACATCGGCACGGTCGGTTTGACCGAAGAAGAAGCGCGTGAAGCCGGCCGCGATGTGGTGATCTTCGAAAGCCGTTTCCGGCCGATGAAGCTGACCCTGACCGAATGTCAGGAAAAGACGCTGATGAAGCTCGTAGTCGACGGCAAGACTGACAAGGTCCTCGGCTGCCACATGGTAGGCCCGGACGCAGGCGAGATCGTTCAGGGTCTGGCGATTGCGTTGAAGGCTGGTGCGACCAAGCGCGACTTCGACGACACGATCGGGGTGCACCCGACGGCCGCCGAAGAGTTTGTCACCATGCGTACACCGGTCGGCGCTTAAGCGTCTTTCGGTTTGGCTGAGTCTGGCGCTGCCGCAACGGTAGCTGCCAGACGCTGGCTTTCTTCCAGGCTTGCCTGAGCTTTACTCAATTCCTTTTCCAGTGACTGGTTGAGCAGCGTTTGCTCCTCGACGCTCTGTTTGAGTGTCTGGCTTTCCAGTGTCGCAACGCGCAGGCGTTCCTGGAGGAGGGTGCGCTCACTGTCGACGCGGGTCGCTTGCTCCAGCAGTTGATCCTGACGCTGATTGCTCTGCTTGAGTTGGTCCTGCATCAGGCTCAGCTCACGCTGCGTGCCACGGTTTTCCGTGAGCAGGCGTTCGTTGTCGCGGTGCAGTTGCGTGATCTCGTCCTGGCGGACCAATGCGCTTTGCTGTGCCTGCCGCAGCTCGGCCTGAATCTGCTGCACTTGCGCTTCGTGGCGGCTCTGTTCCTGCTCGCGCTGCTCTTTGCTGGCGTTGCGGTAGTGCTCCAGCGCGTCACGGGCGTGCAGGTGTTTTTCTTCCAGCGAACGGATCTGTTCGTCCTTGTCCTGCAGGCGCAATTCAAAATCGGCCAGTGCCTGATTCAGCCCGGCATTACGGGTCTGCTCGGTTTGCAGCATTGAGCGGGTGTTGTTCAGTGCTTCCGATTCACGCGCCAGTGCCGCGCCCTGAATGTCGTGCTCGTGTTCGAGCTTTTCCAGCGCCTGGCGAGTTTGGTTCAGCGCCGATTCCAGTGCTTCGCGCTGTTCCTCGAACTGCTCGCGGGCCTGCTCGATAGGCTCTTGCGCCTGTTCTTTGAGGCGTTGGGCGAGGCGCGAGACGAGAGCGCTCAACTCATCATCGATAGGCTCTGACGACGCTTCAATCGGCTGCGCGCCGTCATCCAGTTCTTTCAAATACCGATGGATCGTGGTTTTCGAGCCGGTGTTGCCCATTTCAATGCGTACTGCATCGATGCTCGGGTGTTCGCCACGGGCGAGGATCGCTGTGCGCGCGATCTGCACAAGGGCTTTGGTAATGCCGCCACGGGCCATGTGAACTCCTACGGTTACGTACTGTGGTACATGCCACTAAAGTACGCAGTGTACCATCTCAAAAATAAAGATAAACCTTTGATAATAAAGACGCGGGATATACTGGTATTACCCAGTGTCAGGCGGCAAAATGCGCTTTCGCATCTCCGCATCAGTACGCCAGCGAGAAAACAGCCCATGAGCGATCTGGATCGCTATCTGCAAGCCGCCACCCGTGACAACACCCGCCGAAGCTATCGCGCAGCCATCGAGCATTTCGAAGTGAAGTGGGGTGGGTTTCTGCCGGCGACGGCTGATAGCGTTGCGCGTTATCTGGTGGCGCACGCCGAAGAGTTGTCGATCAATACGTTGAAGCTGCGGCTATCGGCGCTGGCGCAATGGCACAACAGTCAAGGCTTTGCCGATCCGACCAAGGCGCCGGTGGTGCGCAAAGTCTTCAAAGGCATTCGCGCGTTGCACCCGGCGCAGGAGAAACAGGCTGAGCCGTTGCAGTTGCAGGATTTGCAGCGCGTCATCGATTGGCTTGAGCATGAAGTACAAATCGCGAGAGAGCAGGAGGATCGTCCGTTACTCCTCAAGGCTTACCGTGATCGCGCCTTGATTCTGCTGGGATTCTGGCGCGGCTTCCGCAGCGATGAACTGTGCCGCCTGCAAATCGAACATGTGCAAGCGCACGCCGGCAGCGGCATCACCCTGTATCTGCCGCGCAGCAAGGGCGATCGGGAAAACCTCGGTCAGACCTATCAAGCGCCGGCGCTGCTCAAACTCTGCCCGGTGCAGGCCTACATCGACTGGATCACCGAAGCGGCGCTGGTGCGCGGCCCGGTTTTTCGCAGCATCGACCGCTGGGGCAATCTGAACGAGGAAGGACTGCACGCCAACAGCATCATCCCACTGCTGCGCCAAGCGTTGCAGCGCGCGGGCATTGCCGCCGAAAACTACACCAGTCACTCACTTCGTCGAGGCTTTGCCACGTGGGCGCACCAAAGTGGCTGGGATCTGAAATCGTTGATGAGTTACGTCGGCTGGAAGGATATGAAGTCTGCGATGCGCTATGTTGAAGCCAGCCCATTCCAGGGGATGGCTCGGATTACGGATAAACCGGCTACGTCGTAGAGATCGTTTTCTTCTATTAATACAGTCAGCTAATAGCGAAAACAAATCAGCAGCATCAGGTTTGCCAATGAGCCATCCGTCGAGTGAGTGGGTAGGATTCACCCATCAACTTCATAACCCCTGACGGAGAGTCATCAATGCCTATCATCAACAGCCAAGTAAAACCGTTCAAAGCTACCGCGTTCAAAAACGGCGACTTCGTTCAAGTCTCGGACGCTGACCTGAAAGGCAAGTGGTCGGTCGTGTTCTTCTACCCAGCCGACTTCACCTTCGTTTGCCCAACCGAACTGGAAGACCTGGCTGACAACTACGCTGCCTTCCAGAAACTCGGCGTAGAGATCTACAGCGTTTCCACCGACACCCACTTTGCCCACGCTGCCTGGCACAACACTTCGCCAGCCATTGGCAAAATCGAATACACCATGATCGGCGACCCGACCCACGCCATCTCCCGCAACTTCGACGTGCTGATCGAAGAAGCTGGCCTGGCTGACCGTGGCACCTTCGTGATCAACCCTGAAGGCCAGATCAAAATCGTTGAACTGAACGATGGCGGCGTCGGCCGTGACGCTTCCGAGCTGCTGCGCAAGATCAAGGCTGCTCAGTACGTTGCTGCTCACCCAGGCGAAGTTTGCCCAGCCAAGTGGAAAGAAGGCGAGGCCACTCTGGCACCGTCCCTGGACCTGGTCGGCAAGATCTAAGTCTGTGACACGCAACTCAGGGCGGTACGCCGCACCTTCTTAAGTACGCTGCACCGCCCAATAAAAATGCCCGGGCGAGTTTCGCTCGGGCTTTTTTTCGCCTCAAATAAAGGAAATCGCCCGTATGTTGGACGCCAATCTTAAAGCCCAGTTGAAATCGTACCTGGAACGGGTCACCCAGCCGATCGAGATCGTTGCCTCCCTCGACGACGGTGCGAAATCCCGTGAAATGCTGGAACTGCTGAAAGACGTTGCCAGTCTTTCGAGCCAAATTACCTTGATCGACAGCGGTGACGATGCACGCAAGCCATCGTTCTCGATCAACCGCCCGGGCGCTGACATCAGTCTGCGTTTCGCCGGCATCCCGATGGGCCACGAGTTCACCTCGCTGGTACTGGCCTTGCTGCAAGTCGGCGGCCACCCTTCGAAAGCCAGCGTTGAAGTGATCGAGCAGATCCGCGCGCTGAAAGGCGAGTTCAGCTTCGAGACTTATTTCTCGCTGTCCTGCCAGAACTGCCCGGACGTGGTCCAGGCGCTGAACCTGATGGCCGTGCTCAACCCGAACATCCGCCACGTCGCCATCGACGGCGCGTTGTTCCAGGACGAAGTCAACGATCGCAAGATCATGGCCGTACCGAGCATCTATCTCAACGGTGAAAACTTCGGTCAGGGCCGCATGGGCCTGGAAGAAATCCTCGCCAAACTTGACACCGGCGCGATCGAGCGTCAGGCCGAGAAGATCAGTGCCAAAGAAGCGTTTGATGTGTTGGTCGTCGGCGGTGGCCCGGCCGGTGCTTCGGCAGCGATTTACGCTGCACGTAAAGGCATCCGCACTGGCGTTGCGGCTGAGCGCTTCGGCGGTCAGGTCCTCGACACCATGGCCATCGAAAACTTCATTTCCGTACAGGAAACCGAAGGGCCGAAACTGGCCACGGCGCTGGAAGAACACGTCAAGCAGTACGACGTCGACATCATGAACCTGCAACGGGCCGACAGGCTGATCCCGGGCAAAAACGGCGAGCTGCATGAAGTCCGCTTCGCCAGCGGCGCGACCCTCAAAGCCAAGAGCGTGATTCTGGCGACCGGTGCGCGCTGGCGTGAAATGAACGTGCCGGGCGAGCAGGAATACCGCAACAAAGGTGTGGCGTACTGCCCGCACTGCGACGGTCCGCTGTTCAAAGGCAAGCGTGTGGCGGTGATTGGCGGCGGTAACTCCGGCGTGGAAGCGGCGATCGACCTGGCCGGTATCGTGTCGCACGTAACGCTGCTGGAGTTCGACGTACAACTGCGCGCCGACGCCGTATTGCAGCGCAAACTGCACAGTCTGCCGAACGTCACCGTGATCACCAGTGCGCAAACCACTGAAGTCACCGGTAATGGTGAAAAGGTCAACGGTCTGCGTTACAAGGATCGCAACACTGACGAGTTGCGCACTGTCGAGCTGGAAGGGATTTTCGTGCAGATCGGTTTGCTGCCGAACACTGACTGGCTGAAGGGCACCATCGAATTGTCGCCGCGTGGCGAGATCATCGTCGATAACCGTGGTGAGACTTCGATTCCGGGTATCTTCGCTGCCGGCGACGTGACCACTGTGCCGTACAAGCAGATCGTGATTGCGGTGGGCGAGGGCGCAAAGGCTTCGTTGAGTGCATTTGATCACTTGATCCGCACTTCGGCTCCGGCATAACTGTCAGGTCAGAAATGAAAAAACCCGTGAGCGATCACGGGTTTTTTATTGCGCGCGAAAAGCTGCCCCTCACCCCAGCCCTCTCCCGAGGGAGAGGGGGCCGACCGAGGTGTCTGGCGTTGTCCGTCGACCTGAACGATCCAGTCGATTATGGATTCAACGCCAATCGTTCAAGTCGGCGTAATTCTCAAATATCCCCCAATCAGTCTCCTCTCCCGAAGGAGAGGGAGCCGACCGAGGTGTCTGGCGTTGTCCGTCGACCTGAATGACCGAGCCGATTATGGATTCGGTAAAGATTTTTCACGTCGGCGGAATTCTTGAATATCCCCCAATCAGTTCCCTCTCCCGAGGGAGAGGGAGCCGATCGAGATGTCCGAAGTGGGGTGTCGATCTGTAAGATCTAATCGATTATGGATTCAACGCCAATCGTTCAAGTCGGCGTAACTCTCCAATATCCCCCAATCAGTCCCCTCTCCCTATGGGAGAGGGTTAGGGTGAGGGGCTTTTCAGCTTTTACAGCGGCGCTGGCTGAATGATCTCGACCCAGTAACCATCCGGATCCTTGATAAACGCCAGGCTTTTCATGCGGCCATCAGTCAGGCGTTTCTGGAAGTCGCAGCCCAGCTCTTCAAAACGGGCACAGGCCGAGACGATATCCGGCACCGAAATGCAGATATGACCGAAACCACGCGGGTCGGTATTGCCGTTGTGATAGGCAAAATCCGCATCGTTCTCGGTGCCGTGGTTGTGGGTCAGTTCCAGAATGCCTGGAATCGACTTCATCCACTCGGTGCGGGCGGCCGCGTCGGCCGGGATCTGCGCTTTGTCGACCAGTGCGAGGAAGTACAGGCTGAACTCGGCTTCCGGGAAGTCACGCTTCTCGACCAGCGAGAAACCCAGGACGCGGGTGTAGAAGTCCAGGGATTTGCTGATGTCTTTGACGCGCAGCATGGTGTGGTTGAAGACAAAGTTGCGGGTTGCGCTGTCTGGGGTGGCGGTGACGCCGGGGAAAGTGTTGAGTTCGTGCAGGCTCATGGGCCCTCCAATAACTATGGGCGAGTGAATGGACGCAATGATACGCATGCCTGTCGGCATCGCCAAATGAAAGGGCAGGCTTGCCCTGCGTACGGGCGAGCCTCAGACTTTACGGCTCAATCTGCGAGTGCGTCCGGCAATGATCCGACTGTTCAAATCCGTGTTTGTTTTTTCTGTGTTGTCGCTTGTGGCGGTGTGCGCGTCAGCGGACGAGCCGAGCATTACCTGGCCGGCCGGTTGGGAAGTCGAGGCGCTGCCGGAGGCGAATGCACAGGTTTCCCGTCAGCGTGCGGTCAAGAGTGACGCCGATGGCAATCAGGTCATGGTGATGGAATTGACCATGACTCACGTCGAGGAGGGGCATCAGGTCAATTTGCAGGGCGTGCTGCTGGAAATGCGCAAGTCGATACAGAAGGACTTTTTCCAGGGTGGTTACCAGAGTGTCTGCAACAAAGTGCATCCGGCCACGCTGGGGACTTTGTCGGCGCTGGAAACCACTTGCACGATCACTGAAAACGGTCGACATGTGTTGTCGCAAACCTTGGTGGCAGCGGTCGAGGCGGACAGGGCTTATGTTCTTTCCTATGCCGGGCAGGCAGAGGTTTATAAGGCGAGCGCGGACGAGATAATGGCGCTGAGAAACAGCTTGAAACTTTAAGTCGCTGTACTCTTCACGTGTGCGGTTAGATACCTGAAGGGATTAAGCACAAAGTTTAAGGACGCGCCTGATCGCAACATGGCGCAGCAAAATGTTTAGCTGTGTGGTTCAGCAACGTTACAGAAAAGTCGCAACTTGTTCGATGAAAATCATTTCATTTGTTAGATATTGTCAATAAAAAAGCCCTGCATCATGCAGGGCTTTTTTGTTGGCGTGGGATTAACCGCGCAACCAGGAATCAACGGTGGCTGCACCGTATTGTTCCTTCCAGGCTTTCAGGCCACGGTGGTTGCCGCCCTTGGTTTCGATCAGTTCACCGGTGTGCGGGTTCTGATAAACCTTGACCACGCGAGCGCGGCGGGTTTTAGGTGCTGCAGAGGTCTGCAGACCGGATTTGGCCGGGTTCGGATCGAGAATGGCGATGATGTCTTTCAGGCCTTTGCCGTAGTGTTTCATCAGCCCCTGGAGCTTTTCTTCGAATTCGATTTCTTTCTTGAGCCCGGCATCGTTCTTCAGTGATTCCAGCTGCTTGAGCTGTTCCTGAAGGGCCTTTTCAGCTGCGCGAAATTCAGCGAGTCTGGACAATATCTTTACTCCAATAGTGTATTTGGCTGATACCAACCGCAAACAAAGCTATAAGCCAAGAGCCTTGAAGCGACTCGGTGATAAATGGCTCACCTGCCAATCTGGCTCAGGTTGAAAAAATTGTAGTAGTTAATGCGCCAAGAGTAAATCCTGATGTTGTCCTCATGTAACAACAACGGTCTTTTGTATCAATTTGGTGCGCCTGATCGCGGCGCTCGTCTTAATTCAGCTTAGTTAATGGTGGGTTAATGCGCTGATGAAATCTGCAGCCGGCATCGGTTTGCCGAACAGGTAACCTTGCAGAAAGTTGACGTGATGTGCGGTCAGGTAATCGGCTTGCGCCTGAGTTTCGACACCTTCGGCAACAATACCCAAATCAAGCTTGGCGGACAGTTCGATAATGGTGTCCAGAATGTGTCGGGACAGCGCATCTATGCCGATCATGGCGACAAAACTCTGATCGATCTTGAGAAAGTCCACATTGAATTTGCGCAAGTAGCCGAGGCTTGAGTGGCCGGTGCCGAAGTCGTCGATCGCGATCTTCACGCCCAGCGCGTGCAGTTGCTCGAACAGTTGCCGGGTGATGTCGGTCGGCTCGATCAGTTCGCGTTCGGTCAACTCGAGCACCAGGCTGATGCTGTCCGGGGTGAACGCGGCGAGGAACGTTCGGCAGTCCTCCACCAGTTCAAGGTTTTTGCAATGGCTGGCGGTAATATTGATGCCGATATGAAATGGCGCGGTGAACGTTGCTGACAGCGGCCCCAGCAGCGCAGCGGTCTGTTGCATCAGGGCGCGGGTCATCGGCACGATGAGGCCCGAATGCTCGGCGAACGGGATAAACAGATCCGGGCGCACCAAGCCTTCTTTGGGATGAGTCCAGCGCATCAACACTTCAGCCCCCGACCATTTCTTGCTGTCACCGTGCACCACGGGCTGGAAGTAAGGAATGAACTCGCCGGCTTCGAGTGCCCGGAGCATCTCGTGGCTCGGTGACGTAGAGCGCTTTTGCAAGACATGTCCGATGGCACCGGACACCACGCCAAAAAAGATCAACAGACTGAACAGCGGCGGATATTCATCGGCCATGTAGCGCCAGGTTTCGCCCTCGGGAAAACCGGCGGAGACACTGAACGCGTAACGCGAAGAATCCAGTGTGTGTTGTGCTATCGGCAACGCGGGCAGGGCGCCACTGTGTACTTTGCCGTCGGCCGACAGCCAGTTATCGCCCACTTGCAGCACCAGCAACATGTGCCGGCCGATCAGACGCAACATGTTGCTCAGATGGTAACCGTCGAGTGTCGTCAGTGCGCCGCCGCGACCTTCGCTGAGCCGATAGACCAGCAGAGCGGTGTTGGGGGTGACCGGGTTGCCATTCATCAGCCACAACTTGCCCTGGTTGTAGTCGCCTGCGTTGACGGCTTCTTTATAGTCGCCAAACAACGAGCTGCAATAGAGATTGTCGTCCCACACCAGATTGGTCGAGCGCACGAACGGGCGGCGGGTCACCTGTTCGCGTAAAGCAAGTTTGACGTTCTCGCAGGTCTGGCCGGCCAGTGGCAGCAATTCACGGGCTGCCTGGGCGGTGTTGTCGAGCATCAATTCGAATTGGCGCAACGCCTCTTCCGCAGTCTGTTGTGAACCTTGTTCCAGCGTGCGTTCGGCCTGCACGTAAAGAATTACGCCGCCCAGCAGCACCGGAAGCAAGCCGCTGAGCAGTGTGACGACGAGGCGCGAGCTGCGTTTGCGGCGGGGTCTGACGGTCAACGGCATGGGCGCATCCTGTCGCGGTGGAGTGGGGCTCTCGAATGCAGGCCGGGTAACGGCGCGCCGCTGAAAAACACATCAGCCAGAAGGGAGGATAGATGGCAGAAGGCGCTTGCGCCGCTCATCAAAGATTCATCCGCGTCGCCACTTCGATAAAGGCCAGGGTGGCCGGGGAGGCCTGGCGCTGATCGAGGACGGCGAGTCCGACCTGACGCTGCACGGCGGGCAACAACGGCTTCTTCACGTAGCGAGGCGTTGCTTCCTCCGGCAATGAGCCTTCGGCAACAATCGTGATGCCATCGCCACGGCTGACGGTGTCGAGGGTGCTCAGCAGTTGCGAGCAGCGATAGCGGATATTCGGTTGCAAGCGCGCGGCCATGAACAGCCGCGAGACCAGTTCTGAAGAACCCGCCTCGGTGAGCACGAACGGGGCGTCGCACAAATCCTTGAGCGTCAATGCCGATCGCGCGGCCAGCGGATGACCTGCAGGAAGCAGGGCAACCATCTGGTCTTCGATCAGCGCAAAGGTGTCGAAGCGCTCCTGGGGCAGCACCACAAAACCGATGTCGATCCGCCGTTCTTCGAGCCACTGAGTCACTTGTCGATCTGGCCCTTCATCGACGTGCACCTCGATGCCCGGATGCGCCTCTCGATAGCGCCGCAGAATAGCCGGCAACAGCCTGATCGACGAGGTTGGCCCGAACGAACCGATGCGCAAGGTGCCGCTTTTCATACCGCGCGCGTCGGCAGCTTCCTGGCGCAGGGTGTTGGCCAGGCCGAGCATGGCGCGGGCGCGCAGCAACAGTTGCTCACCGATGTCGCTGAGTTCCACGGACGACTGATGCCGACGCAGCAGCTCGACCCCCAGCTCCTGTTCCAGCGACTTCATCGCGTGGGACACCGCCGACTGCGAAATCCCCAGCCGATGCGCGGCAAGAGTGAAACCGCGCAGTTCGGCGACCAGCGAGAAGATCTCCAGTTGCGTGAGGGTCATGAGTGTTTGCTCATTTTACGATGACAAGGAATGAAGTGAATGATACGGCATTCCTCAATTTCTTTGGGCTGGAACGTCATGCGCAACGTCGAGCAACGGCACACCCCATCGTCGGATATCCCGGTCTATCTGACACTGGCAGCAGTCACCATGATCTGGGGCGGGACCTTCGTCGCCGGACGTTTTCTGGCCGGTAGCCTGAGTCCGATGTTCGCGGCCAGCCTGCGTTTCTGCCTGGCCAGTACGGCGTTGCTCGGTTTTTTGTGGCTGGCGCGGATCCCCTTGGCGCGGCCGACGCCCCGGCAATGGCTGCAACTGACGCTGCTGGGTTTCTTCGGGATTTTCTTTTACAACCTGTGCTTCTTTTACGGCCTGCAATACATCAATGCATCGCGCGCCTCGTTGATCGTCGCGTTGAACCCGGCGGTGATCGGTCTCGCCTCGTGGTGGTTGTTCAAAGAACGTCTGGGCCGGGCGAAAACTGCCGGCATCGCGATCTGTATTGTTGGCGCCGGTCTGGTGATCGTCAGTCGCAATCCGCAGTTACTGGCCGCTATGCCTGACGCCTGGATCGGTGATCTGTTGATTCTCGGCTGTGTACTGGGCTGGGGCGTTTACTCGTTGTTTTCCCGTGAATTGAATAAAACGCTGGGGCCGCTGCAGACCGTGACGTATTCGATCCTGATCGGCACGGTCATGTTGTGGATTGTCGCGGTTGTACGCGGCGAGGTGAGCTGGCAGGCGCTGAATAATCTGGGTTTGGCGCAATGGCTGAGCCTGATCTACCTCGGCGTTTTCGGCTCGGCGCTGGCCTACATCGGCTATTACCAAGGTATCCGTAAAATCGGCGCAACGCGCAGCGGGGTGTTTATCGCGCTCAACCCATTGACGGCGGTAATCCTTGGCGCCTTGCTGCTGGGCGAGCAATTGACGCCGGCCATGTACCTCGGTGGTGCGTTGATCCTGAGTGGCATTTACCTGTGCAATAAAGCCCTTGCGCCGGGCGCAGAAAAGCGGATTTTATAGAGGGAGCAGACAAGCCTATTTACGCTGTGTAGAATCGGGTTACGCATACAATAATAATCGTCTTCTGGCAGCAGAAGCCTCGCCCGCAAGAGCCTTGGGTCGACAATGAAGATATTCGGGTTTCAACTGATCTACGGTGACTTCCTCGCCCGCAGTGTGCGTGGCATCTCCTGCGCGCCACCCACCGACCTCGCATGACTGACAAATAACCCTGGTTAATTGATAAGAAATGATGAGGCGCCACCATGGCAGATTTATACGAAAACCCAATGGGCCTGATGGGCTTTGAATTCATTGAGCTCGCATCGCCGGTGCCGGGCACCCTGGAGCCGATCTTCGAGATCATGGGCTTCACCAAAGTCGCCACCCACCGCTCGAAGAACGTGCACCTGTACCGTCAGGGCGCGATCAACCTGATCCTCAACAACGAACCCAACAGCGTCGCTTCGTACTTCGCGGCTGAGCACGGCCCGTCCGTTTGCGGCATGGCGTTCCGCGTCAAGGATTCGCAAAAGGCTTACAACCGCGCGCTGGAACTCGGCGCTCAGCCGATCCACATCGAAACCGGCCCGATGGAGCTGAACCTGCCGGCGATCAAAGGCATTGGCGGGGCGCCGCTGTACCTGATCGACCGTTTCGGCGAAGGCAGCTCGATCTATGACATCGACTTCGTGTTCATCGAAGGCGTTGATCGCAACCCGGTCGGTGCCGGCCTGAAGATCATCGACCACCTGACGCACAACGTGTATCGCGGTCGCATGGCCTACTGGGCGAACTTTTACGAGAAGCTGTTCAACTTCCGCGAGATCCGCTATTTCGATATCAAGGGCGAATACACCGGCCTGACCTCGAAAGCGATGACAGCTCCGGACGGCATGATCCGCATCCCGTTGAACGAAGAGTCGTCCAAAGGCGCGGGCCAGATCGAAGAGTTCCTGATGCAGTTCAACGGCGAAGGCATCCAGCACGTCGCGTTCCTCACCGACGACCTGATCAAGACCTGGGATCAGTTGAAGAAAATCGGCATGCGCTTCATGACCGCGCCGCCGGACACCTACTATGAAATGCTCGAAGGTCGTCTGCCGAACCATGGCGAGCCGGTGGATCAGCTGCAATCGCGCGGCATCCTGCTCGATGGCGCCTCGGAGCAGGGCGATAAGCGCCTGCTGCTGCAGATCTTCTCGGAAACCCTGATGGGGCCGGTGTTCTTCGAGTTCATCCAGCGCAAAGGCGACGATGGTTTCGGCGAAGGCAACTTCAAGGCGCTGTTCGAGTCGATCGAGCGTGATCAGGTGCGTCGCGGTGTGCTCGCTACCGAGTAATCGGCCACTGAAATGAAAAAATCCCGGCCTGCAGAGATGCAGAGCCGGGATTTTTTTCAAGATCAAAAGATCGTCCGAACGCGGCCCGAGCCTGCGGTAGCTCCTACAGGAAAAACGCATTCCAAATGTAGGAGCTGCCGCAGGCTCGGGCCGCGATCGGACGATCTTTTGCTTTTAAGGGCGGCGTTGCCGCATCAGATGTTTGAAGCCTTCGAAGACCAGTACCACAACCGCCAGCCATATCGGAATGTACGTCAGCCACTCCCCGGACTTGATGCTTTCACCGAGCAGCAACGCCACCCCGAGCAACAACACCGGTTCAACATAACTCAACAAACCAAACAGGCTGAATGGCAGCAAACGACTGGCAATGATGTACACCACCAGCGCCGATGCACTGATCAAGCCCAGTAACGGAATCAGCCACAACAGCCCCGGGTACTGGTCAAACACGCCAAAGCCTTGCTCGCCGCCCTGCACAAACCAGTAAGCGACCGGTAGCATCAGGGTCATGTCGACCCACAAGCCGCCGAGGTTGTCGGTCTTCAGGTATTTACGCAGGACGAAGTAAAGCGGATAGCCGACAACTACCACCAACGTCGCCCAGGAAAACCCGCCGACCTGATACAGCTCGTTCAACACGCCCAGGGTGGCGAAGAACACCGCAACCTTTTGCAAATACGACAGGCTGTCGCCGAAGGCAATCCGCCCGGTCAGCACCATCGCCAGTGGCAGCAGGAAGTAGCCCAGCGAAACATCGAGGCTGTAGCCGTTGAGCGGCGCCCACATGAACAGCCACAATTGCACACCGAGCAGGGCAGAGGAGACGAGCAGGCCGGCGATCAATTTCGGCTTTGCCGCCATCAACCGGACCAGCTCCAGCACCCGCCGCCATTCCCCGGACACCAGCATGAATACGGTCATGCACGGAACGGTCAGGAGCATCCGCCAGCCGAAAATTTCCACGCCGCTCAACGGTGTGAGCAACGATGTGTAGTAATACATGACGGCAAACAGCACCGAGGCTGAAACCGATAGAGCGATACCTTTAGACAAACTGTCCTCGCGGGTTGATGGTCAAACGGGGCGCGAAGGATACGTGGTTTTTGTGCTGAATATTGTTCACATGCTCAATATTTCCCACATCCACGCACATCCCCATGTGGTCAGTGTGAGTAAAGCATCACTGCGCAACCTTCAACGGATTACCGAAACGCATGAGGTACATCTCGCCGAACTTGTAAGAGGCGTAATCGGTGATGTGACCAATATCACGATAGACCGGCAAACCGTCGACGGTGGTCATGCAGGCGGCGTCTTTGCACTGCACGATTTTCGGGTCAATGACGATCAAACCGGGGTACTCAGCCTTCAGTTCATTGAACAGTTGTTCCAGCGCCGGCTCCTTGGCACCTGACCATGGCGCCGTGGCGCAAAGGCTGCTTTGCTCGGCACTGCCCATCAAGCCGCGCAACTTGACCTGTTGCAGCAGGCACGTGTTGATCCCCGCTGGCATGGGCAGGGTATTTTCCAGAAAAACCGGCGTAGCACCTGATTCGACAATGATATCCAGAGCCTTGCGGATCGCGACCCCGAGGCGTTGTTGCGACAGTTCCGGGCTGCGCGGGTCATCCAGTCTGGTGACGATGTCATCGTCGAGATACGCCTCCCAGAACTGACCCAGGATCACATACTTGAAATGCCGCTTCGCGATCAGGTCGTAATAGCGACGCGTGGCGTCGTGGCATTTTTGATACAGCGCGTTGGTGTATTTATTCGCGTCATAGAGGTAGATCCCGGGCAAGGCCAGGCAAGCCGGATAGCCCTGCGTCAGTACGGCAAGATTGGCATCCTTGGCCAGTGTTTCAACAAAGCCCCAGTAGTGGTTCGAAAACGAATCGCCCATCAGCAATATTTGCGGTGCGGCCTGCGCGGCGCCCGCTATGCAGCCCGGATCGGCGCCATCACTGACACCCAGGCATGCTTCCCGAGTGGCCGGGACAGACGCTTTCAAACCGTTGAAGACGTTGTTGTAGCCTTCGTTGAAGCGGTTCGGCCAGCCTTCTTGTCTGACGCTGGCAGCGTGGAGCAGCGACAGCACGACAGCGGGCAGGATCATCAGCACGAGCAAGGTTTTGACAATACCGAACCTTGCCTTTCGAAACCTGTTTTCGATCAGCACATAACAGAGCCAGGCCATGACGAACGTGGCGACGAAGTAAACGATCGTCATCGGCGGGGTGAGCGCGATGCCCATGTAACTCATCACCGCGAGGATCGGCCAGTGCCACAAGTACAAGGAGTACGAGAGCGTGCCGATAAACACCAGGGGTTTGAACGCCAGCAGTTTCGACGTAATGCTCGCATCGCCAACCCCCTGAAACAGCAAGGCTGCAGTGGCAAGGCACACGGCGATCGCGTGGTATCGAGGGAAGCCCGGCAGGATATCTTCCAGGGTGGCGCAGTAGATGATCGTCGCCAGCGACAGTGCACAGACCAGCGTGGCGCTCAGGCGATTGAGTCTGAACCTGGCCGTGCTGAAGATCACCGTACAGGAGCCGATCATCAATTCGAAAATTCGCGCGGTGAAGAAGTAGTAATTTTTATCCGGCACGGAGTAAGACAGGTACAGCGCGAGCGCCATGGCCGCCAGGGTCAAGCCGAGTACTGCCGCTTTGAAAAGGCTTTTCGTCAGGTAGCGGTGGAGCACCCAGAGGCCCAGCGGCAAGGCCAGATACCACTGCCATTCGATGGCCAGCGACCAGGTGTGCAACAGCGGCAGACTGGCCGCGTCGGGTGTGGCGTAACCCGTGGTCACTTTGGAAAAGTACTGGTTGGAGATAACTAACGACGTGTACTTTTCGCTTTTGAGAAAGTCGACGTAGTCATCGGGCAAGTACAGCAGCGTTGTGACCATCAGGGTCACGATCAGCAAGGCGATCACGGCCGGTTGCAAGCGCCAGATGCGTCGTGTGTAGAAACCCGAAAAAGTAAACGTGCCGTTGTTCAGCGCTTTCATGATGATCGCGGTCGTCAAGTAACCCGAGATCACGAAGAAGATATCGACGCCAATAAACCCGGACGGGAAAAACGCCAGGCCGCCGTGGAAAATCAGCACCAGCAACACCGCGATTGCGCGCAGCCCATCGATATCCGCACGGTAATCAATAGAGGGTTTGCGATCCCCGGCGGTCGAGGCCATTGCCGGCGAAAGTGGCTCGCGCAGCTTTCTATCGCCAAACAGTTTGAACAGCAGCCCGCGCAAAGGCTTCCTAGATACCTCAACGGGGCGATTGAGCATGTATTAAGTCCCTGATTATTTCTGAACGATCAATCAAATCATCCGTTTGATCGCGTTTGCTTCAACGAAAAACAGCCGATTGTATCGGCTGTTGCTGGACAAGGGAAAACGCTTAAACCAAATGCGGTTTACGCCCCGACACAAAATGACTGACATCGTTGAATCCCGGCGTCGAGGCATGCCCCGGCGTCACCAGCGAATCGATAAACGCCTCATCTTCAGCGGTGATCTTCACGGCCTGCGCCTTGGTGTACGCATCCCACTGCGCTTCAGTTCGCGGCCCGACAATTGCCGATGTTACGGCACTGTTGTTCAAGACCCAGGCAATCGCAAACTCGACCATGCCGACGCCGCGCTGTTCGGTGTATTGCTGAATCTGCTGGGCAATGCGCAGCGATTCCACACGCCACTCGGTTTCCAGAATGCGCTTGTCCTGACGCCCGGCACGGCTGTTGGCATCCGGTGTAGCGTCCGGCGCGTATTTGCCGCTGAGCACGCCACGGGCCAGCGGACTGTAAGGCACCACGCCCAGGCCATAGGTTTGCGCCGCCGTGATCTGCTCGGTCTCGGCCTGACGGTTAACGATGTTGTACAACGGCTGGCTGATCACCGGGCGATCAACGCCGAGTTTGTCGGCTAAACGAATCACCTCGGCAATCCGCCAGCCGCGATAGTTCGACAGACCCCAGTAGCGAATCTTGCCCTGACGAATCAGATCGCCAATCGCTGACACGCTCACCTCCAGCGGCGTGTTGTGGTCTTCGCGGTGCAGGTAATAGATGTCGAGATAGTCAGTGCCGAGCCGGGTCAGGCTGGCATCGATGCCATTGAAGATGTGTTTGCGGCTCAAGCCACTGCGGTTTGGCACGCCGTCCACCGGGCCGAACCCGACCTTGGTCGCCAGCACCCATTCATGCCGATGACGGGCAATCGCTTCACCGACGATCTCTTCGGAGCGGCCGTTGGTGTAGACGTCGGCGGTGTCGATGAAGTTGATCCCCTGATCCCAGGCCTTGTCGATGATGCGCAGCGAATCATCTGCGCTGGTCTGCTCGCCAAACATCATCGTACCGAGGGTGAGGGTGGACACCTGCAAGCCCGAGTGACCGAGTGTACGAAAGCTCATGCCGAAATCCTTTTGTCGGTGGGAAAGGGTTAATCAAATACCAGAAGCGTGCGATGCGGCAAAGTGAATATTGGCTCGACACAGCCCTCACCCTAACCCTCTCCCGGAGGGAGAGGGGACTGACCGAGGTGTTTGAAAGAGGTACGCCGACGTGCAATACCGAGTCGAACTCAGGTTTTGAAAAGCATCCAAGTCGGCTCCCTTTCCCTGGGGCGGGACTGACGGAGGTGCTTGAGCGAGGTACACCGACGTGCAATACCGAGTCGAACTCAGGTTTTGAAAAGCATCCAAGTCGGCTCCCTTTCCCTGGGGCGGGGCTGACCGAGGTGCTTGAGCGAGGTACGCCGACGTGCAATACCGAGTCGAACTCAGGTTTTGAAAAGCATCCAAGTCGGCTCCCTTTCCTTGGGGCGGGACTGACGGAGGTGCTTGAGCGAGGTACGCCGACGTGCAATACCGAGTCGAACTCAAGTCTGGAAGAACGCCAAAATCGGCTCCCTTCTCCCGAGTCGAACTCAAATCTTGAAAACCCCGCAGATCGGCTCCCTTTCCCCCTCGCCCCCTGGGGGGAGAGGGCTGGGGTGAGGGGGGCAAAGGTCTCCAGAACACCACAAAAACCAAGCCGAACCCCCAATAAAAAACGGCCCTGAAAGGGCCGTTCTTCATCACGCAAAAACCTTAAGCCCGCAACGTCCGCGTCATGCGCAGCGCCAGCAGACTCCCACCAACAATCACACCCGCCAGCAAATACAACGCCGCATCGGTCGACCCCGTGCTGTCCTTGACCCAACCCACCAGATACGGACTGAGAAACCCAGCCATCTGCCCCATCGAGTTGATCAACGCCAAACCACCAGCCGCAGCCCCCGCGCTCAACATCGCCGTCGGCACCGGCCAGAACATCGGCAGACCCGTCAACGCGCCCATGGTGGCAATGGTCAGACCGAGAATCGCAATCGCCGGATTCGCCGCGAAATTCACCGCGATCACCAGACCGATCGCGCCCATCAGCATCGGCACCACCAAATGCCAGCGGCGTTCTTTACGAAGGTCCGCCGAACGCCCGACCACCAGCATGAACACCGCCGCCAGCAGATACGGAATGGCACTCAGCCAACCGATCACCAGGTTATCGCTGAAACCGAGGTTCTTGATGATCGACGGCAACCAGAAGTTGATCGCGTACACGCCACTCTGGATACAGAAGTAAATCAGGCCAAACGCCCAGATCGCCGGGTTCTTGAACACCGCCAGCAGCGAGTCGGAGGTGGTTTTCGGTTTGTTCGCCAGGTCTTCAGCCTGATCCGCCTCAAGCACCGCGCGCTCATGCGGGCTCAGCCACTTGGCGTTGGCGAAGCTGTCGCTCAGGAGGAACCAGGCGAGGGCGCCGAGGATGACGGTAGGAATGCCTTGCAGCAGAAACATCCATTGCCAGCCGGCCAGACCGCCCTGGCCTGCCGCGAAATGATTGAGAATCCAGCCAGAGAACGGGCTGCCAAGCAAACCGGAAACCGGGATCGCCGACATGAACAGCGCCATGATCCGCCCACGGCGGAAGGTCGGGAACCACTGCGAGAGGTACAACACGACGCCCGGGAAGAACCCGGCTTCGGCCGCGCCGGTGAACAGACGCAGGGTGTAGAACTCGGTCGGGGTGGTGACGAACAACAGGCAGGTCGACAACGTACCCCAAGTGATCATCATCACGGCGATCCAGCGCCGTGGGCCGAATCGGGTCAGGGCCAGGTTGCTCGGCACGCCACACAGCACGTAGCCGATGAAGAAGATACCGGCGCCGAGGCCGTACACGGTTTCGCTGAATTTCAGTGCATCGAGCATCTGCAGTTTGGCAAATCCAACGTTGACCCGGTCGAGGTAGTTGAACAAGTAGCAGATGAAAATGAAGGGAATCAAACGCAGGGTGATGCGTTTGTAGACGGCGTTTTTATCGTCATCGATGGTCTGGGTAGCTGCGGCGCTCTGCGACATAGCGGCTCTCTCTTTATTATGATTTTTTGCGATGCAAAGGGTAACGTTGATCGCCCCGAGAGTCTCGGTCACCTTTGGCCGGATTGTCTTTGTGCCTGAGCACAGGGTTTGCCGCCAGACCCTGTGCGGGTGAACAACCGTCTGCCGCGTTTTTCAAGGATCTTGCCCATCATGTTTGAACTCGATCACGACCTCGCCCAGGACATCGTCGACCGGGCCATGGCCATTTTGCCCTACAACGTCAATGTCATGGACAGCCAGGGGCTGATCCTCGGCAGCGGTGAGCCGGAGCGCATCAACACCCGTCATGAAGGTGCGCAACTGGTGCTGGCCAACGGTCGCGTGGTCGAGATCGACGCGCAGACCGCTGTGCATTTGAAAGGCGTGCAACCCGGGATCAACCTGCCGCTGTTGCTCGATCAGCGCTTGATCGGCGTACTCGGCATCACCGGCGAACCGGAGCAATTGCGCACCTACGCCGAACTGGTGCGCATGACCGCCGAGATGCTCGTCGGCCAGCGCAACCAGCAGGCCGAACAGCAATGGCGGCGCCAGCGTTGTGATGATTTGCTGGCGCTGCTGTTAAGCGAGGCAGGGGACTCGCCGCGTCTGGTCGATGAGGCACAGCAACTTGGACTCAAACCGCAATTGACGCGAGTGCCGTATCTGTTCGAACTGGGCCTTGAGCATGGACCGGGGCAAACCGTCGAGGCACTGAGTGCCTGGCTGACCTCGCGTTATCCGGACAGCTGGTGCGTGAGTTCCGCGAAGTCCTCCCTGCTGTGGTGCCGGCCGGCGAGTCAAAACGTTGAGCATGATCGCCTGCTGGAGAAGCTCGATGGCCTCGGCTGGAAAGTTCTGCGCATTGCCGTGGGCGGGCAGGCTGACGGACTCGCCGGGCTGCGCCGTTGTTATCGGCGCGTAGGCGACTTGCTCGCCTACGGTCGCGAAGTGTTGCCGCATTCGCGGTTGCTGACGCTGAACCGCTATCGATTACCGGTGATGCTGTGGCGGCATCGTAATGACGATGCACTGGACGAATTGCTCAAACCCTTGCGCAAAGTGATCGCCAAGGACGGCAACGGCCAGTTGCTGGCGACGCTGCGCAGTTGGTGTGAGCACGATGGCCAGAGTCAGGCCTGTGCCGATGCGCTGGGGATTCATCGCAACAGTTTGCGTTATCGGATGGAGCGGATTGCCGAGTTGAGCGGGGTTGATCCGTTGCGGCTGGACGGGATGCTGGCGCTTTATCTGGGGGTGCAGTTGCTGCCGCAGACAGATCCGTCGGCATGAGGTGATTTTGAGACCGCCATCGCTGGCAAGCCAGCTCCCACAAGGGTTGATGGTGTTCACAACATTTGTATTCACCGACAATCCCTGTGGGTGTGCCGATGCGCTGGGGATCCATCGCAATAGTCTGCGTTATCGGATGGAGCGGATTGCCGAGTTGAGCGGGGTTGATCCGTTGCGGCTGGACGGGATGCTGGCGCTTTATCTGGGGGTGCAGCTGCTGCCGCAGACAGATCCGTCGGCATGAGGTGATTTTGAGACCGCCATCGCTGGCAAGCCAGCTCCCACAAGGGTTGATGGTGTTCACAACATTTGTATTCACCGACAATCCCTGTGGGAGCTGGCTTGCCAGCGATGGCGGCATAACATTCACCGCCATTTCCTGCGCCTTTGTGAAAATGAACAATAAACGCCCCCGCCACTTGTGCAGCGGACAGGCGTCAAGGCGCGGGCCGACTGGCAGCATGAGGGGCATTGCAACCGGAGAATTCCCATGAAGATCGTCATCGCCCCCGACTCGTTCAAGGACAGCCTGAGTGCCCAAGGCGTCGCCGAAGCCATCGCCCTTGGCCTGGCCCAAGTGTGGCCGCAGGCAACGATGGTCAAATGCCCGATGGCCGACGGCGGCGAAGGCACGGTCGAGTCGATCCTTGCTGCCTGTGAAGGCGAACTGCGCCGCACCCGCGTGCGTGGCCCGTTGGGTACGTCGGTCGACGCTGCATGGGGCTGGTTGCCGCACAACCACACGGCAATCATCGAAATGGCCGAGGCCAGCGGCTTGCAATTGGTGCCGCTGGGACAACGCGATGCCTGCATCAGCAGCACTTTCGGCACCGGCGAACTGATTCGCGCAGCGCTGGATGCCGGCGCGCAGCGGGTGATTCTGGCGATTGGCGGCAGTGCGACCAACGATGGCGGCGCCGGGGCGATGCAGGCGCTGGGCGTGAAGTTGCTCGATGCGCAGCGTCAGTCGCTGGTACCAGGCGGCCTGGCGTTGGCGCAACTGGCGACGCTGGACCTGAGCGAACTCGATCCGCGTCTGGCGCAGGTGCGTTTCGACATCGCTGCTGATGTGAACAACCCGCTGTGCGGCCCGCACGGTGCCTCAGCGATTTTCGGCCCGCAGAAAGGCGCCTCGCCGACGCAGGTGCAGCAACTTGATCAGGCGTTGGGGCACTTCGCCGAACTGTGCGCGCAAGCGTTGGGCAAAGACGTTCGTGACGAACCGGGCAGCGGTGCGGCGGGAGGTTTGGGATTTGCGGCCAAGGCTTTTCTCGGCGCGCAATTTCAGGCCGGGGTTGAAGTCGTCGCCGAACTGGTCGGCCTCGCCGAAGCGGTCAAAGACGCTGATCTGGTGATTACCGGGGAAGGGCGATTTGATGCCCAGACCTTGCGCGGCAAGACGCCGTTCGGCGTCGCACGGATTGCCAAGCAACACGCGGTGCCGGTGATTGTCATTGCCGGGACACTGGGCGAGGGTTATCAGGCACTCTACGATCACGGCATTGATGCGGCGTTCGCCGTGACCAGCGGCCCGATGACGCTGGAGCAAGCCTGCGCTGAAGCACCGCGCCTGTTGCGTGAACGCGCCACCGATATCGCCCGCGTCTGGCAGCTTGCCGCGAAACCCTGAGCCAGATCGGCAGCTCCTACAACAAGACCGGGCGGTGTTTCATTGATGTAACACCCTGAAAAATAATTGTGCTTGACCCGCAACCTTCCTAAAGCCTGGCCGATACAACTAACAGGCGCGCACAAGACTTCCTCAAACAGTGACGCCGGACTGAAGCCCGCCCCCCGGTTCAGTGATCACGGCATGGACGCTGGTAGCTTCTATCATCCGAGAGCTCAACTATGTCCTTGCGTAACCTGAATATCGCGCCCCGTGCCTTCCTCGGTTTTGCCTTTATCGCCTTGCTGGTGATCGTGCTCGGCGTGTTCGCCGTCAATCGCATGACCACCATCCGTCAGGCCTCCATAGACATGGATACCAACCAACTGCCCAGCGTTACGTACCTTGGTGTAGTAACGGAAAACGTTCTGCGCCTGCGGATTCTGTCGTTCCGGATTCTGGTCAACCGCGACCCTGCGGGTCTGCAAGAGGCGCAAACACGCATTGGCGTGCTGGTGGACAAGGTACGCAGTGCTCAGGCGAGTTATGCCGCGCTGCCTGCAGAGGCCGATGAGCGTGCTTTGTATCAGGCTTTCGCGACGACGCTCGACAACTACTTGCAAGCGCAAAATCAGATGATGGACCTGTCGCGCCAGGACAAAGTCGATGAAATGCGCACTTTGATCAACACGCGAATCAAGGACGGCACCGATCAAATGGGCGAGCAGCTCAACAAACTCATTGCGATCAACGCGGCTGACGCGAAAGCCGCTTCCAGTCAGGCCGGTGAACATTACGACGGCGCGATTACCGGCATTATCATCGTGTCGGTATTTGCTGCGCTGGCCACCGTGTTGCTGGCCTGGCTGCTGACGCGCAGCATCGTCACGCCGTTGAACCGTGCGGTGCAGGCCGCGCAAACCATTGCTGACGGCAACCTCACCAAAGTCATCGAAATCGACGGCAAGGACGAACCGGCGCGGTTGCTCGAAGCGCTCGCCGCCATGCAGACCAACCTGCGCAAAACCATCGAGCAGATCGCCGGCTCTGCCACACAACTGGGCGCCGCTGCCGAAGAGCTCAGCGCAGTGACCGAAGAAGCCTCCCGTGGTTTGCAACAGCAGAACAACGAAATCGAACAAGCTGCCACCGCCGTCAACGAAATGACCGCCGCCGTCGAAGAAGTCGCGCGCAACGCCGTGTCGACTTCCGAAGCCTCGAATCAGTCGACCCACGCCGCCCGCGAAGGTCGTGATCAAGTAGTGAAAACTGTCGACGCGATTCAGACCATGACCCACGACGTGCAGAACACCGCGCAAATGATCGAAGGCCTCGCCGCGCAGGGCCGTGACATCGGCAAAGTGCTCGACGTGATCCGTGCTATCGCCGAACAGACCAATCTGCTGGCACTCAACGCAGCGATCGAAGCAGCCCGCGCCGGGGAAGCCGGACGTGGTTTTGCCGTCGTCGCAGACGAAGTGCGGGCCTTGGCCCATCGCACCGCGCAGTCGACCCAGGAAATCGAAAAAATGGTCGCCGGCATCCAGAACGGCACCGGCGAAGCGGTTTCGTCGATGCAGCAAAGCAACCAGCGCACCCAGACCACCCTGGAAATGGCACGAGCGGCCGGCGTGGCGCTGGAGCAGATCACCCAGTCGATCCATCAGATCAACGAGCGCAACCTGGTGATCGCCAGCGCCTCGGAAGAACAGGCGCAAGTGTCACGCGAGGTCGACCGCAACCTGGTCAACATCCGCGACCTGGCCACGCAATCCGCCGCTGGGGCCAATCAGACCAGCGCCGCGACCCACGAACTGTCGCGTCTGGCGGTGGATTTGAACGCCATGGTGGCGCGTTTCGTGATTTGAGATACGGTGAAGGCTGGAGACCGCGCAATCAGGAGACGTACATGCGCTATTCAGCCTTGACCCAACGAATCGCCGGGGAGGGAGCCGCTGCCTGGCAGATTCACGACCGAGCGCTGGAGTTGCGCGCCGAGGGTGTCGATATCCTGCTGCTGAGCATCGGCGATCCGGATTTCGATACACCTTTACCGATCGTCCATGGCGCGATCGACAGCTTGTTGGCCGGTGATACCCATTATTCCGATGTGCGTGGCCGTTTGGCGCTGCGCACGCTGATTGCCGAACGCCATCGTCGGCGCAGCGGGCAAGCGGTGGATGCCGACCACGTGATCGTCATGCCCGGCGCGCAATGCGCGGTGTATTCAGTGGCGCAATGCTTGCTGGATCCGGGCGATGAAGTGATCGTCGCCGAACCCATGTATGTCACCTACGAAGGCGTGTTTGGCGCTTGCGGCGCGACGGTAGTGCCGGTGCCGGTGCGCCCGGAAAACGGCTTTCGCGTTGATCCGGCCGATGTCGCCGCGCGCATCACGCCGAAAACCCGCGCCATGCTGCTCAACAGCCCGAACAACCCTAGCGGAGCGAGCCTGTCACTGCTGATCTGGCAGGAGCTGGCGGCGCTGTGTGTACGGCATGACTTGTGGCTGATCAGCGACGAGGTCTACAGCGATTTGCTTTATGAAGGTCAGCACGTCAGCCCGGCGAGTCTGCCGGGCATGGCTGAGCGCACGGCGACGATCAACAGCCTGTCGAAATCCCACGCCATGACCGGTTGGCGCATCGGCTGGATGATCGGGCCGAAATCGCTGGCCGGGCATTTGGTCAATCTGTCGCTGAGCATGTTGTTCGGCCTGCCGGATTTTGTGCAGAAAGCTGCGGAGATTGCGTTGCAGTCAGACTTGCCGGAGGTGACGCAGATGCGCGAGGAATATCGCCTGCGCCGGGATCTGGTGTGCGAACGTTTGCAGGGTTGTCCGGGGTTGTACCCGATTCGCCCCGATGGCGGCATGTTCGTGATGGTTGATGTGCGCCAGACCGGGCTGGGCGCTCAGGCGTTTGCCGAGCAGTTGCTGGAAGGTTATGGCGTGTCGGTGCTGGCCGGTGAAGCGTTTGGGCCGAGTGCGGCGGGGCATATCAGGATTGGGCTGGTGCTGGATCGGATGAAACTGGCGGATGCCTGTGCGCGGATTGCCTTGTGTGCGGCGCAGCTTTTACAGGCGCGCAGTGCCTGATGGTTTTGTGTTGCCTGCATTGGCCCCATCGCTGGCAAGCCAGCTCCCACAGTGATTTGAGGTGGACATGATATTTGTGTCCGCTCGAAAACCCTGTGGGAGCTGGCTTGCCAGCGATGGGGCCAGATCAGGCAATGAAAATTTCAGCCCTGCCAGGCCAATGGATTCACCAGATTCGCCGGCCTCTCTCCACTCAACGCCGCCAACAGATTCTCCACCGCACACCGCGCCATCGCCTCCCGCGTCTCATGCGTCGCTGAACCCATGTGCGGCGTCGCCACCACATTATTCAGTTGCAACAGCGGCGAATCATGATTCAACGGTTCACGCTCAAACACATCCAGCCCCGCCGCCCGAATCCGTTGGTGACGCAGCGCATCGATCATCGCCGCCTCATCGACCACTTTGCCGCGCGAGATGTTGATGAAGATGCTTTCCGGACGCATCAGCGCGAACTGCTCAGCACCAATCAACTTCTCGGTCTGCGCCGTCAGCGGCAAAGTCAGGCAAATGAAATCAGCCTGCTGTAACAATTCTTCGAGGCTTCGATACTGCGCATCGAATCGCGCCTCGACCGCCGGCTTGCGCGACTGGCTGTGATAGATCACCGGCATGCCGAACCCGAAATGCCCGCGCTGCGCCAATGCTTCGCCGATGCGGCCCATGCCGATGATGCCCAGCGTCTTGCCATGCACATCGGTGCCGAAATGCGCCGGGCCGATGTTGCGGCTCCATTGCCCGCTGCGCACCATGTTCGCCAGTTCGACCACACTCCGGGCGGCGGCGAGGATCAGCGCGAAACCGGTGTCAGCGGTGGTTTCGGTAAGCACGTCCGGGGTGTTGCTCAGCAGGATCTTGCGCTGGCTCAGGTAATCGATGTCGTAGTTATCGACGCCCACCGAGACGCTGGCGATGGCCTGAAGGTGCGGTGCCAGATCGAGCAGCGCGGCATCGAGTTTCAGGCTGGCGCCGAGCAAACCATGGGCACGGGGCAGGGCGTCGCGCAGTTGCATGAGGCCGTCGGCGTCGAGGCTGTTGATCAACGTTACTTCGCACTGCTCTTGCAGACGCGCCATCAGCGCGGGCGAAAGTTTCTTGTACAACACGACCTGTTTTTTCATGGCAAAAGTCTCTTCAGGAATGCGCTGGCACGGCACGCGTGGCAACGGCTTTGGCGACGACGCGATCACTGGCGCCGGGCTTGAGGAAAATCGTCAGCACCACCGACAGCAGCAACGCGCCGCTCATCAACAGATACGAAGCGCCGGGCGAGCCGGTGGAGCTGTTCAGGTAACCGACCAGATACGAGCCGCCGAACGAACCGAGCGCGCCCATGCTGTTGATCAGCGCCATCGCGCCACCGGCAACGTTGGCCGGGAGAATCTCCGGAACGATGGCAAAGAACGGCCCGTAAGGTGCGTACATGCAGGCGCCGGCAATCACCAGCAGCGTGTATGACCACCAGAAATGTTCAGCGCCCAGGGCGTAGGAACCGTAAAACGCGATGGACGCGATCAGCAGCGGCGGCCAGACAAAGCGTTTGCGCTTCTGCAACTTGTCCGAACCCCACGACACCACGAGCATGCCGATCACCGCCGCCAGATACGGCAGCGCCGACAGCCAGCCGGCTTCGATCATGTCCATTTGCGCGCCGGCCTTGAGGATCGACGGCAACCACAGCACGAAGCCGTAAACGCCGATGCTCCAGCAGAAAAACTGCAGCGCCAGAATGATCACCTTCGGCGAACGGAACGCCTCGGCGTAATTTTTCACCGCTTTGATCCCGACCTGTTCGGCCGCCAGTGCGCTTTCCAGATCGTGCTTTTCCTGGTCGTTGAGCCACTTGGCCTCGGACGGACGATCATCGGCCAGACGCCACCAGATAAATGCCCACAGCACCGCCGGCAGACCTTCGATGATGAACATCCAGCGCCAGCTGAAATGCTGCACCAGATAGCCCGAAACCACCGACATCCACAGCATCGTCACTGGATTGCCGAGGATCAGAAACGTGTTGGCCCGCGAGCGTTCGGCACGGGTGAACCAGTGGCACAGATAGACCAGCATCGCCGGCATCACCGCCGCTTCGACGACGCCGAGCATGAAGCGAATGACGATCAGCCAATAGGCGTTGGAAACCACGCCGGTCAATGTTGCGAGGCCGCCCCAGAGAATCAGGCTGACGAAAATCAGCTTCTTCACGCTGTGCTTTTGCGCGTAGATCGCACCGGGCACCTGGAAGAAGAAGTAACCGAGGAAGAACAGCGCACCGAGCAGCGATGACAGGCCCGGGGTGATCATCAGATCGGCAGCCATGCCGGATGCAGCAGCGAAGCCGTAGTTGGCGCGATCGAGATACGCCAGGCTGTAGGTGATGAACACAATCGGCATGATGTACCACCAGCGGCGGGTGGCGAGGGTTGCAGTTTTCATGGGTCTTGCTCCTGAGCTTGTTGTTTTTGTCGCAGCAGGTTCAATGAATCGGTTGCCTGTCAGGGCCTCATCGCTGGCAAGCCAGCTCCCACAGGGATCTCGGGTATGTCAAAGATTGCATTGCCACCACCAACCCTTGTGGGAGCTGGCTTGCCAGCGATGGCGGCCTCAAATTCGCTGAAGAGTTCGGCCCGGGTCGGAAGGCCCTCCATATCCCCGCGACTCTGCACCGCACGACTGCCAATCCAGTTCGCACGCTGCACCGCCTCGGCAAAACTCTGATGTTCGAGCAGGGCGCTGATCATCCCCACCGCAAAGCCGTCACCGGCACCGACCGTGTCGACGACATTGGTCACCGGCACACCGGCGACAAATCCAGACGCCAGATGCGTTCGGTAATAAGCACCTTCGGGCCCGAGTTTGATCGCCACCGCCTCAGCGCCCTGATCGAGATAAAACGCCGCAATGTCCGCCGGATCGTCGAAACCAGTCAGCAAACGACCTTCGCTCAACCCCGGCAACACCCAATGGGCGAGGGCGGCGAGGCGGTTGATCTCGCGGATCATTTCGCCCTCGCTGGCCCACAGGCTCGGGCGCAGATTCGGGTCGAACGACACGCTGCGTCCGGCGTTGCGCATACGCGTCATCAATTCGAAAGACATCTCCCGCGCCGAGGCCGACAACGCCGGAGGAATGCCAGTCGCATGCAGATGGCGGGCGCTCAGCAGGCTGGCGTTGATCGACTGCGGCGACAAATGACTGGCCGCCGAACCGCGACGGAAATACTCGACCTGCGGGTCGCTGCCATCGTCATTGCGCGATTTGAACTGGAAACCGGTCGGGTGCTGTTTATCGACGTCGACGTGGCTGCAATCCAGACCTTCCTTGATCAAGGTCTCGACCACAAAACGCCCGAGCGAATCATTGCCGACCCGGCTCAGCCACGCGACGTTGAAACCCAGGCGCGACAGCCCGATTGCCACGTTGCTGTCGGCCCCGGCGATGCGCTTGTGAAAGTGCTCGACTGCCGCCAGATCACCGGCCTGCTCGGCGACCAGCATCGCCATGGTTTCGCCGAACGAAAGAATATCGATCTCAGACATGAGCAGGCTCCAGGCGGGATTGACCGAGGCGGGCGAGGGCGGCGACATGCTCGGTGGTCAGTTGCACCAGATCATCGCCCTGCAATGGGTATTCGGCCGCGCGCATAACGCCTTGGGCCATGTGCCGTAGCAGTTGTTCCCACAGATGCAGGTCACTGACGGCCGGCGGCACCGCGACCAGTTTGCCGTCGGCGCGACGGGCCACGGCTTTGCAATGCACATAGCCGACATGCCGGCCGAGCAGGCGGGCGGCGCTGGCAGCGGACTGGTCCTGCCATTGCCAGTTGCCGATGTCGAAGGTCATCTTGATTGGCAGGTTATGCTGCTCGACCGCGGCGAAGAAGCGCTGAAACGGTTCGATGCGTCCGCCGTGCAGGGTCTGGTCGTTTTCCACCAGCAACTGCACCGGGCTGAGCTTCAAGCGTTCGGCCAGGGCTTGCAGATCGTTGGTGTCGGTGAAGTAGCCGAGAGAAACCTTGAGCCACTTTGAGCCGAACGCTTCGGCCTGTTGCAGCGCAGTGATCAACTCGGGATTCGGCTGCGCCTGACCGGCCAGCCACAGTTCGGTGGGCGAGGAATAAATGCTTTGCAGACCCTGCGCCAGCGTGGCCTCAGCCAGTTGCGCAGGGTCTTCGCGCGTCAGCAACTCTTCGCGCCACTCGATGCGATTCGCCCCGGCCGCAGCCAGCACATCGATGAAAGCATCCTGCCCACGCTGACGCACAAGCTCCGCGCCGTAGCTGGACAGACTGATGGAAACGGCAGGTTTATTCATTGTTATTGACCTCTGAAACCGGTTTCATTTTTGTTCAAAAAAATATCAGGTGTTTTTGTGGTGTTCTTTAGGGCCACATCGCTGGCAAGCCAGCTCCCACAGAGTTCGGGTCGTACACAAACGCTTGGTACACCGCTAAACCTGTGGGAGCTGGCTTGCCAGCGATAGCGTCAGCTCAAACACCACAAATCCCAACAGTAGACCCACGCTCTACCAGCACCGGCGCAAAATCCACCACCCGCGCCACTTCATCATCCCCACGCAAGCGCTTGAGCAAACACTCAAACGCCCGCGCGCCTATCTCCTGCGTCGGCTGAGCCAGTGCGGTAATCCCGCTGCCCACCAACGGATACCAATCCAGATCATCCAGGGCAATCAGCCCGACATCCTCGAACAACCGGCAGCCCATCTGGCGCAACGCCGTTGCCGCCGCCAGCGCCGCCACACCATTGGCGCAAAACAGCGCTTTCGGTCCATTACCAGGTGTGTTTAAAAAGGTTTGGAGTTGCACACTCAGATCATCACCGGTTCCCAGCACCATGCCGGTCAGATTCGAACGCTGGGCAATCTGCGCCTGAAAACTGCTGACCCGCTCGATCCGCGAACTGGTGCCGTCATAGGGTTCAGTCACCAGCACCAGATCCCGATAGCCACGTTGCTGCAGATGCGTGAGCGCCATCTCGACAGCCTGCGGGTTATTCAGCCCAACCATGTCGCTGTCGAGCCCGTCGACCTTGCGATCCACCAGCACCAGCGGCATCTCGCGGCGCAATTCGTGTAACTCGTCACGATGATGGCCCAGGGTGTTCACGATCAGCCCTTCGATGTTGTACGAGCGCAACAGCGCCAGATGCTGGCGTTCCTGCTCGTCATCGCGGTCGGTGTTGCACACCACCAGGCTGTAGCCGTGCGCCCGGCAAGCGGTTTCCACGCCGTGCATCACGGCAATCGAATAAGGGTTACGGATATCGGCCACCAGCATGCCGATCAGGCGGGTGCGTCCGCGTTTCAGGCCGCGGGCCATCTGGTTGGGGCGGTAGCCGAGTTCGCTGATGGCCTGTTCGATGCGCAGGGCAATGGCATCGGAGAGCAGGGCGCGGTCATCGCCGATGAAGCGCGAGACGCTGGCCTTCGAGACCCCGGCACGTTCGGCGACGTCGAGCATGGTTACACGGCTGCGTTGGGCGGTGGAGAAGTCGGTCATGGCGTGGAATTTCTTATTGTTGGATGCGACATCGCAAATTTCTGAAACCGGTTTCAGGAAACATCAATCGACTTGTCTTCGTCAAGGGCCATTTGACTTGGCGATGGGCAACGGCCCGCTTGAAACCGACGAACGGTATCTTTACCTGTCAGATCTGACAGTAGGCAAGTGCCGTATCTGGGCGCTTAATTCCCCCATAAGCAAGACCAACCTTGCGAGTAATTTAAGTGATCTGGCGAGTACATTATGACGGCGAAAAAGGCGACCGCACGAAGTATAGGGATTCTAGCGAGCCCGCTATCGGTGGAGGGTATCGATGATAGTGATCTCGACGGATATGTGCCGCGCAACATTTTACTTAATGGTACTCGAATCATTATTCCTTACTGGCCCGACCCGCAGCCAATGGATGAACTTTGGGTTGATCTGAAACAGGGTGGCACTGTTACAAGGCTCCACGAGGGTTTCTATAGTCCACCACAATCAACTTACCTGTATGTCGCTTTAACGCCCGCAGACTTGGCAACTGATGGCGTTGCGTTTTTGTCCTACCAGGTTTGGAAGGCAAGCGGAGGCATTTCTGATCCATCACCCGAAAGAAAGTTGACGATAGATCACGCGCCCACTGTTGTTCTGGATGAACCTACATTTCCCTATGCGACGATTTGGGGTTATTTGAATAACAATACAGTACCGCCGTTGCTCTCAGGAGCAACTGTTTTGATACCTACAGCCAATGGTCCCGCGAAAGTGGGTGATAAAGCCAAACTATATTGGCAAGGGTATTCAAGTTTGAATGGAAGCGGTCCACCGGTGTCGGGCACTTATGGTGACTGGGAAATAACGCTGGAACCGAAACATATGACTGGACATTGGCTGCATGTTGTTCCATTTGAGCCTAATATTCGGCCACTTATTGATAATGACTCGGCTATTACCTACTGGCAGTTATTTAAAGGTGGGCGATTGTTCGGAGAGTCGCAAAAAGGTTTGGTGAAAATAGACAGGGTAACACCTGGCGAAAGCGGCCCTTTCGGCCTGAATACACAAGGAGATGGAAAAATGGCTATAAAAATCGTACCAAGGACTCCAAGACCTGACTCCATCGGTGTCAAGAACGTTGACCCCTTGGCTGATGTTGCGATAGATACACTTGCAGATGGTTTGATCGCTAAAAGCGTGCTGGATACCGGATGGGTGACGATAAACTTTACCCGCACTGCAGAAGAGTTTGACGAGGATGAACTGGAACTGGAATACGGTGTTAAGGGCCAGGCACTGGCCTTGTGGGATCAAAAAATTACACTGGGTGACGTTTCTTCCCGGCCGGTTGGGACTATACCAATCCGGTTACCAACTAGCTTGTTTCCAGAGCGCCCAACACCGGCAGGTCCGACCACTTATGAAATTATGTTTCAACTTTACAAAGAGGGGGGTGGTGTTAATGAACCCTCCAATCTGCTGGAGTTTGTTATCGACCAGACTGCACCGTTTGGTTCAAAAAGATCAGACGCCAATGGCAACACCATCATCACGCTCGCCGTACCAACGCCAGCCCCCGCGTTTGTAAATCTACCCGCAGATCCGCAACGCACAATTAATGAAGCCTGGTTGGCGGACCCGGCAAACGCCAACCTGAATTTCACCGTGAACGTAGGTTATCCGCTACGTCGGCTGGACGATAATCTGCGCGCCTGGTTGATTTCTGGCACTCAGCGGGTTGAGGTGTGGAATGCTGCGGTTCCGGCCACCGGCGCATTTACCATCGCCAACACCGTGTTACGCCAATTTCCAAATGGCCGCGTCAAAGTTCAGTATCAATGGACAGATTTGCCTGGCAACGACAGTCGGGAGTCTGCCACAAGTGACGTGCTGACACTGGCATTGGCACAACCCCCAGTTTCAACCAAAGGTCCTTTGGTACCGAAAACCGATCCGAACTATACCACGGCACTTTATCTGGACGATTTTGTTGGCGGTATAACCGCTATCGTTGAAAGCGCATTCATCACCAACGCAGAGCCGGGTGATAATATCTTCATTACCATTGAAGATGCCACTGATGCGACTAACGCTGTAAGTCTTACCGCCCAACCGTGGGTGGCCAATACCAATTTAACGTTTAACCTGACATACGCCGATCTCTCGCAAATATTTAATGATGCCGATGAGCCTAAAATGGCCAATATCTGGTATGAGATCGTTCGAACTGGTATTCCAAACGCTGAATCTCCGGTTCAACTCATCACGTTGGCATTCGACTATGCGGGGCCCACGAATCCGGATCTTCCAGATCTTACCAATCGAGACATGGTGTTGCCTGTAGTCACAGGTGCTACGAATACGCCTAACGACTTGCGACCTGGTGACAGAAACAGTCCGGGTAAATTTAAAGTTACCCTTGCGCTAGGTCAGCCTCCTATCACTTCGGCCGAGGTGGCGAAGTGTTATATTAATGGTCAGCTTATAGATGAGTTTAATCCATTTGTAGATGTGGAAGAATTCGAAGTTAATATTTCGGCAGATATTATATCCAGGTTGCCTATTGGGTCAGTAAATGCTTACTGGACTATTCAGAAGGCTGGTGTTGATAAAAACGTAATTAACTCCCGTAACCAACCGGTGACAGTTGCCGGTGCGGCTATACCTTTACCGCCACCTACAATCCGGATCCGCAATCCGGCAGTGCGGGATTATATTGAATGTTACGGCATGATCAGTCCAACCAGTAGTATGGTTCTAGGCTTGCAGATTCAAAAAGACCCGCTTCTACCCCCAGGCAAAACGATTACAGCCCGTTTCGCAGCTTACTCCGACGCGTTAGGCAATAATCTGATCGCGGGTACTGAGGACTCTCAAGACTATGTCATCAAAGCCGCGAATGTTCCTGATGTAGCGCCAGTGGCCAGTCCTGCGATTTTTAAATTGGCGCAACCTGTCAGGGGAGCAATAGCCTATGGCAAATATTGGTACACGACCGACATCAATGGACAGCAATCGTCTGAACCCGTCATCAAACGGATCGACAATATCAGCAACAGTTTTAACTATTGCGATTTGACACCTGCTCCGGCCGCGCCTGCGCCTTAGTTTGTGAAATAGCTGATCGGTGTCGCGAAAGAGACACGGATGTCTCTTTCGTGATTGTCCGTGGGTTCGGGTAAGTACGCTACAGTCGGTGAGGATAATTCCTCTCTTGTTACGGACTTTTCCTACATAAAAGTTTCGACTTTCTTATTAAGGTGTCGGACGTTTTTTGGTGGAAGCTTTCAATACTGCCAAAAATCAATGTCAGTAGTTGCGCAGTTTGAGGAATACCCAATGCATCTTTGTTTTAGATCACCGTCCTCTGTGACCTTTCAAAAATTGGTGATGGCTGCGGCATTTCTATCCTCCAGCGAGGCCTTCAGCCGAACGCTAAATCCAGGAGAGAGTGCAGTCGTCACGAACCCACCCGTACCAGAAGCCTGGGTAGTGTCCCAAGGGGGCACCCTGACCGTTAATAACGCGCAGGCGCTGACCATCTCGTCATCAAATGCCAACGTTGTTTTCAATGGTGGTCAAAGCGCCCGGATCGATGCCAAGGCTTCAGTGCTAAACCTCTCTGGAGCGTCTGTAAACAGTTCGGCTGGCAGGGGGGCGATACAACTGATCGACAGCAGCGCCATTATCGACAACAGCACCATCATCAGTACCAACAGTTTCGGTCTTCTCCTGGGGCGCAATACCACTACCCCGGCGTCTTCGAGCGCGACGGTCAAGGGCGCAAGCACGATCATCGGCCTGAATGGCGCGGATGCGGTAGGTTTTGCCGTATTGAACGTCGAGAACTCCACCGTTCGAGGCACCGGTTCGGATAGTTATGGTGTGAGGCTTGGTGGGGCAACGCTTTCGGCCAACGGCAGCGTTCTGGCCGGGGAGAAGAACGGCCTGCAAATCAACACGGATTTAACCGGTGTCAATGCCAACACTGTAACGTTGAACAGCACCCGCGTGTCGGGGGGAACAGGATCAGCCATTTTACTTGGCTCTTCGGGTGCCGCCGGTACAGTTGCAAATATCAATGTTTCTGGCACCAGCGAGTTGATCGGTGGCAACGGTAACGTATTGGAAGCGACCAATCGCTCCACCGCCAATCTCACCGTTGATGCAAGCCAGTTGAGTGGCAACGTAGTGGCCGATACGGGCAGTTCGGTTTCTCTACTGATGCAGAACGGCGCCGCGCTGGAAGGTGATTTACAGAACGTGACCCAGATCAGTCTTGACTCCCGCAGCACGCTCAATGGCGATGTCCTGTCCGTTGCAGGTACAGCCTCAAAGGTCAGCCTGAACAATAACGCCGTTCTCAATGGCAACGTTGAAAACATAGCCGGTCTGTCGCTGAACAACGGCAGTCAAATGACCGGCAATGTGTTGGCGGACACCAATGGCCGTGTAGAACTGGACAATCGTTCGGCAATTAACGGCAACGTCGAAAACGTCTCAAGTCTTGTATTGAACAATGGCAGCAACCTCACTGGCGACGTCATCACGGCTGCCAACGGGAGTGTATTGCTGGACAATGGTTCGCTACTCACCGGCCAGATAACCAATTCGGGCAACCTGACCATCAACAATGCGGCGCAGTGGGTCATGACCGGCGACAATACCGTGCAGCAACTGGGCATGAACAACGGTGTCGTGCAAATGGGCACGAACGAGCAGTTCCAGCAACTGAATGTCGGCGATCTTTCCGGTCGCGGTACGTTTGCGATGGGCACGGATCTGGGTAACGGCAATACGGACTTCCTGAATGTCACCGGCAACGCGACTGGGCAACATCAATTGCAAATCGCTGCTACCGGCACGACGCCTGTCACGGCCGAAGCTGTGAAGGTCGGCAATATCGCTGCGGGCGATGCGAGTTTTTCGCTGGGAGGACGTGAGACGGTTGACGCGGGCACGTTCGTGTATCGGTTGGCCAAGGAAGGTCAGGGTCTGTACCTGAATCCGGACAAGGAAACCGTGAGTACTTCGAGTAACACCGCGCTGGCCTTGGCGGGCAGTGCTCGCAGTGTCCTGAATGCCGAGGCTGCCATGCTCAGCGATCAGTTGGGTGACCGCAGTATGAGCATCCGCCCTGAGGCCTCGATGCGCGCCATGGATGACAGCTCGGTGAAACTGAGCAACAGCGTCTGGGTTCGCACTTACGGTAACCAGTACAACGTCGACAACGCGTATGGCGACGGTTACACCCAGAATCAGACCGGTATTACTGGTGGTGCCGACACGGTCGTCGATATTGCCGGGCGTGCATGGGTATTGGGTGGATTTGTTGGCACGAGTCGAACTGACATCGATCTGAAATACGGCTCCAGCGCCATTGTCGACAGCGTGAACGCAGGTGTTTACGGCAGCACGTTCGATGTCGACAGCGGTGTGTTCGTCAATCTCATGGCCAAAATCAATCAGTTCGATAACAAAGCCAAAGTGACTATGAGCGACGGCACCCGCACGAAGGGTGACTACAAGTCGCTGGGATTAAGTGGTTCTGCAGCAATCGGCAAACATATTCGTCTCAAGGATGATTATTTTGTCGAGCCGCAGGTACAGATCTCAACGGGCGTTGCGCAAAGCGATGAATACCGGCTCGACAACGGTTTGCAAGTCAAAGCCGATACCATGCGTTCTGTTCAGGGCAAAGTCGGTGTTCGTGGCGGGCGCGTCATCACGCTGGATAACGGCAGTTTGCTGGAACCCAGTCTATCGACCGCGTTCAATCACGAGTTTGTCAAAACCAACGAGGTCAAGATCAACGACAACAGCTTCGATGATGATCGTGCGAGCAGCTCTGTGGAGTATGGCGCAGGTCTGAAGTGGACACCGGCTCAGCGTACCTGGCAGGTTTCCGGGCAGGTGGGTGGCAGCAAAGGGACAACCGTGAGCCAGGACTGGAGCGGTAGCTTGCGAGTCAGCTACTTCTTTTGATCGGTTACCGGTGAATTGAAAATGCCCTGACAGTGTCAGGGCATTTTTTTTGTTCGGAGCTTGTTCAGCCAAACAGTCCTGCGGCGATATTGATTGAAAATCCGAGTATCGCTGTGTTGAAAACAAACCCGATCAACGATTGCGCCAGTACGATTTTACGGATATCCCGCGTTGCCACCCCGACATCGGCAGTCTGCACTGCCACACCGATGGTGAACGAGAAGTACAAGAAGTCCCAATAGTTGGGCGTGGTCAGCCCTTCGGCAAAGCGCAACGCCGGCTCCTTGCCATCCCAGGTGTAATACAACCTCGCGTAGTGCACGCAGAAAATCACCCCGATCAGCAGCCACGAACCGATCACTGTCAGCGCGGTGAAACCGTAATGCATGAGTTTGCGCGTGGTTTCCAGATCCTTGCTGCCCGCCAGTTCGAAGGTGATGGTCGCCAGACTGGCCAGCGCGGCGATGCACACCACAAACAGCACCAGCCCGGCGTTTTCGTCTTCGACTTCAGCGATGCGTTTGACGTCCGGGGCCTTGGCACGCACGGTCAGCCAGAACATCAGGATCAGGTAGGTCCAGACACCGCCGTTCCAGCCAATGAGGATTTTGCTGACGATGGAATCGGCGGGGACCAACAGACCGGTAGCGAGGCCCAGGAGAGCGGCGGCGGAAAGGCGAGGGTGGGTGCGGGCGAGGAAGCGCATGGGGACTCACGTTGGTGAACTGTCTCTGCACCATAGCGTACGCCACCCTGCTTTTGTAGGAGCTGCCGCAGGCTGCGATCTTTGATCTTCTAAAAGCAAAGTCAAAAGATCGCAGCCTTCGGCAGCTCCTACAGTTTGGATCAGTGGGGTTTGGTGAATCGTTGTACGAGCTTCATGACGACCACGAAGAAGACAGGTACGAAGATGACTGCCAGCGTTGCGGTAATCATCCCGCCGATCACGCCAGTACCGATCGCCTGTTGGCTCGCCGAGCTGGCACCGGTGGCAATGGCCAATGGCACCACGCCGAGAATGAACGCCAGCGAAGTCATCACAATCGGCCGCAGACGCAAACTCGCCGCCTGCAACGTCGCATCAATCAGATCGTGACCTTCGTCATACAAGCTCTTGGCGAACTCGATGATCAGGATCGCGTTCTTTGCCGACAGACCGATGATTGTGATCAGACCAACCTTGAAGAACACATCGTTGGGCATACCGCGCAACGTCACGGCCAATACCGCGCCGAGCACGCCCAGCGGCACCACCAGCAACACCGAAGTCGGAATCGACCAGCTCTCGTACAGCGCCGCCAGACACAGGAACACCACCAGCAGCGACAAACCAAGCAGGATCGGCGCCTGATTGCCGGACAAGCGCTCCTGCAACGACAGCCCGGTCCATTCCTGACCCAGACCTTTCGGCCCCTGCGCCACCAGACGTTCAATCTCCGCCATGGCCTCACCGGTACTGTGCCCCGGCGACGGTTCGCCGGAAATCGCAATCGCCGGATAGCCGTTGTAACGGGTCAACTGCGCCGGGCCCTGAATCCAGTTGGCCTGCACGAACGCCGACAACGGCACCATGTGCCCGGTGTTGTTGCGTACGTGCATTTTCAGCAGATCGGCCACCTGGCTGCGTTGATCACCTTCGGCTTGCACGACAACGCGCTGCATGCGCCCTTGATTGGGGAAATCGTTGATGTAACTGGAACCGACGGCAGTGGACAGCACGTTGCCGATATCGGCAAACGAGACGCCCAAGGCATTCGCCTGCTTGCGGTCGACCACCAATTGCACTTGCGGCGCTTCGGCCAGCGCGCTTTCGCGCACATTCATCAGCACCGGACTTTTCTCGGCGGCAGCCAGCAACTCAGTGCGCGCCTGCATCAGGATCGCATGGCCGAGGCCGCCGCGATCCTGCAAACGGAACTCGAAACCGCTCGACGTGCCGAGGCCATCCACGGGCGGGGGCAGCACCGAGAACGCCATGGCGTCCTTGATTTCACTCAGGGCGATATTGGCGCGATCGGCAATCGAGCTGGCGGCATCATCACTGCTGCGCTGCGACCAGTCCTTCAGCGTCGAGAACGTCAGCGCCGCGTTCTGGCCGCTACCGGAGAAGCTGAAACCGAGGATCACCACCGTGTCACTGATCCCCGGCTCGCCGGCGTTGTGCGCCTCAAGCTGTTCAGCCACGGCCACCGTACGATTCTTGGTCGCACCGGGCGGCAACTGAATATCAGTGATGGTGTAGCCCTGATCTTCCACGGGTAGGAACGAGGAGGGCAGACGCGCGAAGCACAGTCCCAGTCCAACCAGCAGCACAGCGTAGATCAGCAGGTAACGGCCGCTGCGTTTCAACGCATAGCCGACCCAGCCCTGATAACGATCGGTCAGGCGCTCGAAGCGGCGGTTGAACCAGCCGAAGAACCCGGACTTCTCGTGATGCTCACCCTTGGCAATCGGCTTGAGCAGTGTCGCGCACAGTGCCGGCGTCAGGGTCAGGGCGAGGAATGCCGAGAACAGAATCGACGTCGCCATCGACAGCGAGAACTGCTGGTAAATCACCCCGACCGAGCCTTGCATGAACGCCATCGGGATAAATACCGCGACCAGCACCAGCGTGATGCCGATGATCGCGCCGGTGATCTGCGTCATGGCTTTGCGTGTGGCTTCCTTGGGCGACAGGCCTTCGGTGGCCATGATCCGCTCGACGTTCTCCACCACGACAATCGCGTCGTCCACCAGAATGCCGATGGCCAGCACCATGCCGAACATGGTCAGCACGTTGATCGAGAAGCCCAGCGCGAGCATGGTCGCGAACGTGCCCATCAGCGCCACCGGCACCACCAGCGTCGGGATCAGCGTGTAACGCACGTTCTGCAGAAACAGGAACATCACCGCAAACACCAACAGCATCGCTTCGCCCAAGGTGTAAACCACTTTGGTGATCGAGACTTTGACGAACGGCGAGGTGTCGTACGGAATCTTGTATTCCACGCCTGCCGGGAAGTAGCGCGACAGCTCATCCATCTTCGCCCGCACCAGGGTCGCGGTGTTCAGCGCGTTGGCCCCCGGCGACAACTGCACGCCGACGGCGGTGGATGGCTTGCCGTTGAGGCGCGTGCCGAACTGGTATTCCTGACTGCCGATTTCCACGCGAGCGACATCACCGATGCGTACGGTAGAGCCGTCGCGATTGGCCTTGAGCACGATGTCGGCAAACTCTTGCGGCGTCGACAACTGACCCTTCACCAGAATGGTCGCAGTAATTTCCTGGCTGGACGGATTGGGCAGATCGCCGATGCTGCCAGCGGACACCTGGGCGTTCTGCGCCACGATAGCTTCATTGACGTCAGCCGGTGTCAGGTTGAACGCGATCAGCTTCTGCGGATCGATCCAGATACGCATGGCCCGTTCGGCGCCGTACAACTGCGCCTTGCCGACACCTTCCAGACGTTTGATCTCGTTCATCACGTTGCGCGCCAGATAATCACTGAGCGCCACGTCATCGAGCTTGCCGTCGCTGGAGGTCAGGGTGATCAGCAAGAGAAAACCGGACGAAACTTTTTCGACCTGCAAACCTTGCTGATTGACCGCTTGCGGCAAGCGCGATTCGACCACCTTGAGGCGGTTTTGAACGTCAACCTGTGCCAGTTCCGGGTTGGTGCCCGGCTGGAACGTGGCTTTGATCGTCGCACTGCCGAGGCTGCTTTGCGATTCGAAGTACAGCAAGTGATCGGCGCCGTTGAGCTCTTCCTCGATCAGGCTGACCACGCTTTCATCGACGGTCTGCGCCGAGGCGCCCGGGTAAACAGCGTAGATTTCGATCTGCGGCGGGGCGACGTCGGGGTATTGCGCCACCGGCAACTGCGGGATGGCCAGCGCACCGGCCAACAGGATGAACAACGCTACGACCCAGGCAAACACCGGGCGGTCGATAAAGAACTGCGGCATAGAAAAGCGTCCTGCTTACTGACCAGAGGTCTGGGCAACTGGAAGAGGGGTGTCGTCGATCTGCACTTTCTCGCCGGGACGGGCGTGTTGCAGGCCTTCGATGACGATGCGGTCGCCAGGCTTGAGGCCGCCGGTGACGATCCAGCGATTGTTCTGCACCGCGCCGAGTTGCACCGGTTGTTCGGCGACGCGCATTTGCTCATCGACGGTCAACACCTGGGCAATGCCGGCGCTGTCACGCTGCACGGCGCGTTGCGGCACGGTGATGCCGTTCTGGATGGTTGCCTGCTCGAGGCGCACGCGGATGAAACTGCCGGGCAGCAAGTCGAGATCCGGGTTGGGGAATTCGCTGCGCAGGATGATCTGGCCAGTACCCGGATCGACAGTGATGTCGCTGAACAGCAGCTTGCCGGGCAGCGGGTAGAGGCTGCCGTCATCCTGAATCAGCGTGGCTTTGACCTGATCCTGACCGACTTCCTGCAGTTGCCCGGAGCGGAACGCGCGGCGCAACTCATTGAGTTCACGGGTCGACTGGGTGAGGTCGGCGTGAATCGGGTTGAGTTGCTGAATCAGGGCTAGCGGCGTGGTTTCGTTCTGCCCGACCAGTGCACCTTCGGTGACCAGCGCACGGCCGACGCGACCGGAAATTGGTGCGGTGACGGTGGCATAACCCAGATTCAGTTTCGCCCGTTCGACGGCAGCCTTGCTGGCCGCAACGTCAGCGGCGGTCTGCCGGGCATTGGCGCGGGCGTTGTCATAGTCCTGACCGCTGATGGCTTTGTCGTCGATCAACTGGGCGTAGCGCTGCTCCTGCAGTTTGGCCTGGAACGCATTGGCTTCGGCCTTGCGCAGGGCGGCTTCGGCGCTGTCGAGGTCAGCCTTGAACGGCGCCGGGTCGATGCGGAACAGCACGTCGCCCTTTTTCACGTCGCTGCCTTCGCGGAAGGTGCGCTGCAAGACCACACCGGCTACCCGTGCGCGCACTTCGGCGATGCGTGGCGCGGCGATGCGGCCGCTGAGTTCGCTGCTGATCGTCAGGGGATGCGCTTCGATCGTCTCGATGCGCACCGTGGCCGGTGGCGTCTGATCCTCTGCCTTCGAGGACGAATCACAGGCGCTCAGCGTCAGCGCCATCGTGATCAGGCCGAGCCCGGCCAGCAGTTTGTTCGACATGTACAACCCCCAATATTGATGTCCGCATCCTACGGGCAGACGCCGAGATTAGCGGTGAAGCTTTGTAGGCGCTGTGTGAAATTGTGTAAGGGTTTTGCTCAGGGGTGGGCGAGGGCGTATATCCTTCAGGTCTTGAAATTTATTGCGACAGATAGATAGCTTTCGCGAGCAGGCTCGCTCCCACAGGGGATCGCATTCCAAGTGTGGGAGCGAGCCTGCTCGCGAATGGGCCTTATCAGTCGCCACAGCACTTTCTGGATCACCCCCATGCCCAACATCCTCCTGGTCGAAGACGACACCGCCCTCGCCGAACTGATTTCCAGCTACCTGGAGCGCAACGGTTATTCCGTCAGCGTGATCGGCCGTGGTGACCACGTGCGTGAACGGGCGCGGGTCAATCCGCCGGATCTGGTGATCCTCGACCTGATGCTGCCCGGCCTCGATGGCCTGCAAGTCTGCCGTTTGCTGCGCGCCGATTCGGCGACGCTGCCGATCCTGATGCTGACGGCCCGCGACGACAGCCACGACCAAGTGCTGGGCCTGGAAATGGGCGCCGACGATTACGTCACCAAACCGTGCGAGCCGCGCGTATTGCTGGCACGGGTGCGCACCTTGTTGCGCCGCAGCAGCCTCGGCGAACCGCTGACCGCCAATGACCGCATTCTCATGGGCAATCTGTGCATCGACCTGTCGGAGCGCACCGTGACCTGGCGCGATCAACCGGTCGAGCTGTCCAGCGGTGAATACAACCTGCTCGTGGTGCTGGCTCGCCATGCCGGCGAAGTGTTGAGCCGCGACCAGATCCTGCAACGCCTGCGCGGTATCGAGTTCAATGGTACCGATCGCTCGGTGGACGTGGCGATCTCCAAGCTGCGCCGCAAATTCGACGACCACGCCGGCGAGGCGCGCAAGATCAAGACCGTGTGGGGCAAAGGCTATCTGTTCAGCCGTTCCGAGTGGGAATGCTGAGCTGATGTTTCGCATCCTGTTTCGCCTGTATCTGGTGACGATCGTCTCCTACAGCGCAGCGATCTATCTGGTGCCGGATCTGGTGGTCATGGCATTCCGCGAGCGCTTCGTCACCTACAACCTCGATTATTCGCGCGGCCTGCAATCGCTGATCACCCGCCAGTTTCATGCGGTGCCGCACGAGCAGTGGCCGGCGCTGGCGGCGTCGATGGACAAGGATTTCCAGCCACTGCACATCGTCCTGGCGCGGATCGACGATGCCGAGTTCACCGCCATCGAGCAGCAACGCCTGCGCCGCGGTGAAAACGTCGTGCGTATCGGCGATTGGGGCTGGCGCACACTGGCGGTGACGCCGCTGGATGACACCACGGCCGTGCAAATGGTCGTGCCGCCGGACCCGATGGACGTCAATCTGTTGTACTGGAGCATCAACGTGCTGATCGGCGCGAGTCTGCTCGCCTGCCTGCTGATGTGGCTGCGCCCGCACTGGCGTGATCTGGAGCGGCTCAAAGGCACTGCCGAACGCTTCGGCAAAGGCCATTTGAGTGAGCGCACGAAGATCGCCCAGAGCTCCAACATCGGCAGCCTCGCCAATGTTTTCGACACCATGGCCGGCGATATCGAAAACCTGCTCAATCAGCAACGTGACCTGCTCAATGCCGTGTCCCACGAACTGCGCACGCCGTTGACGCGTCTGGACTTTGGCCTGGCGCTGGCTCTGTCCGATGACTTGCCGGCCGCCAGCCGCGAGCGCTTGTTGGGCCTGGTCGCGCACATTCGCGAGCTGGATGAGTTGGTGCTGGAGTTGCTTTCCTACAGCCGTTTGCAGAACCCGGCGCAATTGCCGGAGCAGGTCGAGGTGTCGCTGGATGAGTTCATCGACAGCATTCTGGGCAGTGTCGATGAAGAGCTGGAATCACCGGAAATCGTCATCGACGTGTTGCTGCACGGCCAGCTCGAACGCTTCTCGCTCGATCCGCGCCTGACCGCGCGCGCGATCCAGAACCTGCTGCGCAACGCCATGCGCTATTGCGAAAAGCGCATCCAGATTGGCGTGCAGGTCAATGCCGAGGGCTGTGAGATCTGGGTCGACGATGACGGCATCGGCATTCCCGATGACGAGCGGGAGCGGATTTTCGAGCCGTTCTATCGGCTGGATCGCAGTCGTGATCGGGCAACGGGTGGGTTTGGGCTGGGGCTGGCGATCAGTCGTCGGGCACTGGAAGCGCAGGGTGGCACGTTAACGGTTGAAAGTTCGCCGTTGGGCGGTGCGCGGTTTCGGCTGTGGTTGCCCACTAACGCCTGAGCTTTATGCCTTTGAACATATCCCACAGGTGGCCGGGGTTGTTCAGACCAGTTCTGTGGATTGAATCAACCCGACCCCGGCACTTTGCATCCGCTCAATCGCTGCCGCCAGTGATCCATTCATATCGATCGCCCGGCACGCATCCAGCACCACGTAAGCCCTGAATCCCGCCGCCCGTGCATCCAGCGCCGAAAACATCACACAGAAATCCAGCGCCAGCCCCACCATGTAGACCGTATCGATCCCGCGCTCTTTCAGGTAGCCGGACAGCCCCGTGGTGGTGCGACGATCGGCTTCCAGAAAGGCCGAATAGCTGTCGATATCAGGATTGCAGCCCTTGCGAATGATCAACTGGGCATGAGGCAAGTCGAGTCCCTGGTGAAACTCGGCCCCTTCTGTCGATTGCACACAGTGGTCGGGCCAGAGTGTCTGCTCGCCGTACGGCAACTGAATGACATCGTAGGGCTGGTGACCGGGATGACTCGAAGCAAAGGATGCGTGACCGATCGGGTGCCAGTCCTGGGCAATGACCACCTGCGTGAACTGGCGGGCGAGCTGGTTGATCAGCGGCACAATCAGGTCACCTTCCGGTACTGCCAATTGGCCGCCGGGGGTGAAGTCGTTTTGAACGTCGATCACCAGTAAGGCAGATCGGGATGAATCAGGCATATTGGAGTCCTCCTTGGAAAAATACTCGCTCAGCATAGTCCAGGATCTAGCCGGCAATTAAGCGGCTTTTCAACAGTTTCGCCTTGTCTTCCAGTGCTATCGGGACGTCGTGTCCGATCAGCATCCACGCATGTTCACGCTCGGTCCAATAGACCACATTCATCTCACGCCGACGCTCATGGGCCAACGGCTGACTGCCGCTGTTCGAGCGGGTCACACACAGCGCCAATGGCCCATGCTTCGCATCCAGATAAACGATCTGCGCAATGGGCACGCCGTCGTACTCGAGCATCTGTGCCCGTTTGAACTCGGCACCGGGCAGCTTCAAAGTCGCTGGCGAAAGGTTCAGGCCAAGGCGTGCATCAATCGTGCGCAGTTGCGCGCGTTGGGTCGCGTCGTCGGTGGGCAGATGATCGAGCGTCTGCGGCACGTACAGGGCCATGTAATCGCCCACCAATGCGCGCCAGTTGTTTGATTGCGCGGCGTGCCAGCCGAGGAATAACCGGTCGGCCAACACACCACCCGCTAACAGCGCTGCTGCGGCGCCACCGATAAACCAGCGGCGGTTGAAGCCCGGACGCTGCGGTGAAGGAATCGCATCGAGCCGCGCTTGCAAGCGATCCAGCGGCGCCTGTTGTGCCAGCTCGTCATAGGCTTTCTTGTACGGCAGATTGCTGCGGCCGAGCCATTGCACGCGCAGACTGAGCAACGAGTCTTCGGCAATGGCGCTGTCGAGTTGATGGCGATATTCCTGCTCGAGTTCTCCGTCGAGGTAGGCGACCAGTTGCTCATCCGAAGGTGTGTTCATGAGCGGTCTCCTTCGGTGGGTTTCGGCACTGCCTGCAACGGTGGGTATTCGGCGAGTTTGAGGCGGGCGGTAGCCAGACGGCTCATGACCGTGCCGATCGGCACTTGCAGGATCTCGGCGACTTCGCGGTAGGACAAGCCTTCGACATAAGCCAGATACACCGTCTCGCGTTGGGTTTCCGGCAAGGCATCGACGCGACGAATCACCTGCGCCGCCATCACATGCGTCTGCGCGGCGTACTCACCGTCGAACGCCAGTTGGCCATCGGCATCCACCTGACCCGCGCCGTGGCGCACGCGACGAGCGCGCATTTCATTGAGCCAGATCGAATGCAGAATGCTCAGCAACCAGCGGTCCATGCGCGTGCCGGCGCTGTACTGATTGGCGCGTTCCAGCGCTCGCACACACGTGGCCTGCACCAGATCCTCGGCCACATGCCGGTTGCGCGACAGCAGCAAGCCGTAGCGCCACAGTCGCGCCAGATGCTGTGCGAGTTCTGCTCTGAATGCCTGATCGTTGAAGATGATGGCGGCCCTTATAAGTGCTCAGGTTTTCGATGAATCATTGATGGCTTCGGCCAGGTCCTGGTATTCCTCGCAGGACGTGCCGCAAATCGATTGGATCTGCTGCAACTGCTCCTGCGCCAGGTCGACGCGGCCTTTGATCACATAGGCCTCGCCGAGGTATTCGCGCACTTGCGCGTATTGCGGATCGAGCTTCACCGATTGCAGGTAATAACCGATGCCCTCGTCAGTGCGCCCCAGTTTGCGCGTGGCGTAACCGCGATAGTTAAGGGCCTTGGCGGTGTCCGGTTGCTTCAGTGTGTCGAGCAGCGTCAGGGCTTCTTCGTAGCGACCGACCTTGGCGAGGCGATAGGCATAATCTGTACGGTCGGCATCCGAAAGTGCTTTGCTGACTTGCATCACGCATTTCTGCGTTTTGCTGTCCCAGACCTGGCCTTTCGGGCATTCCGGTTTCTGCACCGGCGCTTCTTCATCACCATTGGCCAAGGCCAACTGGCTGGACATCGCGGCGACCAGCAGCAACGGGGCGGCGAACATAACGGAACGGATAGTCATGGGCAAGGCTCCACAAGGGGTTATGTTTCATTTTGAACACCACAGGGTGAATTTTTATTCATTGCTTTATCAGTGACTGTTCAAGTTCAGCGTAAATTCAAGCGCTATGCTCGTCAGCGTCTGCCGTCGATCCGATGTTTTGCCGTAAGGAGCGTTGCCATGACCGACCACGTCCATCACTCAGCCGCTGCCGGCTACAAAACGGCTGCCGACACCTATGTGAAAGGTCGGCCGGACTATCCGCCGCAGGTCAGTGAGTGGTTGGCCGCGACGCTGGGCCTGGATGGGCACAAGACCGTGATCGATCTGGGCGCCGGCACCGGCAAGTTCACCGGACGCCTGGTGGCGACCGGCGCGCAAGTGATCGCGGTTGAACCGGTGGCGCAGATGCTGGAGAAACTCTCTGATGCATGGCCCGATGTGCTGGCCGTGAGCGGCACCGCGACCGATCTGCCGTTGCCGGACGCCTCAGTCGATGCGGTGATCTGCGCACAAGCGTTTCACTGGTTCGCCAGCACCGAGGCGCTGACAGAAATCGCGCGGGTGCTCAAGCCCGGTGGCAAGTTGGGGCTGATCTGGAACCTGCGCGACACCCAAGTCAGTTGGGTGCCGAAACTGGACGCTATCGTCAATGCGCTGGAGGGCGACACGCCACGCTATTACACCGGCGCCTGGCGCACAGCGTTTCCGCACCCGGCGTTCGCGCCTTTGCAGGTCCAGCGGTTTCACCATGGCCACACCGGCTCGCCGGAAGACGTGATCTTCAACCGCGTGCGCTCGACCAGTTTCATCGCCGCGCTGCCGGAGGCGCAGCGGGCGAAGGTCGATGAGCAGATTCGTGCGCTGATTGCTGCCGAGCCGGAACTGCACGGCAGGGATGTGGTGACGGTGCCGTATGAAACGGCGGCGTATGTTGCGGTGAGGCAGGGATGAGGCAGCCGGGTTGCGAGAACGAGGGGCTAACCAAGTCAATGTTTACCCCGGCGCTTGGTTGCAGCCGAGGTAAAGGTCTGATTTTTCATCTTGAACTTGCCATTTTTGATAGAGACTTCCTGCCCATTTTTTTCATTTAGAGCGGTAAAGAATACTGTGCCCTCCACTTGTTCACCTTCGGATGACGGCACAATAGTTAGTGTTATTTCTCCTGATTTTGAAAAGTACGAAACCGGATCACCAAGAGTGCCGACCGCATAGCTTCCTCGATAGTCGCCGTCCTTGGTCAGCTGATAGGTGCCTGTCGTTGCCCCTACAGGGAAATAGACACTCAGATAGGCGTGTCGCCGCGGAAGCGGTCCGGAGAATTCCTGATCGCCAATAGCTTGCCAATAAGGGACAGGCACTGGGCGAGAACTGATGGCCAGATCTACTAACGTCGTATAAAACAACAAGCGTTCACCACCTTCCGTCTCGGCAGAAAACTCTCCTGTAGATGTGTACGCTGAATCACTCATCGCTCATGCTCCTGACGTATGGCCTCAATGGGATCAAGCTCCCGGTGAAGGCTCAAGTTACTGCATCAGGATGTGCCGCATAACTGTCATAGTTGACAGTTGACATCTGGGTTGATCAGGCATTCTTGAACGAGACACACCTTGCCAGTGCTGACACCAACCCCTGTGGGAGCGAGCCTGCTCGCGAAGGCGATCTACCCGGCATCCGATCACCCGGATCAACCCACCCGAGCCAGATCCACCACCTTCCTGTTGCGCTCGCGAACCCCACGCACCACCAGATACAACAACGGCCCAACCGAGACAAAAACCGCCGTCAGCAACAAATAAGGCACTACCAACCAAACCGACTGCCCACGCGACCGCGCATCCTTGACCATCCAGATCCCGGCCAGTGTTGCCAGCAGATACAGATCAATTACCACCTGCGCAGTATCGGGCCGCGACATCAGGCTGATGCCAAAATCGATCAACGACTGTTCAGCCTGAAGCATCACCGAAACGGTGTAACCGCTGAACGCGAGCAAAGCCGTGAGGGGCAGGGCGATAGACATCATGCATTCCTTCCGTGGTGTGATGAGAGAGTCGCCAGACTAACGTCACCACGCAAAATTGGCCATTGACTTGCCAGCACCGCGCAGGCTAATTTCCAGCCCATGACTTCGACTGTATCGCGCTGCCAGCCAATGATTATTACCGCCATTCCTCATTTGGCGGGCTAGCTCACGACTGCAGCACCCAACCCGCCCTAGAGGCGGGTTTTTACTTTCTGTCTCCGGGGTTTTGAAAATGTCAGGAGACGACCATGCCGCACAGCCCCGACCAGCAAACCCTGCTTGAGCACTACGTGAAAAAGATCCTCGCCGCGCCGGTGTACGACCTCGCGGTGCGCACGCCGTTGCAAGCGGCGCCGGCGCTGTCGGAGGCGCTGGGCAACCGGATTCTGCTCAAGCGTGAAGACCTGCAACCGACGTTCTCCTTCAAGATCCGTGGCGCTTACAACAAACTGGTGCAATTGAGTGACGAACAGAAGGCGCGCGGGGTAATCACCGCATCGGCCGGCAATCACGCGCAAGGCGTGGCGTTGGCAGCGCGCGAACTGGGGATCACGGCGACCATCGTCATGCCGGCAACAACGCCGGAACTGAAAGTGCTGGGTGTACGCAGTCGCGGCGCTGAAGCGTTACTGCACGGCGAGAGTTTCCCGTTCGCGCTGGCCCATGCACTGCAACTGGCGGAGCAGACTGGACGCACCTTCGTGTCACCGTTCGATGACCCGGAGGTAATCGCCGGGCAGGGCACCGTGGCGATGGAAATCCTCCGCCAGCATCAAGGCACCCTGGACGCGATCTTTATCCCGGTGGGTGGTGGCGGTCTGATCGCCGGCATCGCGGCTTACGTCAAATACCTGCGCCCGGAAGTAAGGATCATCGGCGTTGAATCCGAACACTCAGCGTGCCTGAAGGCCGCACTGGAAGCCGATCAGCGCGTCGTGCTGCCCAATGTCGGCACTTTCGCCGATGGCGTGGCGGTAGCGCAGATCGGCGCGTTCGGGTTTGAGGTTTGCCGTTTCTGCGTCGACGAAGTGATCACCGTCAGCAACGACGACCTTTGCGCAGCGATCAAGAATATCTACGACGATACCCGCTCTATCACCGAACCGTCCGGCGCCTTGGCTGTGGCCGGGATCAAGCAATACGTGGCGCGAACCGGGGTACGCGAGCAGACATTCGTGGCGATCGACTCGGGCGCCAATATCAACTTCGACAGCCTGCGCCATGTCGCCGAGCGCGCCGCCGTATGCGGCGTCTCGGCGTGAAACGGTTTACGGCAGCAACGGGCGCAGGAAGCTGCGCTCGTAGCTGACGATGAACTTCTTCTCGACCAGGCTGGCCACCAGTGCGGTGCTTTCCAGGTCGGTCATCGCGATGTGCCGATAGCTTTCGTAATCCGCCAGTGACGGAAAACTGAACAGGCAATAAGCGATGTTGCTCGCGCCTTCGGACGGCAAAAAGTAGCCGTGATGCGTGCCGCCCAAGCGCTCGACGATGCCGAGCCAAGCCTTGGCGTAGGCCTCGAACTCGGTCAGTTGGTAAGGGTCGATGACATATCTGACGTGGCAAGTAATCAAGCAGCGAACTCCTTGTTCGGGTTATTCCTGCAGGGCTGTACCGACTTTGTCCGAGGCCGACCAGATGCGATAACGCACTTCGACGTCCGACGGCGCATACACCACGACCGGCAACTTGCTGTTGTAACGCAGCATGAAACCATCACCGACGACCGGCACGAACGCGCGCTTCTTCTGGCTGCCGGGCGGGCAGGCCATCATCGTGCTCATCGGGCCGATGACTTTTTCCAGCCTATAGAACGGATAACCCCAGCCTTCAAGATTCTTCTCATCGAGAACACCGCCCAAACGCTGGCGGTTGCAGTCCACTTCAAGGGTTTTGCCGGCGAGGATTTCAACCTGAAAGTTCTCTTCCTGCTCTTGCTTGGGCAAGTGAATGACCTGGCGGGTGAACCCGGCTTCAGCCTTCGGGTACGGCGCAACGTCTTCAAGCTTGGCGGCGTGGGCGAGGGTGGACAGGCTGGCGATGAACAGCCCGGTGGTCGCGTAGACGCGGAAAGAACCCATGGAAGCCTCCGTGCGGGTGTAGGGTGGATAACGGGCATTCTTACCGTCATGGGCCGTGATTGCAAACCAGCGTCGAGTTGCAAATTGCAGTACCCGCCGAGGCCATTCTTGCAATTTGCAAGTAGCCAAATACTGGCACCGCCGCCAAGTGCTTGATTTCATGAGGGTGAAAATGAACCGATGAAAGGCACGCTTTATGCGTCTTTTCAGTGCGGCGCACCGGCCTTGGGCGCCTACACTCCAATGGGCATTTCGCAGTACCACCGCTTGTCGCACCAGGGAAACAGCGGGGACACACCCGTGCAGGGGCAGCAACGGTCAGCGTGAATACTTGATTGGCATCTCACAGTAAGGAGAGGGTTTCGCCATGTTTCTGTCTGCCTTGGAACTACGCAATATCATTGAAAGCAGTTTTCTGCCGAAACGATGCCAGTGCACGCTGTCGCCGGACTTGTCGATGACCGTCAAGGTTTTCGGCGATCACCAGACCGATCAGGTTGATCTGCTGGTCAGTGGGATCGACGCCAGCCACCTCAATGGCTGTCGTGAAATCAACGAATTGATCGCCGGGCTGCGATCGGATCTGAACCAGCAAACTGTGCAACATCACTACAGCCCACGCTCCAGAGTCGTCTAACGCACCGTTTCACCCAGTTCGACCGTCACGCGCCGGGCCTGCACAAAACCAAGGCCCAGCGCGAACTCGACCAGCACCGCGAGCAAAATCCCGGGGCCGGCATGGCCGTTTAGCCATTCCGCAAAGCCCAGCACCGCCAAACCAAAACAACCGACTATAAACCCGTTGCTCAGCGCATTGCGCCCCAGCGACGGCGGTGCATTGCGCACCAGATAAAACATCACCCCCAACGCCGCAAACAGCACCGCACTGCGCCGCGCGACAAACCCGGCAGCGTCGGAGTACTCGATGCTCCAGATTGCCAGCAGCCTTTCCGGGAAAACGCCCCAGGCCAGCGCCAGCAAAAAACACAACGAACACGTGAAGCCCGACAACGTGCGAAACGACAACTGCATGGCGAATCCTTGCGGCAGTGAGGAGGGCCCCGAGCATAACCGCCGAAACTCCCCACGCCTACCGCAAACCCGCAAATCAGACGTTTCTGTCAGTTCTGGAAGTTGCACGCGTCAGACAATTTCCGGTAGCTGATCTCCTCGGGCTTACCGGCGTTGTCGATGTACTTCATATCGGCCGTAACCACTTTGCACAGTTGCGTTGGCGGCTCGGTCAACGACACCACTTTGGCCACCTGCAGCGGCATGCCGTACTGATACGGCACGGCTTTGGACGTGGCCGAAGTGTCATTGGCCTGGGCCATCCCGGCAAACGCGGTGCAGGCGAGGGCGGCGGTGAGCAATAAAGGGCGAATGTTCATGAAAGGACTCCCGAGTGGCGGTTCTAGAGTTCGGCGTGATTCACCCGAACCTGCCGCACTGGGCAACAGCCAGAATGGCTGAGGGCGTGCGGTTCAGTAGAGTTTTTGACCACGGCGTTAAGGGATGGTTAACCGAGCTGAACGCCGGCTGTCAGGGAGTGCGGCGGTTTTCTCAGGAAGGTTTGGCGAATTCCTACAAAGGCTGGTGCCTTGTCTGCTTTCGGCGGCTGAAGCGGGGCGGTTATTGTCGGTTGCCGCTGCAAAATCAGTGGTTCGGGTTTGGTCACCTGACAACTTCCCCATTGCAGATGTGCCATCATTTGCGCTGCGGACATCTATGTCCGTGCGGTGCATAGCTGTGGCGGCTGTGTGCAGGACGCCTTCGGGCGAGCTGAGTTGGGGCATGCCTCGGTTGACCAAGCCTGCACACAGTCCGCCTCCCACTGTTTGGTCACAGTGCTGGCGGTTACTTTTGCCCCAATTGAGTAATCACCTATGCCAATAATCAAACTGCTACAAAACCGCTATCTCCCCCTCAACAGCAACGTCACCGAAACCCCGACACTGCTCATCGACACCCAAGCCAACCCGAAAGACATCCTCGAAGCCGCCGTCCAGCGCATCCGCGCCGCCGCTGACCTGCTCGAAACGCTGCATTGCCTGTGCTTCAAACACGCCGACGTGCAAGACATTCCACACATCACCCATGCGCTTTACCTGCTGACGCAGGATGGCAATGATTTGCTGCAGGTGGCGCAGCAGCAGATGTTGAGTTGGAAGGCGCCGGTTTGATGGGCTAGTGAAAACGGCAGGGGTGAACAGCTGAATTTACGCGGGCTGATTCACTTGCTGCCGGTTAATGCAAGCGGGGTGTTGTGCGACTAACCGCTGGGGCTGCGGTCAATCTCCTAGTTTGTCAGGGAAAAATGAGAGGGGTGGGTGAGTGTCTTTCCATTCTTTAGCTATTCTTTCTGAATCTTCAATCTGTGCTGGTGTCATTTTCTCGCGAATTTCTTCACCTTTTCGCTCAACATATCTTCCGATTCCGCCAGCATCACCTAGATCTTTAAGCAATGTAAAAAGCGCATAACCTTTAACTAGATCTAGGGGGTAATCCAGTTTGTCCGGAGTGTGGGAAATATAGGCGCCATAGCTGCTTACTGCCATTTGGTAACCACTGCGGGCTGCTAACTCAAGCCACTGGCGAATACTTGCTGTGTCGCCTTCTCTATGTAAAATTTCCAGGTAATCCATCATTGCTTTTGGATATCCACCTTCCGACGAAAGCAAAAGCCATTTTTTTACAGATGCATCACGTTTTCCTGGAATCAAGAAGAAGCCTTCGCCCTGACGTTCGCTGACCGCCATCCAGTACTGCGCGAGCGAGTATCCCGCGTTTGCGGATTTCTCTAACCACTCACGATTCAGAGTGATTTCATACATTAGATACAAGGATTCGGGATCGCCTTCCTGCGCCTTTGGTAGAACTAATCCTTTAGCTTGTGCAAACCATTCCGCTTGGGTTTTCTTGAATGTAGGGCAGTTGCCAATCTTCTGACAAAAGTCATTTTTGTGTCGGCCCAGTTGAATCATTGCATAGATATTGTCTTTTTCTGCTGCCTTTTCATACCAATGTTGCGCTTCGGGGGCCATGTAACGGTTTTTTTTACGAATGATTTCCGCCAAATAGTATTGAGAGTCCGAGTTTCCGTCGTTGCTTTCAATTTGGAGTTGTTGAGTCGCTGCGTTAATTTTGAGTTGGTTGTATAGAACTATTCCTGAAACTTTTTCAGGGACGCTGTCTGCCGCCGGGCTTGGTTCTGCCCAAGAAAAAAGAGCAATTAATAAAGGCCAAGTCAAGAATTTGGTCATTCTGGTTATCTTCCTAGCTTTTCGGGGAAGAACGAGAGCGGTGGGTGAGAGGTTTTCCATTGCTCAGCGACAGCTTTAGAACTTTCTATCTGTTTAGGTGTCATTTTGCTGCCAATTTCTTCGAGAGTATCTTGAACGAAATCTTGAATAGCGCCTCCACCATCCAACTCTTTCAGAAGGCTAATCAGTGCATAACCTTTAACAAGGTCGAGGGGATAACCAACTTGGTCTGGTGCATGGGCAATGTAAGAGCCATAGCTGCTAATTGCTTTTTGATCGCCCGTTTCAGCTGCTGCCTGAAGCCAATGGCGCACCCCATCAAGATCGCCTTTCTTATACAGGATCTCAATGTATTCCATCATTGCTTTTGGGTTGCCGCCTTCAGAGGAAGCTTTCAGCCATTTGCTGATGGCCTCATCACGTTTTCCAGGTATAAGAAAAAATCCCTCACCTTGTCGATCACCGACGGCCATCCAATATTGCGCGAGCGCATAACCTGCGTTTGCAGATTTTTCCAACCAAGTACGATCGAAAGTTATTTCATACATTAAATACGAAGACTCAGGGGGGTCTGTGCTTGATGCCATTTTTTTAGCCTGAATCAACCAATCAGCGCTTGATTTTTTACTCGCGGGACAATTGGTCATTTTTCTGCAGAGGTCATCGTTTTGGCGGCCTAGCTGAATCATGGCAAATATAGAACCATTATTCGCAGCGGTTTCGTACCATTGCTGCGCTTCAGCGGTCATGTACCGGCTTCGCTTTCGAAGTGCCTCCGCAAAGTAATACTGTGAATTCACATTTCCCGAATCGGCCTCTTTTTTTAGTTCGCGAATCGCCAAGTCTAATTTTAGCTGGTTGTATAACACCATTCCCAGGGTTGATTCATTTGTTCGCGAATGTGCTGAGCTGTTTGCAGAAAGAGCGGCGATCAGCATTGCTAAAATAATTCTAAATGTTCGCACTGCTATTAATAACCTAGCTTGTCTGGGTAGAATGAGAGAGGCGGGTGGTTGGTCTTCCACGTTTTCGCGAGTTCTTTTGCTTTTTCTATTTGCTCTTTTGACATGTTTTTTTCTATGCCGGGTAATGTGTCATTGACGTCTCGTACTACATTTCCCCCACCATTAAGTTCCAGCAGGTTTGAAAGTAAAGCATATGATTTTATTGGGTCGAATGCGAAACCGTATTTTGAGTCTTCTTCGCCTATGTAGGATGCATATCCAAATACACCTTCTACGTAGCTCGAGTCAGCTGCTTTTTCGTTCCAGTTTCTGAACGAGGCTAAATCATTTTTTTCGATCATGATTGCGGCTAACCCCATCATTGCAAGTGGATAACCATTTTCAGCAGACGCCTTCATCCATCGTTCGATAGCTTGGTTGCGTCTCGAGGGTAGTAAAAATGAACCACTTCCTTCTTGGTACTTCGTCGCCAGACGGAACTGCGCAAATGCGAATCCGTTCTCTGCTGACTTCTCCAACCAGTCATCATTGCCTGTCATTTCATATAACAGGTACATTGATTCGCTATCTCCCTGCGCTGATCGTTGAATTGCAAGGCTTTTAGCTTTGATTACCCAGTTGTTAGGAGAGTCTTCACCTTGTGGACAGTTTTTCATGGTTGAACACAAGTCGTCTTCAATTCTCCCAAGGCGAATCATAGAGTAGATATTCCCCTTTTTTGCGGAGCTTTCGTATGCTTTTTTAGCTTCCGGAGTCATGTGGCGGTTATTTTTTCTTAACGCTTCGCCCAGATAGTAGAGCGCCTCATCATCTCCGCCGCCAGCGGCGGTTTTCAAAAAATCGATCGCAGAAATGGCTTTGTATTGATTGTAGAGTTCAATGCCCTGGATTTTTGCCTGAAGCTGTTCGTGCGTAAGAGCAGATGATTCGGTTGCTATTATAGTTAACAACGTTAACGCCGCATTCATTAGTTTTATTGTTATCTTTGCTGAACTCATGGGTGGTTGTTTCTTCTCTGCGGAAGTAAGGGGGGCGGTTAGTCTTCGATTAAAATTCGGCGGTCCGCGCCACCCTAAAGAAATACCAAAAAATCGGAGTCAGTCGCTAAGTTTTTCGGGGAAAAAAGAAATCGGTGGATGGGTGGCTTTCCACTCTTGCGCAACGATTTTTGACTGTTCAAATTGTTCTGGTGTCATTTTTTCAGCAATTTTTTCAATTTTACGGTCAACATAATCTTGCACTCCACCGCTGTCGCCGAGCTCTTTTAACAAAGAAAAAATAGCGTAGCCTTTAACTAGGTCCAGTGGGTAGCCAACTTTGTCGGGAGTATGTGAAATGTACGCTCCATAGTTGCTCAGAGCTGCTTGCTCGCCGGTTGCTGCGGCCACTTCAAGCCAGTGCCGAGTGCTCTCCATTTCTCCTTTTACATACAGTGTTTCTAGATATTCCATCATTGCTTTTGGGTTGCCACCCTCGGAAGAGAGTAGTAGCCATCTTCTTACTGACGCATCACGTCCTCCAGGAATTAAGAAGTAACCTTCACCTTGTCTTTCACTTACAGCCATCCAATATTGCGCGAGTGGATATCCTGCATTTGCAGATTTCTCTAACCACTTATGATCCAAGGTGATTTCATACATTAAATACAGAGATTCTGGATCGCCGTCATTTGCCTTCGGCAAAGTGATTTTCTTGGCTTCCACGAACCACTCGGCTTGAGTTTTTTTAGACGGTGGGCAGTTTTCCATTATTGCGCATAGATCGTTTTTTGCTCTGCCCAACTGAATCATAGCGTATATGGAGCCATTCATCGCCGCTGTTTCATACCATTGCTGTGCTTCGGGCGTCATATATCGGTTGCGCTTTCTTAGCGCTTCGCCTAAATAGTATTGCGACTCCACATTTCCAGATTGTGCTTCTTTTTCTAATGAGGGGAAGGCTGCGTCAAATTTTAACTGATTATATAAAGCAATGCCTGCAGCAACTTCGCGCGCTGATTTTGACGCAAAAGCAGGCGTGGTACTTATTAAAAATGTTGCGACAAAGAAATACCTGAATAGCCTCACTGGCGTTAATATCCTAGCTTGTCAGGGAAGAACGAGAGAGGCGGATGGTTGGCCTTCCACGTTTTTGCGAGTTCTTTTGCTTTCCCTATCTGCTCTTTTGACAGGTTTTTTTCCACTTCTGGCAAAACATCGTTAACATTGTTTATTACGTTTCCACCACCATCAAGCTCTAGTAGATTTGATAGTAGCGCATATGACGTCACTGGGTCTGAGGTGAATCCGTATTTTGGTTCAACTTCGCCTATATAAGAAGCATAACCAAAAACCGCTGATACGTAGCCTGAATCTGCAGCTTTTTCATTCCAAGTTCTAAACGATGAAAAGTCGGCTTTTTCAAGCCTGGCAGCGGCAAATCCCATCATAGCTGGAGGATAGCCATTCTCTGCAGACGCTTTCATCCACTTTTCGATTTCATCTGATCTTCTGGAGGGCAGTAGGAATACTCCGCCACCTTCTTGATATTTAGTCGCTAAACGAAATTGCGCCAAAGCGAAATCTTTTTCTGCAGATTTTTCTAACCATTCATCGTTCCCTGTTATTTCCCATAACAAGTACATAGACTCAGCATTTCCATGAGATGCCTGATCAGTTGCAAGCTTTTTAGCTTCATTCATCCAGCCTTCAGGCGATTGCTCAGAGGGGGAACAATTCTTCATGGTTACGCACAAGTCTTGGTCCGCTCCTCCGAGCCGAATCATAGAATAAATATTGCCTTTTTTTGCTGACTCCTCGTAAGCCTTTTGTGCTTCCTGAGTCAAGTATCTGTTGTTTTTTCTTATTGATTCACCTAGGTAATAGAGTGCTTCATCATCGCCACCATCAGCGGCGATCTTCAAAAACTCAATCGCAGAAGTGGCTTTGTATTGATTGTAGAGTTTTATCCCCTCGCTTTTTGAGTTTTGTTGTTGGGTGGATAGCTCGGAGTTTGCATGCTTGCTAAACAGCATGCATGCAAATGCCAAGCTTAGAGTCAAGATTTTGAGTAGCTTAAAGTAACTTGGTCTCGAAATTAAGCTTGTTTTTAATTGTAGAGGCTGATGCAAGATCAAAAGCCTATTTTTTCAGGGAAGAAAGAAAGAGGCGGGTGAGTAGCCTTCCATTCAATCGCATATTTTTTTGCTTCCTCAATTTGAGCGGGCGTCATTTTCTCCGCTATTTGAGGTAACTTGCCTTCGACATAAGCTTGAATGTTTCCACCGCCATCCAGTTCTTTAAGCAAGGATACAAGTGCGTAGCCTTTAACTAGATCTATGGAATAGCCAACTTTGTCGGGAGTATGGGATAGATATGCACCATAACTTGCAACGGCAGCTTGGTAACCGGTTTTTGCCGCCACTTCCCACCAATATCGAACACTTTCTAAATCGTTCCGTTGGAAAAGGATCGATATATATTCAATCATCGCGGGGGGGTAGCCACCTTCAGAGGCGGATTTTAGCAACTCCTCCTCAGCATTCTTCCTCTTCCAAGGAAGTAAAAATGTGCCTTCGCCCTCGGCATAACGATTGGCGAGTAACCACTGTGAAGGTGCATATCCGGCTGCCGCTGACTTTTCCAACCACTTTAACTCTGCAGTTGCATTGTACAAAATCGCCATTGCTTCGGCATCTCCACTTACGGCGCGAGGAGTTGCGGTTTTTATCAATAGGTCTAACCATTCACTCGGTTTTTTGCTTCCTGGAGGACATTGATTGATGACGGAGCAAAGATCTCCTGAAGTCGTCGCAAGTTTGAACATTGCATAGTAATCGCCTTGGGAGGCCGAAGCCTCATACCACTTTTGTGCCTCGACGGTCATTCGCTGCTTTTGCTGGCGAAGCTCATCTGCTAGATAGAACTGTGCCTCCGAATCTCCAGCCTCTGCGGCAACACGTAGTTCAGATTCCGCCGGTTTGTATTGCTTGAATAACATTATCCCGCGAATTTTTGCAGCTTGTTGGTAAGGAGTCAGTTGGGCGAGCGTATGTCCAGAAAATAGTATTGTGATTGCAGTGAGAATGTTTATTAGTGTGCGTGACATCTTATTTTCCCCCTTCAAATTGTTGGGGCGGAGCTGTATAGGTTGCTTTTCCACCGGGAACGAAAGTTTTTCCGTAATATTGAACTCTATGGCATGAGCCATCTAATCTGGCTCCTAAAAGCTTCACATGTGATTTGTAGCGCGAGCGCATCTCGTCATTTTCATCGTTGTGTAATCTTAAAACGGCCTCTGACATAAAGTTGTCCATACGCAACCGGTTTTCGCAATAATTCTGCTCTGCACCAATAGTTGTTTTGGTCCCAAAGCGATTCATGCTCATGCACGCCTCTTCAAACTGTGCTTGTGCAAGAGGGACTGTTCCTTGTGATTCTGCTTGGCGAACAATCACTCCAAGTATACGTTCTATAGCTTGTTGTTGAAGTAGTTGACACTGGTCTTTTGAGTATGTTTTTGCGCCGCTTCCGCCTTGTCCCTCTATCTTAAATTCTTCAGCAGCGGAAATTAGTGTCATGAACATAGGGCCAAGCGCACCAGGGGTTGCTGCTAAGATCCATTGGTCCAGCTCAGTTTGATTACGATAGTTCATAATCGTATGAGCGATCGTCGCCCCTTTACCTCCGCCGGTTAACGCCTCATACAACGACATTACGATATCAACACCTTGCATGTAAAACATTGCAACTTCAAAGCCATTAGCACCTAGGAAGTTCAGTTTGTCTATGTACTCGGCAGCTTCATCCGTAACAAAAACCAGCGATTTATCCTGATTTTTGTGCATCTCACGGCGCAGGATATTAATCAGGTCAGTGACACCGTCATAACCGACTTCGAACTGGAATTCGCCGCCGGCCCCGGCACCGACGATGACGGATGCCTTGAACCGCATGATGAAGCGGCCTTCGTGCAAGGAGATACCGATGTCTGCTGATGCACCGAGGCCGTATGCGGCGGTAAAACCGGCGGTCAGTCGCGCCAGACTCGACCATTGGCTGGCTTTGGTGCTGTTGACGCTGTTGGTCATTCCTGGTGAAGGTGCGGTTCGCAATGCTGCGATTTCTTTTGGCGGCGCCCAGTTCAAGGCGCCTGTCAGTAGAATCCCTGCCTGCACTCCCGCAAAGAGGTTGAACTGGGCTTTGGCGCCGTCCTCTACTCGAACTTTTGCCGCGTTACCTTCCAGCACCGGTTCGCTTCTCGCGGTTGCAGCGGTTGCATGTGTCGTATCCGGTCGTTTTGCGTCGGTGATTTCCGGTAGGTTCAGGCCGCCTTGTACGTTTGCACGTCCCAACTGCACGCTGGAGGAAAGGAGGAGGGTTGCGCCGGTGTATCCCCAGGCTCTAGCGCCCAGGTGGATCGAGAACCGACCTAGATTCAGGTTTTTGCGGTTTTTCTCATAGTCGAGGTAAGGGATCAGGATGTCTTGGGCCTGATCTCTGCCCGGAAGATCCATTTTCATCAATTCAACTTCGCCACGGGCGAGGTCAATGCCCAGACTCACTTCTGCCTTCGCGGAGGCTTTGAAGTTATCCGCCACACTGAATGTCGGGCCGGTTATCTTGGCGCCGGTGTGGATTGATGGCTGTGGCGGTGTGAGGCAACGCACGAGTTGAGCTTGAGGGCTATTGTCGAACAGGCGCAAGGAGCTTCTGACTTCTTCCTTGAACAGCAACTGACGAAGACGAAGTCCCCAGTCCTTGCGGGCTTCGGCATCCTCAAAGGTTTCGACCTTGTAGTTCTTCGATTTCAGGTAAGAGTGGAACATTTCCACATCAAACCAGCCTTTCTCATCAAACCAGTCACTCTGCTGATCTTTGATGGCGAGTGCACCTTCAAGCCGCAGCCACTCATGGAAAGGATTGTCGTCAGTGTCCGACGTTGCTTTCCCGGTGCTGTTCCCCGGAAGTTTCTGCAAGTCTTTACTTGCCTTGGCGCCGATTTCACTCGCGTCCTTTTTCAATACCTTTGTGATGCCTTCGAGATTGAGCAGGCTCAGGTGTTTGACTGGACTGTTGGGGCTATTGAAAAGTGCTACTTCGCGCAAAGGAAAGCCTGCTTTGACCAAGCGTTCTTCCGGTTTCGGCTGAAATTGCTCGGGCTCCCACAGCAGATGTCGCAGCGGCAGGGCTGCGGCCACTGCCGCCTCTGCGTCATCGCGAAGTTGCAGGCGATCTTGCTGTATGCGCTGCCATTCTGCCTGTTCTGCCTCCACGATACCTGCAGGTGCCGCGACGTTTTGCCCGCTGGCGTCAATCCAGGCTTTATATGTCGTGCGGATCTGCTCCGTGAGCTTGATCTGCCGCTGCTCCATCTCGAGATATGCCTTGAATTTCTCGATACCTGCGCTGATGTCGCCAGTGTCAGGAATAAGCGCAAATTCCGGTAGGGCCAGCCCATAGTCGGCAACTTTCAAAATCGCATCGATATAAGCAGCAAAGTCTTTTTCGACTTTTTCGCGCTCGTTGGCGACTTCCTTTAAATAACCACACATCCGGGCTTTGCCATCGATGACGCAGTTTGTCGCATCCAGATAGGCCTTTTTGTTTTTCTGAAAGTCTGCCTCTTTCAGAGTCGTCAACTTGCCACTCTTGGTGAGCGCAGCGCGGGCTTTCAAGTAAGTCTGCACGCGATTTCTTGCTTCGATCGCCCCTGGGGAAAACAGGTTGCCGCTTTCGTAGGTGTAGCCAGCAATTTTTGCCTGTGCGACCGCAACCGCTTTCAGCTTTTTCCATTCGTTATAGAGGCGTTGCAGTTTCTGCCCGTCAGAGTTGGCTTCAAGCAGGCTCGCTTGCTGTTGATTGGCAAGCTCCCGATTGCGAGCGTATTCGCTTTGGTCCGGCAGTTTGTCCAGCGCTGCGGAGTTTCGAGCCTCTCGGCTGACAGCCTTCAATCGCATAGCCATCGTGGGCTGCGCGATATCGGGTTCCTGAGCCTCGATTTCGAGCATTCGGCTTTTTTGCTCGCCTTGCAGGAAATTACTCAGCTTCGGCTCTAGAAAGTATTCCAGAAGCCCTGCGGTGTTCATCCCCTTGAGTCGTTCTTCTGGAGATTTGCTGGCGCTGATATGTTGCTCGAGTTCATTCATCGCCTCTTTGATCGAGCTGGCCGCACGTTTAGGCAACAGGTAAAACATTTTTTCTTTGGTGGCGTAGATCACTTCGCCATATTCCGTCGAGCAGGCCGTCTTTACCTGGTCGAACGCGTTGGAACAACTGTCAGGCGCTTCAGGCTGGGGATCAAGTTCCAGGGCAGGCTTGCTCTCGACCGGTACCGCTGAAGTCGATGGGTTCGCAGCTGGTTTGTTGAAATCTACCTTGGGTGCTACTGAGATATCAGTTTCCATTTTGCTTCCATTCATTCTTTACGGACGGGTCATCAAGCAGCGCTGATAGCGAGTTGCTGCAACTGCTGCACTTTGATGAACGACTCTTCCCTGGATTGCAGGATGGCCATTGCCTGAGGGTGCGTCTCGAGCAGCGGGCCGTTGGTGATTTGGCCCAGTTTCAGTAAATGACGACCTTCGTAAATGTTGTGCGCAACCAGCACGTTGAGGTTTTCCACGAGGTTGGGCAGTTGTTCGTCGGTGGGTTCACCGTAGGCAGCGTATTGCTCGTCTGCCCAGTAAACCCAACCCAGATGCTCCTGAACCTTTGGCGCTGTTGGCGGCAGGTTGAACGCTGAGACGTCGCCCAGCCATTCAAGTTCCGAAACGGGGCGCCAGCTGAGCCAGCGACCGCGATTGCGCCCGAAGTGGACCGGTGCCGGGCTGTAAACGTGTTGCCAAGGGCCGAAAAGCTGATGCGAACTTTCACCAGCGGTGTAGGCCAGCGCGGCCCACAGGCTTGGCTTGTGATAGCTCAATAGGCTTTGGCCACCGGAGCCATCGTTGGCACGCAGGAGCCAGCGGGCATGTGCCAGTGCCTTGGCTGGATCTGTTGTGGAGAGGGCAATGCCGGAGAAATTTTCTTCGCAGAGCTTTGCCGCTTCGGCTGCGAGTCGACTGCCCCACGGGGCGACCAGCCAGAGAGGGCCTTCAGCGGCGATTTCAGCGAAGTCGGTGTTGAGAAACAGACCTTGGGTGTCTACGGGCTCACCGACACGGTAGAAGCGGCTCATGGCTTCCGGCTGGCGGACGCGATCGATGATGAAACACAGGGTCAGGTCGGAGCTTTCTCTCGGCAGTTCCTCGAACCCATGGCGTGGCGCTTCGAGGAGGGCGCTCAGCGCTTTTACATGCATGTGCAATCCTTACGGCTGCAGGCGCCGTTGCTTTGTTTTCCGCACAACGGCGTGATACCTGACTCGTTCAGACGCTTTGGAAGCGGGATGAGTACTTTTCCGGCCTTGTCCGCATCCGCCACTTTCATCGGTCCCGGCAGCAATGGTGCCGCAGGCGTCCCAACCCCAGGCGAGCCGCCAGTGTTGACCTTCACCTCGGCGCCGCTGATGGTCACGCCACCCGCATCGACCTTGACGAAACTCCCGCCAGCCTTGGCCGTGAGTTCCATTGCGCCTTCGACCACCACTTTCTGGCCGGCGTAGTAATGGATTTCTGACCCAGCCTCAACAAACTGCGCAGTCCCCACCTTCAAATGCTGCGTCACACCCACGGTCAGGTGATCATCCGCCCGCATCTCGCTAATCCGATCCAGATGCGTAATCCGGTGCTCTTCAACCTTGAACTCACTCAGCGTATTGGCTTCAACGGTGTCGTGCCGTTCGTTACCGACGCGGATCTTCTGGTCGTGCTCGATGTTCTCGTCCCAGTCGCGTTGGGCGTGGATGTAGATCTGCTCGACGCCTTTCTTGTCTTCGATGCGGAACTCGTTGTAGCCCTTGCCGCCCGGTGAGCTCAGGGTTTTGAAGGTGCTGCGGGTCTTGTTGGCCGGCAGGTCGTAGGGGACGACGTTTTCCTTGTGGTACAGGCAACCGGTGACCAGTGGCTGGTCGGGATCGCCTTCGAGGAAGGTGACGAGGACTTCCATGCCGATGCGCGGGATGGCGATGCCGCCGTATGCTGCGCCGGCCCAGCCGCTGGCGACGCGCATCCAGCAGGTGGTTTTGTCGTTGGACTGACCGTCGCGGTCCCAGTGGAATTGCACTTTGATCCGGCCGTATTGGTCGCAGTGGATTTCTTCGCCTGCGGGGCCGGTGACCACGGCGGTCTGGCTGCCGAGGACTTTTGGTTTCGGGTGTTCAAGGGCAGGGCGGTAGTGCGCGTCCCATGGCGTGGCGAGGAAGCTGTTGCGGTAGCCCTGGTGGAAATCGCTTTTGTTGTCGGTGACGTCGCTGGTGACGTTTTCGCCGAGGACTTGCGGTTGTTTGCCTTCGTGGAAGACTTCCAGCAGCAGCCACAGATCGTTCCACTCGGCGCGCGGGTGTTCGGCGAGCGTGAGGAAATGGCCGCTGGTGAGGGTCGGCTCGTCACCTTTGCCTTCGGCGAGTTTGTAGTCGCTGCGATGGCGTTCGAGCGCGCGGGTGGAGAGGAACTTGCCGCGTTCGCGGGTGGTGAAGCGGCCGGGGTAATCGTAGTCTTCGAGGTCCGGGGCGAAGTCGGTTTTGACCGCGCCTTCGGGGAGGATCTTCGGTTTTTCGAAGTCATAATCGCGGCGGCTGACGCGGGTGGTGCGGGTTTCCAGGCGCAGGTTGAAGCGCTTGATCACCGGTTTGTCGGCGGCCATGCCGGAGTCTTGCTGGTAGCTCACCGGTTTGAGTTTGCGGAACACCGTCTGGTCGTCGCCGAACACCAGTTTGTGGCCGCTGCTGCTGTGCTGGAAGTGGAAGTGAATGCCTTCCTCTTCGCACAGGCGCTGGATGAAATGCAGGTCGGATTCGTCGTACTGCACGCAGTAGTCGCGTTCCGGATATTCAGCGTTGAGCTGGAAGCTGTAGGCGTCGGCGAGAATGCCGCGATCTTCCAGGACCTGGGCGATGATCTTCGGCACGGTCAGTTGCTGGAAAATCTGCTGGTCGTGGTTGTGCCGCAGGTAGGCCAGTTGTGGCACCAGGCTGAGGCTGTAACGGGTCAGGGTCTTGCCAGAGTCGCCTTGCTCGATGCGATAGACCAGACCTTGGATCTTGCCTTCGCCGGTGGCGCCGAAGGTCAGGACGCCGGGCTTGTGCAATAGCTCTTCGAGTTTGAGGTCGGGGCGCGCGCTGACGAGTTCGAGGTCGAAACGGAACGGTTGGTTGAGGGCTTCGCGACCGGTGAAGCTGAGGACTTGCAGGTCGGCGTTGGCGCCTTCAAGCGTGAGGGTAATGTGGGTTGCGTTGGCGTCCAGCATGCCTTGAATTCCGTCCGTTGAATAAGCAGGTGACGGATGATGGAGGATTCAGCCGCCTCGTTCAAGGCACAAAAGCCGTAGGTCTGGCAGGTTTGCGGTATAGGGAAAACCCTTAGATGAGGTGTTTGGACCAGTGAAACCGGGCGTTTCGTGCGAGTTGGCGTTCATTGCCGGCAACTTTTCCCACGATCCTGCGTTGAAGAATCCTCAGTCAGATTCAGACTAAAGTCGCCTGTAGCACGTCAAAGCCATCTGCCATCATTGCTGCTCACCCCTGCGTGTTCACTTTCTCCTGGTTCAATCTGACCCGGGACGGGAGCTATTTTTCTGGCTTGTTGCGCGCTTGCGCAAACGCTGCATTGTTGGAGTTTTTCATGCGTCCCCCATTTCCCCTCATCACCCCGCGCCAGTCGTTTGGCTTCGGAGCCTTTGTGCTGTGCGCAGGTTTTACCGCACAGGTTCAGGCCAGCGGGTTTTTTGAAGACACCACGGCGAAAATCGAATCGCGCACGGTGTACTTCAACCGCGATTTCCGTGATGGGCACACCACGAACGATCAGGGCGCGTCCAAGCGTGAAGAGTCGGCACAGGGCTTTATTCTCAACCTGCAATCGGGCTACACCGACGGTACCGTGGGTTTCGGTGTCGATGCGCTGGGCATGCTCGGCTTTCAACTCGATTCCAGCCCGGACCGCAGCAACAGCGGCTTGTTGCCCTCCAGCGGCAACGACCCGCGCGGCTCGAAGGGCCAGTACGCGAAAATGGGTCTGACCGCCAAGGTCAAGGTTTCGGACACGGTGCTGAAGTACGGCGCGCTGCTGCCGGATCTGCCGCTGCTGAAATACAACGACGGTCGATTGCTGCCGACCATGTTCAATGGCGCCATGCTCACCTCTAAAGAGGTGAAAGACCTGACCTTCATGGCTGCGCGCCTGGACAAGTACACCGCGCGGGATTCCACCGACTCGCAAGATATCCGCGTGCACTGCAAGAACAAGCGCTACGCCTGCAACACCACCGCCGATCATTTCGACATGTACGGTTTCGACTACAAGATCAATGATCGCCTGACCGCGCAGTATCACTACGCCGAACTGGAAGACATCTATCGTCAGCACTTTGTCGGGCTGTTGGGTAATCAACCGTTAGCTGGCGGTGTACTTAAAGCGGATCTGCGCGTGCTGAAAAGTGCCGACAGCGGCGATGCCAAGGCCGGTTCCATTGATAACCGGGCGTTGAGCGGCATGTTGTCGTTTGCGCACAGCGGCCACACGTTCAGCGCCGGTTGGCAGCGCATGAATGGCGATAACTCGATGCCGTACCTCGATGGCAGCAATCCGTATCTGGTCAACTATGTGCAGGTCAACGACTTCGCTGCCGCGCAGGAACGTTCCTGGCAACTGCGTTATGACTATGACTTCAAGGCCATTGGCATTAATGGTTTGAGCTTCCTGACGCGTTATGTGAACGGTGATCACATCAAGGTGTTGGGCAGTGATCAGGAAGGCAAGGAGTGGGAACGCGACAGCGAGTTGAAGTATGTGATTCAGACGGGCACGTTCAAGGATGTGAGTTTGCGTTTGAGGAATGCTACGTATCGCACCAATTATGAGAAGTTTGCCCGGGATGTGGATGAGACACGGTTGATTGTGAGTTACAGCTTTTCGGTGTTGTAAGGCGTGGAGTTGTAGCGTCTGTTCGATTGCTTTCGCGAGCAGGCTCGCTCCCACATTGGATCAATGCCGGACACAACATCTGTGTTCACTGAAGATCTATTGTGGGAGCGAGCCTGCTCGCGAAGGCGTCCTTACAACCAATGCCAGAACCGGCTCCAGAACCCCCGATTCAAATCCTCCTTGCACCCGGCATATTGCCGCGCATAAACATCCGAACGATTCTGCACTTTGCGCGCCGTCGGCATCAGCCAGGCTTTGCTGGCGTAGGTCTTGTTGCGGAAGCCGCCCCAGCCTTCGTGGTAGTTGAGGTATTGGTTGTAGGCGTCGTACTTGTAGACGCCGTTGATCGAATAGGTCTTGTCCATGTACCAGCCGACAAAGTCGATGGCGTCGTCGAAGTCTTCGCGATCGGCTCCGCTGCGGCCGGTGCTTTTCTGGTAGTCGGCCCAGACTTCATCTTTGGCTTGCGCATAACCCGAGGCGGTCGAGACGCGGCCCCACGGGATCACCCACAGCAAGTATTTGCGCGGGGTCTTGGCATCGTAGCGGTAACCGGATTCCTGATACATGATCGCGAAGGGCACCTGAATCGGCACGCCCCAGCGTTTTTGCGTGACTTGCGCAGCGTCGTACCAGTCGCTTTTCTCGCGGAAGATTTCGCAGATGTCTTCCGGCGAGCGGGGCGGCGAGGTGCCGCACCCGCTCAGTAGCGTTGCCAGTGTCAGTAGTCCAAGCGTCTGCCCGTAATTCAAAAGCGGTTATCCCGTCGTGCGCAAAAAGGCCGACAGTCTACGCGCTCAGCTCAATTGATGACGATAGGGCAGATCAGGGCCGGTCTTGCTGCAGGTCAGCGCGGCGGCTTGCACGGCGAAACTGAGCATGGCGTCGATCTGTTCGCGAGCGAGTTGCTGCACGCCTTCGACCGAATCCAGACCGTGCTCGGTCAACCAGGTGATCAACGCGGCCTGGAAGGTGTCGCCGGCGCCGACGGTATCGGCAATCTTTATCGAGGCTGCCGGGACTGACCATGTGCCGTGTTGGCGGCTGAACACAGTAGCGCCATCGCCGCCCCGGGTGAGGAAGACGACCTGGCAGCGGTGTTCGAGCCAGCCTTCGATCACCCGTTGCGGGTCCTGTTCGGGGTAGAGCAGGCTCAGGTCTTCGTCGCTGACCTTGATCAGATCGGCGAGTGGCACCAGCGTCGCGATGCGCTCGCGCCACAGGTCGATGTTCGGCTCGGGATTGAGGCGCACGTTCGGGTCGAGGCTGATCAGGCGTTTGCCGCTTTCGCGCTGTACCAATGCGAGCAGAGTGTCGCCGATCGGCTGCACCACCAGCGAGAACGAGCCGATGTGCAAGCCGCGAACATCCGGCCCCAGCGCCGGCAGATGCGCCAGACTCAACTGCCGGTCCGCGCAGCCTTCACCGCGAAAGCTGTAATGCGGCGAGCCATTGGCACCGACGGCAACCATGGCCAGCGTGGTCGGTGCGGCGAACTCCACTAGATAGTCAGGGCACACACCTTCGTCCTGCAGCACTTGCTGCAAGCGGCGGCCGAGGTAGTCGGTGGAGAGCCCGCCAAACAGGGCCGAGTCCACGCCCAAACGGCGCAAACCGACGGCGACGTTGAACGGCGAGCCGCCAGCAATCGCCTTGAAATTCACTTTCGAGGCCAGTCCGCTGGCGTCGTCTTCACTGAAAAAATCGAACAGGGCTTCGCCACACACCAAATACATAATTGTTTGCTCTTTATAGGGTTGCGACATGCTGTTGATAGCGTTCATAGGCCTGCTGGAACGCCGCGACGTTGGCGGCAATCGGCAGGGTTTCACTGCTGGAATCGAGTTTCACGCAGCGCTGGCACAGATCGGCGAGGGTGTTTTCGTGGCCGTTCGACCAGGATTTGCACCACGCCGCTTGAATCGCTGCGCCCAAGGCTGCGGCTTCACTTTGTTCGGTGCAGATCACCGGGGTGTTCATGATGTCGGCGACGATCTGCCGCCACACCGCGCTTTTCGAGCCGCCGCCGATCAGGCAAATGCTGCGGCTTTGTAAACCATTGTGGCGGAGCAAATCCAGCCCGTAACGCAAACCGAAGGTGGTGCCTTCGACGGCGGCGCGGCACAGATTGGCCTGGGTCAGGTTATCCAGCGTCAAGCCGTGCAAACTGCCGGTGGCGTGGGGCAGGGCGGGGACGCGTTCGCCGTTGAGGAACGGCAGCATGCTCACGCCGTCGGCGCCGATGGAGGCCTGGGCGACGAGGTCGTTGAACTGCTGCAGGTCGAGGTCGAACAGCTCGCGAATCGCGCCGGTGGCGTTGGTCAGGTTCATCGTGCAGATCAGCGGCAACCATCCGCCGCTGGACGAGCAGAACGTCGCGACCGAGGCGTCCGGGCTGACTTTCGGTGCGTCGGAATAGGCGTACACCGTGCCGGAGGAGCCGAGGCTCATGGTGATCGCGCCGGGCTGAATATTGCCGGTGCCGATGGCGCCCATCATGTTGTCGCCGCCACCGCTCGATACCAACGCGTCGGGGTTGATGCCGAGGTGTTCGGCAATCGCCGGCAGAATGGTGCCGACAGATTGATGTGCATCGATCAGCTCAGGCAATGCGGCTTGCAGGCGTCCGCTGGCGTCGATGTCGCGCAGCAGTTGCAAGTCCCACTGGCGGGTGCGCACGTTGAAATAGCCGGTGCCGGAGGCGTCGCCGTACTCGCTGCAGGCGCGGCCGGTGAGCCAGAAGTTCAGGTAGTCGTGGGGCAGCAGGATGCGTGCGATGCGCGAAAAGACCACGGGGTGCTGCTCTTTGGTCCAGAGCAGTTTCGACACGGTGTAGCCCGGCGCTATGACCACACCGAGACGTTCCAGCGAGCCTTTTTCGCCGCCCAGATGAGTGAGCAGCCGGTCGTTTTCGGCGCTGGTCTCGGTGTCGCACCAGAGCTTGGCCGGGCGCAGGACTTCGCCTTGATCATCGAGCAGGACCAGACCGTGTTGCTGGCCGGAGACGCCGATGCCGAGGATCGACTGGCCATCGACATTCGCCGCGAGCAATGCCTGGCGGGTGGCGAGGGTGAAGGCTTCGAGCCATTGCTGAGTGTCTTGTTCGCGACGGCCGTTGGCGCCGCTGATCATCGTGTGTGCGGCGGCGCCTTGGCCGAGGACTTGACCGCTGCTGGCGTCGAGGATGATGGCTTTGGTGCCTTGGGTGCCGCAGTCGATGCCTAGGAACAATTGTTGTGTTGTCATGTGTGAACCACTCGGGTGTGGTGAAGATCAAGAGCTTACCCCCTCACCCCAGCCCTCTCCCCCAAGGGGGCGAGGGGGAAAGGGAGCCGATCGGGGGGCTGTTCAAAAGCTGAGTTCGACTCCGGTTCTCTCAAACCGGGGCTGTTCAAAACCTGAGTTCGACTGCGGTTCTCTCAACCGGGGCTGTTCAAAACCTGAGTTCGACTGCGGTTCTCTCAACCGGGGCTGTTCAAAACCTGAGTTCGACTGCGGTTCTCTCAACCGGGGCTGTTCAAAACCTGAGTTCGACTGCGGTTCTCTCAAACCGGAGCTGTTCAAAACCTGAGTTCAACTCCGGACTTTCAGGTCGATGTATTCCGAAAGAACCACTCGGTCGGTCCCCTCTCCCTTTGGGAGAGGGTTAGGGTGAGGGGCTTTTTCAGGCAAGAATCCGCTCCAGAGTCCGCGTCACACCGTCCTCACGCAAGCTGTTGCAGCACCACTCAAACGCCGCCACAAACTCCGCCGAACGCGGTATCGCCGTGCCAAAAATCTCCTCAACCGCCAACAACCGCTGCGTAATTAAAGCATCGTCCGCCACCAACGCCTGACAAAACGCCGCGCGCGGATCCGGGATCGAATAGGTATCACCATTCTCATCCACCCCCTTCAAATACAACGCCCACGCCGCCGCCACCAACGCCGCCCGTTTAGTCTCCTGCCCATCGACAATCAACCGGTTGATGGTAGGAATGGTGAACTTGGGAAACTTCGACGAGCCGTCCGAGCAGACCCGCTCCAACTGATCGGCAATCGCCTGATTGGAAAACCGCGCCACCAGCGTATTTTTGTAATCCGTCAGATCAATGCCCGGCACCGGCGCCAGTTGCGGGGTCACGTCCAGATCCATGTAGGCGCGCATATAACGCACGAACAGCGGGTCGTTCATGGTCTCGTGCACAAACCGATAACCCTTCAAAAAGCCCAGATAGGTCAGCGCCAAATGGCTGCCGTTGAGCAGTTTGATCTTCATTTCTTCATAGGGCGAAACATCGTCGGTGAACTGCACGCCAACCTTTTCCCAAGCCGGGCGGCCGTTGACGAATTTGTCTTCCAGCACCCACTGCACGAACGGCTCGCAGACCACCGGCCAGGCATCGTCGACGTCGTGTTTGTCGGCCAGTTGCAGGCGATGCGCGGTGCTGGTCATCGGTGTGATGCGATCGACCATGGCATTGGGGAAACTGACGTTGGCGTCGATCCAGCTGCACAGATTGCTGTTGCGCAGCGTGGCGAACGCCAGCAGCGCTTTGCGCGTCACGGCGCCGTTGTGCGGCAGGTTATCGCACGACATCACGGTAAACGCCGGAATGCCCGCCGCGCGGCGTTTTTCCAGGGCCGCACACAGGAAGCCGAACACGGTTTTTGGCGCCTCGGGATGGGCTAGATCGTGTTGGATCTGCGGCAGGTGCGCCATGAATTCGCCGTTGCTGTCGTCGATGCAGTAACCGCCCTCGGTGATGGTCAGCGAGACGATGCGGATCTGCGGGTCGGCGAGTTTATCGATCAACGCCTGAGCGCCGTCCTCGGCCAGCAGCATGTCGCGAATCGCACCGATCACGCGGACTTCGGTGTCGTCGCTGTCACCCAGTTCGAACAGGGTGAACAGGTAATCCTGTTCCTTGAGATCGTCGCGGGCGCGGCGGTCTTCGGCGCGCAGGCCGACGCCGCAAATCGCCCAGTCGAGGGCTTCGCCGGTGTTCATCAAGGCATCGGTGTAATACGCCTGATGCGCACGGTGGAAACCGCCGACGCCGATGTGGGCGATGCCTTGGCGGGTGTCGCTGAGGCTATAGGCCGGCAGTTGCACTTCAGCGGCCAGACGATGGAGATTTTGTTGATTGAGTTTCATCGGGAGTTCTCGAAATCAGGCCGCAGCGCGCAGCGGACGGGTCAATGCGACACCTTCGGCATCGAATAAATGGCAGTGCGCCGGGTCGAGGTGCAGGCTCAGTTGTTCGCCGTACCGGCTGGCCAGATCACCGCGCACGCGCATGGTCAGGGCTTCGCCGGCGTTGGTGGTGACGTGGCAGAAAGTGTCGCTACCCAGGCGTTCGCTAACGTCGGCGGTGACTTGCAGGGTGCAGTCGCCCGCTTGCGCCAGCTCCAGATGTTCCGGGCGAATGCCGAGGGTCACGGCGCTGCCGACACTCAGATTGGCGGTGTTGAAGGGCAGGGTGATGCGCGTGCCAGCGTCCAGCGACACTTCGCAGCTCTGGCCATCGACGCGGGCGATCTTGCCTTTGAGGAAGCCCATTTTCGGCGTGCCGAGGAACCCGGCGACGAACAGGTTCGCCGGGTTGTGATACAGGTCCAGTGGCGAGCCGACCTGTTCTATCTTGCCGCCATTGAGTACCACGACCTTGTCGGCCATGGTCATCGCTTCGACCTGATCATGGGTCACGTAGATCATCGTCGCTTGCAGGTCTTTGTGCAGGCGCAGCAGCTCCAGACGCATCTGCACGCGCAGCGCGGCGTCGAGGTTGGACAGCGGTTCGTCGAACAGGAAGATTTTCGGATTGCGCACGATGGCTCGGCCAATCGCGACGCGCTGGCGCTGGCCACCGGAGAGCTGTTTTGGCTTGCGCTCGAGCATTGGTCCGAGTTCGAGAATGCGCGCCGCTTCGCCGACTTTCTTCTCGACTTCGGCTTTCGGCACGCCGGCCAGATCGAGGGCGAAGGACATGTTCTTTTTCACGGTCATGTGCGGGTACAGCGCGTAGGTCTGGAACACCATGGCCAGGTCGCGCTTGGCCGGGCTGACTTCGGTGATGTCGCGGCCATCGAGTTCGATGGTGCCGTCGCTGACTTCTTCCAGACCAGCGATCAGCCGCAGCAAGGTGGATTTGCCGCAGCCCGACGGGCCGACGAAGACCACGAATTCTTTGTCGTTCACTTCAAGGTCAATGCCTTTGATGATGGAGAAGCCTTCGAAGCCTTTTTGCAGATTCTTGATTTTCAGGTTGGCCATGATGATGGGCCTCCGCAATTTATTATTGGGTTAAACCAGATCGGCTTTTCTGTGGGAGCGACGGTGCGACGATTCGACCTGCTCGCGAATGCGGTGTGTCATTTACCAATGATGGTGACTGACACGGCCCCTTCGCGAGCAGGCTCGCTCCCACAGGGGATAGGGTTGGATTCGGGATGTTCATTTCACGGCGCCGAACGAGAGGCCGCGCACCAGTTGTTTCTGGCTGATCCAGCCGAAGATCAGGATCGGCGCACACGCCAGGGTCGACACCGCCGACAACTTGGCCCAGAACAACCCCTCAGGACTTGAGTACGAGGCAATCAAAGCGGTCAGTGGCGCGGCTTTCGACGAGGTCAGGTTCAGCGACCAGAACGCCTCGTTCCAGCACAGGATCAGCGACAGCAATACGGTCGAAGCAAGTCCACCCTTGGCGATCGGCAGCAGCACGCGGACCATTTCCTGCCACAGCGTGGCGCCGTCGAGGCGGGCGGCTTCGAGGATGTCTTTGGGGATGTCCTTGAAGTAGGTGTAAACCATCCAGACCACAATCGGCAGGTTGATCAACGTGTAGATCACGATCAGCGCAATACGCGTGTCGAGCAGGCCGAAACTCTTCGCCAGCAAGTAGATCGGCATCAGCACGCCCACCGGCGGCAGCATCTTGGTCGAGAGCATCCACAGCAGCGTGCCTTTGGTGCGCTGGGTTTCGTAAAACGCCATCGAGTACGCTGCCGGCACCGCGATCAACAGGCACAGGGCTGTGGCGCTGAAGGAAATCACCACCGAGTTCCAGGCGAAACTGAAGTAGTCGCTGCGCTCATTGATGTGCAGGTAGTTCTCCAGCGTCGGCGTGAAGATGAACTGCGGCGGCGTCGCGAACGCGTCGATTTCGGTTTTGAAACTGGTCATCACCATCCAGAAGATCGGGAAGAAAATCACGATCGCGATGGCCCAGGCCAGAGTACCGAGCAGCAGGCTTTGCAGCCGGCGGGATTGTTGGAGAGTCATGGCAGGCCTCAGGCTTTGTCAGTCAGGTTTTTGCCGATCATCCGCACCAGAATGATCGCGGCGATGTTGGCGATGACCACGGCAATCAAGCCACCCGCCGAGGCCATGCCGACGTCGAACTGCACCAGCGCCTGGTTGTAGATCAGGTAGGCGAGGTTGGTCGAGGCGTACCCGGGGCCGCCGTTGGTGGTGGTGAAAATCTCGGCGAACACCGACAGCAGGAAGATCGTTTCGATCATCACCACCACGGCAATCGGCCGCGCCAGGTGTGGCAGGGTCAGGTGCCAGAAAATCGCGATCGGCCCGGCACCGTCGAGGCGCGCGGCTTCTTTCTGTTCCTGGTCGAGGGACTGCATGGCCGTCATCAGAATCAGGATCGCGAAGGGCAGCCATTGCCACGAGACAATGATGATGATCGACAGCAACGGGTAGTGCGCGAGCCAGTCCACCGGTTGCGCGCCGAACAGTTTCCAGATGTAGGCGAGAATCCCCGAGACCGGATGGAAGATCAGGTTCTTCCAGATCAGCGCGCCGACCGTGGGCATGATGAAGAACGGCGAAATCAGCATGACCCGGACGATGCCGCGCCCGAGAAATTCGCTGGCCTCGAGCAGCGCGCTGATCAACACGCCCAACACCACGCTGATCAGCAACACGCTACCGACCAGCAACAGCGTGTTGGTGGCGCCGGGCATGAAGCCCGAGTCGGTCAGGAAATAGGTGAAGTTCTCAAGCCCCACGAACTGGTTTTCACCGGGGTAGAGCAGGTTGTAGCGGATCATCGAGAAGTAGATGGTCATGCCCAGCGGCACGATCATCCACAGCAGCAACAGGGCCACCGAAGGGCTGACCAGAAACCAGCCGGGATTGCGTACGCGGACCTTGCGCGCAGGTTGCGACAGGTCGAGGTGGGCTTTGGCAGTTGAAGTATTCATGGTGATTACAACCAGATTGGGTGCAGAAACATGTTCAGGAAAGACAACATTCCTGACATCGGCGCGGACCCTGTGGGAGCTGGCTTGCCAGCGATAGCGATAGTTCAGCCGACAGCAATGTCGAATGTGCCGGCCTCATCGCTGGCAAGCCAGCTCCCACAGGTTTAGAGGCGGTTACTTGGGATAACCGGCGCGCTTCATCTCGCGTTCAGTGGTTTGCTGCGCGGCAGTCAAGGCTTGATCCACTGTGGTCTGGCCAATCAGCGCCGCCGAGAACAGCTTGCCAACTTGCGTACCCACGGCCTGGAATTCAGGAATGGTCACCAGTTGAATGCCGATATACGGCACCGGCTTCAGCGTCGGTTTGCTCGGGTCAGCAGCCTTAAGCGACTCCAGTGTCACTTTGGCAAACGGCGCGGCGCTCATGTAGGCGTCGCTGTAGGTCGAAGCGCGAGTGCCTGGCGGTACGTTGGCGATGCCGTCGGTTTTGGCCACCAGTTCGCCGTATTCTTTGGAGGTCGCCCAGGCGCTGAATTCTTTGGCGGCGTCTTTGGCTTTGGAACTGGTCGGAATCGCCAGCGCCCACGAGTACAGCCAGGCCGAACCTTTGTCAGTCACTTGATGCGGGGCGAAGGTGAAGCCAACGTGATCGGCAACCTTGCTCTGGGTCTTGTCGGTGACGAACGAGCCGGCGACGCTGGCATCGACCCACATTGCGCATTTGCCGCTGTTGAACAGCGCGAGGTTTTCGTTGAAGCCGTTGCTGGACGCCCCCGGCGGGCCGGATTTCTTCATGGTATCGACGTAGAAATTCAGCGCGTTTTTCCATTCCGGGCCGTTGAATTCGGGCTGCCATTTCTCATCGAACCAGCGCGCGCCGTAGGCGTTGGCGACAGTGGTGATCAGCGCCATGTTCTCGCCCCAGCCGGCCTTGCCACGCAGGCAGATGCCGTACTGTTCTTTGTCTTTGTTGGTGAGTTTTTCGGCGAAACCGGCGATCTGCTCCCAGGTCGGACGCTCGGGCATGGTCAGGCCGGCATCCTTGAACAGGTCGGTGCGGTAATAGGTGATCGAGCTTTCCGCATAAAACGGCAAGGCGTACAGCGAACCCTTGACTGAAAGGCCTTCACGCACCGACGGGAACACATCGTCGAGGGCGTAACTGGCCGGCAGATCCTTCATCGGTTCCAGCCAGCCTTTGGCACCCCACAGTGCGGCTTCGTACATGCCAATGGTCAACACGTCGAACTGACCACCCTGGGTGGCGATGTCGGTGGTCAGGCGCTGGCGCAGAACGTTTTCTTCGAGCACCACCCAATTGAGCTTGATGTCCGGATGCTCGGTCTCGAAGGTTTTCGAGAGCTTTTGCATGCGGATCATGTCGCTGTTGTTGACGGTGGCGATGGTCAGGGTCTGGGCGCCAAGGCTGACGCTGCTGAGGGTCATGCAGGTGAGGGCAAGCAGAGCTTTTGCAGTGGGTTGCATCGTGCACTCCTTTTCTGCACCCGGTGGGTAACAGAAGGACAGTTATTGTTTTTGTGTCTTCCTGTGCAGGAAGAATGTGCGCTGATTACAGCCTTCAATCGCGGGGCTGACAAATCATCCCTAGCACTTTGATCGATACTTTTTTGTACTGGCGTTTGAAGGCGAAAACGCAAGGAAGGGGTTTTCAGCGGTGTGAGGCTTTCGGTTGCGTATTGGTTTCAGCAGCAAATGCGCAAACCTGTGGGAGCTGGCTTGCCAGCGATAGCGGTGAGGCAGTCAATGAAGATGTCGGCAGTGAGAGCCCCATCGCTGGCAAGCCAGCTCCCACATTAGTCCGGAGTGTCAGAGGTGGTTTTGTTCCGTCAGGCGCTGCACCGCGAGCCGGCGATAGTGCGACGGCGTCATGCCCTTGAGCTGCTGAAAGCGCCGATTGAAATTTGAAATATTGTTGAAGCCCGATTCAAAGCACACCTCGGTCACCGGTTTGTCGCCATCAGCCAGCAGCTCGCAGGATTTGCTGATACGCAGGCGGTTGACGAACTCGATGAAATTGCGCCCGGTGGCCTGTTTGAATACCCGGCTGAAATAGGTCGGTGTCATGCCCAGGTGTTCAGCGACTTCTTCCAGCGAGATGTCGCGGGCGTAGTGGCTGAAGATGTAATCGACCGCACGGTTGGTGCGATCGATATTGTGCTCGTCGGCCAATTGCGGTGTGGTGGCACCGGACAACAATTGGAAATCATCGCTGGCGGCCAGCAGCTCCATCAGGATGAAAAAGTGCCCGAGGCGGGTGATGCCCTTGCTGTCAGCGATGCGCTGCATCAGCGTCATGGCCTGGCGGATAGTGTGTTTGCAGCGAAACTCGATGCCGTACTGCGCGCGCTCCAGCAAGGGCGCCAGGGTTTTCAGTTCGGCAAACACCTGATGGCCACTCTCGAACAACTCGTCGGTGAAATTGACCAGCATGTCGCGCTTTTCCACGACCTCGTCTTCGGCCACTTGGCTGATCCAGTTGTGCGGCAGATTGGGGCCAGTGAGGAACAGGGTTTCCGGATAAAAATTGCCGATGTAGTCGCCGATGAATACTTTGCCGGAGCTGGCAACGATCAGGTGCAGCTCGTATTCCTTGTGAAAATGCCAGCGCACCAACGGGCACGGAAAACCATGCTGGCGGTAGATGATGGACAAGCCGTTATGGTCATCCATCAACTCGTACGAGGGGTCGGTCACGCGGGCGGTTCGGGTCATGGCGGTGCGCTTTTTTTGCTATCGCTGGCCGATAATGCCTCTTTCCAGCCGCTTTGTGCCAGTACGTAACCGAGAAAGGCATTGATGTCGGTCAGCAGATTATCCAGCGTTCGGGAGTTGCGAAAGCCATTGTGGGGCATGGCGAATCTGGAAGGCCCAACGGCTTTTGGATCGTAGAGCAAACGTATGTCGAGTGCTCTGGAACCGTTGTGCTGCTGATCAGTTCGAAGAGCGAAAGGTTGTCGATGGCGGGCGTTGCCGCCATCCATTGATGATTATTGTATTGATTTGTAAAGAGCTTTTTCAATGTTGGCTTTTTGGCAAAAGCGCACGATTTTGGAACTCTTGATAAAGTCGAAGTTGATAATGTTGCACTTGCTCGCCCAATCGGATTTGGCGGGATCGAACCAGCTGTCAAGATTGCCCAGAATGCGTCGCGGACCCTCTGTAAGGCTAAAGCTGGTTGCCGACAACGACCAGGGGTTTAAGTTGTCCGGAGGCGAGGCCAGTACCTTGGCTATGTGCAAACGCAATTCGAGAGTGCTGACCTCGTCGTGGCCGGCCCACTGGTGATTGATTCTTCGATAAAAGTGGTATGGGTCATGAAACGAAATCGTGGGGCCTGCCACCATGATTCTTTGCGACGTGCTGATTGCCTTGAGTTCGCCAAGTGTCAGATGCAGATTTTGCGCGGGAATAATGCGCTCACGGAGGTGCTCGAGGATCATCTGGATGAATTCCGGGTGATCGAAGTGATCGCTGTCAGTGCCTAACTCATGAAAGTCCAGAACGATAAATTCATCTCGACTCATTTCACAAAAAGCATTGATCTCGCGCACGAGGTCTTCAAGGGTGCGCGACGATAGATAACCGTTGTGCTGAAAACGGAATCTTGCCAGGCCCTGAGCGCTGGCGTCATAGCCCAGACGCACATCAAGTGCTCTGGAACCACGATTCAGTTGTGCGAAGATGGGCACGTCCTGACAGGCAAGCCAGTGTCTTCCGGGTAGTAATGCGTAAGATGCCTCCATGTCGCAGCCCGCATTGTGCGTCCCTGGCAGGGTCAATTCGAAGAGTGAAAGGTTATCTGTTTCAGGGGTGTCGGCCATCCAGCGGTGAGCCTGGAATCCTTCAAGTTGGTTCATGTTTCGCATCCTGCGTGGATTGATATTTCGGTTATTTATTAAAGTGCGCGCGCAGGATGTTTATAGTTTCTTGTGTTTGATCAGCCAATGCTGTTTTTAATGCAGGTCATGTCGTTGTTTTTGCTTATATGTCTGTTTCGGATGAGGTGTGGCGATTTTTAGCCTCGATCCATTGCGACATGTATTGAGTACTTTTGTGTGAGTGATGGCGAAGCATGCTGCCGATGAAGTTTCTGGCTCTCAAGCCATGCAGGTGTTGTTGGCAGTAGCGCAACTTTTCTATCAATGCCGAACCGTGTATTGACTGTTGGTAGCGATTCTCCAGCAACGTATAGCCTGCCAGCCGCGCTGTCTGCCAACGCGTCTGGTCCTTGTAAAGGGAAACGGCAGTGCTGGCGATCTCTATTGCGCTGTTCGAGACGGCCCCAGGCCAGGCGTGATCGCCGTGCATGCCCTCGGCGCCAACCGGCGTGGTCACGCTGGGAGTACCACACAGCATGGCATCGATCAGTTTGCCCTTGATGCCGGCACCAAAGCGCAAAGGCGCCAGGCATACCCGTGCGGCAGACATCACCTGCAACGCATCTTCGGCCCAGTTCATGATATGGAAACCTTCGCTGGCGTTATGCAGTGCGGTGGCTTTGGGTGGCGTGTAGGCGCCGTAAACATGCAGTTGCGCCTGCGGTAATTGCTGGCGAATCAGCGGCCAGATCGTGCTCTTCATCCACAGCACGGCATCCCAGTTGGGCGCATGACGGAAGTTGCCGATGCTCAGGAAATGGGTCCGATCTGCAAACGTGACCGGTTCGGCCGCAGGCGGGGTGATCATCAACGGGCACCAGTGCAGCAGCTGCCGAGGCAAGCCGAACTGTTCGATCAACAATTCGATTTCCACTTCAGAGATCATCAGGTTCAGATCGCAACGATACAGAGCGGCGATTTCTCGCTTGGCCAGATCGGTCTCGGCCATCAGCTCGAATTCGTCAAGCAGGGCGGGGGCGAACACGTCACTGAAATCGTTCTGGTCCGGATTGACCTTGAGGCGAGACTTGAGCCGTTGATGACGCGCATGCCGCAGACTTTGCAGGTCGGAGGTTTCCAGCACGCGCAGCGCTTGAGGACAGTGTTTCTCGACCCGCCAGCCAAACTGCTCTTCCATCATGAATTGGTCGAACAAGACGATGTCCGGTGCCAGTTCGCTGATGAAATGATCAAAGCTGCTGTTATTGAGTTCGATCGGCACCTCGCGAATGCCCAGTGCGCCCAGATCCGCCTTGTGCTCGCCGGGCCCGGCCGGGCTGCTGAAGGTGATGTCCCAGCCTTGTTGCAGGAATGTTTCGAGGATCTGCATCACATGACCGCTGGCCGCTGAAGAGCGCGGCTCCGGCCAGACGTAACCGATGACCAGGACTTTGGTGGGAGAGGACTTCATGGGCTGGGGTGTTCCTGAATGCGCAAGCTTGACTTGAAAGCGCGCAATTAAACCACAGTCAATGGCCGTCGAACTGCCGCCAGGGCAGCCCCACGGCAGTTTTACTCTGGTGCGCCAACTCCTCTCATGGACAGCGGCAGGAATCAGCAAGTGTTCATTCGAATGATCGACCGAGATTGATTTCCAGTGAATCGATGAACTCGTTCAAAGCAGGATTTGCCAGTGCCGTTTCTATCGTTGTCATATTTACGGCGAACCCGCGTGGATCTGACTTGATCTGGTCAAGCAACGATACTGCCACCTCATAAGAGTCCGCATTGTAAAAAGCAGGATGTTTTTGAATCAACGGCGGCAAGCTGGCGCGAGCGGACACGAATTCATCCAGATTGGTGAACTTGCTCCTGTCGACAAGCCTGTGCGGATTGCTGAACGAAGGATCTGCCATACGAGGATTACGGGCGAGATCGATCAGCGATGCAATATCAAACTCAACGCGGTTCAGCGACTTTCCGTAGTAGAGATCGAATGTGCCGGGGCCACCGTGTGACATTTCGTGAATCAGAACATCGGCCACCCGCGATTCATCATATTTGGCTGCCCGATACAGTTCATCAAGGTGATCTGGATAAACCTTGATGAATCGTTTGATTGATTCTTTCGCCAGCGTCTTGTTAGTGACTGCCCGTTTCCAGCGTTTGTAATCCGGAACATGCAACGCAGCCACCGCGTTCACATTGGTACGCTTGAACGAGATGTTGGACATCGTAAAGGCATCCAGATCTTTACGCATTACTCGCAACTTCTGAGCGAGATGAGCAATGGCCTCATCGGAGTCTGTGCCAAACAGGCATTTCAAAACCCTGCGAACATCTAACTCGGAATCGGCATCGCCGAGCAGGTGAAGGCTGTTGTCGAGTTTGCTTTTCGCAACAGGGATGGCCTTTTTGATGTAAATCTTCGTGTAGCTCTGGGGCTTGAAGCGATTGATAAGGCGCCGCAGTGGGGAAAATTCGAACAGTTTGAAGTGTTTCAGTCGCGGTCCCCACGGACTGCCTGTCTTGTGATGACAGGCGTGCCAGCCACCATTGCGTTGGTGCGCAGCTATTTCGACAAGTTCATTAATGTCATCGGACCGCTGCCATGTGCCGATTTTTGCATCGGTCAATTGGACAGCCTTGATCAGCTCATTGGATTGAACGCTACCGCTCAGCTTTTTCAACTGTTTCGTGGCGGAACTGACTGCTGTAAGGCTGTTTTCCCCCACAAACAGCAAACCGCGAAGGGTGAGTCGCAAGCCTTTACGTAGTAGCGTCGGCACCCCATCCAATGGATTGACCAATGACAACGCTGCGCGGGCGACGGCTTTGGATATGTTCAAAATCTTGAGCGTTGTCGAACCGGTTTTAGCCAGGATACTTGCTGCTGTAGAGCCTAGCCCGATCAATAAGCCGAGGACTGACAGTCCGTCCAGTATGCATCCACCGATACCTTCCGACACCCGGTCTGTTCGCCCGGAGCTGATATCTTCAATACATTGCTTGAAAGGGACAATTACGTTGATCACCAGGCGTTCAACAGCTTCTTTGCTGGTGCGCCATTCCTCCAGCTCTGTCGGAACATTGAGTGAGGCATATAGCTCATCGCGGCTCGCCACGGGATGGTTGTTCAATATGCATTCAGCGATCGCATTGGTCTGTCGGGAAAAGAACAGGGAAACCGGTCGAAAATCCGTGGCGTCCGGGTACAGGTGCCAGAGCTTTTCCACGACCACGCTTGACGTTTCGCCCTCGCGCGGTTCGCTGCCCTCGCGGTAAGCCGCAAAGTCAAGCGGCCACTCCAGGGCTTTGTTTTTTTGCTGAAAATCGTACTTGCTGCCCGTGAAGGAAAGTGTCGGGCGAGAGTGAATGATGTCGCTGCTTCGCAAGAGTGCTGCCAGTTCCGGGCGCTCGCGGCACAGGCCGCGCAAGGTGAATAACTCATAGGCACGTAGTGTCTCGCCGCTTTTGCAGCACAGAATAATGCCGTAGCGGCCTATGGCCTCATCACGGGCGAACTGGGTTTCTTCTTGTGGGTTGAGTGGATTGACTTCCTTCCTGACGGTGTAAAGCGTCACATTGCTGTTGGTCAGGGCACGGCGGTCATCTTCCGGCATGTTGGCGATAGCCATTCTTATGATCGAGGACAAGCCTTCGCGCACGCCCTGATAATAAATATCGAAGGCTCGATCAAACAATAAGCCAGGAGAGGGAAGTTCAGATAACCGGTTGAACGCCCCCGTAGGTGGTTTGAAAGCGCTTTTTTGCTCGAACCTTTGCGTTAACGTTCCTTTTTCGATCAGGTCACCGGAGAGATACAGATCCAGCACAGAAAAGCGTAATCGCAGTAATTTGTTTGTTGCGAATTCACTGTGATCGGTAGTGCTGACCAGCAGATCATAAAGTTCGGAAAAAATGCTGACGGGGCTTCCGGCCTTGAGGGCTTCCAGCCAGCTACGATCTTTAAAACTGTCCAGATACTTTATGTAAAACGCTTTTTGTTCGAGGTAGCTGCCATCAGGCATGACTTTCTTCAGTGCCTCCAGGGCTACTTTTTTTCGATCGGGTGGGGCGGTCGACAGGCCTGTTTCGGATTGGCTGAGCGCCTCCATGTAGCGCTCGAAATGTTCGGCAGCTTTGACCAGTGTGGCGTTGTCGTAATCTTTTTCAGCCCGATATTCGATAACCCCATTGAGGACTGCCCAGTTGATCGCCGGGATAAATCCGGCCGCCGCGTGAAGTTCGTCTTGTTCCTGGGACTGCGGTGGCAGGTCGGCAAATGCTTTTATTTGCGCGAACGTCATCAAGCGTGATGAACCCGGCGACGCCTGTTCGATCAATGCCACTGCCTGAGCAATCACTACCCAGCCGGGCTTCTCCAGAGTCAGTTCAGCGGGAATGTCCGGTATCAGGAATTCAGGCGCGGTGCCCGCCAATAACAAGTGCGCTGCCAGCGGTGAATTGCCGGAGTCGATCATGCCTTGAGCAACGAGATGCTGTTCCAGGTCTTCACGCACTTGCGCAGCATGACGTGTTGCATTGGACGGTTGGTAGGGGTCGTAACCGGCCAAAGGGAGATGATCTTGCGGTGTCGCCATGCTGACGATTAACGCTGCGACCATCAACTCGCTGAGTTGCCGGTTGCGCGCGCTTTCATCGGCCGTTTCGAGATGCCAAGCGAGGCGCTCATGGAGCTTTTGACCGATGCTCCTGGCGCTGTCGCTTCGCAATATACCCGTCAGGATTTTATCCGCGTGTTCGCGTTTCTGTGCGGCAGGTGTCAGCTTGAATCCGGCGTAGGTCACCTTCTGCAAAAGGCTGGTCGTGCCTTGAGTGGCGTCTTGTATAACTTCTTTGATGGTGTCTCGGGCGGTGCTGGATAAGTGAAAGGGAGAATCCGCTTCGGCGTTTGCCAGTTCGTGATAGTTACCTGATGCCGGGGCGGCGGGAAGCTCGAAGTTTAAATAGCTGATCAACTGTTTGATCTCGCCGAGGGTCTGCGGCAGATTCAAGCCTTCAAACGCAAGCCATTGCTCTATGCTGACGACGTTACCTGAATAGATATAACCGCCGGTGTTCTTCGCGAACGCGGCGAGCATATTGGTCTCATCATCTTTTGCGATGGGTATTTCATCTCTGCCATCTTCAACGATTGCAAAAAATGTTTCTTTGGCATCGACACCTATCCGAGCGCTGGCCGGATAAGCCTGCAATTTGATGGCTAATGAAAAGTCTTCACTTTTAATGAGTTTTTCCAATGCGATACGTGCCGGTTCGTAGGCCTCATCAAACGTACTACCGACAATGACAGGGATAAACAGATCCTGCAGACTGACTTTGGCAGAGTTCTGTGCAGGGATACTTGCGGTGGTCGTTCCCGAAGACACAATGGCGCCCGAACTTAGAGCGGCGGCAGTCAATGCCTGAGCGATAGCGGTTCTTTCCTGTTTGTCAAACAAGGAGTGATCGGAGAATGAAGTTTCACTGGTTAATGCTGGACGCATGATATTTATCCTGATTCAGGCTGGCGTGGGGAGTTAGCAAGTCAATTCAGGATAAGCATTGTGCAGCGAGTATTTAAAGGCTGGTTGCGTTGCAAGTTATGCACTCGTATAACAGGGTATTTCGTTTTCAGGTATCAAGCGATTCAGGGCTTCTGTTGATGTTGGTGTGCAACCATAAAAGACAGTGTTTTTGTTGTGTTCAAAGTGCGGAATTGAAACTTTCTGGTAGGTAGTTAGTGTGTTGTTTGCGGTGCTGCAGGGCGGGGGCCGCGATGTGGGCAACACGTTACGGCGGCCGTTTGTAGAAAGGGAGTTATTGTCAGGCGTCGATTTTGGCAACGAAGCGTTGAACGCCCAGGAAAGTGCTGCGATGGCAGGGCAGGTGGACAGCAGTGACATCACTGCTTTCCGTGAGCGACTGAACGCGAAGCGGCATCGGGCATAAGAATGCTTGCGTCTGTGCAAGCTTCTGGCAATTTGCAGCAAGGCGTTCGTGGTTAAACCGTTCCGTTGAGGGGATTGCAGATGGCAATCCCCTTAATCAGACAGCGATCCGATTTTATACAAGAATGCTTTTGACTTTGTCGCGTAGTTGGTCGATCGAAAACGGTTTGCCGATCACATGCATGTCAGCGGGTACATCAATGGATTCGGCATAACCACTGGCAAACAAAATCGGCAGCGCGGGGCGCAGTTTGCGTGCTTCGGTCGCCAGTTCGCGGCCATCCATGCCCGGCAGACCGACGTCAGTCATCATCAGGTCAATGTGTTTGGTGGCGTCCTTGAGAACCTCCAGAGCCTGTTCGCTGCCGTCAGCTTCGAGCACCTTGAACTCCAGCTCCTCGAGCACATCGACGATCAGCATGCGCACGATGTTGTCGTCTTCTACGACCAGGATGGTGGATGGGGTGGCAGACATATTCAGGCTCTCAAAAGTCAGTTCAGGGGTCGCCGGTCGATCAAAAGTGCCGGGCTCTTGCATGAGTAAGTGGCGCAGTGCCACAAGTTCCCCGCTAGACACAAAAAAAGCATAGCTGCCAACGGGGCAGCAAGGATAACTGTTCAACGCTGTAAACATGCCGGTGCATGTAGGAATTTGCGGCGAAAGGTGTGAGAAAAATGGATCCATGCCGCCGTTTTGGGGCAAACTGCCTGTTTTTCAACAGTTCGACAAGGCTGCCCCATGTCCTCTCCGTCTACGGTTGATGAGCAACGGTTTCGCAAACTCCTGAGTCGCAACATCAGTCTGCCCTTGGGCGTCGGTGTGCTCAGTGCCGTGTTTTTCGTGTCGCTGATTACTTACCTGCTGTCGGTTATCCAGTGGGTGGAGCACACCGACCGGGTGATCAATAACGCCAACGAAGCGGTGAAACTCACCGTGGACCTGGAAACCGGCATGCGCGGCTTCCTGCTCAGCGGCGACGAGCACTTCCTCGATCCGTACGAAACGGCCAAGCCGCGCATTACCGTGGCACTCAATACGTTGCTCGAACTGACGGCCGATAACCCGGTGCAAACCGATCGCTTGCGCCGACTGCAGGCCTTGCAGACCGAGTGGGCCAATTACGCGCAATCGATGATCGATCTGCAGCGTTCCAGCGGTGATTACAAAGGCGCCGTCAAAGCCGGCCGTGGCAAGCGCCTGACCGACGAAATCCGCAAGCAATTCGAAGACGTTATCGAGACCGAACAGGTCTTGCGCACCACGCGCAATGAAGAAGTGCGCCGCACTACGATCTGGAGCATCAGCCTCTACCTCATATTCATCGCCGGTATCAGTGGTTTGCTGGCCTATATCGGCCGACGTGATCTGGTTAATCTCTCCGACAGCTACAGCGCCACGCTGGACGCTCAACAAGCCAGTGCCGAACGTCTTGAGCAGCAGGCGTGGTTGCGCAACGGTCAGACCGAACTGGCCGAGCAGGTGCTGGGGCAACTGACGCTGAATCTGTTGGGGCGCAACATTCTACAATTTTGCGCGCAATACCTCGGCACTGCTGTGGCTGCGCTGTATGTGCGTGAAGAACATGGCGGCCTCAAGCGGGTGGCCACTTACGGTTTCTCCCGCGAGCAGGAAGAGCAGGAACAGTCGATCTACAGCGGCGAAGGCATCGTCGGTCAGGTGGCGCAACAGGCGCGGCTGATCCGTCTCGATTCGGTGCCGTCCGACTACTTCAAAGTCAGCTCGGGGCTTGGTGAAGGCTTGCCACACAGTGTGCTGGTGGTGCCGACCAGCGATGACGACCGCGTCAATGGTGTGATCGAACTGGGTTTCCTGCGGCCGCTCAATGATCGCGATATCGAACTGCTGGAGCTGATTGCCGGCAACATCGGCACCTCCATCGAAGCCGCGCGCTACCGTCAGCGTTTGCAGGAAGTGCTGGCCGAAACCCAGCAGCTCAACGAAGAGTTGCAGGTGCAGCAGGAAGAGTTGAAAACCGCCAACGAAGAACTCGAAGAGCAGTCGCGGATTCTCAAGGAATCCCAGGCGCATCTGGAAACCCAGCAAGTTGAGCTGGAGCAAACCAACGAGCAGCTCGCCGAACAGGCGCAGACCCTGGCCGAGCAGCGCGACGCCATGGACCTGAAAAACACCGAACTCAATCAGGCTCAGGTGCAACTCGAAGAACGCGCCGAAGAGTTGCAGCGCTCGAGCAAGTACAAATCCGAATTCCTCGCCAACATGTCCCACGAACTGCGCACGCCGCTGAACAGTTCGTTGATTCTGGCCAAGTTGCTGGCGGAGAACCCGCAGGACAACCTCAGCGCCGAACAGGTCAAGTTTGCCGAATCGATCTACTCCGCCGGCAACGATCTGCTCAACCTGATCAACGACATTCTGGACATCTCCAAGGTCGAGGCGGGCAAGCTCGAAGTGATTCCGGAGAACACCAGCGTGGCGCGTCTGGCCGATGGCCTGCGCGGCGTGTTCGAACCTTTGGCGGCGGACAAACAGCTGACCTTCAGCGTCGATTTGCAACCTGGCGCGCCGGGCATGCTCTACACCGACCGTCAGCGTCTGGAGCAGGTGATCAAGAACCTGCTGTCCAACGCTGTGAAGTTCACCGAGAAGGGCACTGTCAGCCTGACCATCGCCGGCCAGCCGGATGATCGGGTGGCGTTCATCGTGCGCGATTCGGGTATCGGCATTGCTGCCGATCAGCAGGAGAGCATTTTCGAAGCCTTCCGCCAGGCCGACGGCACCACCAATCGCAAGTACGGCGGCACCGGTCTGGGCCTGTCGATTTCGCGGGATCTGGCGACCTTGCTCGGCGGTTCGATCAGCGTCAGCAGTACGCCGGGGCAGGGCAGCGTGTTCACGCTGGTGTTGCCGCAGCAGTACAACGAGTCCAATGAAGTTGCCTTCTCACCGTTGACCTTTACGCCGCCAGCGGCAGTGGCCAGCGTGCCACTGGCGCCGGTTGTTTCGCCATTGGCGCCGGTGCATATCCCGCGCTTCGCCGACGACCGCGACAAGGCTCCATTCGCCACGCGTTGCATTCTGGTGGTGGAAGACGAGCCGAACTTTGCGCACATCCTCTACGATCTGGCACATGAACTGGGCTATCAGTGCCTGGTAGCCCATGGTGCGGACGAAGGTTACGACCTGGCGAAAGAGTTCGTACCCGACGCGATCCTGCTCGACATGCGCCTGCCGGATCACTCTGGCCTGACCGTGCTGCAACGCCTGAAAGAACACGCCGAAACCCGACATATTCCAGTGCATGTGATTTCCGTCGAGGACCGTGTCGAAGCGGCCATGCACATGGGCGCGATCGGTTATGCGGTGAAGCCGACCACCCGCGAAGAGCTCAAGGATGTGTTCGCCCGTCTCGAAGCCAAGCTGACCCAGAAGGTCAAACGCGTCCTGTTGGTCGAGGACGACGATTTGCAGCGCGAGAGTATTGCCCGACTGATCGGCGACGAAGACATCGAAATCACCGCCGTTGGCCTCGCGCAGGACGCTTTGGAGCTGCTGCGCACGACGATCTACGACTGCATGGTCATCGATCTGAAGTTGCCGGACATGCTGGGTAATGACCTGCTCAAGCGCATGTCCACCGAAGACATCTGCTCGTTCCCGCCAGTGATTGTCTACACCGGGCGCAACCTGACCCGCGATGAAGAGGCCGAACTGCGCAAGTATTCGCGCTCGATCATCATCAAGGGTGCACGTTCGCCGGAGCGCTTGCTGGACGAGGTCACACTCTTTCTGCACAAAGTCGAATCGCAGTTGTCCCATGAACGGCAGAAGATGCTCAAGACCGCGCGCAGCCGCGACAAGGTCTTCGAGGGTCGCAAAGTGCTGTTGGTGGACGACGATGTGCGCAACATTTTCGCCCTCACCAGCGCGCTGGAGACCAAAGGCGCAGTCGTGGTCATCGGCCGTAACGGTCGTGAGGCGATTGAGAGACTTAACGAAGTCGAGGACATCGATCTGGTGTTGATGGACGTGATGATGCCGGAAATGGATGGTTTTGAAGCCACCATTGAAATCCGCAAGGAGCCGCGCTGGCGCAAGCTGCCGATCATCGCGGTGACGGCCAAGGCCATGAAAGACGATCAGGAGCGCTGCCTGCAAGCGGGCGCCAACGATTACCTGGCCAAGCCCATCGATCTGGATCGGCTGTTCTCGCTGATTCGCGTGTGGTTACCGAAGATGGAACGCATTTAGTGGAACGCAGTACGCCAGCTGAACGAAACAGTGAAATCGAACTGCGCTTGTTGATTGAGGCGATCTACCTCAAGTACAGCTACGATTTTCGCGATTACTCCGGCGCGTCGATCAAGCGCCGGGTGCAGCACGCGCTGAGCCAGTTCGAGTGCGCGACCATTTCTGCATTGCAGGAAAAGGTCTTGCATGACCCGACAGCGTTCATGCAGTTGCTGCAATTGCTGACGATTCCGGTCAGTGAGATGTTTCGTGACCCGTCGCACTTCCTCGCGATCCGCCGGGAAGTGGTGCCGTTGCTGCGCACTTATCCGTCGATCAAGATCTGGATTGCCGGGTGCAGCACGGGGGAGGAGGTCTATTCGATGGCGATTCTGTTGCGCGAAGAGGGCCTGCTCGATCGCACGATCATCTATGCCACCGACATCAACCCGCGCTCGCTGGACAAGGCCAAGCAGGGGATTTTTTCGATGGAGAATGTTCGCGCGTACACGGCCAACTATCAGCAGGCCGGTGGTCAGAGCTCGTTTGCTGACTACTACACGGCAGCGTACGGTTACGCGATCTTCGACAAGAGCCTGTGCGAGAACGTGACCTTTGCCGACCACAGTCTGGCGACGGACAGCGTGTTCTCCGAAACCCAATTGATTTCCTGCCGCAACGTGCTGATCTACTTCAACAAGAAGCTGCAGGATCGGGCGTTTGGCTTGTTCCATGAATCGCTTTGCCATCGCGGCTTTCTGGTGCTCGGCAGCAAAGAGACGCTGGATTTTTCCAGCTATGCCAACCAGTTCGAGCCGCTGGTGAAACAAGAACGGATCTACCGTAAAACATGAACGAGGCCGTGGATTTACCTCGCGTCGAGGCGATTGTGGTCGGTGCTTCCGCCGGTGGCGTTGAGGCGCTGCTGAGCTTGCTCGGGCCGCTGCGCCGAGGCTACGGGTTGCCGATCATTGTGGTCCTGCACCTGCCCGAAGAGCGCCGCAGCCAATTGGCCGAGGTGTTCGCCCGGCGCGTGGACATGCCGGTGCACGAGGCTGCCGACAAGCAGGACATCGTTGCCGGCAATGTGTATTTCGCCACGCCGGGTTATCACCTGTCGGTGGAGCAGGACCGCAGCCTCTCGTTGAGTCTTGAGGATCGCGTGCATTATTCCCGGCCTTCGATTGACTATCTGTTTGAGTCAGCCGCCGACGCTTACGGCTCATCACTGGCCGCCGTACTGCTGACCGGCGCCAATCACGATGGTGCGCGCGGGCTGGCCGAAGTCAAACGCTGCGGCGGTCTGACCATCGTTCAGGACCCCGAAGAGGCGCAAGTCGCCACCATGCCTTTGGCTGCACTGAAGATTCAGCAGCCGGATCATGTCCTACCCATTCACGGCATCGGCCGTCTGCTTGTCGAGCTGGAACGAATCGCATGCTGAGTAATATCCAAGCCAAACTGCTGATCGTCGACGATCTGCCGGAGAACCTGCTGGCACTCGAAGCGCTGATCAAGCGTGAAGACCGTACCGTCTATAAAGCGTTGTCGGCGGATGAAGCGCTGTCGTTGCTGCTGCAACACGAATTTGCCATGGCCATTCTCGATGTGCAGATGCCGGGCATGAACGGCTTCGAACTCGCCGAGTTGATGCGCGGCACCGAGAAAACCAAGAACATCCCGATCATTTTCGTCAGCGCCGCTGGTCGTGAACTGAACTACGCGTTCAAGGGCTACGAAAGCGGGGCGGTGGATTTCCTGCACAAACCGCTGGATATCCATGCGGTGAAGAGCAAGGTCAACGTTTTTGTCGATCTGTACCGCCAGAGCAAGGCGATGAAGCAACAGCTCGAAGCCCTGGAGCAGGCTCGTCGCGAACAGGAAGCGTTGTTGCAACGACTGCAAAGCACCCAGTTGGAGCTGGAGCAGGCCGTGCGCATGCGCGATGACTTCATGTCGATCGTTGCCCACGAAGTGCGTACGCCGCTCAATGGTCTGATTCTGGAAACCCAGCTGCGCAAGATGCACCTGGCTCGGGACAACGCTGCGGCGTTCACTCTCGACAAGATGCACGCCATGGTCGACCGCGATGAACGGCAGATCAAAAGCCTGATCCGCTTGATCGAAGACATGCTCGACGTCTCGCGCATTCGCACCGGCAAACTGTCGATCCGGCCGAGCCGTTTCGACCTGGTGCAACTGGTGAGCAATCTGCTGCAGAACTTCGCGCAACAGATCGAAGCCGCTGAAACCGAAGTGTCGTTTACCGCGCCAGCGCCGGTGGAAGGCAACTGGGACGAGTTCCGCATCGAACAGGTGGTCACCAACTTGCTGACCAACGCCTTGCGCTACGGTGGTCGCAGCCCGATTCAGGTGCGCGTTTACCGTGAAGATGATGAAGCGCGGGTCGAGGTGCAGGACCGTGGCATCGGTATCAGCCAAGAGAACCAGAAACGTATTTTCCAACAGTTCGAACGGGTTTCCGCCAAGACGGTAGTGGCCGGGCTCGGGCTGGGTCTGTTCATTTCCGAGCAGATCGTCGCCGCCCATGGCGGCTCCATCGTCGTCGAGAGTGAAATCAACGAAGGCGCCCTGTTTCGCGTTTGTCTGCCAATTCAGGAAAACGGCACATCCGACGCAACCTCTGATTGACCGTACGGTCGTATCAGCAGCTATTGACCGAACAAAGGCTTCCCATGAGCGTAGATGCACAAGATGTAGTACTCGTCGTCGAGGACGAACCGGTTATCTTGATGGTCCTGACGGATTACCTGTCGGGGCAGGGGTATCGCGTGTTGCAGGCCGAAAACGGCGAGCAGGCGTTCGAGATTCTTGCGAGCAAGCCACATCTGGACATGTTGATCACCGATTTCCGTTTGCCCGGCGGGATCTCTGGCGTGCAGATTGCCGAACCGGCCGTCAAGTTGCGCCCGGACCTCAAGGTGATTTTCATCAGCGGTTATCCGCAGGAAATCCGCGAAACCGGCAGCCCGATCACGCGCAAGGCGCCGATCCTGGAAAAGCCGTTCGACCTGGATGTGTTGCAGGAAAAAATTCAGGAATTGCTCGCCTGACCACCCGGCCTGCTTCAGCAGGCCGTATCCTTGCGATCAGCTTTTGATCATCTCCCGCACCTTGGCGGTCAGCAGGTCGAAGGTGAAGGGTTTGGTGATCATCTGCATCCCCGAGTCGAGGAATCCGCCGCGCACGGCTGCGTGCTCGGCGTATCCGGTGATAAACAAGACTTTCAGCCCAGGCCGGTATTGTCGGCCAACCTCCGCCAGTTGCCGGCCGTTCATGCCCGGCAGACCGACGTCACTGATCAGCAGATCAATGCGCTGCGTCGAGTTCAGAATCGGCACGGCGCTGTCGGCATCCCAGGCTTCAACAAAGGCATAACCCAACTCACCGAGCACCGCGCAGACCAGCACGCGCACGGCCGGGTCGTCTTCGACGATCAGCACGGTTTCACCGTCCAGTGCATCTGGCAGTTGTTGCACATCGGGGGCAGGGCTGACCAGTTCTTCACCGCGAAAGCGCGGCAAGTAAAGTCTGACCGTGGTGCCCTCATCGATCTCGCTGTCGATCGAAACATGTCCGCGTGACTGCTTGCTGAAACCGTAAATCATCGACAGCCCCAGACCTGTGCCCTGGCCGATCGGTTTGGTGGTGAAGAACGGATCGAACGCGCGGTTGACCACACTTTGCGGCATGCCGCTGCCGTTGTCGGTGACACTGAGCATCACGTAATCACCCGGTTCGAGGTTGCTGTAGGCCTCGGTGAATTCGCGCTTGAGCACCTGATTGCTGGTCTCGACCACCAGTTTGCCGCCTTCGGGCATGGCATCGCGGGCATTGATGACCAGATTGAGCAGGGCGCTTTCCAGTTGATTGGGATCCGCCTCCGCAACCCACAGATTGTCGTTGAGGCGCATGTCCAACTGAATGCTTTCATTGAGGCTGCGTTGCAGCAACTCGCCCATGGACTGCACCAGGGCGTTCATCTGCACTGCTTTGGAGTCGAGCGACTGCCGACGCGAAAACGCCAGCAAGCGGTGGGTCAGACCGGCGGCACGGTTGGCCGAAGTCACGCCCAGATCGATCAGGCTGTCGAGGTCATCGGTGCGACCACGGGCCAGACGTCGACGCAACAACTCAAGGCTGCCGATGATGCCTGTGAGCATGTTGTTGAAGTCGTGGGCGATGCCGCCAGTGAGCTGGCCGACCGCTTCCATTTTTTGCGACTGGCGCAGCGCTTCTTCGTTGTGGCGCAGTTGCGCGGTGCGCTCTTCGACCTGTTGCTCAAGGGTTTCCAGAGTCGACTGCAGGCGCCGTTCGCTTTCACTCAGATCGATCAGCCGGTCGCGGGCTTCGTATTGTCGTCGGCGGCCGCGCAATGCAGCGGAAACCATACTGACCAGCGTCGCCGGATGAAACGGTCGCTCAAGGAACGTCACGTTGCCCAGCAGATCGCTCAGGCGTGAGGAGGGGCCTTGCTCCTGGCCGCCGTGATGGGTCAACAGCACAATCGGCAGATCCGACCAGGCGGGTTGCTGTTCCAGGTACAGGAACAGCGCTTCCAGTTCTGGCCCGCGCAAGGCTTCGGCGGCAACCAGCACCAGACCGGCACCCAGCTCGATTTCCGTACACAGCGAGCTCAGACTGGGCGTGACGAGCCCGTCGTAACCCGCTTCGTTGAGGATCATCAGCGCAATCTGGCTGTCGCGACCCACGGGCGCCAGAATCAGTGCCCGTTCGGCCAGCGGAACCTGGACCGTCACAAGCGCTCTTCCTGCAGCAACGGATTACTCGCACCGAGGTAGGTGGGGACGCCGCGCAGTACGCCCTGAAAGGCTTCCAGCGGTTCGCCGATAGTCATGCCTTGCGTGGAAATACGGTATTCACGAATGGTCGATTCGTGGCTGCCGGTGCGTTTCTTGATGATCGAGATCGCGCGGCGGACTTTGCCCAGTGCTTCGAAGTAGCGCAACAGAATCACCGTGTCAGCCAGATAAGTAATGTCGACCGGCGCTTGCATGTCGCCGACCAGACCATGCTGGGCGACCGTCATGAACGTCGCCGCGCCTTTGCGGTTCAGGTACAGCAGCAGTTCGTGCATGTGCAGCACCAGCGCGTTTTCTTCCGGCATCGCGGCCTGATAGCCGTTGATGCTGTCGATGACCACGGTTTTGATTTGACCTTCATCGACGCAGCGCCGCACGCGGTGGGAGAACTCGCCCGGCGACAGTTCGGCGGCGTCGACTTGTTCGATCAACAGATTGCCGGTGGCCTGCAGGGCCTTGAGGTCGATGCCGATGTTTTTCATGCGCTCGAACAGCAGGCCCAGCTCTTCATCGAAGATAAACAGCGCGGCCTTCTCGCCACGGCCCACGGCAGCGGCGGCGAAGATCATCGAGATCAGCGACTTGCCGGTACCGGCAGGGCCGAGAATCAGCGTACTGGAGCCGGTCTCGATACCGCCGCCGAGCAGGGCGTCCATTTCCGGGATGCCGCTGGTCAACTGCAAGCGCGCATACTCGCCGCGATGTTCAGCTGCCACCAGTCGAGGGAATACGTGCACGCCATCGCCCATGATGGTGAAGTCGTGGAAACCGCCGCGGTACTTCTGGCCCCGGTATTTGACCACCCGCACGCGTCGGCGCTCGGCGCCGTAGTTGGGCGTCAGTTCTTCAAGACGAATCACCCCGTGAGCCACGCTGTGTACGGTTTTATCGAGGGACTCGGTGGTGAGGTCATCGAGCAGCAACACGGTGGCGTTGTAGCGCACGAAGTAGTGCTTGATGGCCAGAATCTGCCGGCGATAGCGCAAAGAACTCTGCGCCAGCAAGCGGATCTCCGACAGGCTGTCGAGCACCACACGCGTAGGTTTGAAGCGTTCGACCGCTTCGAAAATCTGCTTGGTGGCTTCGCCCAGTTCCAGGTCGGAGGAGTACAGCAGGCTCTGCTGGTGTTCGGCATTGAGCAGGCTTTCCGGGGGCGTCAGCTCGAAGATCTTGATGTTGTCATCCAGCGTCCAGCCGTGGGACAACGCCCCTTGCCTTAATTCGCGCTCGGTTTCCGAGAGCGTGATGTACAACGAGCGCTCGCCGGCTTTCGCGCCGGCCAGGAGGAAATGCAACGCGACCGTGGTTTTGCCGGTTCCGGGCTCACCCTCCAGCAAAAATACATGACCGCGAGACAGACCACCGGCCAGGATGTCGTCCAGACCCCCAATGCCGGTAGCGGCTTTCGCACTGATCAACTCGTTAGAAGTAGACAAAAAATGCCCTCTCATGACTAAGGGAAGCGAGGTCGCCAACTAATTGAACGGCCTGATTAACTTGACCCTGTGGCGTGATGGCAGTTCCGAAATTCCTTGCCGGATGTGTCGAACGAGCGGCCAAGAGTGGTTCAGAGGCCTTGCTGCAACGCGGGATCATCGGGGTTCAGCTGCTCCAGTTGCGCCAGCAGAATCTGTACGTTCTGCAGTTGCCCGCTTTCCTTCCAGTAGTTGATCAGCAAGACCCGCGCCTTGCGGTCGGCGGGGTGGCGCTGGACAATTTCCTGCAACTGTTTCTGCGCCGCTTCCAGTTCTTCGGCACTGTGCAGGGTGGTGGCGAGGTCGTAGCGATAATCCTTGTTGTCCGGTTCCAGCTCGACCGCTTTCGACAAGCCGAGCAGGGCGTATTCGCGCTGATCGTGGTGCAACAGCCACAAACCCAGGGCATGTTGCAGATAGGCCGAATCAGGTTGTGCCTTGAGTTGCTGGCCCAGCAGTTGCCGGGCGGCATCGGTTTGGCCCTGGCGGTCGAGGACATCGATCTGCATCACCAGTGCCTGCAGATTGCCGGGTTCCAGGCGCAGAGTATTGTCGAGCGCGACCTGCGCCTCTTTGAGTTCGGCGTTGTGGATATGCAGTAGGGCCAGTTGCGCGTAGTTGGCGGCGCTTTCCGGCTGCGCCTTGAGCGTTTGCTCCCAACCGTCGATCGCTTGTTGCAGGGGCGCGAAATACAGACCCAGTTCATCCGGGGTCAAGCCGAGCAGGGCGTTGATGGCGGCAAAGCGCACGGTTTGATCTTCATCCTCGAGCATTGGCCCGAGCAACAGGCTGCGTTGCCCGCCGGGCACCAGTCCCACCACGCTTTTGATCGCCGCCAGCCGCACGGCGGGGGATTCGTTTTGCAGGTCGGTGTCGGCCAGCTTCAACGCCTGTGGACTCGGGTAGTTAGGCAGCTCGCCATGCAGCCACACGCGGCGCTTGACCGAGATGTCCCGCCGGCCCAGTTGTTGATACAACTGACGCGCCGCGCCCGGTTGACCCTTGCGGGCAGCATCCAGCGCCTCGCTATAGCCGTGTTTGATCGCATCGGGTATGACCGGCACGGTGCTGCGCACGGATAACCACGCGACAATGATGACAAGCACAAGGCCCAGGCTGATAAGCAAGTAGCGGCGAGACTGAGGCATGCAGGTTTCCGAAACAGGCGTTCTTGAGCAGAGCGGCAAGCTTCGGTCAGCGCGGGCCATGAGTCAAACCCTTGCATGCGAATCGCCCTACAAACTGCGTCGACTCAGTTACCCGTCAGGCTTTCGATGCAGTGTCTACGCTTGCAGAAGTCGTTTCGATGAGTGTGCCCATGCAAGCCCTGTTCAATTACTTCAAGGCCGTGATCCACCCCGGTCAGGCTGTCCTGCTGTTTGCACTGCGAACCATTGCGGCGGGGTTGTTGACGCTGTATCTGGCGTTTCTGTTTGACCTCGATCAGCCCAAATGGTCGATCATGGCGGTAGTCATTGTCAGCCAGCCCTTGGCCGGGATGGCGCTGGCACGCAGTTTCGGCCAGGTGATCGGCACGACCCTCGGGGCCGCGGTGGCGGTGTTGATCATGGCCATCTTTCCCCAGGCTCCGTTGCCTTTCATTACCACCCTGGCCCTGTGGCTGGCGCTGTGTACGGCAGGCGGTACGTTGCTGCGTTACACCAGTTCGCAAGCGTTTGTGCTCAGTGGTTACACCGCTGTGGTCGTGGCTTTATTGGCGATCCCGGACCAGGATGGCACGTTTCTGTTGGCGGTTACCCGCGTGACCGAAACCTTGCTGGCCGTGGCGTGCGTGTGTGTGGTCAGCCTGCTGACGGCGCGCCCACAAGCGGTGGCCAAGGGGTATTTCGCCAAAGTCGATCAAGTGATCAAACTGGCTGCCAGCCACGCTGCGGCAGTGCTTCGCACGGAGGAAAGCGAGGCCGGGTTTCAGCGTCGGCAAATGCAGCTGCTGGGGGAAATCAGCGCACTTGAAGGCTTGCGGCGGCACTTGTACTTCGATGCTCCACGTTTGCGCAGCGCCAACAATCTGGTGCTGTTGCTCGGCAACCAATTGATGTTGCTCACCTCACGGCTGACCGCGTTGCGTCATCAGCGGCAATTGCTCACCGAGCGCTGGGAAGGCGATCTGCCGCTGGATATCCAGCGACTGCGCGCCGAAGAACTCGCGGTGCTTGATCAACTGGCGGAGCAGGGCCGTTCGGTATCGGCCGATGCTCGTCATCGCATCATCACACTGCAAAAGCAATTCGATGACCTGGCCTATGAGGCCGAACAATTGACCGAGGACATGAGTGCCACGCTGCGTTCACTGGCGTGGGCGTTGCGCTGGGAGCAGGCGCGTCTGCTGCAGCAACTCGAACAGATCCTTGAGTTGAGCGATGCGATTCAGGAAGGGCGGGAAGCCAGTTGTCTCTATCGCGGTCAGGCGAGCCCGCTACACCTCGATTTCACGCTGGCCTCGATGAATGCCATCCGCGCCTTCACCGCGTTGCTGGTTGCGGGGCTGATCTGGATCGAAACCGCTTGGGACGGCGCCCGTGGCGGGATGATTCTGGTGGGCATCCTCTGCTCGCTGATGGCGACATTTCCGCGACCCTTGATGGCGGCGCAGAGCTACGCTCGTGGGTTGGGATTGGCGTTGCTGGTGTCGGCGCTCTATCAGTTCATGCTGGTGCCATCGATCAGTGACTTCGAACCGTTGGCGCTGATGATCGCGCCGTTGTTGTATGTCATCGCGGTGGGACTGGCGAGTCCTGCGACGGCCGGCATCGGCATGGGGCTGGGCTTGTCGAGTTTCCTGCTGATCGGTCCGCAGAATGTCGGTACCGGGCAGAACACCGCCATTCAATGGTTCGAGTTTGCCGGCGCCTATGTCAGCGCGGCGATGCTGGCGTTGATTGTCTACGCATGGATTTTCCCGTTTCGCCCGGCGCTGCGAATTCGTCGTTTGTACAACGAAGCACGCGAACAGGTGTATGCCTTGAGCAAGTTGCCGGCCACTGATGAACAGCAATTTGCCTTTGAAAGCCGCATGGTCGATCGCCTGACCAGCATGCTTGGCCTGCTGCCAGCGGTGAACAACCGTACGATGCAGCAGTTGTATGAGATCAGCCTGGCTTGCGTAGCGCTGGGGGTGGCGATGCATCAGTTGCGACAGCAAGCCCAGAACAACGCGCTGTTGACGGACGCCTTCACTCAGAGCCTGTCTTCGGCCCTGCGCAAGACCGGGCGCTTTGTGGCCGGGCGACAGGATGTTCAACTGGCACCCTTGCTGCACACATTGCACACATTGCACACATTGGGCGATGAACTGGATGAGTTGCATGTCGCCAGTCATGAGCATGTGTGGTCGCTGTTCCGTATGCGCGTCGCCTTGTTGATCGTCGTGTCATTTCTGCAGCGCCACGGTGAAACCATCCAGCGTTCGGTCCCGGAAGGAGAAGCAGCCCTTGCCCATTGATTTCGAGATCGGCGGTGTCTACCTGCCGCCCATTGCCCAGGCGCTATTGTTGGCCATACCGATTTTCATGGTGCTGGACTGGGGATTGCGGCGTCTGGGTTTGTTGCGTCTGGTCTGGCATGAAGCGCTGTTTGAAGGGGCCTTGTATGCCTGCGTCTGTGCCACGCTGATTTTGCTGATGGGAGCCTGATGCCTTGAAAGTGCTATTCACACGATTGATCACGTTGGCGGTGGTGCTGCTGGCTATCGTCCTCGGCTGGTTTGCCTGGGAGCATTACACCCGCGCGCCGTGGACTCGCGACGCCCGGGTCAGAGCGGATGTGGTGACGCTGTCGGCGGATGTTTCCGGGCGTATTGTCAGTCTGGCCGTGCAGGACAACCAGCACGTCGACAAGGGGCAATTGTTGATGGAAATCGACCCGGCGCGCTACCGCCTCGCGGTGGAGCATTCGCGTCGCGAGGTGGAAGTGGCCAAGGCGACGCTGGGGCAGTCGCAAGCGGCGATCGTGGCCAGCGAAGCCTTGCTCAAGCAGCGACAGAGCGAAGAGCGTCGGCGGCGTACGCTCAAGCAGGGTTTTGCCATTTCCGGCGAAGAGTGGGAAAAATCCAGTACCGACGTGGCCGTGGCCCAGGCAGACCTGTTGCGTAATCAGGCCAATCTCGGTCTGGCTGAGGCCAATGTGCAGTTGGCGATAGCCGCGCTGACTCAGGCCGAACTGGATTTGCAGCGAACCCGCGTCGAGTCACCGGTCAGCGGCTATGTCACTAACCTGCTGACTCGTGAAGGTGACTACGCAGTGAGTGGCGGCGCTTTACTGGCTCTGGTCGATAGTGACTCGTTCTACATCAGCGGTTACTTCGAAGAAACCAAATTACCGCGAATTACAGAGGGCGATCGGGTACGGGTGCAATTGATGAGCGGGGAGACCTTCGGCGGTACGGTGCAGAGCATTGCCTTCGCCATTGCCGACCGGGAAAACGCGCCGGGCAGCCGGCTGCTGGCCAACATCAACCCGAGTTACACCTGGGTAAAACTGGCGCAGCGGGTGCCGGTGCGGATCGACATCGATGGCGACTATGCCGGCAAGAACCGCTTGCGTGCAGGCACCACAGCGACCGTCACCGTGCTGGAAAACTGATCCCTGTAGGAGCTGCCGCAGGCTCGGGCCGCGATCGGACGATCTTTTGATCTGCTCTTTTAAAGCAAAGTCAAAAGATCGTCCGATCGCGGCCCGAGCCTGCGGCAGCTCCTACAGAAGAGAGTGTGATTTTCGAGGCATAAAAAAACCCCGCGACCGAATGATACGCGGGGCAAAAAATTTGGTTGGTTGCGGCCAACCAAAGGAGCTCTTTAACAATCGATTACTTGCTGGCCACTGTCTCCGGTTGCCAGCCACCGCCAAGGGCCTTGTAGATCGCGACGATGCCGCGATACAGGTCGACTTCGGCCTGGGCCTGGCTGTCTTCGGCATTCAACCGTTCACGCTGAGCGTCCAGCAGCACGAGGAAGTCTGTCGTCCCTTCGCGATAACGGATTTCAGCCAGGTCGGCTGCCTTGCGGCTTGATTCACTCTGACGGATCAGCGATATCAGGCGTTGCTGACGCTTGCCGTAATCGCTGAAAGCGTTTTCCGACTCTTCCAGGGCCAGCAGCACTTGTTGCTCGTAGGTCGCCAGTGCGCCTTCGGCATCAGCATCGGCGCCACGCAAACGGGCGCGCACGCTGCCAAGGTCGAACGCCGCCCAGGTGATGCTCGGGCCGAGTGCCCAGGCGTTGGCCGCCGAGGAACCGATCTGCGAACCGCGCCCGGCCGTCCAGCCGAGGAAACCGCTGAGGCTGACCCGCGGGAACAGATCGGCTTTCGCCACGCCGATGCGCGCCGTGGCCGAAGCCAGTTTGCGTTCAGCGCTGAGAATGTCCGGACGACGTTGCAGCAGTTCACCCGGATCACCGATTGGCAGAGCTTTGGCAATCGCCGGCAAGTCTTTCGGGCTCAGATCGACGGTCAGCTTGTCCGGACGCTCGCCCAATAGGGTAGCGATACGGTTTTTCTGCCGAACCTGTTCTGCCTGCAATTGCGGCACGCTGGCTTCGACCGAGGCCAGACGCGCATCGGCCCGTTCGACGTCGAGCTGATCGCCCACACCGGCGTCACGCAGGCTGATGGTGATCTTGCGTGATTCCACCTGGTTGTTCAGGTTGGCCACGGCGATCTTTTCGCGCAGTTGCGCGCCACGCAGTTGTCCGTAGGCGTCCACCAGTTCGGCAATCATGGTGACTTGTAGCTGGTACAGATCGGCTTCGGCCGCTTGCTGATCGGCGTCGCTGGCTTCCAGATTGCGCTGGATGCGCCCGAACAGGTCAAGCTCCCAGGCCATGTCCAGACCGAGGTCATAGCGCTCGCTGTTGACCCGGTTGGTGGTCTGGCCGGGGATTTGTCCCTTGGCCAGATCACTGCTCGCGCGGCTGGTGATGGTCGGCATCGCATCGTTGCTGGCATCGTCGCGGATCGCCCGGGCGGCTTTCCAGCGGGCGAACGCCACGCGCAGTTCACGGTTGCCTTGCAGCGATTGGGTCACCAACTGGTTGAGGGTCGGATCGTCGAATTGCTGCCACCAGATGCCTTCGAATTTCGAACGGTCGAAGTTCTTTTGCCCGGCGGCGCCGTCGGTGGCAGCCGTAATGTTGGCCGCCTCCGTGGCTGGGGTCTTGTAGTCGGGGCCGACAGCGCAGGCGCTGAGAGCCAGCACCAGCAGGCTCGGCAGGAAGACTTTCAGACTCATTGTTGCGCCTCCAGTTTCAGAGCTTTGGCCGCTTTGCGGGCTTCGCCGCGTTCGACAAAGTTACGGATCAGTACGTAGAACACTGGCGTCAGCAACAGACCGAAGAAGGTCACCCCAAGCATCCCGGAGAACACCGCCACACCCATGGCGTGACGCATTTCGGCACCGGCACCGCTGGAGAACACCAGTGGCACCACACCCATGATGAACGCGAAGGAGGTCATCAGGATCGGCCGCAGGCGCAGACGGCAAGCTTCGAGTACTGCCGCGAGCGGGTTGAGGCCTTCTTCCTGTTTGTCCTTGGCGAACTCGACGATCAGAATCGCGTTCTTACAGGCAAGTCCCACCAGTACGATCAGGCCGATCTGGGTGAAGATGTTGTTGTCACCGCCGGAGATGATCACACCGGTGATGGCCGACAGCAGGGTCATCGGTACGATCAGGATCACTGCCAGTGGCAGGCTCCAGCTTTCGTATTGAGCGGCAAGCACCAGGAACGCCAGCAGTACGCAGAGCGGGAACACGAACAGCGCGGTGTTGCCGGACAGAATCTGCTGGTAGGTCAGATCGGTCCACTCGTAGGTCATGCCATTCGGCAGTTCATCCTTGAGCAGTTTCTCGATGGCTTTTTCCGCCTGGCCGGAGCTGTAGCCCGGGGCAGCTGCGCCGTTGATTTCTGCGGTGATGAAGCCGTTGTAGTGCATCACGCGATCCGGGCCCGAGGTGTCGCTGACCTTGATGAAGGTCGCCAGCGGGATCATTTCGCCTTTGTTGTTACGCACTTTCAGCTGACCGATCTGATCGGATTCGAGGCGGAACTGCTGCTCAGCCTGAACGTTGACCTGATAGGTGCGCCCGAAGCGGTTGAAGTCGTTGGCATACAGCGAACCCAGGTAGATCTGCAGGGTGTCGAAGATGTCGCTGACGGCCACGCCGTGGGTCTTGGCTTTTTCACGGTCGATGGCGGCATCGACCTGCGGCACGTTCACGGTGTAGCTGGTGAACAGCCCGGCCAGTTCCGGCACGCTGTGGCTCTTGTTGATGATGTTCATGGTTTCTTTGTACAGCTCGTCGTAGCCCAGGTTGCCCCGGTCTTCGATTTGCAGGCGGAAACCACCAATGGTGCCCAGACCCTGTACCGGCGGCGGCGGGAAGATCGCCATGTACGCCTCTTGAATGTTCGCGTACTGGCCGTTCAAGGCACCGGCAATTGCACCGGCGGACATGCTTGGGTCTTTACGTTCGTCGAACGGTTTCAGGGTCACGAACACGATGCCGGCGTTCGGGCTGTTGGTGAAGCCGTTGATCGACAGGCCCGGGAACGCTACGGCGCTTTCCACGCCTGGCTGTTTCAGCGCCAGATCAGACATGCGCTTGATCACGTCTTCGGTGCGATCCAGGCTCGAAGCGTCCGGCAGTTGCGCGAAGGCCACCAGGTATTGCTTGTCCTGGCCAGGTACAAAACCGGTCGGCGTGCTGGAGAAACCGAAGAAGGTCAGCACCATCAGGCCGGCGTAGAGCAGAAGGGCGATGCCGCTGCTGCGGATAACCCGGCCAACCGTACCGACGTAGCCATGGCTGGCGCGGTCGAAGAAGCGGTTGAACGGACGGAACAGCCAGCCACCGAAAATCTTGTCGAGCATCCTGGAGAAGCGGTCTTTCGGCGCGTCGTGGCTTTTCAGCAATACCGCGGCCAGTGCTGGCGACAGGGTCAGCGAGTTGAACGCCGAGATCACGGTCGAGATCGCGATGGTCAGTGCGAATTGCTTATAGAACTGCCCGGTGAGGCCGGAAATGAACGCTGCCGGAATGAACACCGCACACAGCACCAGTGCCGTGGCAACGATCGGGCCGGTCACTTCACGCATGGCGCGCTTGGTGGCTTCGACCGGATTCAATCCGAGCTCGATATTGCGCTCGACGTTCTCCACCACCACGATGGCGTCGTCGACCACGATACCGATGGCCAGTACCAGGCCGAATAGCGACAGCGCGTTGAGCGAGAAGCCGAACAGGTGCATCACCGCAAACGTACCGATCAACGATACCGGCACCGCCACCAACGGAATGATCGAGGCACGCCAGGTTTGCAGGAACAGGATCACCACCAGCACCACGAGAATCAGTGCTTCGAAGAGAGTGTGAACCACTGCCTCGATCGAGCCGCGCACGAAGATCGTCGGGTCATAGACGATGCTGTAATCCATGCCTTGCGGGAAGTTTTTCTTCAGCTCGTCCATCTTTCCGCGAACTTCGTTCGAGATGTCGATGGCATTGGAGCCTGGGCGCTGGAAGATCGGGATGGCCACCGCCGGCTGGTTGTCCAGCAACGAGCGCAGGGCGTATTGACTGGAGCCCAGTTCGACGCGAGCGATGTCTTTGAGGCGAGTGATCTCACCATTGTCGCCTGCGCGAATGATGATGTTCTCGAACTCTTCCTCGCTGACCAGTCGGCCCTGAGTGTTGACCGACAGCTGGAAGCTCTGGGCATTCGGGGCAGGGGGCGCACCCAATTGGCCGGCCGCGACCTGACGGTTCTGTTCACGAATGGCGGTGACCACATCGGTCGCGGTCAGATTGCGCGAAGCGGTCTTGTTCGGATCGAGCCAGACCCGCAGCGAGTAATCGCCCATACCAAACAACTGCACATCACCAACGCCGTTCAGACGAGCGAGCTCATCCTTGATGTTGAGGATCGCGTAGTTGGACAGGTAGAGCATGTCGTAGCGTTTGTCCGGCGAGGTCAAGTGCACAACCATGGTCAGGTCGGGCGAGGCCTTGTCGACGGTGATACCGATGCGCGTCACTTCCTCGGGAAGCTTGGGCTCGGTACGGGTCACCCGGTTTTGCACCTGCACCTGCGCGTTATCCAGGTCAGTGCCCAGGGCGAAGGTGATGGTCAGGGTGATCTTGCCGTCGGCGGTCGACTGCGAGGACATGTACAGCATGTTCTCGACGCCAGTAATGGCTTGCTCCAGCGGAGCGGCCACGGTTTCGCCGATGACTTTAGGGTTGGCGCCCGGGAAGTTGGCACGTACCACCACGGTTGGCGGCACGACTTCCGGGTATTCGCTGATCGGTAGCTGGAACAGCGAGATCGCACCGGCGATCAGGATCAACAGCGACAGCACCGCTGCGAAGATCGGCCGTGAAATGAAGAATTGGGAAAAATTCATCGGAGTTGTCGTCCCTTAACCGCGTGGGGTCGTAGCAGCCAGCTTCACAACCGAACCGGACGCACCTTTGGCAGGGGCGACTTTGGGCAGGTTGCTGGCTTCCAGCGCTTGACGTTGTTGAGCGAGTGCCGCGATGGTTTGTTCGCTGGCCATTGGCACGACTTCAGGAGTGACCGGCGAGCCAGGACGAACCCGTTGCAGACCCTTGACGATGATCGTGTCGTCCTTGTTCAGGCCATTACGGACAATGCGCAGGCCTTCGATTTTCGGACCGAGTTCAACGGCGCGGTACACGGTTTTATTGTCCGCATCCATCACCAGCACGAACTTCTTGCCGAGGTCGGTACCGACCGCTTCATCATTGATCAGCATGGCGTTGTAGGTGCCGCTGCCGACCAGTTTCAAGCGTGCGTAGAGGCCCGGGGTGTAGGTGCCGTCGCTGTTGTCGAACACCGCGCGACCACGGATGGTGCCGGTTTTCGGGTTGACCTGGTTGTCGACGAAGTTCATCTGGCCGAGGTGCGGGTTGCCGTCTTCGTTGGACAGGCCCATGTACACCGGGGTGGTCGCGCCGCGCTGGCCGTTACGGGCAAGTTGGGTGTATTTGAGAAACACCCGCTCATCGGCGTCGAAGTAGGCGTAGACGCGGTCAGTGGAAACCACACTGGTCAATGGCGTGGTGTCGGCGGTCACCAGGTTGCCGGCGGTGATCTCGGCACGGCTGACGCGGCCACTGATCGGCGCGGTTACGCGGGTGAAGCTCAGGTTCAGCTTGGCCAGGTCCAGTTGCGCTTGCAGGGCACCGACGGCGGCGCGGGCTTCTTGTGCAGCGCTGGTGCGCGAGTCGGCCAGTTCGGCGGAAATGGCGTTGCTGGCGCGCAGACGCTCACCACGACCAGCCTCGTTTTCACTGCGAGTGGCGTTGGCGCGGGATTGGGCTACGAGCGCTTCGAGGCGGCGCACCTCAGCCTGGAACGGACGCGGATCGATCTGGAACAGCAGGTCGCCTTTCTTGACCAATGCGCCTTCAGTGAAAGCGACGTCATCAATCTGGCCAGAGACCCGTGGACGGATTTCAACGGTTTCCGGCGCTTCGAGGCGCCCGGTGAATTCGTCCCACTCGTTGACCGGTTGTTCCAGCACCTTGGCCACGCTGACTTTCGCAGCGGGCATGCTGGCGGCAGTCTCCGGAGTCTTGCCGCAGGCGCTCATCACCAGTACGGCCAACATGGCCAACGGGAAGCGCAAATGTTTGAGTGACTGTTCCATGGATGCATCCGCCAATGTATTGAAGATGGGCGGATGATGCTCGGCGGGGTGTGATGGCACGAATCGAATGAAGCAAAGGTAACTATCATTCGGAATGATATAAGACTCGAACGAGCCCTCTAGCATGCACCTTTCGTTAGGTGGCTATCAATCTCTCTAAGGGCAATTCTGTGTTGCCCGGTGTGCAAAAGTCAGGAGCGAGGCTGCGCGGCGGGGATTATGCGGGGATTAAAAATGCCGAACCCGCCATGGCGGGTTCGACAATACGATCAGAGCTTCGGCAACTGGCCGATGCGTCCGATCATTTCCGTCACGATCTGCAGATCCAGCTGGAATTGCTCCACAGTCTTGAATTCGCCATCAGTGTGACCGGTGTACTTCACGTTCGGCATGGCCAGACCGAATTGCACGCCATTCGGCAGTTCATGCACCGAGGTAGCGCCTGCGGAGGTGCCGAACTCGTGTTTCATGCCCAGATTTTCTGTTGAAACAGCCAGCAGTGCCTTGACCCATTCGCCCTCAGGATTGCGGTACATCGGTTCCGCGATCGAATAGTCGAAGGCAACGGCTACGTGGCTTTTCTTGCTCCAGGCAGCCAGTTTTTCAGCGATTTCAGCCTTGAGTTTCTCCGGCGACTTGCCCTTTGGAACGCGCAGATTGACCGCGAGTTTGAATGCTTTGTCATCCATGCCGACGTAGGTCAGCGACGTTGTCAGCGGGCCCATGAAGGCATCGGAGAAACCGACACTCAGCTTGTTGCCCAAGTAATCCAGACCCCAGTTGTCGGCAGCGTAACGCGCGGCATCGGTGATGTGGTTGTGCTTGAACGCGACTTTGCCATCAAGGCTATTGATAAAGACCAGCATCCGCGCGACCGGGTTGACCCCGGATTCGGGCTCGGAGGAGTGCGCAGATACGCCAGTCACGGTCAGTTTGACGTCCTTGCCGTCGACCTTGGCGCTCACCTGGAAGTCGCCGCCATTGCGCTTGGCAAACTCGTCACCGGCCTTTTGCAGGCTGGCAGCCAGTTCTGCAGGCTTGTCGGTGACCAGCGTGGCGACCGACGCCGACGGAATCTGGTTGGTCGCCAGGCCGCCGGTCATCGAGGTGATTTCCGCACCTTTGCCTTCACCCTTGCGCTTGGCAAAGTTGGCCATGACCGTGCCGTAGCCTTTCTCGGCAATCACCACCGGGTAACCACCATCCAGCGCCAGGTTGTAGTTCGGCGTCGGATTGCGTTCGAAGTAGTAAGGAATCGCGTCGCCCGTGGTTTCTTCAGTGGTGTCGACCAGCAACTTGAAGTTGCGCACCAGCGGCAGCTTTTCTTCCTTGATGACTTTCATGGCATACAGCGTAACCACGATGCCGTTCTTGTCATCCTCGGTGCCGCGACCATACATGCGATCGCCGATCAGGGTGATCTTGAACGGGTCGAGGCGGGTGCCATCCTTGAGCACCCAGTTTTCCGGCGTCACCGGCACCACGTCGGCGTGCGCATGGATACCAACCACTTCATCGCCGCTGCCGTCGAGGGAGATCTCGTAGACGCGGTTGTCGATGTTGCGGAATTTCAGATTGAACGACTCGGCAAGGCTCTGAATCTTCGCCGCGATCTTGGTGAATTCCGGGTTGTCATGCTGTTCGACGCCGTCCTTGCGATAGGTCGGGATTTCCACCAGTTCGCGCAGGGTTTCGGTGGCGGCAGCGCTGTATTTCGCTCGCGTGTAGATGCCCAGCAGACGATAGACTTCATTCTGCTGATCGGCCGTCAACGTCTTGTTGTCGAGGTAAGCACCAATGGCCGGACCGATGTCGGCGGTTTTCGCCAGATCGCTCTTGCCCAGATTGCCGAGGAACTGACGGAAATCAGTGACCTTGTCAGCACTGTAAGTCTTGAGAATCTCAGCGCTCTGTTGCGGAGTGATATTGGCTTGCGCGGGCGCAGTGAACACGGCAAGACCGGCCAGCATCAAGGTGGTGGCAGCCAGTTTTTTGAAAGGGACATTCATTACGAAGGGCATTCCTTTGCAGGGCAGTGAGTTAGGCGTGCCTCAACGCTGAGACACATACACTTACAAACTAACACCGTGCCAGAGCCTTGCGGGAGTCCTGAAAGGGGATCTGTCGCACAAAAATGCAAAAGAGGCGCACAAATGAAAAAGCCCGGGGAGGGTTCCCGGGCTTTTTTATGGGTGCCGACGATCGGGGCTATCTGAAAATCTGCTCAATCATGACCGTGGAGGGAATGAATAACGTATTCGTGTAATAGGCCTCATACCCATAGGCAGTTATGCGAACTTTGCACGGGATTGAAGCTTGCGATGTCAGCAACGGTTTGATGGCGTCGTAGTCATTCAAGTCGCGTTGCGTTCCATCCGCATTGGTGTAGTAAAAGATCAGATCGGAGGAAAACTTGTAATTGGGCCTGGCTTGACTGCGTGCGTTCACTCGCCCTTCGGCTTTTACCGCGATTGAATGCTCGGATGAGAACTCCATGTCTCGGTTCAGAGAGCAGATCAGGGTAGGGCTGAGCTGGTTGGAACTTTCGTAATCATTGAACGCGTTCTGCAAATCCACAGTGGAGTTGAAATGTGCCGTGAACAGGTTGGCGGGGCCGAGCTCAAACGACGATAACGTGAGGTCGGCGGGTGGAATACTGGCCGTTTTTACGCAGCCAGTGCAGAGAAGAACGCCAAGGTAAATGACCGCGCGGAATTTGTTCATTGGCCGAAGATACCGTTGATTGAATCAAAAATCAGATCGCAGGCGGACTTCGTTCCTTGCACCCGCTCTATAAATAGCCACTCAGCAGAAGGCATGGTGTTTATCAATGGTTTTATTGATGGTCGGAACAGCCTCGATAATCGAAGTGACGTTTAGGGTGAGTTTGGTTCTATCATGAGTAGGCGTTCATGTATGCACCTTTCTGATCACTCGCTGGATACTGCTCTTATGAGAGACCTGCCACCCACCGCCACCTTGCGCGCATTTGAAGCTGCCACCCGGCACTTGACCTTTACGTCGGCCGCACAAGAGCTGCATGTGACTCAAAGCGCGGTCAGTCATCAGCTCAAGCATCTTGAGGCCCTTTGGGGAGTGCAGTTGTTTGAACGTGGCAAGGCGCTACGCCTCACGGCAGCGGGGGCTGCGCTGGCGCCCATCGTGCGGGAGTTTTTCATCAGCCTGGAGGCGACTTTGGGCGATTTGCGCGAGCAAAAAGACAGAGTTCGACTCAGCGTCAGCACCACCTATTCCTTCGCGCTCAAATGGCTGCTGCCACGCTTGCCGCGTCTGGCTCGTCAGCACCCCGAGCTGCTGGTCGCGCTGGACACTACGGATAAAATAATCCACTTCTCTCACAGCCAGGCTGATGTTGCGATCAGGCTTGGCAAGGGCGACTACCCCGGTCTGCATTCTGAGTTCCTGTTTGGGGAGCAGGTATTTCCTGTGGCCAGCCCCGAACTGTTGCGACGCGTCGGGACTCCGCAGAGCCCCGCAGAACTGTTGCATTTCCCGCTGCTCACGCGCGATGGTGCCGAACTGGTACCAAAATGGGAGGTATGGTTTCAAGCCGTCGGGCTGGCCTATTTGCCGCTCAAGGAGAGCGTCAGATTTGGCGATACCAACATGACGGTCGAGGCAGCCTTGCTCGGCCAAGGCGTTGCATTGGTGCGCAGCGGGCATGTCGAGAACGAAATCAGCGATGGCCGTTTGGTGCGGCTGTTTGATGTGCCATTCCCATCACCGCTGGCGTACTACTTCGTCTGCCCCAAGGGCATCGAATCACAACCGCACATCGCCAGCTTTCGCCAATGGTTGGTCAGCGAGGCACTGAAAGTCCAAGGATTGGATGAGTGAGTCATGAGCATTCGTTCATGCTGCGATGAGGAGACTTCGTTTTAATCCCGGCGCTGCATTGCCTAAAGTGGCGCATGCCTATCCATATCATCTTCCTCGTGCTTTTCGCCGCGCTCCTGCATGCCAGCTGGAATGCGCTGCTGCGTAGCGGCGCCGATCGGCTGTGGTCGATGACAGTAATGTGCATTGCCATCGCGATCACCAGTGTTATCGCCGCAGTGTTCATGGTGCCCCCCGCGATTGAGAGCTGGGGCTACGCGGTGCTGTCGGGGTTGCTGCATGTCGGCTACAACCTGTTTCTGGTACGCAGTTATCGGGTCGGCGACCTGGGGCAGACCTATCCGATTTCTCGTGGATCGTCGCCGGTGCTGATCACTTTGGGGGCCGCCGTGTTTGCCGGAGAACGCATCACGCCTGACGTGTTACTCGGTATTGCGCTGGTGTCAGGCGGGATTATGTCGCTGGCTTTCAGAGGGCGCAGTCTGTCGGTTCCCAGCCTGCCTTATGCGCTGGGTACGGGCGGTTTTATCGCGGCCTACAGCGTGGTCGACGGCATCGGCGCCCGGCTCTCCGGCGCGCCGCTGGCCTACACGGTGTGGATGTGCGCCCTGTGGGGCGTGCTGATGCCGGTGGTCTACATCGGCCTACGCGATGCCCGCAGCTTGTTCTGCGTCCGGCGCGGAACAGTGACCGCGTTGGTCGGGGGGCTGGTCTCTTTGCTCGCGTACGGAATGGTCATCTACGCCATGAACGAAGCGCCGCTGGGCGCGGTATCGGCATTGCGCGAAACCAGCGTGCTGTTTGCGGCGTTGATCGGCTATGTGTTTCTCGGCGAGACGCTCACCGCGCGCCGGATACTGGCATGCGTAGTGATCGCCAGCGGCACCCTCATCATCGGCTGATGCAGCCAGCGGCTCAGGAGCTTTATTTCATGGTCAACGTCTCGCAGACACCGCTGATTCTAATCACGGGTGGAAGTCGTGGAGTGGGGGCCGCCACCGCGCGGCTCGCCGCCGAAAGAGGTTATGACGTCGCTATCAGCTACGTTGCCAACGAGTCCGCAGCGCTGGCCGTGGCTGCGGATGTAGAAGCATTGGGGCGCCGGGCGTTGGCGATGCGGGCCGACAGTGCGGACCCGCAACAGGTGGCCGATTTGTTCACTGCCATCGACCGCACCTTCGGACGCATCGACGTCCTGGTCAATAACGCCGGGATGCTGGCGCCTCAGTCGCGCCTGGAGAACCTTGGCTTCGAGCGGATGCAGCGCATCTTTGCGGTCAATGCCATTGGGCCAATACTCTGTGCCCAACAGGCGGTGAAGCGTATGTCTTACCGTCACAACGGCCCGGGCGGTGTGGTGATCAATGTCTCTTCGGCTTCGGCGCGCCTCGGCAGCCCCAACGAGTACGTCGACTATGCGGCATCAAAGGGCGCGTTGGAGACGTTCACCATTGGCTTTGCAAAGGAGGTGGCTCGGGAAGGTATACGCGTCAACTGTATTCGCCCCGGACATATCTATACCGAAATGCATGCCAGTGGTGGTGAGCCGGGGCGAGTTGATCGTGTCAAGGACTCGATCCCGATGGGGCGGGGCGGACAGCCTGAGGAAGTGGCACGCGCGATTCTATGGTTGGCGAGCGCGGAGGCTTCATTCGTTACCGGTACATTTCTCGATGTAACGGGAGGTAAATGAGTCGGTGGCAGGGATCATCGACTAGCTGCATTCGGCTTGCCTCACCTTGCGACTCAATCCAGGTGTCTTGCCCGTAATGCGCTTGAATGCACGACTGAAAGCGGCCTGGGAGGTATAGCCCAAACGTTGCGCTACCTCTTCAATCGGTAGCCTTTCGAGGGTCAGCCACTGGCTCGCAAGCCGCATCCGCAGTTCGGTGACATAGCGTAGCGGGGCCATGCCAATCGTCGCCTGGAAACGGTCCGCGAAGACCGAGCGTGAGGTGTTGCAGTGCTCTGCCAGCTGCGCAACAGTCCAGTCGCGGCCCGGTTGTTGATGGAGCGCAAGCAGTGCACCGGCCAAGCGGGGGTCGCGCAAGGCGGCGACCAGGCCAGAGGCATTGCCGCAGGCGCACTCGACCCAGCCGCGAACGACCATGGCCGCCACCACGTCGGCCAAACGCGCGAGGATACCGGCGTAGCCGACGCGTGCGGCGCTGACCTCACGTTCCATGGTAGTCAGGATCGGCACCAGTCCGGGGTAACGCTGGCCGCCGGCATCAATCAGCATCAGTCCCGGCATCAGCCGGCCAAGGCCATGGATACTGCCCAGTTCAAACTCCATACAAGCACTGAACAGAATAGTGCTCGGAGTGGCGCTGGCATCGGTTCCGGTATCCACCGCGCTGACGGTTTCACCCAAGGGCGCACCGTCTAGACGATCGATGTCCTGAACAGGCGCGCCCTGATGGGAAAACAGTTGATGGGCTGCGCCATGGGAAATAAACACGGCGTTGCCGGCAGACAGCGCGTAGGTGCTGCCGTCCTCCATTCGCAGTACCGCATTGCCTAAGGCCATGAAGTGGAACCAGGCGTGCCCAGGTTTTTCCGCAAAGCCCAAACCGAAAGCTGGACCCGTCTGGATGCGCCGGTATTCAACGCCACGCAGGCGCATGCCGCGCAACAGTTCGTTGATGAGGTCCGAGGAAAGAGCAAACTGATCTACAGGCATCGTTCAGGTGTTTTGATCAAAAAGTGGAGACTGTGGATCATAGATCATCCGGATTTCGGCGCCTAGACTTCGGCTCGCAATGAAACTTGGGAGATCTGTGCAATGACTGACTGTGTATGTAACACCGTATCCGACCGCCATTGCGGCGTCGGCGCGGACGTAGAACCTGCAACCCCGGCGTGGATGGCAGTATTTTCGTTGGCAATGGGGGTGTTCGGATTACTGACCGCTGAGTACCTTCCGGCCAGTTTGTTGACGCTGATGTCTACCGACCTGGGTGTGTCCGAAGCGCTGGCTGGCCAGGCGGTAACGGTAACCGCCGTGGTGGCGCTGTTCGCCGGCTTGTTGGTGCCAGGTCTGACCCGTGGTATCGACCGACGTTGGGTGTTGTTGGGTTTTTCGACGTTGATGGTCGCCTCCAATCTGTTGGTCGCCGTTTCCTCCAGCTTCGCGGTGCTGTTATTGATGCGCATCTTGCTGGGTATTGCCCTTGGAGGGTTCTGGAGCATGGCGGCGGCGGTAGCGATGCGTTTGGTGCCGAGCGCTTTGTTGCCCCGGGCGCTGTCGATCATTTTCAGCGGCATCGCCATCGGCACGGTCGTGGCAGTGCCGCTGGGCAGCTATCTGGGCGGGCTGTATGGCTGGCGCAGCGCGTTCTTCGCAGCGGCGGTGGTAGGCATGGTGACCCTGGCTTTCCAGGCGTTCACTCTGCCGCGTCTTGCGCCGCGCCGGCCGGCACGCCTGCGCACTGTGCTCGAGGTGTTGCAGCGCCCAGGCATCGCCATGGGGATGTTCGGTTGTGTGCTGGTGCACAGCGGGCACTTCGCGATGTTTACCTATGTTCGACCCTTCCTTGAAGGGACTACCGGCATCGGCGCGCAAGGGCTGTCACTGATGCTGCTGGGGTTCGGTGTGGCGAACTTCGTCGGCACGCTATTGGCCGGCAGGCTGCTGGAGCACCACCCGCTGGCCACTCTGGTGCTGATGCCCGCGCTGGTCGGCATTGCAGCACTGGCGTTGGTGCTGTTGCCGGCCTCGGTACCGGGGCAAGCGGTACTGCTGGCGGTCTGGGGCATGGCATTTGGTGGTGTGCCGGTGGCGTGGTCGAACTGGGTCGCCAGCGCGGTACCTGATCAGGCGGAAAGCGCCGGTGGCATGGTAGTGGCCTCTGTGCAGTCAGCCATCGCCACGGGCGCCGCCGCTGGCGGTGCAATGTTCAGCCTCGGTGGCAGCGCAGGCGTATTCGTAGCGGCAGCCGTGCTGATGCTGCTGGCGGCGTTGCTGATTGCTCTGCGTGTCCGCGTCCCTTCTACCCATGGCATTCGCCAGTCCAAGCCCGCGCTGCACCTTTGATCCGGTTTGCCAAACCGCCTCGATCCGTCCGTAACCAGGGACGCAGCCGTGTTATCGAGCTGCAAGCGGGGCGAACCGACCCTGTTCTGTTACTGAACTCCCATGCCGCTAATGGGCCAGTTGGATTGGGTCCAACTGGCGCAGAAGCCGGATCCCGAAACCTGGCAGGGTTGGGTCAGTGAAGCAGCGGCGAGGAAAATCGATGCGACGTTTTGCAAGGTTTTCCAAGGCAGGGAAGCCTTTCTTTAATCGCAGATAGATTGCGCTGAGTTTGCCGATGTTCGCCGTTCTAAAGTGCGCACCGTCGCGGTCGATAACTCAGAGTACGCATGGGCTCTATCTCCTCATAACAACACATGCGACGTTCAATGCTAGCGTTTCTCCTTGCCAAAACTATAAATACCCGCAGGTGAAGTCATGAATATCAAGCAGAAGTTGACCTGGGCGTTTGCGGCTATCGCATGCGTCCCGGTCATCCTGGTCGCCGTTTTGGTAGTGCTGAATCTGCGAGAGGGGGCCCTGGCCAATTTCCTCGACAGCAGCGGTCGCGAGATCCGCCAGATCGACAATGGCATGAAGCAGTTTTTCGACGGCATAAGCCAAAACGTCGACTATGTAGCCAAGGACCCGCGCGTTGTCGCGGCCAAAAACCTCAAGAGCTACGCGGGTGCCGAAGCCGCGCAAATTCCCCTTACTCAGACCAACAAAGAGCTGCTGGCGATATTCGACCAGTTCGCCAAAAGCCATCCGAGTACCGCTTACCTGTCTCTGGGTCTGAGCGACGGCGGCTACGCCAGTTGGCCGGACGACACCAAACTGAACAACTACGACCCGCGCGTACGTCCCTGGTATAAAGCGGCCATCGCCGCGCCAGGCGCCACCGTGCGCACCGGTGCCTACTATTGGGCGCCGGACGATGTGACGCTGATCGGCACTGTGCGTACTGTCGCCGACGCCGCCGGGAATATCCTGGGAGTGGTTGGTCTGGACGTGTCGCTCAAGCAGCTCACCGAGCTGGTGCGCAACATCAAGCTGGGCGATAGCGGCTACCTGATGCTGGTGGAAGACAACGGTAACGTGCTGGTAGACCCCAGCGACGCGAAGCACAACTTCAAACCTCTGGCCGACCTGGGGCCCAACTACGCCGAACTAGCCAAGGGAGGCGACGGCGTGACCCAAATCGAGATTGATGGCGTGGCGTACATGGCCAACGTGGTCAGCTCCAAAGGCCTGGGCTGGCGCTTTATCGGCCTGATCAAGCGTGATGAAGTGATGGCCGACGTCACCCGCCTGACCTGGTTGATCGCCGCCATTGCCGCGGCATTGGCGTTGGTGTTCGCGATAGTAGGCGCCAGCTTTGCCAGCGTCATCGTGCGTCCGATTCGCGGCGTGGCCGACGGCCTGCAAGAAATCGCCGAAGGAGAAGGCGACCTGACGCGCCAACTCCAGGTGCAGGGCAAGGACGAAACCGCCAGCCTGGCGGGCTGGTTCAACCAGTTCCTGGGCATGATCGCACAATTGGTGCAGCGCATCGGCAACGCCTCATCTGACCTGCAGACCGCCGCCGCCGAGACTAGCGACGTGGCCAACAACATGAACCAGGCTGCAGGTCGCCAGCGTGAAGCCGTGGAGCTGGTGAGCACTGCGTTCAACGAAATGGTCGCTACTGCCAACGAAGTCGCACGTTCGTGCAGTGCCGCCGCGTCGAGTGCCGACGAAGGCTACCGCGACGTACATGACGGCCAGCACCACATCGGCGAAGCCACCGGCAGCGTGCTCAAGCTCAGCGAAGACCTGCAAAAGTCGACCCAGACCATGCAGTTGCTGGAGCAGGACAGCCAGAACATCAACACCATTCTCGACACCATCCGCTCGATTGCCGAGCAGACCAACTTGCTGGCGCTCAATGCAGCGATTGAAGCGGCGCGCGCCGGTGACCAAGGCCGAGGCTTCGCCGTGGTCGCCGACGAAGTCCGCGCCCTGGCTCGCAGGACAGCCGACTCCACCGGCGAGATCGACAGCTTGCTGGGCAATCTCGCCCGCCGCACCCAAGAGGTCACGCAGCAGATGCAAGGCAGCCTGCAAGTGTCCCACGCCAGTGTGGAACGCATTCAGCAGGCGCGTGACAGCTTCGACAAGATCCGTGGCTCGGTGGACTCGATCCGCGACCAGAATACCCAGATCGCCACAGCCGCCGAGGAGCAGCACCAGGTGGCCGAAGAGATCAATCGCCACATCGCGCAGATCCATGCCGATGCCCAACTGGTCGAAGGCTTTGCTCAGTCGTCACAGGCTGGCTCGGGTCGATTGATAGACATTTCCGGTCAGCTCAAAGGCCTGGTGGGTCGTTTCAAATATTAGTATCCCGATCCGAATGAAAACGGTGAGCGCTCACCGTTTTCATTCGGCCGACATACGCTGTTCTATTGCTTCCACTGTTCCACTGAAAGCCTCAGACTGGTCTATCGAATAGCGGAGAAGACCCCTAGAGACTATCCGGATCCCCAAAGAACATCTGAATCCGCGACCTTAACCACCGCTCCCCCGGATCATTATCCTGCGACCCACGCCACGCCATATGCAGCTCAAAGGTACGCGTCGGCAGCGGTGGATCTTCCGCGCGAACACCGCCAGCCGCCGTCAGCGCATCCGCCGTGTAATCCGGCACGGTTGCCACGATGTCAGTGCCTGCCAGCAAAGTACTCAAGCCGTTGAACTGCGGAACGGCCAGTACCACATGACGTTTGCGCCCCAGTTTCTCCAGCTCTTCATCAATAAAACCACTGAGGTCGCCGGCAAACGACACCAGCGCATGCGGCCGCGCGCAATAGTCATCCAGGCTCAACGGCCCCGGCACGGTATCGGCGCGCAGCAGTTTTGGTGCGCTGCGACGCAGGACCTTGCGCTTGGCGTTGGCCGGCAGGTCCGTGGTGTAGCTGACGCCAATGGATATCTCGCCGGAGGCCAACAGGCCCGGCATCAATATGTAGTTGACGCGGCGGATCACCAACACGATGCCCGGCGATTCGGCGCGCAGGCGTTTGAGCAGCATCGGCAGCAAGGCGAATTCGACGTCGTCGGACAAACCGATCCGAAACACCGAAGTGCTGGTCGCCGGGTCGAATTCGGCCGCGCGGCTGACGGCGGTCGAAATCGAATCGAGGGCCGGCGAGAGCAGGGCGAAGATTTCCACCGCACGGGCCGACGGTTCCATGCTGCGCCCGGTGCGCACGAATAGCGGGTCATCGAACAGGCTGCGCAGGCGCGAAAGCGCCGCACTGATCGCCGGTTGACCGAGAAACAGCTTTTCTGCCGCCCGGGTCACACTGCGTTCGTGCATCAATGTTTCGAATACGATCAACAGGTTCAGGTCGACACGACGCAGGTCATTACGATTCATCTGGAGTCCTGGCAGAGTCATCAAGCTTGACGAGAGCGGCCATATGAGAACAATGGCCGGCATGAATCTTACGGGGAAAGGCTGGTACTCTGCACCGGAAAATTCAGCTTTACTGAGACGGTGGCAGCAGTTTTTTCATGGATTTTGCCAATGCCGCCCCTGTTGCGGAATCAATGACAGGCATGTCGACTATTAATAGCCACTGATAGTCTTGGGTCAAAAGCCCAGATAGAGTTCATGGCATTAGAGGTTACTTTGACGAGGTTTGCGATGTCCCGCACGATCCGTTTTCACAAGTTTGGTCCGGCCGAGGTGCTCAAATGCGAAGAGCATGCGGCCGCTCAGCCAGGTCCTGGCGAAGTGCAGGTGCGTGTCGAGGCGATCGGCATCAGCTGGTATGACACCCTCTGGCGTCAGAATCTGGCCTCGTCTCAGGCGCGACTGCCTGCGGGTCTTGGTCACGAGATGGCCGGTGTGATCACCGCTGTCGGCGACGGTGTCGATGATCTGGCAGTGGGTGACAAGGTCGCCAGCTTTCCGGCCGAAAGTGCGAACGACTACCCGGTCTACGGCGAATCGATCGTACTGCCGCGTACCGCGCTGACCCGTTATCCGGACGTGCTTAGCCCAATCGAAGCCAGCGTGCATTACACGCCGTTGCTGATCGCCTACTTTGCCTACGCCGATCTGGCGCGGGTCAAACCGGGGCAATTTGCGCTGGTCACTGATGCCAGTCATTGCGCCGGCCCTTCGTTTGTCCAGTTGGGCAAGGCGATGGGCGTGCGGGTGATTGCTGCGACCAAAGAAGCGGAGGAGCGCGAATACCTGCTGTCCCTCGGTGCGGAAAAAGTCATCGTCACCGAAGAGGAAGATCTGTTGATGCGAATCAACAAGATCACCGACAACCGTGGTGTCGACGTGGTGTTTGACGGTCTCGGTGGCCCGCAGATGTCGTTGCTTGGCGATGTGCTGGCGCCGCGTGGCAGCCTGGTGTTGTATGGCTTGCAGGGCGGCAACCAGACGCCGTTCCCGGCCTGTGCAGCGTTCCAGAAGAACATCCAGTTCTTCGTGCACTGCATCGGCAACTTCACCGGCAAGCCGGAACTGGGCATCACTCAGGATCACGTCGCGTTGCAACGAGCCTTGCGTGACATCAATCAGTTGACCGCTGACCGCGTGTTGCTGCCGCTCAAGACCCGTGTATTTCCGTTCAACGAGTTTGTCGAAGCGCATCGCTACATGGACGAATGCCCATGCCGCGAGCGGGTCGCCCTGCAAGTCGAACCGGCGTAAGCCCTTCAATCAGAGTCCGTGGCCCCACGGACTCTTTTGCGTTTACCTCCCTCTTGAAAGACAGAGCTTTCCGGTGCTGCCCCCGGGACCGTTCAGCAACTGAACTGGTTTTTGCTCTCGATCTGTATCTTCTAATCACAATGTAAGCCCTGATAATTGAATGATTACTTTCATCTCAAGGAATGAGCCATGGCTGTGCATTCAATTTGTCCTGCGCGATATCAAACGAATAAATCGATTGATCAAGCCAACTTTTGTTTAATTGTTGTAGGGCTATTCGGAAACCGCTTCTCTTTTTCTTGTACTCACTTGCCGTGGGACCTTGTGGGAAGTTTCCTAGGACTGCGTCCCGAAAAAAATATCTCAACAATTACAGGGGTTTGAGGCTGTATCTCGGCGACGGGAGGGGTTTTAACAGCTCAAGTGTTTCAAATAACTACAAACTTGTAAGTGTTAGCATTCGAACGTCTATTACTTATTGATGAATTGTCGCCTGACTGCTGTTTCAGTCCGCGCGGCATGAAACTTTCGATACCGGGTAAATACCGATGAGCACGATCCATGATCAGGCAATGAACTATGTCTACCAGCAAGTATTGCAACGCTTGCTGAGTTTCTTCTCTCGCGCAGAACGCACGGCGCTGCAGCTGCTGATCCAACGCCTGGCAGTGGCCGCCGGCGGTATGGAGAATATCGGTCATTTCAAGGTGCTGGTGAACCAGTCAGGGTCGCGCGACAGTTGTTATACGTTGGCATTGCTGCGAGCGGCGCAGTTGACCATCGCAAGCCGTTCACCGGCGACCTTTCAACTGCGGGTGGCCACCCTGCGCTGGAACGGCAACAGCCAGGCGTCCCTGCAAAACATGCACCGCAGCTACAGTGCCCTGTTTTTGTATGACGATCCTCGGGTCGAGCTGCTGATGGTGGATCACCGCGAGGTGCTTCCGTTTGATCATCAGGCGCCCATCGGCGAGGCGGGGCGCGAGGCCAACCGTATCAACCTGTTGCTGATCGGGCATTGTCGAACCTGGGATGAACCCCTCGAACTGTGGGACGACGCCTATCTGGCCACTGCCGAGTTCTACGGTCAGGTGGCCCGCTGGAATAACGGAGTCGACGCCATGGTCGGCAGTGAATCCGTGCGTCGACAGCGCCACTTCCTCGACGGGCTGGGTCGCGCCGTGCAGAAAGCCGCGATTGCCGGGCCGCAGGCAAGTTCTGTCGGCTTCGAAATGTTGTTTCCGCTGCTCGATGGGTTGGGTGGTGATTATTACCGCGAGTTTTACCCGGAAGAAGAGCGGGTAGCCTGGCGTCCCGAGGGCCAGTTCGAAGCCTGTCGACGTACCAGCTACATCCCGATCAACGACATGATTGTCGGCAAGCTCGAAGAGCGCTGGCCTTTGCTGAGTGATTTTCTGGGTTTCCAGGCTGATGACCTGACGTTTTATCAAGGCGACGATGAGCACGTGGAGCCTGTGGTGGCTGCGCATTTGCGAGGTCTGCAGGCGCAATTCGTCGAAGGGCGCACCTATGGGGCCGGGGTCAGTGACTACCTGAAAAACAGCCTGATTACGATGCGGCAGAAGCAGGTTCCCGAGCCGGTGTGCGAACAGTTGCTGGCGAGTTTCGGCGACCTGGATGAGCCCGAGCACCTGCATATGCAAGCGCAAAGCTTCCTGCAGGCGCATTTTGACCTGAACGAAATCCAGCTGGCGTGCCTGTTGTTTGCGCCCTTCATCAATGGTGGCGCAGGGCTTGAGCGGTTCTTGCGCAATTGTCACCCTGGCATGTTGGTGGCATTGCCGGAGCTGCACCGGGCCATGCAGGGTCTGCATGCGCCGGAACAGGTCATGAAGTGGATCACGGATGTCAGTGGGCTGCCGGTTCGGTTGATTGTGCGTCTGTATGCAATGGCGGGCATTCGTATGCCCGATCCCGACGAAGCGGCAGCGCCAAACCAAGGCAAGGATGACGCCGTGACCGAGCCTTCCGCCGATCGATCGGCGGAAGGTTGACCGTGAGCCATATGCAAGGAGATGAACTCATGCCCACGGATGCGGGCTCGTGAAAGCGTCGAGGGAAAATGACTTCGTTTATCAGGCGGTTTATCGATACCTGACCCTGCTGATAGAGGAGGCGGGGAGTAGCTCGGCAGTGCGCCTGCCTTCATTACGGCAATTGGCTGACCGGCTCAATGTGTCGATCTCGACTGTCCAGTACGCGTATTCGCTGCTGGAAAAGGAAGGTCGGGTCTATTCGATTGCCAAGTCCGGGTACTACGCGCAAGCACTGCATGTCATGGATTCGCCTGATAGCGGCAGTGATTTGCTGGAAACTGTTTACGTCAACGCCCGGCGCCCGGGCATGTGCGTGTTGAGCGCCGATGAGCCAGCCTCGCTGCAACCGCTGGACAGTCCATTACTGATGCTGGAGCGGGAACTGCTGCGTCAATATCCGCGCCAGCCGCAAGCGCTGGTGCAACCTTGCGGTGAACTTGAACTGCGCACGGTATTGGCCGCGCGCTACACCTCATCCACGGCCAATTACTGGCGTGCCGATGACGTCTATATCGGCGCAGATCTGCGCGGCGTGCTGGAAATTCTGATTTCAGTACTGGCGCTGCGCAAGGCCACCGTTGTCGTTGAATCGCCCTGTGACTGGGTGATCCTGCGTCTGCTGGAAGCCGCCGAGGTGCGTGTTTTCGAGTTGCCGCTGCTGGCCGGCGGCGTAATTGATCTGCAGCGCCTGGAGTCGTTACTCAAGGTTGAGTCGGTACGTTTGGTGCTTTTGTCTTCAGCATTGAGCATGCCCCGGGGCAGCCTGTTGCCGCTGAGCAACCAGCAGGCAGTCGCGCAGTTGCTCGGGCGTCATGGCACCTGGGTGCTGGAAAACGATTGTTACAGCGAACTCAATGAAGGCAGCGCCGGCCAACGCTTGCGTGACTGGCTGGACCCTGATCGTTTGCTGGTGTTTTCCACGTTCGAGAAGTTCGTCGGTGCCGAGGCGCCTTTCGGCATTCTGCTTTCACGTCATTGGCGCAATGAGTTGCAGCGGCATTTTCTGTTGCGCGCGTTTCGCTTGTCGCCGATTCGCCAGAAGGCAATCGCCAGGCTGCTCGGGGGCGGCCGACTGGATCAGCATTTGTCGATATTGCGGCGAATGCTCAAGGAGCGTCGCACGCAATTGATCGAGTTGCTGCGCGAGCGTCTTGGCGACGCCTTGCAGGTGGTCGAACCTCAGGGGGGCGCGACCATCTGGGTGCGTTCGCTGCGACCAGTGAACATGGCGCAGGTGTTCCACCGCCTGCTCAGGCAGCAAATCATCATTGCGCCGGGCGAGTTGTTCAGCCTGCACGGCCTGCATGCGCAGCACCTGCGGTTGAGCCCGCTGAGTCATGGTGATCATGACCTGGCCAGCGTCGTCGGGCTGCTCGGTGACGCCTTGCGCCTTGCGCCTGCTGACTAACGTTAAAAAACATCGGGAGAGTCCCGGATAGATCCCATCGCACTGCGGTCAAACTGCCAGTAAACTGCGCTCTATTCCTGAACCACTCTATTTCAGAGGTTTTGCATGACACTCAGTCCTTTTGCGGGCAAACCGGCACCGGCAGAATTGTTGGTCGATATCCCGCGACTGGTAACGGCTTATTACACCGGACAGCCCGACGCCTCGATTTCCACTCAGCGTGTGGCGTTCGGTACATCCGGACACCGGGGCAGCTCGTTCGACTTGAGTTTCAACGAATGGCACGTTCTGGCCATCAGCCAGGCGATCTGCCTGTACCGCGAAGCCCAAGGGATCACCGGGCCGTTGTTTGTCGGCATCGACACGCATGCACTGTCGACTCCAGCCGGGGCCAGCGCGCTGGAAGTGCTGGCCGCCAACGGTGTGACCGTGATGATCGCCGAAGGTGATGAATACACGCCGACGCCCGCCATCTCTCACGCCATTCTCTGCTACAACCGTGGGCGCACCTCGGGTCTGGCGGACGGCATCGTCATCACGCCGTCGCACAACCCGCCACAAAGCGGTGGTTACAAATACAACCCAACCAACGGCGGACCAGCCGACACTCACATCACCAAGTGGATCGAAGCCAAGGCCAATGAGCTGCTGGCCGCCAAACTGGCCGGTGTGAAGCGCATCAGCTACGAGCAAGCGCTCAAGGCCAGCACGACGCATCGCCACGACTATCTGAACACCTACGTTGCCGACCTGATCAACGTGATCGACTTCGATGCCATCCGTGACGCCAAGCTGCGTCTGGGCGTTGATCCGCTGGGTGGAGCAGGGGTGCGCTACTGGTCGGCGATTGCCGAGCATTACCGTCTGGACCTGCAAGTGGTCAACAAGGAAGTCGACGCGACGTTCCGTTTCATGACTGTCGACTGGGATGGCCAGATTCGTATGGACCCGTCGTCCAGCCACGCGATGCAGGGCCTGATCGGCCTGAAAGAGCGCTTCGACGTCGCGTTTGCCTGCGACCCGGATCACGACCGTCACGGCATCGTGACGCCGTCCGGTGGTTTGCTTGCGCCGAACAACTATCTGGCCGTTTCGATCGATTACCTGTTCCAGAACCGCCCGCAGTGGCGCGCGGATGCTGGCGTGGGTAAAACCGTGGTCAGCAGCGGTCTGATCGATCGCGTGGCCAAGCGTCTGGGCCGTCGTCTGTACGAAGTTCCGGTCGGTTTCAAATGGTTCGCCGATGGCCTGTTCGATGGCTCGTTGGGTTTCGGTGGCGAAGAGAGCGCGGGTGCATCGTTCCTGCGCAAGGACGGTGGCGTTTGGAGCACCGACAAGGACGGTCTGATCCCGGCCTTGCTCGCTGCTGAAATGACCGCGCGTACCGGCCGTGATCCGAGCCAGGCCTACAAGGCATTGACCGATGAGTTGGGCGAACCGTTCTCGGTGCGCGTCGACGCCAAGGCCAATCCGGAGCAAAAAGCGTTGCTGAGCAAGTTGTCGCCTGCGCAGGTCACCTCGACTGAACTGGCTGGTGAGAAAATCCAGAGCATTCTCAGCCATGCACCGGGCAACGATCAGGCGATTGGTGGCCTGAAAGTGATGACTGAAAACGGTTGGTTCGCCGCGCGTCCGTCGGGCACCGAAGACATCTACAAGATCTACGCCGAAAGCTTCATCAGTGACGACCACCTCAAGCAATTGGTCGTTGAAGCACAGACGCTGGTGGATGGCGCCATCTCCAGCAAGTGATGCTCGCAAGCGCATGAAAAAAGGGGCAACCGTGATGGTTGCCCCTTCTTTTGTCTGCCCTTCAGGCGATCAAGCCAAATCCACCAGGACAATTTCACTGTCTTCAACGGCTGTGACGGTCAGCACTCGCTCGTGCGCTACCGCGACACCGTCTCGAGCTTGTGCGTGCAAGCCGTTGACTTCAATCGCGCCGGTGGCCGGCACCAGATACGCGCGACGGCCCTCATCCAGGTGATATTCCGCGGTTTCACCCGCTTTGAGATTGGCCGCGACCAATCTGGCATCGGCGCGAATTCGCAGACTTTGGTCATCGCCTTCCTTGCCGCTGGCCAGTGTGACAAAGCCTTCACGCAGGCCTTTCGGAAACGGTTTCGCTCCCCACGATGGCGGTGCGCCAGTTTCCGTTGGCAGGATCCAGATCTGGAAGATCTTGCTGTCCTGGGCTTCCAGGTTGTATTCGCTATGCGCGATGCCGGTGCCGGCGCTCATCACTTGCACATCGCCAGCCTCGGTGCGGCCTTTGTTGCCGAGGTTGTCCTGGTGAGTAATCGCGCCTTCACGGACATAGGTGATGATTTCCATGTCGCGATGCGGATGCTGCGGGAAGCCAGTGCCCGCAGCGATCACGTCATCGTTCCACACCCGCAGGTTGCCCCAGCTCATGCGCTGCGGGTCGTAGTACTCGGCGAACGAAAAGTGGTGATGAGCATCCAACCAGCCGTGATGGGCGCCGCCCAGCGAGCTGAAAGGTCTGAGTTCAAGCATGATCGTCTCCTCAAAAGGTTCGTCGTGGGGCGTGAATGGCGACACCCGACGCGACACCGGTGGTTTATGACGACGATCATCTATCAGTTAACTATCGATAAAAAGCGTAAAAAGTGCGGCATTAGCATCGAATTGGCTGATAGAAAAACAACTGAAAATTGTCTCATCTCACCTTCAGTTCATCGCCTAAACCGATGACCTATAAGCATTTCGCTAGAACTGCGCGGCAAATACAGACACCATAGCCGCAACAGCCTCACACACTGGAGCCCGTCAGCGTGGCGCAGCACACCCCCGATCTTCCTCCCGAACTTCGCCCCTTGGCCGAGATGCCTTGGTTCAAACGCCTGGCTGCACGCTTCTTCGGCCATGGTTTGACCCGTTTGCGCGCCCAGCACCGCGCATCGTGGTTGCATGGTCAGGCCGATGGCTTTCGCAGCGGGCATACCGCTGGCGTCGAATATGGCTTTAAGGAAGGCAAGCTTGAGGGGCTGGAAGAAGGCCGGCAGGTGCTGCTGATCCGTGACAGCCGCAACACTGAGCATCGCCCGCCGAGCGTTGATAACCATCTGTTCGACGATTGGCGTCTGCCGCTGACGGCCGAACTGAAAAAACGCATGAAGGCCGATGTCGCCCGCTTGTTGCCTGAGCATGCTCAGCCAAGCGCAGCGCAATGGAAAATGATTTTCAGCGAAACCCCGTCGACTTCAGTAGTCGCCGGCGCGGGTGCGGGGAAGTCGACCACATTGGTACTGCGTATTCTGTTGCTTAACCACTATCTGGGCTTTGAGCTGGATTCGATGACCGTAGTGACCTTCACCCGCGAGTCGCGCAAGGATTTCATCAACAAACTGATTGAGCTGTTCACGCTCTGGGGCCAGGCGTTGAACCTGCGTCAGGCGCGCGAACTGGTGCGCACTTTCCATTCGCGCATCCTGCCGATGGTGCGCAGCTTGCCGGGGTTCGAGCGCTTGCAGGCTTTTGAAAACCTCAGCCATCGAGCGCAAGGTGCCGACGAAGAGGTCGACAGTAATCCGTTCGACCTGCGCATTAACGATGCGCAGCGTCAGCAACTCAACGCCTGCTATCACCGCTTGTTCAACGAGGACGAGCGTTTCCGCCAGTTGATTCAGCCGCTGTCCCGGGCCGGTTTACAGCTCAAGGAGCTGGAGCGTGATCACCCGGACGTGCAGAAGCGTGTCGCAGTGACGGAGCTGGCCTCCCGGCGCGACGAAGAACTGTGCGACGCCATCGAAGACTTGTGGTTCCGCGCTGGCGCCTGGCCGATCAAGGGCATTGAGCCGAACCGCCAGAGTTTCGATATCAACGGCGCAAAATTCCATTGCCACGGCTACATTCCGAGTCTGGATGCGTGGGTAGTGTTAGGTTTCGACCCACGGGAAAACCCGCAGGTAAGCCGGCCAAATGCCAAGCTCAGCGTGCGCGCAGAGTGGGCGGTGAAACGCACCCTGTTTCAAGCTTTCTGTCGTAAGCCATTGATTTGGTTAGATAGTTACGAGTCATCGAAACGTGTTCTGGCCACATTGGCCGGTGATGCCAGTGCCGGGCCGGGTTTCGATTACAAGGTCAAAGGCGAGTTGGCCTCTGCGCCGTTGCTCGATTGTTTTGTCGCGGCGGCAGGCTTCATCGAGAACCTGGGCCTGGACGTGCCTGACGCTGTCGGCCGCATGAGCTTTGCCAAGGACGACCCGGACCGGTTTTTCTTTGAGGCTTTGAGTCTGTTCTGGCGGGCATTTGAAGATCATCTGCTGGATCGAAAGCCGCCGGTCATGACCTACAACCGCATGTTCGCGCTGTTCAGCGAGCACTCGCCGGAAAACCTCAAGCTATTGAGCGATGAGTTGCTACGGCCGCTGTCGCATTTGATGATCGATGAGTTTCAGGATGTATCGCCGCAGATTGTTTCGTGGATACGCGCGAGCCTCAGCGAAATCCGCAGCCGAGGCCCGGCCATGCACGTCGGGCGGGGCGCGCAGTGTTCATCTTTGCTGTGCGTCGGTGATGACTGGCAGTCGATTTACGGCTGGCGCGGCAGTTCGCCAAGTTACTTCATGGCGTTCGACAAGGAGTTCCCGTCGCCGAGCACCACTCGGGTGATGCTCAGTGACAATTACCGCAGCCATCAACACATCATTGATGCCGCTGAGCATATTGTCCGCGCGGCGCCGGCGATCCCCGGGAAAAAAGCCAAGGCCAGCGGTGCGCCCAAGCCGCTGCAGCCAGTCAATGTGCTGGAGCGCGACGATCAGGCCTTGGGCCAGCGCCTCGCCGAGCACTATCGCCAAGGTCATTCGATCTTGATGCTGTATCGAAAAAGCAGCGATAAATTATTGATTGAAGAGCATATTCAGTCAGTAGTTAATGTGGATTCGAGTTTGCCATACGAGGCGCGGCGCCTGAAACAACTGACCTACCACAGCGCCAAAGGCTTGCAGGCGGATACAGTATTTTTGCTCGGTGATTGCCAGCACCTGACCAGTTCGCCCTACAAGAATCAGGTCTATCGCATGGCAGGTTTGGGTAAGTCGGGCGACAGCGAGCCGTACGACACTGCGCAAAAGGATGAGATCCTGCGCCTGGCCTACGTCGGTATTACGCGGGCGGTCAGCCATTGCTACTGGTACGTCGAACCGCAGGAGGTGCAAGCCGTGAACATGCCCCGGGCATCCGACCGGGTGGCCAAGGGCAAGCCGTTCTTCGTTGATCACCGTGTCAGCAAACAAACCGCATAGGCACAAAAAAGCCCACAGAAATGTGGGCTTTTTGTTTTAAATCATAAGCTTATGCGTAACTCCTGAGAGACTCCGGAGGTATGAACGCTTCCAGCTCATCCTCCACAGCCTCGATAATTCGTTCGACATCCGCTGCATTCATCACCGTCGCGCACGGGATGCCGGCGATGGCGATCATGGTTTCGCCGCTGGCACGATCGAACAGACGGGCGATCATGCTGCCCGGCGCGTCCATCGTCGCCTCGAAACCCATGGGATGAAAATGCCAGCGCATCAGCTGGCATGCATTGGGGAACGTGACTTTGCTTGACCCTTTATTCATATGTTGCCCGCCTTCTTCATCGAGCGCTTCCGTTTGCTCATGTTAGGTGGGAAGAGCCTTCATTGGCTCAACCGGTAACTGACATTAAAAGTAGCATCTGGATGTGAAATTCCTGTGAGATTTTTCAGTTCATTTTGCGATTGCTTCGCATTTTTTGATGTAAGTCACGGCCTACGCAATCGTCGCCAAAATGCCACTACGGATTAGTCATTGAAGCCCGCGCCGAACTTCGGCAAGCTCGATTCTTTTGCGCCGAGCCCTTTATGCACGCCGACGATGACGGCCCAGAACAGACCCAGGCCACGGCGGCCACGGTCATGTGCTATCACCTGAGCTGGAAGCACCGCGACCTCGACAGCGTCATGGCGCTGTATCACCCGGACATCCAGTACAACGATTTCTTCCAGAACCGCGTGCTCTGCCTCGACGAGTTGCGCGAATACGTGCGTGTCAGCATGCCGCGAGAGTCCGACGAACTGCTTGAGCATTGCGACCGCATTCGCGTCGACGGCAACACCGCGTTCATTCAATACGAAGTGACCTTGCGCGGCGGCGACGGGCTGGTGTCGTTTCGCTCCAGCGAGGCGATCACGGTCAAGGACGGGCTGATCTGGCGCGTCAACGAATATGCCTCGCTGGTGCGCACGCAAACTGCTGGCACGGCGTCCTCGAGTCAGCGTCCGGCAGTCAGTCGCCTGGGCCTTTCGCCGCGCCAGTTGAGTTTTATGGCTGAAGACCTGCAGCAGTATTTCGACAAACAGCAGCCGTACCTCGATCCCGAACTCGACTTGCAGCGGGTGGCGAAGGAGTGCGGGTACAGCCGCAATCAGATTTCCTATCTGCTCAATCAGGTGCTCGGGCAAAGCTTCTACCGCTACGTCAATCAGGCGCGCCTGCAACATCTACTGCGCTCGCTCGACAACGCAACGCCGCCGGTACGCATCGATGAACTGGCCTTTGCCGCAGGTTTCAATTCGTTGTCGGCGTTCTACAGCTGTTTCCGCCAGCACACCGGCCAGTCGCCCAAGGCTTACGCCAAACAAATTTCTTTGCGGGCACGCGCGCAAGACATCAACTGAGCACAGCCACTAGGATCGACGCCATCGAAGGTTTTCAGTGGCGGAGTCTTGCATGCCGGCGTGGCGCACTATCAGTTTGTGGATGGATCAACTCGATGAGCCGCTGACCGCGCGGCCCGAGCTTGAACGAGATCTGGACGTCGACGTGGCAATCATCGGCGCGGGTTACACCGGCCTGTGGACCGCGTACTACCTGAAGAAACTCGCGCCGGGTCTCGACATTGCAATTGTTGAGGCGCAAACGGCCGGTTTCGGCGCTTCCGGTCGCAATGGCGGCTGGCTGATGGGCAATCTGCTTGGCGAAGACCGCTTGCTGGCCGGGCTGTCACCCGAGCAGCGCCGCGCTTCTTTCGATCTGCTGCACAGCATTCCCGATGAAGTGGAAATCGTCCTCGAGCGCGAAGGCATCGATTGCGATTACCGCAAGGGCGGCGTGCTGTATTGCGCGGCGCGTTACCCGGAGCAGGAAGCCTCGCTGCGGGAGTATCTGGCCAAACTGCACGCTCAAGGCCTGACTGACGACGATTACCGCTGGCTCAGCCCCGAACAACTCGCCCAACAGATTCGCGTCGCCAAGCCTTATGGCGGGATTTACGCGCCGCACGTGGCGACCATCCATCCGGCGAAACTGGTGCGCGGTCTGGCGCGCACCGTGCAGAACATGGGCGTGAAGATCTACGAAAACAGCCCGGTCACACACTGGCAGGCGGGTAGTTTGCGAACCGCGAAAGCCAGCGTGCGCAGTCGCTGGATCGTGCCAGCCGTCGAAGGTTATTCGGTGACTTTGCCGCCGCTGGGCCGCTATCAATTGCCGGTGCAAAGCCTGATCGTCGCCACCGAGCCGTTGTCTGCTGCGACCTGGGATGAGATCGGCCTCAATCGTGGCCAAGCTTTCAGCGAATTCAGCCGTCAGGTCACTTATGGCCAGCGCAGCGCCGACAATCGGCTGATCTTCGGCGCCCGTGGCGGCTACCAGTTCGCCGGCAAGTTGCGGCATAACTTCGACCTGACCCGCGATGAAGTCGAGCTGCGCCGCTATCTGTTCGGCGAACTGTTCCCGCAACTGAAAAACGTGCAGATCACCCACGCGTGGGGCGGCAACCTCGGCATGTCCCGTCATTTCAAGCCGCACATGCTTTGCGATCGCGCCAACGGCATCGCGCTGTCCGGCGGTTACGGCGGGGAGGGTGTCGGTGCGAGCAATCTCGGCGGCCGCACCCTGGCAGATCTGATTCTTGAGCGCGATACGGAACTGGTTCGCCAGCCATGGGTGCTGCCGGACGGCGGCATTCATGCACTGCGTGCGTGGGAACCGGAGCCGTGCCGCTGGCTTGGCTACAACGCGATCATCAAAAGCTTCGTCCATGAAGACCAGACCCTGGCGAACCCGGCGACCGCGCCATGGCGGCGCAAACTCGCCAGCCAGGTGGCGGGTTTCATGGAAGGTTTCATGCACTAAAAGCCGTTTATTTAAAAGACAGGTCAGACCATGAGCATTACCCAGTTTAAAAACACCGCAACCCTGCAACTGGATGAGTCCAACCCGGTGGCCGTGCCCCTCGGCGAACCGATCGCGATCGCCTCGACCACCAGCGTCGAACGCGACGACGGCGTTGAAACCGGCGTCTGGGAATGCACGCCCGGGCGCTGGCGTCGGCAGATCACCGCGCAGGAGTTCTGCCATTTCATTTCCGGGCGCTGCACGTTCACCCCCGACGGTGGCGGCGAGACCCTGCACATACAAGGTGGCGACGCACTGATGTTGCCGGCCAACACGCTCGGGGTCTGGGATATCCAGGAAACCGTGCGTAAGAGTTACGTGCTGATTTTCTGATTGTTTGATCCTTTGATTGCCTGCCAACAAAAAAGAAAACCCACACAGGAATCGATCCATGATCCGCAAGACCCTCGCTCTGGCACCGCTGATGCTCGCCGTTTCCCTTGCTCAGGCAGCGGAAACGGTCAAGGTTTACAACTGGTCCGACTACATCGCGCCCGACACCACCAAGAACTTCGAGAAAGAGACGGGCGTTGGCGTCACCTATGACGTCTACGACAGCAACGAAACCCTCGATGGCAAGTTGATGACCGGTAAATCCGGTTACGACGTGGTGTTTCCATCCAACCACTTCATGGCCCGGCAGATTCAGGGCGGGGCGCTGAAGAAGCTCGACAAGAGCCAGTTGCCGAACTGGAAGAATCTCAATCCGGTGCTGCTCAAAGCGCTGCAAACCAACGACCCGAACAACGAACACGGCTTTCCGTACCTGTGGGGCAGCACCGGCATCGGCTACAACATCGCCAAAGTCAAAGCCGTGCTCGGCGACAATGCGCCGGTGGACTCCTGGGACCTGATCTTCAAGCCTGAGTACATGGAAAAACTGCAGAAGTGCGGTGTAGCGATCCTCGACAACGGCCCGGAATTGCTGCCGGCGGCGCTCAACTACCTGGGCCTGCCGCATCACAGCAAAAATCCCGAGGACTATAAAAAGGCTGAAGCGCTGCTGATGAAAGTGCGGCCGTATGTCAGTTACTTCCACTCCTCGAAATACACCAGCGACCTGGCCAACGGTGACATTTGCGTGGCGGTCGGTTTCTCCGGCGACATCCTGCAAGCCGAGAATCGTGCCAAGGAAGCGAAAAACGGTGTCGACATCGGCTATGCGATTCCCAAGGAAGGCGCGGCGATCTGGTTCGACATGGTCGCCATGCCGGCCGATGCGCCGGACGAGAAGGCCGGTTACGCCTTCATGAACTACCTGCTGCGCCCGGACGTGATGGCTGGCATCAGCAACTATGTGCACTACGCCAATGGCAATGAGCAGGCGGACAGCCTGATCGACCCGGCGATCAAGAATGACACCAAGGTTTATCCGAGCCCGGAAATGATGGGCAAGCTGTTTGCGTTGGAGGCGATGCCTTTGAATATCGACAGGATTCGCACGCGGGTGTGGAACAAGATTCGGACAGGGAGTTGATCCGGCTTCGTCGGGAGTCGACACCCGGCGAGCCTTCCTTTTCGGCATATTGGAATAACAGGCTAAGTTTTTATACCTGTCATATCTGACAGGTTTCAGCCTTGTTGTTTTCCTTTCTAATAAGACCGAGACCTCTTCGGTCTTTCATGAAAAGGAGAAGGATAATGACCAGCACCGAAAATATTCTTGATATGGCCCAGAGCGTGCGAGGCACAATCAAGGGCACGTTCAAGAATCTGAAAACTCAGATCACTTATGACTTTCTTAGCGATTGGGTCTATCGCGACACTCAGGCAGGAAAAACGCGTTTCCACGGCACTATGGTTGATCCCGAGCTAGCAGATAAAGGGGTTTCTATCGGTTTGGAGCTTTCAAGTGCTTCTGAAATGGGGCCCGAGATCAATTGGGGCGATGAGAAAATTGTTCATCTGAGCCTCACCAAATTTTATCCGCAGCTTTTTTTTCGCGCCAATTCAGGCAGAGTAAAAATTCAACGGCATCTGCCAGAAGATCGCATCAACGGTTCCCTGATTTTTACCACGGTCGCTAATGACGGCGATCACTACGAAATTGATGTGATCTACGATATCGAGGCTCCCTGATCGATTTTTGCGGGCCTGATTTCTGGGAGCGAACCCGCTCGAGAAAGTGATGAGCCGTTCGGCATCAAGGGTGTTGGATAAAACGCTTTCGCGAGCAGGCTCGCTCCCACACTTCACCCGTATGGTTGATTAATCGTTGATATCAATACACTGGCATCGCACTAATAAAGTGCGGAAAAGTGAGACGTGCCTAACAAAAAACAACTTACCCATATTTAATATTTAAATAGAAAATCGTCAGACAATTAGGCGAAAGCCGCGCAACTAAAACATTCTTTCATCCCCGCACGCTTTGTTTACGGCAGTTTCTGGAAACAGCTCGATTTGATCTCAAAAAAATCCTTTACGGCAGATTTCAAATTGTGTCAGGTTTCTTACGCCTTCATTGGGCGAGTGATAGGACGATCTCGCCAGAGAGAGTCCTATCGGACAAAAACTGTTCCATTGCTAAACAAGGAAGTGTGTTTATGTCGAAAGTTAAAGCGAATGCTATTGATACCGCCGAACAGGCTTTTCAGCTGTCTGCCTTCAGCTCGGCGTACAACCAGATCAATAGCTTCAGCCATCAGTACGACCGTGGCGGCAACCTCACGGTCAATGGCAAACCCTCCTTCTCCGTCGACCAGGCCGCAACCCAGTTGCTGCGCGACGGCGCTGCCTACCAGGACAAGGACGGCAGCGGCAAGATCGAACTCACCTATACGTTCCTGACTTCGGCATCGTCCAGCACGATGAACAAGCACGGGATCAGCGGGTTCAGTCAGTTCAGTGCACAACAACAAGCCCAGGCCAAGCTCGCCATGCAATCCTGGGCTGACGTGGCCAACGTGACCTTCACCGAGAAAGCCTCGGGCGGTGACGGCCACATGACCTTCGGTAACTACAGCGGTGGCCAGGATGGCGCTGCAGCGTTCGCTTATCTGCCAGGCACTGGCGCCGGCTATGACGGTACCTCGTGGTACCTGATCAACAGTGGCTACACGCAGAACAAGAATCCGGATCTGAACAACTACGGTCGTCAGACCCTGACTCACGAGATCGGCCACAGCCTGGGTCTCGCTCACCCTGGCGACTACAACGCCGGTAATGGCAACCCGACCTACAACGATGCGTCCTACGGGCAAGACACCCGCGGCTACAGCGTCATGAGCTACTGGAGCGAAAGCAACACCAATCAGAACTTCAGCAAGGGCGGTGTCGAAGCGTATTCGTCCGGCCCGCTGATGGACGATATCGCTGCCATCCAGAAGCTCTACGGTGCCAACACCACCACCCGTACCGGTGACACCACCTACGGCTTCAACTCCAACACTGGCCGCGATTTCCTCAGCGCTTCGTCGTCGAGTGACAAAGTGGTGTTCTCGGTGTGGGATGCCGGCGGCAAGGATACTCTGGACTTCTCGGGTTTCACCCAGAACCAGAAGATCAATCTCAATGATGCCTCGTTCTCCGACGTTGGCGGCCTGGTGGGCAACGTGTCCATCGCCAAGGGCGCGATCATCGAGAACGCCATCGGCGGTTCGGGTAACGATCTGCTGATCGGCAACAGCGTGGCCAACGAGCTGAAGGGCGGTGCCGGCAACGACATCCTCTACGGCGCTGGCGGTGCCGACAAGCTGTGGGGCGGTGCCGGTTCGGACACCTTTGTGTTTGCGGCCAGCTCGGACTCCAAGCCGGGGGCGATCGATCAGATCCTCGATTTCGTCAGCGGTCTGGACAAAATCGACCTGAGCGGTATCACCAACGGTTCCGGCCTGCACTTCGTCAGCAGCTTCACCGGTGCTGCCGGTGACGCAGTCCTGACGTCGTCGGGCGGCAACAGCCTGCTGTCGGTGGACTTCTCCGGCCACGGCGTGGCGGACTTCCAGGTCAGCACCGTTGGCCAGGCAGCCACCAGCGACATCGTCGCGTGATGTAGCAGTGGAAAGCGGCGTGTGATGCGCCGCTTTCTTTGCTTGCATCGTGTTGGTCGGTAAGTAAGGCTACACGCCGGAGCGAATATTCCCATGATCAGTAAAGCTTTTACCTACAGGGTGGCGGCGTGGCTTTCGGCGGCGCTCATGATGATTTCAGGAGAAACCAGTATGGCAAGCAGCCAGAGACTTGAAGAACCCTCGGTGTTTGCCGGGGAATGGCAAGCGACATTGTCTACCCGGGATGATGATCGAGAAGCGCAGAAGCAGCAGGACAAGCCTTCGAATACTTGCCTGATCGACCTTGAATCCAATCAGACCTTGGGCAAAGGGGCCGACTGTCTCGGTGCATGGCTTGAGCAAACCCCGATCGGTTGGTTTCCCGATCCGGACGGCCTGTCGATTACCGGCAAGGAGGGCTCAAGAATCCAGTTTTTCAGCCGACAACGTGACGGGCTTTATCTGACCACTTTGAAGTCAGGTCTGGTGATTACGCTTGAGCGCGCGGCGCAACAGCCTTGATTATCCAGACGGCGACAAAGTTTTAATATAAGGCGCCATGCGATGGTTATAAGTAACGCTGAGCGGCAACTGCACCGCAATTATTCGCGCAAGTTGTTATGAAAGTGTAAGCGGTAGACCAAAAAGCAAGTTCCGACATAGTGCGGTTAATTAATTCGACTCTCGCCAATGAGTGGCGGGAAATATTTTCCAGGAATAATCAATGAAGATGGCGAAGGCCCCAGCCACCGCGCCCTTATTCAAGGCATTGGGTGACTATAAAAGTATCCTGATCAGCGTCGGCTGCTTTACCGCGCTGATTAACGTGCTGATGCTGGTGCCCTCCATCTATATGCTTCAGGTCTACGACCGGGTGCTGTCCTCGCAGAACGAAACGACCCTGGCGATGCTGTCGCTGATGGTGGTGGGATTCTTCGCCTTTATCGGCCTGCTGGAAGTGGTGCGCAGCTTTATCGTGATCCGCATCGGCAGTCAGTTGGAGCGCCGTTTCAACCTGCGCGTCTATCAAGCCGCGTTCGAGCGCAACCTGTTCAAAGGCGAGGGCAACGCCGGGCAGTCGCTGGGTGACCTGACACACATTCGCCAATTCGTCACCGGACCCGCGCTGTTCGCATTTTTCGATGCGCCGTGGTTCCCGGTCTATCTGTTCGTGATTTACCTGTTCAACGTCTGGCTCGGCGTACTGGCCACGGCGGGCGCATTGCTGCTGATCGGGCTGGCCTGCCTGAACGAGTACATGACCAAAAAGCCGTTGGGCGAAGCCGCCGGTTATTCGCAGAAGTCCAGCCAGTTGGCCACCAGCCATCTGCACAACGCCGAAACCATTCAGGCGATGGGCATGCTCGGTTCCCTGCGCAAACGCTGGTTCCAGGTGCACTCGCGGTTCCTCGGTCTGCAGAATCAGGCCAGCGACACCGGTGCGGTGATCAGTTCGTTGAGCAAAACCCTGCGCCTGTGCCTGCAATCGTTGGTCTTGGGCCTGGGCGCATTGCTGGTGATCAAGGGCGACATGACGGCCGGGATGATGATCGCCGGTTCGATCTTGATGGGCCGCGTACTGAGCCCTATCGACCAGTTGATTGCCGTGTGGAAGCAGTGGAGCGGGGCGAAGCTGGCTTACCGCCGTCTCGATGCGCTGCTGCAAGCCTTCCCGCCGAGTGACGACGCCATGGCGCTGCCGGCGCCGAAAGGCCAGATCACCTTCGAACAAGTGAGCGCCGGCCCTCCGGGGCAGCGCACGGCAACGTTGCAGATGGTCAATTTCAATCTGAATGCCGGCGAAGTACTCGGTGTGCTCGGCGCATCCGGTTCCGGTAAATCGACGCTGGCCCGTGTGCTGGTCGGTGTCTGGCCGACCCTCGGCGGCACTGTGCGCCTCGATGGCGCGGATATACATCGCTGGAACCGCGATGACCTTGGCCCGTACATCGGCTACCTGCCGCAAGACATCGAGCTGTTCAGCGGCAGCATCGCTGAGAACATCGCCCGTTTCAGCGAGGCCGATCCGCAGAAAGTCGTCGCCGCCGCGCAACAGGCCGGCGTGCACGAAATGATCCTGCGTCTGCCGCAAGGCTACGACACGCAACTGGGCGAGGATGGCAGTGGCTTGTCCGGCGGCCAGAAACAGCGTGTGGCCCTGGCGCGTTCGATGTATGGCACGCCGAGCCTGGTGGTGCTGGATGAACCGAATTCCAACCTCGACACCGTCGGTGAAGCCGCATTGGCCAGCGCCATTGCCGCGCTTAAAGCGCAAGGCACCACGGTGGTGCTGGTGACGCACCGTTCTTCGGTGTTGGCCCAGGCCGACAAGCTGCTGGTACTCAATGACGGGCGTCTGCAAGCCTTCGGCCCGAGTCAGGACGTGCTCAAGGCACTCTCCGGCCAGCAAGACCAACAGCGGGAAAAAGCTGCACAGGCACCGGGCGGGCTCAGCATGAGCCGACAGTATCAGCCCTCGACAAGGAATTCGGGTGTATGAGCAGCGCAAGCATGAACACTGAAAACGAAGCGAGCATGGAACACGCCTACATCACCGAACGCCCGGAGCGCGATGCGAAGTTCTTCGCGCGCATGGGCTGGATTCTGGCGATCGTCGGTGCCGGCAGTTTCTTCACCTGGGCAGCCTTGGCGCCACTGGATCAAGGCATTCCGGTGCAAGGCACGGTCGTCGTGTCGGGCAAACGCAAAGCCGTGCAGTCGATGAGCAGCGGCGTGGTCAGCCGGATTCTGGTGCGCGAAGGCGAAATCGTGAAGCAGGGCCAGCCGCTGTTCCGCCTCGATCAAACGCAAGTCGCCGCTGACGTGCAGTCGCTGCAAGCACAGTACCGCATGGCTTGGGCCAGCCTCGCGCGCTGGCAGGCCGAGCGCGACAACTTCAAGCAAGTGACCTTTCCCGCCGAGCTGAGCAATGACCCGGACCCACGTCTGGCATTGGTACTGGAAGGCCAGCGGCAACTGTTCAGCAGCCGTCGCGAGGCGTACTACCGCGAACAGGCCGGACTGCGTGCGAGCATCGAAGGCGCCACCGCGCAACTGGCCGGCATGCGTCGCGCGCGTACTGATCTCAATGCTCAGGCCGACTCGCTGCAACAGCAGTTGAGCAACCTGCAACCGTTGGCTGACAACGGTTACATCCCGCGTAACCGCCTAATGGAGTACCAGCGCCAACTGTCGCAAGTGCAGCAGCAACTGGCGGAAAACACCGGTGAGAGCGGCCGCGTGGAACAGGGCATTCTCGAGTCGCGGCTGAAGCTGCAACAGCACGCCGAGGAATATCAGAAGGAAGTCCGCACGCAACTGGCCGACGCGCAGCTGAAAAGCGTGACCCTGTCGGAGCAACTGACCTCCGCCGGTTTCGACCTGCAGCACAGCGAAATCATCGCCACCGCCGACGGCGTCGCGGTCAATCTCGGCGTGCACACCGAAGGTGCCGTGGTGCGTCAGGGTGAAACCTTGCTGGAGATCGTTCCGCAGGGCACCACGCTGGAAGTGGAAGGGCACTTGCCGATCAACCTGATCGACAAGGTCGGCGCGCATTTGCCGGTGGACATCCTGTTTACCGCGTTCAACCAGAGCAAAACCCCGCGTGTACCGGGGGAGGTCAGCCTGATTTCCGCCGACCAGATGGTCGATGAGAAAACCGGTGTGCCGTACTACGTCCTGCGCAGCAGCGTCAGCGATCAGGCCATGGAGAAACTCAACGGTCTGGTGATCAAGCCCGGCATGCCGGCAGAAATGTTCGTACGTACTGGCGAGCGTTCACTCCTCAACTATCTGTTCAAACCGCTGCTCGACCGGGCCGGCTCCGCGTTGACCGAGGAATAAGGATGTTCGGCTGTATGAATAAGCTTTCCATGCTCGCAGCGGCAATGATGCTGCTCGCAAGTCACTCAGCAGTAGCGGCCATGGGGCCGTTCGAGATCTACGAACAGGCGTTGCGCAATGACCCGGTGTTCCTCGGGGCGATCAAGGAGCGTGACGCCGGCCTGGAAAACCGCGCGATTGGCCGTGCCGGTCTGCTGCCACGCATCGGTTACACCTACAACAAGGGTCGCAACTCGTCTAAAGCCACCTCCCTCGACGAGCGCGCGCGCAACCGTACTGACGACCGCAATTACAGCAGTTACGGCTCGGCGCTGACGTTGCAGCAACCGCTGCTCGATTACGAGGCTTACGCGGCGTATCGCAAAGGTGTCGCGCAGTCGTTGTTCGCTGACGAGAACTTTCGCGGCAAGAGTCAGGAGTTGTTGGTTCGCGTGCTGGATAACTACACCAAGGCACTGTTCGCGCAGGATCAGATCGACATCGCGCAGGCGAAGAAGAAGGCGTACGAGCAGCAGTTCCAGCAGAACGAACACATGTTCAAGCAGGGTGAGGGCACGCGCACCGACATTCTCGAGGCTGAGTCGCGCTATGAACTGGCGACCGCCGAGGAGATCGAGGCGCGTAACGAGCAAGACGCGGCGCTGCGTGAGCTGGGCGCACTGGTGGGCACGCCAGCGGTGGACATTGGTGATCTGGCACCGCTCGATCAGAACTTTCAGACTTTTGCGCTGATGCCTGCCAATTACGATACCTGGCATGAAATGGCGGTGAGCAATAACCCGAATCTGGCCTCGCAGCGTCAGGCCGTGGAAGTCGCGCGGTATGAAGTGGAGCGCAATCGTGCCGGGCATCTGCCGAAAGTCAGTGCGTATGCCTCGATGCGCCAGAACGAGTCGGAAAGCGGCAACACCTACAACCAGCGCTACGAAACCAACACCATCGGTTTTGAAGTCAGCGTGCCGTTGTATGCCGGTGGCGGGGTGTCGGCTTCGACGCGTCAGGCCAGTCGCACCATGGAACAGGCCGAGTATGAACTCGACGGTAAAACGCGCGAGACGCTGATTGAGCTGCGCCGGCAGTTCAGCGCTTGCCTGTCCGGGGTGAGCAAACTGCGCGCTTATCAGAAAGCGCTGAGCTCGGCGGAAGCGCTGGTGGTGTCGACCAAGCAGAGCATTCTTGGTGGCGAACGGACCAACCTCGACGCGTTGAACGCCGAGCAGCAACTGTTCACCACCCGCCGCGATCTGGCGCAGGCGCGGTACGACTATTTGATGGCCTGGACCAAGTTGCATTACTACGCCGGGACCTTGAACGAGCAGGATCTGGCGCGGGTGGATGAGGCTTTTGTGGTCGCTCAACAGCCCTCACCCTAACCCTCTCCCAGGGGGAGAGGGGACCGATCCGGGGATATTTTGGAAGTACGCCGACCTGATCAAGCGGCACCGAATCCAACACCGACCCGGTTTTTCAGGTCGATGCATGACGCAAAACACCACGGTCAGCTCCCTCTCCTAGGGGAGAGGGCTGGGGTGAGGGGATGAGCGACCCGGATGTTCAGGTCGATGCATCACGCAATCCCCCTCGGTCAGCTCCCTCTCCTGGGGGAGAGGGCTGGGGTGAGGGGATGAGCGACCCGGTTGTTCAGGTCGATGCATGACGCAAGCCCCCTCGGTCAGCTCCTTCTCCTGGGGGAGAGGGCTGGGGTGAGGGGATGAGCGACCCGGATGTTCAGGTCGATGCATCACGCAATCCCCCTCGGTCAGCTCCCTCTCCTAGGGGAGAGGGCTGGGGTGAGGGGATGAGCGACCCGGTTTTTCAGGTCGATGTAAGACGCAAGACACCACGGTCAGCTCCCTCTCCTGGGGGAGAGGGCTGGGGTGAGGGGATGAGCGACCCGGTTTTCCAGGTCGATGCATGACGCAAAACACCACGGTCAGCTCCCTCTCCTGGGGGAGAGGGCTGGGGTGAGGGGATGGGCGACCCGGATGTTCAGGTCGATGCATGACGCAAGCCCCCTCGGTCAGCTCCCTCTCCTGGGGGAGAGGGCTGGGGTGAGGGGAACAGGCAACACCGCAAAAGAACCTGCATAAAACAATAAAAGTGAGTAGTGAACATGGACGTACGCATCAAGCCGATTTCGGTCGGCACCCTGCTGCTTTTGATTTCTGCAACCCAGGCGCAGGCCCAATACCTCGAAACAGGCAAACCCGGCGATCCCGCCAGTTGGCGCAGCGCCGAATTTCTCCGCGACTGGGGCCTGAGCCGCATGCAGGCCGAGCAGGCCTACGCCGCCGGCATCACCGGCAAAGGCGTGAAAATCGGCGCCCTCGACTCTGGTTTCGATGCCGCCCACCCGGAATTTGCCAGCGACCGTTATCACCCGGTCACGGCCAGCGGCAGCTACATCGACGGCTCGCTGTTCAACGTCAATGGCACCCTCAATCCCAATAACGACTCGCACGGCACACACGTGGTCGGCACCATGGGTGCCTCGCGCGATGGTAGTGGCATGCACGGCGTGGCGTACAACGCGCAGATCTACGTCGGCAACACCAACAAGAACGACAGTTTCCTGTTCGGCCCCAATCCCGATCCGCGCTATTTCAAAGCGGTGTACGACGCGCTGGCCGATGCCGGCGTGCGCGCGATCAACAACAGTTGGGGCAGTCAGCCGCCAGATGTCAGTTACCGCACCCTCGCGGATGTGCAGAAGGCCTACGCCCAGCACTACAACCAAGGCACCTGGCTTGACGCGGCGGCCGATGTCTCGCGGCGCGGTGTGATCAACGTGTTCAGCGCCGGCAACAGCGGCTACCCGAATGCCAGCGTGCGTGCAGCACTGCCATATTTTCAGCCGGATCTCGAAGGCCACTGGCTGGCGGTCTCCGGGCTCGATCAGAACAATCAGCAGAAGTACAACCAGTGCGGCATCGCCAAATACTGGTGCATCACCACGCCGGGCGCGAAGATCGACAGCACCGTACCCGGCGGCGGTTACGGGATCAAGTCCGGTACCTCGATGGCGGCACCCCATGCAACCGGTGCACTGGCGCTGGTGATGGAGCGTTTCCCGTACATGACTAATCAGCAAGCCCTGCAAGTGCTGCTGACCACCGCCACGCAACTGGATGGTTCGGTGACGCAAGTGCCGAATGAACAAGTTGGCTGGGGCGTCATCAACCTGGACCGGGCGATGCGCGGGCCGGGGCAGTTGATGGGGGTGTTCAATGCCAATCTGGCGGCCGGACAGAGTGACGTCTGGAGCAATGACATTTCCGACAAGGCAGGCAAAGCCCGCGAAGATGAAGCACTCGCCGAGCACTATGCGTGGCAGAAAACATTCTTCAACAAGGCCTGGTACAACGGGCTTCCGGAGAATGCCAGCCAGCAGGACAAGACGGATTATGCGGTGGGCATGGCCCGCGACGCCGCATGGGAGAACAAGATACTTCAGGGTCGCCTGATCAAGTCCGGGGCAGGGAGTCTGTATCTCACCGGGAACAATACGTTCAGTGGCGAGACCATGGTCAACGGCGGTCTGCTGAGCGTCGACGGTACATTGACTTCGACGGTGACAGTCAATGACGGCGGTACTCTTAGTGGTACTGGTGTGGTCGGCGGATTGATCCTCAACCGCACCGGCCGCGTTGCGCCCGGCCACTCCATCGGCACGCTCAGCGTGATGCGTGACGTCCTTATGGGGGATCTTTCGACTTACGAGGTAGAGGTGTCGCCAACGAGCAGCGACCGAATCGTTGCCGAAGGCATGGCTGCCCCCGGTCAGGGTGCGGTCAGCGTGTCGCTGGAAAACAGTCCAACCCTGCTCAGTGCCGTCGAAGCGAGAAGCCTGCTCGGTAATCGTTACGTCATCCTGGAGGCGAAGAGCGGAATATGGGGCCGGTTTGGCAGTGTTCAGCCGAACTACCTGTTCATCGGCGGCGTCCTCGATTACGGCGTCACCACCATTGAACTGGGTATCGAGCGCAACGCGACCTCTTTTGCCAGTGTTGGCCTGACCCCGAATCAGCGCGCGGTGGCGACGGCTGCGGAAAGTCTTGGCGCAGGCAACTCGGTGTATGAAAGCCTGCTGCTCTCGGAAAATGCCGCGTCTGCGCAACAGGCGTTCCAGCAACTGAGTGGCGAAATCTATCCAGCGCTGGGCACGATGCTGATCAATGACAGCCGCCAATTGCGCGATGCGGTCGGCGAGCGTCTGCACGATACAACTGCTGCGCAAAGCAATGGCTGGATCAAGGCGCTCGGCGCCTGGGGCACGACCGATTCAAGCCACGACACAGCGGGCTACAACACTTCGATTGGCGGATTGCTGGCCGGTGTCGATGGCGCGCTGGACGAGCAGACGCGCATCGGTCTGGTCACCGGTTATAGCGACAGTTCGCTGAGCATGGGCTCGGGCACGCATTCGTCGGCCAAGGTCGACAGCTATCACCTCGGTGCTTATGCCGGTCACGAAATCGGTGCGTGGCGCTTGAGCACGGGCGCGGCGTACAGCTGGCATCGCGCTGATGTGAAGCGCGATCTGCAATACAGCGACCTCAGCGCCAAACAGAAAACCAAGGTCGATGCCACCACCACGCAAGTGTTCGGCGAAGCGGCTTACCGCTTGCACCTGCAACCACTGGCGCTGGAGCCGTTCGCCAACCTGGCCTACGTGCATCTGGACACTGAAGGTTTCACCGAGAAGGGCGATGCCGCGGCGCTGAAAAGCTCGGGCGATCAACGTGACGCTGTCCTGAGCACCCTCGGTGTGCGGGCGATCAAAACCTTCAATCTTTCGCCTGCGCAATCACTCGACGTCAGTGGCCACCTCGGCTGGCAGCACAGCCTGAGCGACATCGATTCCGAGCAGCACCTGCGCTTCGCCAGCGGCGGCACGCCGTACGCGGTGGAAAGTTCAGCGCTGGTGCGCGATGCCGCGCTGGTTGGTGTGCAGGCCAGCCTGGCCTTAAGCAAGGACGTGCGGGTCAACCTTGATTACAACGGACAACTGGCCAATCGCGAAAAGTTTCATGGCGTTGGCCTGAGCCTGAACTGGCAGTTCTAACCCCACGCTGATCGTTCCCACGCTGATCGTTCCCACGCGGAGCGTGGGAACGATCAGTTGCTCTGTGTGGCAACGATCAGGATTTTTCGCAACATCACTAAGGAAGGTCGCTGGATGAATAACAACAATACCCCCGCGCAAACGGGAGGCCGCTTTGCCCTGAAAACCCTCACGCTCGCCGTGCTCTGTGCCATCGGCACCGCCCATGCCGCACCCTACGTGGAGAGCGGTCGCACGGGCGACCCGTCGAGTTGGCGCAGTGCCGAGTTCCAGGCCGATTGGGGCCTGGGCGCGATCGGTGCCGATCACGCCTACGCCGCCGGCTATACCGGCAAAGGCGTGAAACTGGGGATCTTCGATCAGCCGGTGTATGCCGCGCACCCGGAGTTTTCCGGCAGCAATAAAGTCGTCACCCTGATCACCAGCGGGATCCGCGAATACACCGATCCGTACATCCCGGTCAAAGCCGGCGATGCGTTCCGCTATGACGGTTCGCCCTCGGTCGGCTCCGACGGCAAACTCGGCGCCCACGGCACCCACGTTGGCGGTATCGCCGCAGGCAGCCGTGATGGTGGGCCGATGCACGGCGTGGCGTTCGGTGCGCAGATCATCAGCGCCGACAACGGTGACCCGGGCCCGGAAGACGGCATCGTTCGTGGTAACGACGGCGCGGTGTACAAGGCCGGTTGGGATGCACTGATCGCCAGTGGCGCGCGGATCATCAACAATAGCTGGGGCATCGGCATCACCGACCGTTTCGACCTCGGCGGCCGCGATCCGGCGTACCCGCATTTCACCGTCAATGACGCGCAGTTGCAGTTCAACGAGATCCGCACGCTGCTCGGCACCAAACCCGGTGGCGCTTACGACGGCGCGATTGCCGCCGCACGCAGCGGCATCGTGACGATCTTCGCCGCCGGCAACGACTACAACCTGAACAACCCGGACGCCATCGCCGGCCTCGGCTATTTCGTTCCCGACATCGCGCCGAACTGGATCACCGTCGCCGCGCTGCAGAAGAACCCGGACCTGGCCAGCGCCAACCCGTACATCATGAGTACGTTCTCTTCGCGCTGCGGTTACACCGCGAGTTTCTGCGTCTCGGCGCCGGGCACGAAGATCTTCAGTTCGATCATCGAAGGCACCAACGCTGACAACCTGACCACCGGCTACAAAAACTACAACGGCACCTCGATGGCCGCGCCGCATGTCGCCGGCTCCATGGCCGTGCTGATGGAACGCTTCCCGTACATGACCGGTGATCAAGTCGCCACGGTCTTGCGCACCACGGCCACCGACCTCGGCGCACCGGGCATCGACACCTTGTACGGCTGGGGCATGATCAACCTGCGCAAAGGCATCGACGGGCCGTCGATGTTCGTCACCGAGCAGGACATTCCGGCGGAATTCCGAATTGACGGTGCTTACGGCTCCGGCCAGTTTGTCGCGGATCTGCCGGGCATCGGCGCGATTATCGATCAGGGCAAACCGACGGAACGCGTGTGCACCGACATCACCTGCGGCCTCGACACCTGGCGCAACGACATTTCCGGCCACGGCGGTTTGACCAAGCAAGGTATCGGCACGCTGGTGCTGACCGGCAACAACACTTACAGCGGCCCGACCCTGGTCAATCAGGGCCGCCTGGCCATCAACGGTTCGCTGCAGTCGGCGGTGACGGTGAATGACGGCGGTATCCTCGGCGGCAATGGCCATATTGGCGCGCTGTCGGTGAACAGCGGCGGTATGGTGGCGCCGGGCAATTCCATCGGCACCCTGAACGTGGCCGGTGACGTGACGTTTGCACCGGGTTCGACTTACGCCGTAGAGCTGTCGCCAACCAGCAGCGATCAGATCATCGCCACTGGCAAAGCGGTCATCGAAGGCGCGACGGTGAGCATGTCGCTGGAAAACAGCCCGACCTTGCTGAGCACCAACGAAGTACAAAGCCTGCTCGGCACGCGCTACAACATCCTGCAAGCGGCGGGCGGCATTGAAGGGCGCTTCGGTCAGGTGTTGCCGGATTACGCCTTCCTCGGCGGCACGCTGGCGTACTCGGCCGATGGAATCCAATTGGAAGTCGGGCGTAACGGTGCGTCGTTCGCCAGCGTCGGTTTGACGCCGAACCAACGCGCCGTGGGCGCTGCGGCTGAGCAGTTGGGCGCTGGTAACGCGCTGTTCGAAACCCTGTTGCTGTCGCCGAATGCGGCGTCGGCGCAGCAAGCCTTCCAGCAACTGTCTGGCGAGATCCATCCGGCCATTGGCACGATGCTGATCAACGACAGCCGTTATCTGCGTGAAGCGGTGGGCGAGCGTCTGCGTGAGCGTGATCTGTTCAATGCTGGCGCACCGACCGATGACGGCAGCAACGCCTGGGTCAAGGTCTTGGGTTCGTGGGGCAAGAGCGATGGCGGGCATGACAATGCCGACTCCAACAGCTCCATCGGTGGCTTGCTCGCCGGTGTCGACGGCTTGATCGCTGAAGATACCCGTCTGGGTTTCGTTACCGGTTATAGCGACAGCTCGTTGAGCATGGGCAGCGGCACGCATTCGTCGGCGTCGGTCGACAGCTACCACTTGGGTGCGTACCTGGGGCATCAGATCGATGCGCTGCGTCTGACCGTCGGCGGCGCCTACAGCTGGCACCGTGTCGACGTCAAACGTGACCTGCAGTTCGGGGACGTGAGCGGTAAACAAAAGACCAAGCACGATGCCGCAACGACTCAAGTGTTCACCGAGGCCGCTTATGATCTGGGCCTGCAACCGATGAATCTGGAGCCGTTCGCCAATCTGTCCTACGTGCACCTGAACACTGAAAGCTTCACCGAAAAGGGTGACGCGGCAGCGTTGAAGGGCGGCGAGGACAACCGTGATGTGGTGCTGTCGACCCTCGGCGTGCGCGCCAAGCGCAGCTTCGCCTTGTCGGATCAGCATCAACTGGAACTGGGTGCGAGCCTCGGCTGGCAGCACAACCTGAACAACGTTGATGCCGACAGCCATCTGGCCTTCGCCAACGGCAACAGCGCGTTCACCGTGCAGGGCGTGTCGATGGATCGCGATGCGGCAGTGGTCGGTGTGCGTGCGGGTCTGGCGCTCAATCGCGATGTGCGGGTGAACCTGGATTACAACGGACTGATTGGCTCGAACGAGAAGGACCACGGCGTGGGTCTGACCCTCGACTGGCAGTTCTAAGGCGTGCTGGCAGCTCTGCAAAGAGCTGCCAGTCATTTGAAGGAAGAGAGAGCACAACATGGGACTGTTCGATTATAAAAATGCCGATGGCAAAGCGTTGTACAGCGACGCCATCGCACTCACGCTTTATGCCTACACGCCGACCGGCAAACCGTTGCCGGCCACCGCTTGGTCGCCGCTCACCGCGACGGCGCTGGGTTATCAAAGCAAGGTCGGGCCGCAGGGCACGTTCTTCGGCGAGAAGGACGGCTTCACCAGCGCCGAGGCTGAAGTGCTCGGCAAATACGACGCCGCCGGCAAACTGATCGGTATCGGCGTGGCCTTTCGCGGCACCGGCGGGCTGGGTTACAGCGATACCTTCGGTGACCTGAAAAACAATCTTCTGGCCGCCATCGGGCCGTCGGATTACGCGAGCAATTACGCGAAAAACGCCTTCGATAATCTGCTCAAGGCTGTCGCGGCGTTTGCCATTGCCAATGGCATCGCCGCCAAGGACGTGCTGATCAGTGGCCACAGCCTCGGCGGGCTCGGCGTCAACAGCGTGGCCGAGTTGAGCGCAAGCAACTGGGGCGGGTTCTTCAAGGACGCCAACTACATCACCTTCGCCTCGCCAACCCAGAGCAGCACCGGCAATAACGTGCTGAACATTGGTTTTGAAAACGACCCGGTGTTTCGTGTGCTCGATGGCACCACGTTCAGCACCGCCTCGATGGGCAAGCACGACAAGCCGCACGATTCGACCACCGACAACATCGTCAACTTCAACGACAACTACGCGTCCACCGCGCAGAACCTGGTGCCGTTCAGCATCGTCAATCCGTTGAACTGGTCGGCCCACAGCTCGCTGGGCTATGCCGATGGCTTGAATCGGGTCATCGATTCGAAGTTCTACAACCTGACGCATAAAGACTCGACGATCATCGTCTCCAACCTGGAAGAAGCGTCCCGGGGCAAGACCTGGGTTGAAGATCTCGGTCGCAGCGGCGAGCCGCACACCGGCAGCACCTTCATCATCGGCACCCAGAGCAGCGACTGGCTCAAGGGCGGGGCGGGTAACGACTTTCTCGAAGGCTTGGGCGGCGATGACCGTTTCCGGGATGACGGCGGCTACAACATCCTGCTCGGCGGCCAGGGCCACAACACCTTTGAACTGCAGAAACCGCTGCAGAACTTCAGCTTCGCCAACGACGGTGACGGCACGCTGTACGTGCGCGACGCCTACGGCGGCATCAGCATGACCCGCGACATCGGCGCCTTGGTGAGCAAGGAGTCGGGCTCGTGGTGGGGCAGCAAGGAAATCACCTGGGGCGTTACGGCCAAAGGTTTGACCAATGGCAGCGAGCTGACCCAGTACAACCATTCGCTCAGCGGCGATGGCTACGGTAATGCGCTGCATGCCACGGCTGACGGTGACTGGCTGTTCGGCCTCGGTGGCGATGACAAGCTGATCAGCGACAAGGGCCATGTGACCTTCGTCGGTGGCGCCGGGAATGACGTGATGACTGCCGTGGGTGGCAACAACACCTTTCTGTTCAGCGGTGCGTTCGGTTTCGATGCCATCAACGGTTATCAGGGCAGCGACAAACTGGTGTTCATGGGCGTCGAAGGCGCGGGGCAGGGCTACGACTACAAGCAGCACGCGTCGCAGACCGGCAGCGATACCGTGCTGAAGATTGGCGACTATGCCGTGACCCTGATCGGGGTGGGAGTGGCTAACCTGTCGGACTCTAATTTCATGTTCGCCTAGATCCAATGTGGGAGCGAGCCTGCTCGCGAATGCGTAGTGTCAGTTGAAGTACTCGTACCTGACGCACCGCTTTCGCGAGCAGGCTCGCTCCCACAGTAAAAAAAGCAGTAAGTAGTACTGAAATGCTCCGGGGCGTCCCCGAGGGGCGCCCTGGCTGTGAGCTATCTCTAACAATTCCAACAAGAGAGAGGCAATAGCAATGGGTGTGTATGACTACAAGAACTTCGGCACAGCCGATTCCAAGGCGTTGTTCAGTGATGCCATGGCAATCACGCTGTATTCCTACCACAACCTTGATAACGGTTTTGCCGCCGGTTATCAGCACAACGGTTTCGGCCTCGGTCTGCCCGCTACGCTGGTCACGGCGCTGCTCGGTGGCACCGATTCGCAAGGAGTGATTCCCGGCATTCCGTGGAACCCCGACTCGGAAAAACTCGCTCTCGACGCGGTGAAAAAGGCCGGTTGGACACCCATCACCGCCTCGCAACTGGGCTACGACGGCAAGACCGATGCGCGTGGAACCTTCTTCGGCGAGAAGGCCGGTTACACCACCGCACAAGTGGAAATCCTCGGCAAGTACGACGCCCAGGGCCATCTCACGGAACTCGGCATTGCTTTTCGCGGCACCAGCGGCCCGCGTGAGAACCTGATCCTCGACTCCATCGGCGACGTGATCAACGACCTGCTCGCCGCCTTCGGCCCCAAGGATTACGCCAAGAACTACGTCGGCGAAGCGTTCGGCAATCTGCTCAATGATCTGGTGGCGTTTGCCAAGGCCAACGGCCTGAGTGGCAAAGACGTGCTGGTCAGCGGTCACAGCCTCGGCGGCCTGGCGGTCAACAGCATGGCCGACCTGAGCGGCGGCAAGTGGGGCGGCTTCTTTGCCGACTCCAACTACATCGCCTATGCCTCGCCAACGCAAAGCAGCACCGACAAAGTGCTCAACGTCGGCTACGAAAACGACCCGGTGTTCCGCGCCCTCGACGGCTCGACCTTCACTGGCGCCTCCGTCGGCGTGCACGATGCGCCCAAAGTCTCGGCCACCGACAACATCGTCAGCTTCAACGATCACTACGCCTCGACGGCGTGGAATCTGCTGCCGTACTCGATCCTTAATATTCCCACCTGGATCTCGCACTTGCCGACCGCATATGGCGACGGCATGAACCGCGTGATCGACTCAAAATTCTACGATCTGACCAGCCGCGACTCGACGATCATCGTCGCCAACCTCTCAGACCCGGCGCGGGCCAACACCTGGGTGCAGGACCTCAACCGCAACGCCGAAACCCACAAGGGCAGCACGTTCATCATTGGCAGTGACGCCAATGATCTGATCCAGGGCGGTAGCGGCAACGATTATCTGGAAGGCCGCGCCGGCAACGACACCTTCCGCGACAGCGGCGGCTACAACGTCATTCTTGGCGGGCAGGGCAGCAACACCCTCGACCTGCAAAGCGCGGTGAAGAACTTCGACTTTGCCAACGACGGCGCCGGCAATCTCTACGTGCGCGATGCCAACGGCGGGATCAGCATCACCCGCGACATCGGCAGCATTGTCACCAAGGAACCGGGCTTTCTCTGGGGCCTGTTCAAGGACGACGTGACCCACAGCGTCACGGCCAGCGGCTTGAAGGTCGGCAACAACGTCACGGCTTACGAGTCCAGCGTCAAAGGCACCGGTGGCGCCGATACGTTGAAGGCGCATGCCGGCGGCGACTGGTTGTTCGGGCTGGACGGCAACGATCACCTGATGGGTGGCGCGGGCAATGACGTGTTTGTTGGCGGTGCCGGTAATGACCTGATGGAGTCTGGCGGCGGGGCGGATACGTTTCTGTTCAACGGCGCGTTTGGGCAGGATCGGGTGGTCGGTTACACGTCCAATGACAAACTGGTGTTTCTCGGCGTGCAGGGTGTGTTGCCGGCGGAGGACTTCCGTGCCCATGCCGCCACTGTCGGGCAGGATACGGTGCTGACGTTTGGCAACGATTCGGTGACGTTGGTGGGGGTATCGCTGAACAGCCTGAGTGCTGACGGTGTTGTGATTGCCTGATGTTGATGTGGCGCCGGTAAGGGCCCTTTCGCGAGCAAGCTCGCTCCCACACTGGATCTGTGTCGTTTACAAATCCCCTGTGGGAGCGAGCTTGCTCGCGAAGAACGATAATGCGGTTTAAAAGTGACTCGACAGCCATTCCCTGACTCAAACCCCAGCAAAACAGGAAATGCGGCCTAAAGCCGGCACGTGCACACACGTTCTATAGCTAGCCGCCATTGAGTACAGGAGATTCAAACGTGAAAGGTTTCAAGGGGTATGTCGGGTTCGTTGCACTGGCGCTGTGTTCGGCCAATGTCTGCGCCGATCTGCCTCAAAGTTCGATTCTGAGCCGCTATGGCGTCACCGCCGACCAACTGCCAAGTCCGCCGAAAACCGAGGCGGTTGAGCCGGTTGATGAGAAGAGTCGCTTTCAGATTCAGCCCGAACAACCGTTCGTGACCCTGCGCCTGGGTGACGACAAGCAGCCGCAAACTACCGGCAATCTGAGCATTGATCGCATGGCGCAACAGGATCTGGACCGCTGCCGGCGTTTGCAAGGTGAAGTGGTCAAGCGGGGCGGCACGTACATGCCTTGCGATGGCAGCATTCCGGGCATGCCGACCTTCGAATAACACGCAATGATCGTTCCCACGCGCAGCAAAGGAATGCAGCCCGGGACGCTCCGCGTCCCATCCAGAGGCGAACGCGGAGCGTCCGTTGAGGCATTCCCACGCAGAGCGTGGGAACGATCGGCACGAGCGAAACCTAGTCTTCTTCGCGAACAGTAGCCACTTCGTCAGCGCGGACCTTTACCTTGGCCCCGGAAATATCTTCGAACTCATAAAAGCCGTCCTTGGTTTTGGTTTTCGGCATGTCCTTGGTCAGATACTGGGTGCCGTTCTGCAGGGTGACCACCGTTGGGGTCGAGCAACCGGCCAGTGCCAGCGCGGCAACGACGGCGAAAGGGATGCCCAGTGATTTGATTTTCATACCCACCTCTAAATCCTCATTCGATGTGATGCCGAGCATTGTCGGCCCTCTAACGCGGTTGGTGCCATCCCCGGGGGAAAAGTTCGATAGCCCGGGAAAAAAATGCCATTGATCCTTTTCCGTTTGCGCCGGACCGGGCAGAGCTGTTATCTGTACGCATAACCAGTACTCGCTTGCCGTGGCCCAGAATTCCCGTGACTGCCAATCCCCTCGACGATCCGTTCTATTACCTTAACAACTTCCGGCAAGTGCTTGATTGGCTTGAGCTTCGCTATGCCGATGTGATGAGTGAAGCGGAACACGCGTTTATCCGCGACTTCAAGGCCTTGCCACGGACGTCGCAGGGTTTGCTGGTGAGGATGGTCATGCGCAAGGGCGTGCATTTTCGGGTGGGCAAACTCAATTATGTAGAAATCGGCGACATCGCCGAGGCCGCGCAACCCTTGCTGGAGCAAGGCTGGATCGACGAACACGCACCGCTGGCTCTCGCCGAGTTGTTCGACGTGTTGCTCAAGGCCGAAATTCTGCAAGCGTTTGCAGCCTTCATCGAACAGCCCAAGAGCCGCAAGGACGATTGGCTGCCGATACTCGCCGAGCAGTTTGCAGACGCTCGCAGCCTCTGCGAATGGGCGCCGCTGCTCGATGATCGCTTGTTCAGCCTGACCATCATGGACCTGTGCGACCGCTTGCGGCTGATGTTCTTCGGCAACCTCTATCAGGACTGGTCGGAATTCGTCCTCGCTGACCTCGGCATCTTCACCTATGAAAAAGTCGAATTCTGCGCCGATTCGCGAGGCCTGCGCAGCCGCGAAGACGTCGACGCCTGCCTGTTCCTGCACGACTGCCAACTACGATTCGAGGCCGGTGAGCCGCTGGACATCATTGTCGAACAGATCAGCGCCTTGCACTTCGACAACCCTTGGCTGCAACGCCGGCGTGGCAAGGTGCTGTTCCAGATCGGCCAGTACTGCGAACGCATCAGCGAATTTGCCCTGGCCCTGAGCATTTACCGCGACTGCGCCTATCCCGGCGCCCGTTTGCGCATGATCCGTGTGCTGGAGCGCAGCGGCGAATACCCGCTGGCGCTGGAACTCGCGATGCTGGCAGAACAGGCGCCGGAAAGCGCCGCCGAGCAGCAGGGCCTGCAACGGATATTGCCAAGGCTGCGGCGCAAACTCGGTGGCCCGCCACTCAAGCGCACAACGGCGAAACCGGTCGAGCGGCTGGACTTGCAATTGCCGCGCACCGACCCAGCCGTGTCCGTGGAGTTTTACGTGCAGGCGCATCTGCACGATGACGAGGGACCGGTGCATTACGTGGAAAACAGCCTGATCAACTCGCTGTTCGGCCTGTTGTGCTGGCCGGCGATCTTCGCGCCATTGCCCGGGGCGTTCTTCCACCCGTTCCAGCGTGGCCCGGTGGACCTGCTTAACGAAGACTTCCAGCAGCGTCGCGCCGAGCTGTTTCAGGCGTGTCTGAGCGAACTCGACGACGAGCGCTATGCGGCGACCATTCGCCAGCGCTTCATCGACAAGTGGGGCATCCAGTCGCCATTCGTGTTTTGGGGCGCATTGAATGAAGAACTGCTGGAGCAGGCACTGGCCTGTCTGCCCGCCGAACACCTCAAACACTGGTTCAACCGTTTGCTGCTCGACATCAAGGCCAACCGCGCCGGCATGCCCGACCTGATCCAGTTCTGGCCCCAGCACAAAACCTACCGAATGATTGAAGTCAAAGGCCCCGGCGATCGCTTGCAGGACAACCAATTGCGTTGGCTAGAGTTCTGCCATCAACACCAGATGCCGGTCGCCGTGTGTTACGTGCAATGGGCGGAGCAGAGCGCTTGAGCTACAGCATCGCCGTGCGCGCACTGTGCGAGTTCACCGCCAAGACCGGCGACCTCGACCTGCGCTTCACCCCATCACCCACGGCGCTGGAAGGCATTGCCGGCCACCGCACCGTGGCCTCGCGGCGCAGCGAAAAATACCAAAGCGAAGTGGCGCTCGAAGGCGAGTTCCGGCAATTGAAGGTCAAGGGCAGGGCAGACGGCTACGACCCGGCGCAAACCTGCCTGGAAGAAGTCAAAACCTACCGTGGCGACCTGAGCAAGCAACCGGCCAACCACCGCCAGTTGCACTGGGCGCAGGCGAAGATCTACGGCTGGTTGATGTGCCGCAAACTCGAACTTGAGCAGATCAATCTGGCGCTGGTGTATTTCGATATCGTCAGCGAGAAGGAAATCTGTCTGGTCGAGGCCTACAGCGCCGACAGCCTCAAGGCCTTTTTCGAACAGCAATGCACGCTGTTCCTGCAATGGGCCGAACAGGAAATGGCCCATCGCGAGGCGCGCAATCTGGCCGCGCAACAACTGGCGTTTCCCCATGCCGATTTTCGTCCCGGTCAGCGGCACTTGGCGGAATCAGTGTTCAAAGCCGTCAGCACCGGCCGTTGTCTGATGGCCCAGGCGCCGACCGGCATCGGCAAAACCCTCGGCACGCTGTTCCCGATGCTCAAAGCGCTGGCGCCGCAGCAACTCGACAAGGTGTTCTTCCTCACCGCCAAGACGCCCGGGCGCAAACTGGCACTGGACGCCAGTCAGGTGTTGTTCGACCAATCGCCAGCCTTGCCCTTGCGGGTGCTGGAAATGGTCGCCCGGGACAAGGCCTGCGAACACCCGGACAAAGCCTGTCACGGTGAGTCCTGCCCGTTGGCCCAAGGTTTTTATGATCGCCTGCCGGCCGCGCGGGAAGCGGCCAGCCGAATTCGCCTGCTCGATCAAGCCGCCATGCGCGAGGTCGCCGCGCAACACGCGGTGTGCCCGTATTACCTCAGTCAGGAGATGGCCCGTTGGGTAGACGTGGTGATCGCCGACTACAACTATTACTTCGACTTTAGCGCCATGCTCTTCGGTCTGGCCCAGCTCAATCAATGGAAAGTCGCGGTGCTGGCGGACGAGGCGCACAACCTCGTCGAGCGGGGCCGGCAGATGTACAGTGCCAGTCTCGATCAGTTCACCCTGGGGAGCGTGCGCAAAACCGCGCCGGCGGCGCTGAAAAACGCCCTGCAACGGATCAACCGTGAATGGAACGCCCTGCATGCGCCGCAACTGGCGGCCTATCAGGCTTACGACAAGGCGCCGGAAAAACTCCTACAAGCGATTTCGCTGTGTTGCGCGGCGATTGGCGATTACCTCAATGACCATCCGCAGGGTCTCGACAGTGCCTTGCAGAATTTCTACTTCGACCTGCTGCAGTTCGCCCGGGTGGCGGAGCTATATGACGAGCATTACCTGTTCGACATCAGCAAGCGTGACCTCGACCGTAAAAAGCCGCTGTCGCAGTTGTGCCTGCGCAATGTGGTGCCGGCCGCGTTCATTGGTCCGCGCCTGAAAGCGGCGCGCAGCAGTGTGCTGTTTTCCGCCACCCTCAGCCCGCGTCACTATTACGCCGATTTGCTCGGTACGCCCGCCGACACAGTGTGGATCGACGTCGAATCGCCGTTTTGCGCCGAGCAGTTGCAGGTGCAGATCGTCAGCCGCATCTCGACGCGCTTCAATCATCGGCAGGCCTCGCTGGAGCCGATCGTCGAATTGATCGCGCGGCAGTTCAGCGAACGTCCGGGCAACTACCTGGCGTTTTTCAGCAGCTTCGATTATCTGCAACAAGTGGCGTCGTTACTGGCCGAGCGTTATCCGCACATCACCCTCTGGCAGCAATCGCGGGGGATGCTCGAAGGGGCACGGCAGGCCTTTCTCGATCAGTTCACCGCGCACAGCCAAGGCGTTGGCTTTGCTGTGTTGGGCGGTGCGTTCGGCGAAGGCATCGATTTACCCGGTGCGCGACTGATCGGCGCGTTCATTGCCACGCTGGGGCTGGCGCAGTTCAATCCGGTCAACGAACAACTCAAACACCGCATGGCGGCCATCTTCGGTGCCGGTTACGACTACACCTATCTGTACCCCGGCGTGCAGAAAGTGGTGCAGGCCGCCGGGCGAGTCATCCGTACCCGCGAGGATCGCGGCGTGGTCATGCTGATTGACGATCGCTTTGCCGAGAGCCGGATCAAACAGCTGCTGCCGCGTTGGTGGGCAATCAATCATGAGACGGCCGCTTCCCAATTCGCCGGATTGCCGCATACTTCTGTCCATGACAACGGCTGGTGAGTGTGATGAGCGAAAAGAACAAGACCGCGGCGATCGAAGAGATGCGTTTTCGTCTATTGATCGATGCGGTGGTCGATTATGCGATCTACATGATCGATCCCGACGGCATCATCACCAGTTGGAACTCCGGTGCCAAACGCTTCAAGGGCTACGAAGAAGCGGAAATCCTCGGCGAACATTTCTCCCGCTTCTATACCGCTGACGACCGCGCCGCCGGCCTGCCGCAACGGGCGCTCGACACGGCGATCCGTGAAGGACGTTTCGAAGGCGAGGGCTGGCGGGTGCGCAAGGACGGCACCAACTTCTGGTCGCACGTGGTGATCGATCCGATTATTGATCCCAACGGCAAGCTGCTCGGCTTCGCCAAGATCACCCGCGACCTGACCGACCGCAAAATGGCTGAAGAAACCCTCAAGCGAAGCGAACAGCAGTTCCGTTTGCTGGTACAGGGTGTCACCGACTACGCCATCTACATGCTCAGCCCCGAAGGCCGGGTCAGCAACTGGAACCAGGGCGCCCAGCGGATCAAGGGTTATCTGCCGGAAGAAATCATCGGCCAGCACTTTTCGATTTTCTATACCCCCGAAGACCGCGAACTCGGCGAGCCGCAACGGGCGCTGGAAATCGCCACCCGCGAGGGCCGCTTCGAGAACAAGAGCTGGCGCATGCGCAAGGACGGCACGCGGTTTCTCGCTCATGTGGTGGTCGATGCTATTCGTGGTGACACCGGCACTTTGCTCGGCTTTGCCAAGATCACCCGTGACATCACCGAAGCCCATCAGGCGCAGCAGGCGCTGGAGAAAACCCGTGAAGCGCTGTTCCAGGCGCAGAAGATGCAGGCCATCGGACAACTCAGCGGCGGCATCGCCCATGACTTCAATAATCTGCTGACGGTGATTCTCGGCAACCTGGAAATCGTGCAAAAACGCATGGGCGACGATGCAAAAATCAGCCGTTTGCTGGAAAACGCCACGCAAGGTGCATTGCGCGGTGTGTCGCTGACCCAGCGCATGCTGGCGTTCGCCCGCCGGCAGGAATTGAAAACCGAGTCGGTGGATATTGCGCAACTGGTTCAGGGCATCACCGGTTTGCTGCGCAGCTCCCTCGGGCCGGGTATCCGCATCGACACGCGGTTTCCTGAAGATCTCGAGCCGGTGCTGGCAGACACCAACCAGTTGGAACTGGCCTTGCTCAATCTGGCGACCAACGCCCGCGACGCGATGCCCGACGGCGGTACGGTAAGCATCACTGCTGAACCGCAAGTGGTGCTTGAACTCAGTCATTCGGATCTGTCTGCCGGGCGTTACGTCTGCCTCAGTGTGATCGACACCGGGGAGGGCATGGATGAGCACACGCTGGCGTCGGCCAGAGATCCGTTTTTCACCACCAAAGGTTTGGGCAAGGGCACCGGGCTGGGCTTGTCGATGGTTCACGGCTTCATGGAGCAACTGGGTGGGCGTTTCGTCCTCAAGAGCGAAAAGGCCCAGGGCACCACGGCTGAACTGTGGATTCCGGTGGCCGTCGAGGGCATGGCCAGCAAGCCGCTGCTGCCACACGCCGAGCCGGTGGTGGTGCCAAGGCTCAGCGTACTGGTGGTGGATGACGACTCATTGGTCTTGACCAGTACCAGCCTGTTGCTCGAAGACCTCGGTCATCGCGTGGTCAGTGCGACGTCCGGTGCGCAGGCGTTGGCGCTGTTCGATCAGGGCGAAGTCATCGACCTGATGATTACCGACATGGCCATGCCGCACATGAGCGGCGCGCAACTGGCCCATGCCGTGCGCGTGCTCAAACCGGATCTGCCGATCATCCTGGCCACCGGCTACGCCGAACGTCTGGAAGGTTTTGCCGCGCAACTGCCACGGTTGCCCAAGCCGTTCACGCAGATGAATCTGGTGGCAATCATTGCTCAATCGATGAAATGAGGCGCCGGTCAATCCGGCTGAACTTGCGCGCCAACGGGGACTTCTAAACGTTTTCCCCACCCCGGAGCGTGCATCTTTTGTCTCGCATACTGACTGAGCCCACCGCTGAAGAAACCCTGACCGAACATGACGCGAAAATGTTCGGCTCACCCAAGGAACGGCTGGATTTCTATCGCCGGGAGATCCAGTACGAAACCAGCATTCTTGCCAACCGCACCGATGCCTACCTGGCGGCGCAGTCGTTTCTGGTAATTGCCTTTGCCTCCTGCATGGCCAACCTCAATCCGGAGTGGGGCAAGTTGTTCACGCTGGTGGTGCCGCCGTTTCTCGCCTTGCTCGGACTGCTCAGCTCGCTGAATGCCTGGCCGGGGATTCGTGCGGCGTACGACATTATCGATCACTGGCATTTCAAGCAGAGCCACTTGCTGCACAGTGAGCCGCTGATGGGCCTGGCGTATGACGAATCGCCGCTGTTCAGCGAAATGGAGTCGAGCCACAAGGGGTATCGCAAGTCGCTGCTGTTTTCGGTGCGTACGCCGTGGATTTTTGCGACGTTCTGGGTGTTGCTGGGGAGTTATGCGGTGTTTATTCAGGTGACCAATCCGGGGGGGTGACTGGTCTTCACAAAAGCCCGGCTTATATCGCCGGGCTTTCTCATTTTGGCTGGATTTTGTGGTGCACTTTAGATCGATCCCCCTCACCCCAGCCCTCTCCCCCAAGGGGGCGAGGGGGAAGGGAGCAGATCTTCGTTGTGGTCAACATCTGCGTTCAACTGGGTATCTCAGTGTCGTGGTCAAAATCCGCGTGCAACCCGGTATCTCAAGTCGGCGTACCTCAACCATTCACCGCGGTCGGTTCCTTCTCCCTCTGGGAGAGGGCTAGGGTGAGGGGCTGTCAGGGTTCATATCGCAGAGAGCCGATATTTGCACTGCTCAAAATCCGCTTGCAACCCGGTATTTCAGGTCGGCGTACCTCGACCATTCACCTCGGTCAGTTCCCTCTACCTCTGGGAGAGGGCTAGGGTGAGGGGCTGTTCTGGCTCACTCCACGGTCTCAAGCTCTCGACGCAACGCCACCGAGTTCTGCGAGGACATCGGGATCGGCGGGAAGTCTTCGTTCAAGACGCACAAATGGTCGATCGCATCTTCAAACATCGAATCGGCTTTCTTGCGCAGCGCGCGGTAGCGCTCAAACTGTTCAATGTCCAGATCAGCCACATCGAGCAGCGCATTGGCCGCGCGGTTGAGGGTGTGGGCGTTATCGAACAATTGACGATTGCGTTCCAGAGCCAGTGCTCTGCAAGCCTTGATTTGCGCAGGAGTCGAGCATTCTTTCATGACCGTAACCTTATTCTTCAAGGATTCCTTTTCACAGGCTTAACGCCGCAGGGGAACCGAACCTGCCGGGCCCTGCCGGATACATCTGGCGGGGGGTTATGCTTGTGACTGCCAGCGATTACCCCGCGATCCATTTTTTTACAGAAAGAAGTTCGATCGATTGCCTGATAGAAACCGCTACCAATAATCAGATTTTTTGTTTCTTGTGCTGCTCATAGCGAGCGAGGATCGGTTGCGTACTGATCCCGTGAAGCAAAATGCTCAGCGCCACCACCGACAAGGTCAGGTCGGTGCACACGCTGGCCACCGTGTCGGTCAGCCCATGATTCAAGGCATAAAACAGATAGAACAGGCTACCAATCCCGCGAATGCCGAACCAACCGATCAACAGCCGTTGCCGGCCTTCCAGTAATTCGCCCCACGGCATCAGCGCGACGCAGACCGGGCGGATCAAGCAGAACAGCACGCCGCCGACCAGCAACGCCCGCCAGTCCCAGTGCGCCACCAGCACGACGCCAAGCAGGGTCACCAGAAACACTTCCATGGCGCGTTCGACCAGACTGCCGAACGACAGCATGTCGCCCATCATGATCCCGGCGGCAACCTGGCTGCTTTCCAGCCTTTCGGTGTCGCCATGCACCGCGTGCTGCGGTTCGACGTTCTGATGGCCGACCACCGGTTGCACCAGATGCTCGGCGGGCGGCTGGCCGGCGCCGGTGGATTTCACTTCGACCTGACGCAGGCCCAACCCGGCGGCGAACACCGAGAGAAAGCCATAGCCGCCAATCGCCTCGGCGACGACGTAGGCCAGGGCGATCAGCGACAACGCCAGGTAATCATTGGGGCTGAGCGTGCTGTCGTCATTGTGGATGCGCAGCGACAAAGTCACGCGGCCAATGCCGCGGCCCATCCAGTAACCGGTGAGCAGACCTGCGGGCACCGCCCACAATAAACTGCGCAAGACCCAGCCCTGCCACTCGGCGGCAGATCCGTCACCGTGGATCAACAACAAACCGAGAATCACAAAAGGAAACGCCACCCCGTCATTGAGCCCGGCCTCACCCGACAGGCCGAAACGCACGCTGTCGACATCCCGGGCATCGTTGACCTGCACCAGCGCCGCCAGCACCGGGTCGGTCGGTGCCAGAATCGCGCCGATCAACAACGACGGCCCCCACGGCAAGCGCAACGCAAAGTGCAGCAGCAGACAAACCCCGGCAATGGTCAGCACCATCACTGGCCCGGCGAGGCCAAAGGCGATTCGCCAACGTTTGTCGCGCAGGGGCAAACGCAATTTCAAACCGCAGACGAACAGGGAAAACAGCACCGCGACTTCTGTCAGGTGCTCCATCCACAATGAGGCGTTTTCCAACGACAGCTTCAGCAGATCGAGGCCGCTGGGGCCGATACCAATCCCCAGCAGCAGACAAACGGCCGACGTCGTCACCGGCATCCAGCGCAGATACGACGACGTCAGTGCCAGGGTCAACAGCACGGCGCCGAGCACCGCCACCCACACGACAAAACTCATGATGTGCCGCCTTCAGTGATTAATGACGGCCGCCTGCAGAGACCCTTTCGCTTCTGACTCCGCCCCTGTAGGAGCTGCCGCAGGCTGCGATCCTTTGACCTTGTTTTTAACATCGAAATCAAAAGATCGCAGCCTGCGGCAGCTCCTACAGTGCGTTTACTCACAGCATCGGTTTACCGCCGGTCACGCCATAGCGCTGGCCGGTGATGTAACTGGCTTCGTCCGAGGCGAGCAGCACGTAGATCGGCGCCACTTCAACCGGTTGGCCGGGGCGGCCGAGCGGGGTGTTGCCACCGAAGTTCTGCACTTCTTCATCGGGCATGGTCGAGACAATCAGCGGCGTCCAGATCGGCCCCGGTGCCACGCAATTCACGCGGATTTCCTTGGGACCGAGCATTTGCGCCAGGCCGCCGGTGAAGTTGGCAATCGCGCCTTTGGTGGTGGCGTAGGCGAGCAGGGTGGGTTTGGGCATGTCCGAATTGACCGAACTGGTGTTGATGATCGATGCCCCGGCACCCATGTGTTTGATCGCGGCCTGACACAGCCGGAAGATTGCGGTGATGTTGACGTCGAAGGTCATCACCCATTCGTCGTCGGGAATTTCTTCGAAAGTTTCGTGGGTCATCTGGAATGCTGCGTTGTTGACCAGCACATCGATGCGGCCAAAGCGCTCGACGGTCTTGTCGACCAAGGCCTGGCAATGGGCCTTTTGCGCGATATCGCCCGGCAGCAGCAGGCACTGACGCCCGGCCTGCTCGACCCAGCGTGCGGTTTCCTCGGCGTCTTCATGTTCATTCAAGTAGGCGACGGCAACATCGGCGCCTTCACGGGCAAAGGCAATCGCCACGGCGCGGCCAATGCCGCTGTCGGCGCCGGTGATCAGGGCAATCTTGCCGGCCAGTCGCCCGGAACCGACATAGCTTTGCTCGCCGCAATCAGGATACGGTTCCATTTTGCGTTGCGAACCGGGAACGGCTTGGGCTTGTGCGGGGAAAGGTGGTTTTGGATAGTCGGTCATCGCGGGTCTCCGAGGTCTCATGGCTGGTATGGGTGGTTGACCCGGGGTGTTTGCCGTGAGTTCGATCGGATTTATGCCGGTCTTCAGACTCGATACAGAACCTGTGGGAGCTGGCTTGCCAGCGATAGCAATGTATCAGTCGACACTAATGTTGAATGTCAGACCGCTATCGCTGGCAAGCCAGCTCCCACAGGGTTTGATAGTGGTTTCAGGTGTTGCGTTGTGTCAGCGCGCGCTCCATGCGGGCAATCCCTTCTTCCAGCAGCGATCGCGGACAGCCGAAGTTCAAGCGCACGAATTGCTGGTTTTGATCGCCGAAGTCCAGACCGGCGCTCAGCCCCACTTTGCCCTGCTCAAGGAAGAACTGCTGCGGATCGTCCAGATCCAGCGCCGAGCAATCCAGCCACGCCAGATAAGTGCCCTGCGGCACATTGATGCTCACGCCCGGCAAGCGGCTACGCACCGCTTCAACCAGCCAGTCGCGGTTGGCTTGCAGGTAGGTTTTCAACTCGGCCAGCCATGGCCCACCTTCGCTATAGGCCACGCGAGTGGCTTCCATGCCCAGCGGGTTGACGCTGTCGACCATGCCGCAACGGGCGTGGTTGACGCGTTCGCGCAGGGCGGCGTTCTGGATGATCATGAACGAGGTCTTCAGGCCGGCGATGTTGTAGGCCTTGCTCGCCGACATCAGGGTGATGGTGCGCTCAGCGATCTCAGGGCTCAACGAGGCGGTCGGAATGTGCACGCGACCGTCGAAGCACAGCTCGGCGTGGATTTCGTCGGAGATGATCCAGGCATCCTGCGCCGCACAAATGTCGGCCACGGCTTGCAGCTCTTCACGGCCGAAGACCTTGCCGATCGGGTTGTGCGGGTTGCTCAGCAGCAGCGCGCCGCCACCGTTCAGCGATTCACGCAGCACGTCGAGCGGCGTCAAGTAAGTACCGTCAGCCTGCGCGACAAACTCCAGCTCAACCTTGTTCAAACCCCAGTGGCCCGGCGCGTGGCGCAGCGGCGGGTAATTCGGCACTTGCACCACGACGTTCTGCTGCGGCTGTACCAGTGCTTTCAAAGCCATGTTGAAGCCTGACTCGACGCCCGGCAGAAAGATCAGCTCCTGCGGTTTGACCTTCCAGGAAAACTTGTTCCAGAGGTCGGCGACGATGGCGTCACGCAAGTTGTCCTGCGCCACGCTGTAGCCCACCAGCGGATGCAGCAAGCGTTGTTGCAGCGCCGCGATCACCACTGGCGGCGCGGCGAAATCCATATCAGCGACCCACATCGGCAACACGTCGGCCGAATAGCGGCTCCACTTGGTGCTGCCGGTGTTGTGGCGGTCGAATACCTGATCAAAATCGAAAGTCATGCGCGGTCTCGTGAAGGCGGGGTTGGTCCTGGTCGCATGATAAACCCATGTCCCTTTGGAAACACACTCAAACCCTGTGGGAGCTGGCTTGCCAGCGATAGCGGTGGGTCAGTCACCACCATTGTTGGAGGTGCCGACGTCATCGCTGGCAAGCCAGCTCCCACAGTGTTTACGGTTGTTAGTGGGAGTGCCGACAAACGGCCGACGGTCGGTTTTCACACAGATCGTGTGGTCATTGTCTACAGTGAAAAGGTCGGCAGGTGTTTGCCGCAACCGTGATTGTCCAGATAAAACCCGGCACCAGTACCGGGTTCCACCTGATCAGGAGTGCACGATGGATCTCAGCCGTCGTCAGTTCTTCAAGGTCGCCGGTATCGGCCTTGCAGGCTCTAGCCTGGGCGCGTTGGGCATGGCCCCGACGCTGGCCTTCGCCGAGCAGGTGCGCCACTTCAAGCTTGCCCACACCCATGAAACCCGCAACACCTGCCCGTATTGCTCGGTCGGTTGCGGTTTGATCATGTACAGCCAGGGCGATGGAGCGAAGAACGTAGCGCAGAGCATCATTCACATTGAGGGCGACGCCGACCACCCGGTCAACCGCGGCACCCTCTGCCCGAAAGGCGCAGGACTGCTCGACTTCATTCACAGCCCCGGCCGTTTGCTCTACCCGCAAACCCGCAAGCCGGGCAGCAGTGAATGGACGCGGATCAGTTGGGACGAAGCGCTCGACCGCATCGCCGATCTGATGAAAACCGACCGCGACGCCAACTTCATCGAGAAAAATGCCAACGGGCAAACGGTGAATCGCTGGCTGAGCACCGGGTTCCTCGCCGCGTCGGCAGCGTCCAACGAAGCCGGTTACATCACCCAGAAGGTGATTCGCAGTCTCGGCATGCTGGGGTTCGATAACCAGGCGCGTGTCTGACACGGCCCGACGGTGGCAAGTCTTGCCCCGACGTACGGCCGTGGAGCCATGACCAATACCTGGACTGATATCGCCAACGCGAATCTGATCCTGGTGATGGGTGGCAATGCAGCAGAAGCGCATCCGTGCGGCTTCAAATGGGTGACCGAGGCCAAGGCGCATAACGCTGCGCGGCTGATCGTGGTTGATCCGCGTTTTACCCGGACCGCTTCGGTGGCCGACTACTACGCGCCGATCCGCACCGGCACCGACATCGCCTTCATGGGCGGCTTGATCAATTACCTGCTGACCGAGGACAAGATTCAGCACGAATACGTGCGCAACTACACCGACGTGTCGTTCATCGTCAAAGCAGGCTACGGCTTCGAAGACGGCATCTTCAGCGGCTACGACGTCGCCAAACGCAGCTACACCGACAAGTCCGGCTGGGGTTACGAACTGGGCGAGGACGGTTTCGTCAGAGTCGACCCGACCCTGCAGGATCCGCGCTGTGTCTATCAATTGATGAAGCAGCATTACAGCCGCTACAACATCGACCTCGCCAGCCAGATCTGCGGCATGCCGGTCGATGCCATGCAGAAAATCTGGGAAGAGATCGCCACCTGCTCGATCCCGGGCAAGACCATGACGATTCTCTACGCCCTCGGCTGGACCCAGCACTCGATCGGCGCGCAGATCATTCGCAGCGCGGCGATGGTGCAACTGTTGCTGGGCAACGTCGGCATGCCCGGTGGCGGGGTCAACGCCTTGCGCGGTCACTCGAACATTCAGGGCCTGACCGACCTAGGCTTGCTCTCCAATGCGCTGCCGGGCTACCTGACGCTGGGCAGCGACAGCGAGCAGGACTACGGTCAGTTCATCCACAAACGCACGCAGGTACCGCTGCGTCCGGGGCAACTGTCGTATTGGCAGAACTACAGCAAATTCCACGTCAGCCTGATGAAGTCGTGGTACGGCGCCAACGCCACCGTCGAGAACAATTGGTGCTACGACCATTTGCCGAAACTCGACATCCCCAACTACGACGTGCTGAAGATGTTCGACCTGATGAGTCAGGGCAAGGTCAACGGTTACTTCTGCCAGGGCTTCAACCCGATCGCTGCACTACCGGACAAGAACCGCGTGATGGGTGCACTGGCCAAGCTGAAGTGGCTGGTAGTGATGGACCCGCTGGCCACCGAAACCTCGGAGTTCTGGCAAAACGTCGGCCCGTACAACGACGTGAAAAGCGCTGAGATCCAGACCGAAGTCATTCGCCTGCCGACCACTTGTTTTGCCGAAGAGGACGGCTCACTGGTCAACAGCAGCCGCTGGCTGCAATGGCACTGGAAAGGCGCCGACGGCCCGGGCGAAGCGCAGACCGACATCCGCATCATGAGCGAATTGTTCCTGCGCCTGCGCAAGCGCTATCAGGCCGAGGGTGGCAAATTCCCCGATCCGCTGCTGAAACTGACGTGGCCGTACAAGATCCCCGACGAGCCTTCGCCGGAAGAACTGGCCAAGGAAATCAACGGCAGCGCCGTGGCCGATTTCACCGATGCCACCGGCGTCGCGGTCAAGGCTGGCTCGCAACTGGCCGGGTTTGGCTTGCTCAAGGATGACGGTAGCACCGCATCAGGCTGCTGGATCTTCGCCGGCAGCTGGACCGAGGCCGGTAACCAGATGGCCCGGCGCGACAACGCCGATCCGTTCGGCATGCACCAGCATTTGGGCTGGGCGTGGGCCTGGCCGGCCAACCGGCGGATTCTCTACAACCGTGCTTCGGCGGACGTCGCCGGCAAACCGTGGGACCCGAAAAAACGCCTGGTGTGGTGGAACGGCAAGGCCTGGGGCGGCACCGATGTGCCGGACTACAAGGCCGACGTGCCGCCAGAGGCGGGGATGAACCCGTTCATCATGAACCCCGAAGGCGTAGCGCGGTTCTTCGCCGTCGACAAGATGAACGAGGGGCCATTCCCCGAGCACTACGAGCCGTTTGAAACACCGATCGGCATCAATCCGCTGCACCCGCAAAACAAAAAAGCCACCAGCAACCCGGCGGCGCGGATCTTCGATTCGGTCTGGGAGACCCTCGGCGAGGCCAAGGACTTCCCGTACGCCGGCACCAGTTACCGGTTGACCGAGCATTTCCACTTCTGGAGCAAGCACTGCAAGTTGAACGCAATTGCCCAGCCCGAGCAGTTCGTGGAAATCGGCGAAGTGCTGGCGAAAGAGAAGGGCATCGCTGCCGGTGATCGCGTGCGCGTCAGTTGCAAACGCGGCTTTATCGAAGCGGTGGCGGTGGTGACAAAAAGGATCCGGCCGCTGCAGGTCAACGGCCAGGTCGTGCATCAGATCGGCATCCCGCTGCACTGGGGTTTCACCGGCCTGACGCGCCACGGTTACCTGACCAACACCCTGGTGCCGTTCCTCGGCGATGGCAATACACAGACCCCGGAATCCAAGTCATTCCTGGTCAACGTGGAGAAACTGTAAATGGCCAGCCAAGACATCATTGCCCGCTCGGCCACCACCACGGTGCCGCCATCGGTGAGGAATCAGGAAGCGGTGGCGAAGCTGATCGACACCACCAAATGCATCGGCTGCAAGGCCTGCCAGGTCGCCTGCTCGGAATGGAACGAGCTGCGCGACGAGGTCGGCCACAACCACGGCACCTACGACAACCCGCAAGACCTGAGCGCCGAAACCTGGACGTTGATGCGCTTCACCGAGCATGAAACCGACGCCGGCAACCTCGAGTGGCTGATCCGCAAGGACGGTTGCATGCACTGCGCCGAACCGGGTTGTCTGGCGGCGTGCCCGAGTCCCGGCGCAATCATCAAACACGCCAACGGCATCGTCGATTTCGATCAGGATCACTGCATCGGTTGCGGCTATTGCATCACCGGTTGCCCGTTCAATATTCCGCGTATCTCGCAGAAGGATCACAAGGCTTACAAGTGCACCTTGTGCTCGGATCGCGTGGCAGTAGGGCTGGAACCAGCCTGCGTGAAGACCTGCCCGACCGGCGCGATCGTTTTCGGCACCAAGGAAGACATGAAGGAACACGCCGCCGAACGCATCGTCGACTTGAAAAGCCGTGGCTTTGAAAACGCCGGTCTGTATGACCCGGCCGGTGTTGGCGGCACGCATGTGATGTACGTGTTGCACCACGCCGATACGCCGACCATTTACGCCAACCTGCCGCAGGATCCGGCGATCAGTCCGTTGGTGGGCCTGTGGAAAGGCATCAGCAAACCTCTGGGCCTGCTGGCCATGGGCGCGGCGGTGCTGGCCGGGTTCTTCCATTACGTGCGCATCGGCCCGAACCGGGTTGAAGAGGACGAACACCCAACGCCACCCGACACCTCGGTGCACGTCGTCGACCCGGCAGTGCACACCTTCGATCCACGCGGGGAGGACCGGCCATGAGCAACAAGACGATCCTGCGTTACACCGCCAACCAGCGCACCAATCACTGGCTGGTGGCGATCCTGTTTTTCATGGCTGGGCTGTCCGGGCTGGCGTTGTTTCATCCGTCACTTTTCTGGCTGAGCAACCTGTTCGGTGGCGGGCCGTGGACGCGGATTCTGCATCCGTTCATGGGCATCGCCATGTTTGTCTTGTTCCTCGGCCTGGTGTTGCGTTTCTGGCGCGCGAACTTCTTTATCGACAACGACTGGAAGTGGATGCGCCGCATCGATCGGGTGCTGGTCAACGACGAAGAAAGCGTACCGCCAGTGGGCAAATACAACGCCGGGCAAAAGCTGCTGTTCTGGACTTTACTGCTGTGCATGCTCGGTTTGCTGTTCACCGGGCTGGTGATCTGGCGCGCGTATTTCAGTGCGTATTTCGGCATCACCGTGATCCGTTGGGCGATGTTGTTGCATGCGCTGGCCGGGTTTGTGCTGGTGCTGAGCATCATCATTCACATCTACGCCGGGCTGTGGATCAAGGGTTCGGTGGACGCGATGCTGCATGGCTGGGTCAGCCGCGCCTGGGCGAGAAAACACCATGAACTGTGGTATCGCGACATCACCCGCGATGAACGCCAACCGGACGTGCCGGAAAGACCGATCACCAAAAAGGGCTGACCTTTGCCAACCATTCTGGAACCTGGGGAAATTGAAGCGGCGGCCAGTTCGCCGCCGTTTCTACATCTGCCGCCTTCGAATCTGTTTGCGCTGCGGGCTGATCGACTGGAGAAACTGGCCGAGGGGCATGCACTGGCTGACTATCTGCGACTGATTGCCGGGCTGTGTCGGGTGCAGCAGCAGGTGTTTGACGATCCGCCGCTGACGGCACCGTTTGATCAGCAAAGGATTGAAGCCTGTCAGCAGCATGGTTTGCCGCCGTTTGCGGCCGACACGTTGGTGCGTGAGGAGGGCTGGCAGGCTTATCTCGACGCTTTGCTGCAGCGTTACGAACCCGCTGAACAACCAGCCGTTATTGAAGCGGTGACGACGTTACGGGTCGCCAGTACCGGACAGTTACGTTCGTGGGCCGTGGCGTTGGTCAGTGGCCAATACTCAATGGTGCCGGCGCAGTTGGTGCCGTTTCTTGGCGCGGCGCTGCAAGTGGCGTGGAGTCACTGGCTACTCAGCGCACCGAATCTGCAACTCAAACCCGGTGACAGCCTCAGCCAATGCCCGGCCTGTGGTTCACCGGCCATGGCCGGGGTGATCCGCCATCGCGGCAAGCACAACGGTTTGCGTTATCTGGTGTGTTCGCTGTGTGCCTGCGAATGGCATGTTGTGCGGGTCAAGTGCGTGTACTGCGAGTCGAGCAAGGGCCTCGATTACCTGAGCCTTGAGGACGATCGGCATGCCGCGAATCAGGCGCCGTTAAGGGCGGAAGTCTGTCCGGGCTGTAACAGTTATCTGAAACTGGTGTATCTGGAAAACGATGCCGATGCTGAGGCGTTGTCGGCTGATTTGAGCAGTCTGCTTCTGGACATGCGACTGGCGCAGGACGGTTATCAGCGCTTGGCGCCTAATCTGTTATTGGCCCCGGGAGACGAATGACAGCAGGGTCTACACTCTGGCCGAACGATCTGTTTCCAGGAGTGGCTGATGTCCCTGCGGTTACCTTCCATTGATGGTGTGTTGCGTCACCCGGCCTGCGTGCCTTTGCTCGAGCGTCACGGGCGTGATTCGTTGCTGGCGGGTTTGCGTCAGTTGCTTGATGAGTTGCGCCCCAACGTGTTGAACGGGCAATTATCTGCCGTCGAAATCAGCCCTGAGGTGTTGGCGGGACGCGTCGGTGAACGTCTGGCCCAGCAACAGCGCAGTAACGTACGACGGGTATTCAACCTCACCGGCACGGTGCTGCACACCAACCTCGGTCGCGCCTTGTTACCGGACGAAGCCATCGAAGCGGTGCACATGGCCGCGCGTTATCCGCTCAATCTGGAATTCGATCTGGCCAGCGGCAAACGCGGCGATCGCGATGACCTGATCGAAGGCCTGATCCGCGAACTGACCGGTGCCGAAGCCGTCACCGTGGTCAACAACAATGCCGCTGCCGTACTGCTGACGCTCAACAGCCTGGGCGCGCGCAAGGAAGGCATCATTTCCCGTGGCGAGCTGATCGAAATCGGCGGCGCCTTCCGCATCCCCGACATCATGGCCCGCGCCGGTGTGCGCCTGCACGAAGTCGGCACGACCAATCGCACCCATGCCCGCGACTATGAGGCAGCGATCAGCCCGCGCAGCGGTTTGATCATGCGCGTGCATGCGAGCAACTACAGCATCGAAGGATTTACCGCGCGGGTGCCGACGGCGGAATTGGCCGAGTTGGCCCATCGGCATGGTTTGCCGTTGCTGGAGGATCTGGGCAGCGGCAGTCTGCTCGACCTGACTCGTTGGGGTTTGCCGGCAGAGCCGACGGTGCGTCAGGCGCTGCTGGAGGGTGCGGATATCGTTACGTTCAGCGGCGATAAATTGCTCGGCGGTCCGCAGGCCGGGTTGATCGTCGGGCGTAAAGAGCTGATCGCGAAGATCAAGAAGAACCCGCTGAAGCGCGCGTTGCGGGTGGACAAGTTGACCTTGGCGGCGCTGGAGGCGGTGCTGGGTTTGTATCGCGATCCGGATCGTCTCGCTGAACGTTTGCCGAGTCTGCGTCTGTTGACTCGCCCGCAGGCTGACATCTATGGCCAGGCTTTGCGCTTGCAGCCGTTGATGGCTGACTTGTTAGGTGAGAGCTGGCAGGTCAGTGCAGTTGAGGCCTTGGGCATGATCGGCAGCGGCAGCCAACCGGTCGCGCGTTTGCCAAGTGCGGCGCTGTGTTTTCGCCCGCAGGTTTCAAAGCGTTTGCGCGGGCGTTACCTGTTGAATCTGGAAGCGGCGTTGCGCGCGTTGCCGATCCCGGTGCTCGGGCGTATCGACGACGATGCGCTGTGGCTCGATTTGCGTCAGCTCGACGATGAGCCGGCGTGGCTCGGGCAATTGCCGCACCTGCAGGTCGACCCGTGATCGTCGGCACGGCAGGGCACATCGACCACGGCAAGACGTCGCTGCTGCAAGCCCTGACCGGACAAACCGGCGACCGCCGCCCGCAGGAACGCGAGCGCGGGATGACTATCGACCTTGGCTATCTGTATGCCGAACTGAAGCCGGGCGCGGGGCTGACCGGGTTTATCGACGTCCCCGGCCACGAGAAATTCACCCATAACATGCTGGCCGGTGCGCAAGGCATCGATCTGGTGTTGCTGGTGGTCGCCGCCGATGACGGCGTGATGCCGCAAACCCGCGAGCATCTGGCGATTGTCGAATTGCTCGGCATTCCGCGCGCCCTGGTCGCGATCAGCAAATGCGATCGCGCCGAGGCGGGCAGGGTGGAAGAAGTGCAACGCCAAGTGCTGGATCTGCTCGCCCCGGGGCCGTTTGCCGAGGCGCCGGTTTTTACGGTGTCGAGTGTGAGCGGAAAGGGGGTTGATGAATTGCGTGCGGCGCTGATGCAGGTGCAAAACGAGGTGCAGGCGCGCAGTTTTGAGGGCGGTTTTCGTTTGGCGATTGATCGGGCGTTCAGCGTCGCAGGTGCGGGGATTGTGGTCACGGGCACAGCGTTGTCGGGGACGGTTGCGGTTGGCGACAAACTGGTTATGGCGCCTTCCGGGAAAGCGGTTCGAGTGCGCGGCCTGCATGCGCAGAATCAACCCGCCGAACACGCTGTCGCCGGCCAGCGAGTGGCATTGAACCTGACGGGTGAACGCCTCGAACTGGCGCAGATCCATCGCGGCCAGTGGCTGCTCAGCGAATGGCTGCACGCGCCGACGCAACGGGTCGACATCGACTTTCAACTGCTGCCCGGCGAACGCACTTTCGAACACTTTCATCCGGTGCACGTGCACCTCGGCACGCAGGATGTCATCGCCCGCGTCGCCTTGCTCGAAGGTCCGCGCTTGAGTCCCGGCGAGCGGATGTTCGCGCAACTGCTGATCAACGCGCCGGTGCACGCGGTGAAGGGTGATCGACTGATCTTGCGCGACCAAAGTGCGCAACGCACCCTCGGTGGCGGTCAGGTGCTCGATCCGTTCGCCCCGGCGCGACAACGCCGCAGCCCCGAACGTCTGGAGCAACTGCGCGTCCTGATCTCTGGCGACGAACTCGAACACATCTTGCCCGTGCTGCTCAACTACAGCGCCGGCGGCCTCGATCCGCAGCGGCTGGAACGTCAGTTCAATCGCCCGCGCGCGACCTGGGCGTTAGCGGAAAACGTGCGCCTGATCGACACCCGCCAAGGCCCGGTGCTGTTCAATGTGCAGCGCTGGTCACAACTGAAATTCACCCTGCTGGAACAACTCGCGCAGTTCCATGAACTGGAACCCGACCAGATGGGCCCGGATCGCGATCGCTTGCGGCGCTTCAGTGGTCTGGCGCTGGAGCGTTCGACGTTTGTCAGTTTGCTGGATGAATTGCTCGCGGCCGGCTCGATCCAGGCAAGTGGGCCATGGCTGCATTTACCGGATCATCAGGTGCGCCTGAATGCCGAGGACGAAAGCCTTTGGCTGCGATTACAGCCGTTGTTCGAACAGGCCGGTTTCGACCCGCCGTGGGTCCGTGACGTGGCCAAAGTGTTGGGGCAGGACGATGCAGTTGTGCGCCTGCTGCTGCGCAAACTCGCCCGTCTGGGCTTGATGCATCAAGTGGTGCGCGACCTGTTCCTGAGTGACGCGCAACTGCGCCGAATGGCCGATGTACTGCTCAAACTGGCCAAGGAAAATCCGCAGATCCAGGTGACAACCTTCCGCGATGCGCTAGGCTTGGGACGCAAACGCTGTATTCAGTACCTCGAATATTTCGACCGCGTCGGCCTGACCCGACGCCTCGGCGAATCCCGCCAGATCCGCCCCGACAACGCGCTGGCCCACGCCGATGCGCAATGAGTTCAAGGAAGGCAATCGCGCCCGGTGGCGCGGCCGGGCTTCAAACCCGGTTGGGGACGGCATCCGTTCCCGGGCAGGTTCGACTCCGGCTGCCTTCCGCCAGTTTTTCCTCCGGATCTCCCCCGATCCAGTGTGGGAGCGAGCTTGCTCGCGAAAGCGGTGTACCAGTTGATCGTTCCCACGTTCTGCGTGGGAATGCAGCCCGGGACGCTCCGCGTCCCTTCCAAAGCCGAACGCGGAGCGTCCGTTGAGGCATTCTTTTGCGGCGCGTGGGAACGATCATCGAGGCCCGCTACTGCGGCAATTCCAGATTATCCATCACCCGATTCACCGCCAGCTCCCCAAGCATGATCAGTTGCGCGATACCCAACAACGTCCTGCGCTGCGACGCCGGTATCAGATGGGCAAAGTCATGGGCGATGGTTCTGGCCGAGGCAAGTGTTTCGCTGGCATCCGCCAGCAGCTCCTCGTTTTTGAAGTCGGCGGTCACGGCGTACATCCGGCGGGTTTTACGGGGCGGCGGGGTGGAGCCGGGTGGACAGAGATAGTGGTCGAGCGCGCGGTTGATCGTTCCCACGCTCCGCGTGGGAATGCAGCCCGGGACGCTCTGCGTCCAATCCAGAGCCGAACGCGGAGCGTCCGTTGAGGCATTCCCACGCAGAGCGTGGGAACGATCATCGAAGGCCGCTACTGCGGCAACTCCAGATTATCCATCACCCGATTCACCGCCAGTTCGCCGAGCATGATCAGTTGCGCAATTCCCAACAGCGTCCGTCGCTGCGACGCGGGTACGAGATGGGCGAAATCATGGGCGATGGTTCTGGCTGAGGCGAGTGTTTCGCTGGCATCGGCCAGCAGTTCTTCGTTTTTGAAGTCTGCGGTCACGGCGTACATTCGGCGGGTTTTGCGGGGCGATGTGGTCGAGCCGGGCGGGCAGAGGTAGTGATCAAGCGCGCGTTCGGCGGCGTCGTTGAGCTTTTTTGAATCGAGGGATTCGTAGGGCGAGGCTAGATCGATTTCGGGCGGGTTGGGTGTTGGTTTGATCATTGTAAAGCTCCTTGATTGCTGGAGCCGCCACATTTCGCTGCGAAACGAAGAGAGGTGGCAGCTGTACGCAGGTTCGCAGACCGGGAATCAAGGCACCCGGCATACCCGAAGGTATCCCGCGCACAGCCGCCATGAAGCGCCATTGCCATTAATCTTGATGGCAATGGAGTGGAGCGCTGTGCGCCTTGATTGAACCGGGCTGCGAAACCCGATCGCTGATTCGTCAGCGACCGCACCACAATAGAACCCGACCCCAAGGCGCACAAGCCGGCGGATTCTGGCGTAGCTGTAGGCAACGGCGCAAGAATTTGTAGCCTTGAAGGCGTGTCTGGAGGTGTCTTTTAAACACCGGAGTTTAAAAGGCAAAAGATTGGGCGACTGGCTGGGTGCAAGCGTGGTTTGTCCCTGTTACCCCCAGGGTTTGTGACCGACGCAGTAACCTGTGGGAGCGAGCATGCTCGCGAAGGCGCTTTGTCAGGCGAAATCAATGTAACTGACCTATTGCATTCGCGAGCAAGCTCGCTCCCACAGTTGAATGATTGCGGGCGGGTTGATCGTGGTGCGTCAGAAACCCAACGGGTACTGGATCACCACGTAAATCCGGTCAATGTCATCACCGGCCTGCGCCTCATTGGCGCGGTGCGATACATGCGAGACCTGCACCGACAAATCCTTCGCCGCGCCCGATTGCACGACGTACTTCAAATCGATATCGCGCTCCCAGTGCTTGCCGCCGTCGCCTTGCTGCGGCTGGTAACTGCCGCTGTCAGGATCGAACGGGTTGTACGCGCCGCCCTCGGGCGCATGGGTGCCATCGATGTGGCTGCCGGCGACGTAGCGGGTCATGAAAGTCAGGCCGGGGATGCCGAGGGCACCTAGGTCGAGGTCGTAGCGCGCTTGCCAGGAGCGCTCGTTGGCGCCGTTGAAATCGGCGTATTTGATCGAGTTGGCAAGGTAAATCGAGTCGCCGCCGACGAAATCGAACGGTGTGTCGCCATTGATCTTTTGCCAGCCGAGCATCACCGCGTGCGGGCCAAAGGTGTATTTGCCGGACAGGCTGAACGCGGTGTTGTCGATGGCGCCGGCCAGCGCCCGGCCGGTGTCGCGGGTGTGGTAGAGGTTGGCGTCGAGCAGCACGCCGGACTGTTTGAAGTGCAGGTTGCCGTAGTACTGGTGCCAGGTGTCGCTCAGGTCCGAGGCATACAACGCGCCGCCCACTGGGCTGTCGGTGAACAGATCGGCACCGACGAAACTGATCCCGCCGGCCTCGGTATTGGCGCCGTAGCCGTAGAAATCGCCTTTGCCCGATGAGCTGTCCTGATTCTTGAACGCGGTGAAATGCCCGGCCACCAGATTGACGTGGTCGAACTCGGCGCTGTTAAGCAGAAAACCGGTGGCGTACTCCGGTTGCAAGCGTTTGTCGGAGGTGTCGAACACCGGCGTTTCCACGGTCATTTCACCGAAGGCGAGGGTGGTGCGCGAGGCTTTCAGCTTGAGTGCGCCGCCAGCGCTGGAGTAATCGTTTTCGCTGCGGCCATCGCTGTCGACTGGCAGCAGACCGGTGCCGGAATGGCCCTTGCCGCCGTCGAGTTTCAGACCGGCGAAGGCGTGGGCATCAATGCCGAAACCGACTGTGCCGGCGGTGAAACCGGATGAGAAAGTGCCGATAAAGCCTTGTGCCCATTCCTGTTTGTAGTTTTTGCCGGACGGTGAGGGCGAGCGGTAATCGTTGCTCAGGTAAAAGTTGCGGCTGAGCACTTCGCTTTTGGCATCGTCGAAGAAACCGCTGGCGTGGGCGGTGGTGGTCAGACCGCAGAGCAGCGCGAGCAGGGTGAGGCGCGAGGGGACGCAGTCGATCATGGTCAGTGGCCAGCGGCAATTGAGGTGGCCTGGATGATCGCGGGAATGCAGTGCAGGGTGATTGAGCGGATGTGCTGAATTGCTGTGGCTGGCAGGTCAAGAGGTTGTGATAGTGCTGACGCCATCGCTGGCAAGCCAGCTCCCACAGGGATACGGGGGGGCTCAAGATTAATGGCTACACAATCCCTTGTAGGAGTGAGTCTGCTCGCGATAGCGGTGTATCAGTCAAATTTATCGAGCCTGACACACAGCTATCGCGAGCAGGCTCACTCCTACAGGGTTTTGGGTTGAATGAGGGTTTTGTGGCGGGAGCAAAAACCTGTGGGAGCTGGCTTGCCAGCGATGGCGGTGTGTCAGGCAACATTTCTGCTAGCTGACACAGCACATTTCCACAGGTTTGATCGCGTTACGACAATGGCGGTGTGCGCGGCGGGATCTGCCGTTTGCTGCCGGTCGATTCAAACGCAGCGGCGAAACGCAGCAGGTTCGAGTCGTCGTAGGCGCGGCCAGCGAAGGTCAGGCCGACCGGCATGCCGATGTCGGCCATCACGCCCATCGGCACGGTGACGGTTGGCACGCCGAGGTGGCGGATCGCAAGGTTGCCGTTCGCCACCCAGATGCCGTTGCTCCAGGCTATGTCGGCCGACTCCGGATTGACGTCCGCATCCGCCGGGCCAACATCGGCGACGGTCGGGAACAGCACGGCGTCGAGGCCCAGCTTGTCCATCCAGTCCTCAAGATCGATACGCCGAGTCTGCTCCAGACCACGCAAGCCATCGGGCACGGTGCTGATTTCATTCCACGGCGTGATGCCGCGTTCGGCCATGCGCACGTATTCATCCATGCCCGCGACCAGATCGCCCTCACGGTTAGGCAGCGTGCCCGGTTCGTGCGGGAAGATTTTCGCGCCGTCGACGTCGACCAGACGATTGAGTTTCGGGTCGCCGTTGGCTTGCAGGAAGTCATCGAACGCCCATGCAGTCAGGTCCCACAGCTCATGGTGAAGGAACTCTTTCGAGACCAGACCACGGGTGAACACAGTCGGCGCGCCGGGACGATCGCCCTCGCAGTTGGAGACCAGCGGGAAATCGGTTTCGACGACTTCGGCACCGGCGGCTTCGAGGGCCTGACGCGCCTGCTTCCACAGGTCGATCACGGAGGCGCGGGTGTTGATGCGCTGGCCGGTCGGGCCACCGATGCCCGGTGCTTCGCTGGTGCCGGCTTCAGGGTCGGCATTGATGAACATGCGCGGCACGGCGAAACGCTTGCCGGCCAGCGCTTTGGCGTCGACGGCCAGATCGGCGTAGGCGGCGGGGCGCACTTCGTTGACGCGAGGAATCGGCACCCACGGTTGCAGGCGCCAGAGGTCGCCACGGGTGTCCGGGTCTTCGGCCACCACAATGTCGAGGACTTCGAGCAGGTCAGCCATGGTCCGTGCGTAAGGCACGACGACGTCCATGGTCGGCGTCAACGGCCAGTTGCCGCGCACCGAGATCACCCCGCGCGACGGCGTGTAGGCGCACAAACCATTGTTGGACGCCGGGCCACGTCCGCTCGACCAGGTTTCTTCCGCCAGACCGAACGCGGCGAAACTCGCGGCAGTGGCGGTGCCGGCACCGTTCGAGGAGCCGGAGGCAAACGGCGCAGTGAGGTAATCAGCGTTGTAAGGGCTTTCGGCGCGACCGTAGACGCCGCGCTGCATGCCGCCATTGGCCATCGGCGGCATGTTGGTCTTGCCCAGGCAGATCGCCCCGGCGGCGCGCAGACGTTCGATGGTGAAGGCGTCGCGATAAGCCACCAGATCGGCGAAGGCCGGGCTACCGGACGCGGCGGTCAGGCCTTTGACCAGATAGCTGTCCTTGGCGGTATAAGGAATGCCGTCGAGCGGGCCGAGGGTTTCGCCTTTGGCACGGCGGGCATCGGACGCCCGTGCCTCGTTCAACGCTTCAGGGTTGCGCACGACTACGGCATTCAGCGCAGTCGCGGTGTCGGCGCCGTCGTAGGCATCGATACGCGCCAGATAGGCCTGCACCAGCTCGACCGAGGTGGTCTCGCCTGATTCAAGGGCGGCACGCAGTTGGGCAATGGAAACTTCGGTGACTTCGATCATGCGCTCACCGCCGTTTGCGATGGGGCAAGGTTTTTCCTGGAATGGGTGTTCATATCGGTTCTCGTTGCACGGCTTTACGCGACAAGGTTAAGACTGGCGCCTATTTAACACCAAGCGGCGTGCGGAGTAATCGGCGGGAATGATCTCCCACCGATTTTCCCTTTCAGGCTTACACCATTCCCTGTGGGAGCTGGCTTGCCAGCGATGGGGCCAGCCCATTCGATAATGATGTGTCTGAACTATCGCCATCGCTGGCAAGCCAGCTCCCACAGGGATTTTATGGTGTTCACAGACGGCAGGTATGACCGCAGCCGATCACAGCACCCCATACTCCCGCGCCGTCCGATCCACCGCAATCCGCGTCTTGTCGAGCAACTCGTCCAGCTCCGTGCGCGTGGCCACCAGCGCCGGGGCCATGATCATCCGCCCCAGTGTTGACCGAATGATCAGCCCTTCCTCAAAGCCAATCGTGCGGCAACGCCATGCGATATCGTTTTCATTGGCAAAGCGCTTGCGGCTGGCCTTGTCCTCAGCAAACTGCAACGCCGCCACCAGGCCAACGCCCTGAATCTCCCCCACCAACGGGTGATTGCCAAACACTTCGCGCAGGCAGTTTTGCAGATATGGGCCGGTGTCGGTTTTCACCTGAGTCACCACGCCTTCATCGCGCAAGGCCTTGAGGTTGGCAATCGCCACGGCAGCCGCCACCGGGTGCCCGGAATAGGTCAGGCCGTGGGCAAACACGCCGCCTTTCTCGACCAATGCTTCAGCCATGCGCCGTGACAGAATCAAACCGCCCATAGGGATATAACCTGAGGTCAGGCCCTTGGCGATCGACAGCGTGTCGGGTTCAAAACCGAATGCCTGATGGGCGAACCATTCACCGGTGCGGCCGAAACCGCCAATCACTTCGTCCGCACACAGCAGCACGTCATATTTGCGGCAGATGCGCTGGATTTCCGGCCAATAAGTCGCCGGCGGAATGATCATCCCTCCCGCACCCTGAAAAGGTTCGGCGACGAACGCAGCGACCTTGTCGGCGCCCAGTTCGAGAATCTTGTCTTCCAGTTGTCGCGCCGCGCGCAAGCCGAATTCTTCCGGGCTGAGGTTGCCTTCGTGGGCGAACCAGTACGGCTCATCGATGTGCGCGACATCCGGGATGGTACCGCCCATCTCGTGCATGAATTTCATACCGCCCAGCGCCGTCGCGGCCAGGGTCGAGCCGTGGTAGCCGTTCCAGCGGCCGATCATGATTTTCTTCTCGGGTTTGCCCATCACCTGCCAGAACTTGCGCACGGTGCGGATCAGCACTTCGTTGGCTTCGGAGCCGGAGTTGGTGTAGATCGCGTGGCTGTAGTGCTTGGGCAACAGGCTGAAGAGCAGTTCGGACAGCTCGATCACCGCCGGGTGAGTGGTGTGGAAGAACATGTTGTAGTAGGGCAGTTGTTCCAGCTGCGCGGTCGCGGCGGCGGCCAGATCCTTGCGCCCGTAACCGAGATTGGTGCACCACAGGCCGGACATGCCGTCCAGATAACGCTTGCCGTCGTTGTCCCACAATGCCAGACGATCGCCGCTGACCATCACTCGCGGGCCTTCCTCGTTGAGGGCCTTCTGATCAACGAACGCGTGGATGTGGTGAGCGGCGTCAGAGGCTTGGTAATCGCGGGTACTGCGGGTCGAATCGAATTCGGCGGACATGGCGGATCTCCAGAGCAAAGGGCAAGTGGGTGCGTTCGTCGCAGCGCTGCACGGATAAAGTTTTGTCATCTAAAAATATTTTTGTAAAGAAAATATTTGTCGATGAAAAAAGATATCCGTAGGCTGAGGGCCATTGGCAAGGATCATCAGAGGCAACATGAGCGGACTCAGAGAGCGGCAAAAGGAACAGCGCCGGCAGGTGATTGCCGAGGCGGCGCTCGAGTTGTTCAAGCGCAACGGCTTTGCGGCCACCACGCTGGACCAGATCGCCGTGCAGGCGGGGGTTTCGGCGCCGACGGTGGTCAACTATTTCGGCGGCAAGCAGGAGATTTTGCTGGCCTTGCTCAAGCAACCCGATGAGCAAGCCATGCGCGAGGCGCGGGCGAATCTGGACGATGACAGCGATCCGCTGGAGGCGTTGTGCGAGTTCGAAGGGCTGATGACCGATTACCAGCTACAGGCGATGCCGGCTTCGCTGTGGCGGGAACTGGCGCCGTTTCTGCTGACCGGCGAACTGGCCGAAGCGATGAGCCCGTGGAATGCCGCCGTGATCGGAGAGACGAAAGCGCTGCTTTTGCATTTCCAGCAAGCGGGAAAAGTGCGCGAATCGATCGATCTCGACGTGGTGGCGACGCTGTTCAACCAGTACGCGAACATGGCGTTCATTCGATTGGCGACCCAGGAAATCCCTGATCGAGCCGCGCACGCCTTGCACATGCGCGGGGTTTTGAACCTGTTGTGCCACGGCATGCTGGAGCGCTAAGGCTAAAAGACGATGTGCCGGAAGTGGACTAGGCTCACAGCGGTTCAACGCTGGCCCAATCCAGGAGCGCCGACATGGAAGACAAACCGCTGATCACGTTTCAGAGTTCCAGAGCACTGCTGGACGTGCTCATTCGAGCGGGCCTGATCACCGTTCTGGTGCTGTTCTGCTACGACATTTTTCATCCGTTTCTCAATGTCATGCTCTGGGCGCTGATCCTGGCCGTCACGTTGTATCCGCTGAATCAGCTGCTGGGCGCGAAACTCGGTCATCGCTATGGCTGGGCGGCAATCATTCTGGTGTTGCTGGGTCTGGTGATTCTGATGTTGCCGTTAAGCCTGCTGGGCGCGTCGATCGCCGAGTCGATCAAGGGCAGCATGCACACGTTCGAAGCCGGCCAGTTCGAGATACCGCCGCCACCGGCCAGTGTCGAAGGCTGGCCGTTGATTGGCGCGCCGCTTTACGGCATCTGGATGCACGCTTCGCAGGACCTGAGCTGGGTGTTTCAGGAACTGGCGCCACATCTCAAGGACTGGAGCAAAGTGGTGTTGCATCAAGCCGCCGGTGTCGGGGCGGGCATCGTGGTGTTTGTGATTGCGTTGATCGTCGCCGGGTTGATCATGCACCACGGCGAGCGCGGCCACCGCACAGCGGTGGCTGTCACCACACGCATTTCCGGGCCGGTGCGCGGCCCGCAGATTGCCGAACTGTGCACGGCAACCATCCGCGCCGTGGCGCAGGGTGTGGTCGGCATCGCCTTTATTCAGATGCTGCTGGTCGGCGTGGCACTGGTGGTCATGGGTGTGCCGGCGGCCGGTGTTCTCGCCTTGATGGTGTTGCTGCTGGGCATCACCCAATTGCCGGTGCTGCTGATCTCGCTGCCCATCGTGATTTATGTCTTCGCCGTGGACGGGGTCAGCGCCGGCACGATTATCTTTGCGGTGTGGATGGCGATTGCCGGGCTTGCTGACAACGTGCTCAAACCGATGTTGCTGGGTCGCGGCGTCGCGGTGCCGATGCCGGTGGTGCTGATTGGCGCACTGGGCGGCATGGTCACCAGCGGCATTATTGGTTTGTTCACCGGGCCGGTGATTCTGGCGGTTGGCTACGAATTGTTCATCGGTTGGGTGTATCAACCGGCCGATGTCACCGAGCTTCTGGAGAGCCAGCGCAAAGAACATCTGCCGTGACACTCATCCCTCTCGCTGACGCATTGGCGTACCCCCACACTGAGGTCTAGGCTGGTCAGTCAGTTGCCCTTCGGGCGCAACGCCCACCCAGGGACAGGAGCGGAACCGATGAAAGCCCCAGCCAGTATTGTCTGCCTGATGTTCACACTGGTTCTCGCGCCGGGAGCCCACGCCGAAGACCCGCCCGTAACGCCCGCTGCCGAAGCGACGGACGATACGCCGTTGATCAACCCGCAAGTGGTCGACAAGCTCATCGACATGGGCAACTACCTGCGCAGCCTGCCGAAATTCCAGGTCGATGCCCAAGTCTCGCGGGACACGGTTCTGGAGTCTGGGCAGAAGATCAAGACCGAGTCCGCCAACACCCTGAAAGTGGTCGGCCACGATCGTTTGTATGCGAAAAGCGAAGGCGACGTGCGCACCCGCGAGTTCTTCTACAACGGCAAGAAACTCACCCAGTATTCGCCTTATCTGAAGTACTACACCACCGTCGATGCCCCGGCCACCGTGGCGGAAACCCTGCACAAGGTCGAGAACTTCTACGGGGTGCAGGTGCCGATGGAGGATCTGTTTCTGTTCGGCAGTGATCAGGCGCAGATCGATGCCTTGAAAGCCGCGCTGTACGTGGGCCCATCGGTCATCAAGGGCCAGCTCTGCGACCATTTGGCGTTTCGCCAGGAAGGTATCGACTGGCAATTGTGGCTGACCCGCTCCGACAAACCCTTGCCGTGCAAACTGGTGATTACCACCACCGACGAGAAGAGCTTTCCCGAGTACAGCGCGGTGTATCAATGGAACCTCAAGCCGACCATCCCGGACACGCAGTTCACCTTCAAACCGGGCAAAGGCGATGTGGCGATTGCGTTTAAAAAAGCCAGCGATCAGGGAGGGCAGTGACATGAACAAGTCGATGACGTGGAGTCTGTTGTTGTCGCTGGCCACCGCAACATTGTTGACCGCCGGTTATGTCGCCGAAGCCGATGCCCGGGGGCAACGCGCTCAGGGACATGCCCGCGCCAACGTCAACCGCGCGCCGGCGCCGAATGCGCAACGGGCGCAGCGGATCAACGCACCGCAGCGCACCAACAATGTCAGCGCCGGTAATCGGGTCAATTCGGGCAATCGGGTCAATGCCGGCAACAACGTCGGCAACCGCACGAACGTCAACAACGGTAACCGAAACGTCAACATCGACAACAGTCGCGATGTCGATATTGATGTCGACGGGCATGGCCGTTATGGCTACGACGATCACTACCATCCGGTGGCGGCCGCAGTGGCGGTAACGGCAACCGTCGCGGCCACTGCGGCGGTGGTAGGGGCAATCTTTACCCCGGCGCAAATGCCCAGCAGTTGTGTGCAGGTGATTCAGTACAACGTCGCCTACATGCAGTGCGGCTCGACCTGGTACCAGCCGCAGTATCAGGGCAGTGATGTGACGTATGTGGTGGTCAATGCGCCTTGATCAGGCTTTCGGCACCCACGCTTGCATCTGCGCGAGCATGCCACGGCCGCCGCGTCGTAACCCGGTGGCGAGGGTCAGCCACGACAGCTCAGTAACGATGACCTGTGCGGCCGGCACCAGCCGCACTTCACCCGCGGTGCCTCCGGCCGGGCCACCGTCGGGCATGAAAATCGTCAGCCAGTCATCCACGCTTTCGACGATCAGACACAGGCGAAAGCCTTCGCCCTCGGCAATTATTCCGACCTTGGAACCGTCCTCGTTTTCCAGCCCGGCAAACCGCGCGGTGGTGTCTTTGAACAACTGGTAACCGGGCAGGTTGCTGAGCAGCTTGTTTTCCGTGGCCTCCAGCGCCCGCGCCGCCGCAGACGTGCGTGCCAGCAGCCCGGCGAGAAAACACAGCACGATCAGACCCAGCAACGTCGCCAGACTCACCAGCGTCACACCCGCCACGTCATAGCCCTTGAACATCGGCAACAACTTTTCGACCGGCCCGCGCAGCAGGTGGATGGCTTTTTCGATCAGCACGACGATCAACACCAACGGCAGAATGAACAGCAGCCCGCCGATCACGGTGGTCTTGATGAACTTGAACATGACGGCTCCTTGAATGACGTGCGATCCGATTCAAGGCTAGCTGATCTCTGTCCACCTGCCGGAAGGCTTCAGCGCCGCCAACTGCCCAAAGGTAATTCGACCTCGCGCTCGGCAGCAGCCAGGGCTTTCTCCAGCCCGGACTTGTCCAGCGGAGCGCAATAGGCCGGTTTTGCCCGCTCGAATCGCCAGCTCTCATCGAGGCCTCCGGCGTCGACTGCATCGAAGCCGAGGTCGTCCAGCAAACCCACGACCAATGCCTTGGCGTCAGCGTCATCTGCGGCGACGGGCAGGGCGCGCCGCTCGCTGGAGCCGTGCGGGCAGGCATCGGTGAGCAAGTCTGCGGCGAGGATGGCATTGAACACCTTGACCACGGTGGCGCCCTGCAGATGCTCGGCGAGCAAACGGCTGGTGGTGGTCTGGAAGGTATCGAGTGCGGCGATGTGGCCGTCGCGATCGGGGTAATAGTTGTTGGCGTCGAGCACGGTTTTGCTTTCGAACCAGGTTGGCGGCAGGCTCGGGATGTGTTCGTAGGGGATGGCCAGCAACACCACGTCGGCAAACTGTGTGGCCTGTTCGGCCGTGCCGATCTGGCAGCCGGTGATGCCGGCGAGCACGCTGCTCATGGTCTTCGGGCCGCGTGAGTTACTGAGCATCACCTCGTGCCCGGCGGCGAGGGCGATTTGCGCGACGGCGCGCCCAATGAAGCCGGCTCCAACGATTCCAATGCGCATGGTGTGTTCCTCTGTCAGGTGGGGAGCCACTATGATGATTCCTGACCAAGTGCAGATAAATTGCACTCTGTTACTTACTTTCGCTAACAGGAGTTTCGAATGGATCGGCTGACCAGCATGGCGGCGTTCGTGATGGCGGCCGAAGCGGGCTCGTATGCCAGCGCCGCGCAACGCCTCGAAATGTCGGCGCAAATGGTCGCCAAGCACGTTGCCGCCCTCGAACAGCGGCTGGGTGCGCGGTTGCTCAATCGCACCACGCGCCGGCAGAGCCTGACCGAGCTGGGCCAGGCCTACTACGAGCGCTGCAAGCACATCGTCTCTGAGGCGGAGGCCGCCGATTCGCTGGCGCAAGTCATGAACGACACACCGCGCGGCAAGCTCAGGGTCAGCGCGCCGGTGAGCTTTGGCTCTTACAGTCTGATGCCGTTCGTGACTGCGTTCTTGCGCGAATTCCCTGAGGTGGAAATCGACTTGCACTTGACCGACCGCGCCGTGGATCTGGTGGAGGAGGGGTTTGAGGTGGCTTTCCGGATCGGCCCGTTGGCCACGGCCAGCCTCACCGCGAGGCCATTGGCCGCGTATCGCTTGATTGTCTGCGCGGCGCCACGCTATCTGGCAGAACACGGCACGCCGCAAGTGCCCGCTGATCTGCAACAGCATGAGTGCCTGGGCTATGCCTACTGGTCACGGCCTGCCGATCACGAGTGGTCGTTTTTCAACGGTGCGCAGGTCGAGCGCGTGCCGGTGAGCAGTCGCTTGCACGTCAACGAGAGCAAGGCGTTGTTAACAGCGGCGGTGGATGGTTTCGGGATTGTGCTGGGGCCTGCCGACTTTCTTGAACCGGCATTGCGCAGAGGCGAGTTGGTGAGGTTGTTGGAGGGGTTTGAGGCGCCGAGCAGAGCGATGCATCTGCTGTACACGGCGCATCGGCAGAAGACTGCGAAAGTGCGCCAGTTCATCGATGCCGCAGTCAGCCGATTTGGCTGACCGGGCGATTTGGATGAGTGAAAAAAGCGACTCAGTTAATTCGCGGATGCTGCTGCACAAGTTCCTTGCGCTTGGCTTCCAGCGCGGCGATTTCGGCGTCGATGTCTTCGATTTTCTGCTCGATGTTGTCGTGGTGTTCTTGCAGCAGTTCCTTGGCCTCTTCAAGATCAGAAGCGGCAGGCGCGGCGCCACGCAACGGCTTGTTGGCGGTTTCCTTCATGGTCACACCGGTGGCCAGACCGACCACGGCGATGACCATCAGGTAATACGCCGGCATGTACAGATCGTTGGTGCTCTCGACCAGCCAGGCGACCACGGTCGGGGTCAGGCCGGCAATCAATACCGAGACGTTGAACGCAGCGGCCAGCGCACTGTAGCGAATGTGCGTGGGGAACATCGCCGGCAGGGTGGAGGCCATGACGCCGATAAAGAAGTTCAGCAACACGGCCAGCATCAGCAGGCCGGCGAAGATCAGCCCGATCTTGCCGCTGTTGATCAGCATGAAGGCCGGGATCGCCAGAATGAACAAACCGATGCTGCCGACGACGATAAAAGGCTTGCGGCCAATCTTGTCGCTGATGAAACCGATTGCCGGCTGCACGAACAACATGCCGACCATGATCGCGATGATGATCAGCACGCCACGGTTTTCGCTGTAATGCAGGTTGTGCGACAGGTAGCTCGGCATGTAGGTGAGCAGCATGTAGTAGGTGACGTTGGTCACCGCCACCACGCCGATGCAGGTCATCAGGCTGCGCCAGTGTTTGGTCGCGACCTCTTTGAACGAGACTTTCGGGCCGCCGGCGAGGCCTTCGCGATCGCCTTGCTCAAGTTTTTCGACGTGCTGCTGGAACGCCGGGGTTTCTTCCAGGGCGTGACGCAAGTAAAGGCCGATCATGCCCAGCGGCAACGCGAGGAAGAACGGCAGACGCCAGCCCCATTCCTCGAACTTCGCCTCGCCCAGCGTGGTGGAAATCAACACCACCACACCGGCACCGAGGACGAAACCGGCAATCGAGCCGAAATCCAGCCAGCTGCCGAGGAACCCGCGCTTGCGATCCGGTGCATATTCGGCGACGAAGATCGAGGCGCCGGTGTATTCACCGCCTACCGAGAAGCCTTGGGCCATTTTCGCCAGCAGCAGCAGGATCGGCGCCCAGATGCCGATCGAGGCATAGGACGGAATCAAGCCGATGGCAAAGGTGCTGAGCGACATGATCACGATGGTCGCGGCGAGGACTTTCTGTCGTCCGTACTTGTCGCCCAATGCGCCGAAGAACAAGCCGCCCAGCGGCCGGATCAGGAAGGGCACCGAGAACGTCGCCAGCGCGGCGATCATCTGTGTGCCGGGGTCGGCGCCGGGGAAGAACACTTTGCCGAGCACATAGGCGACGAAGCCGTAGACACCAAAGTCGAACCATTCCATGGCATTGCCCAGCGCGGCGGCGGTGATCGCCTTGCGCATCTTGGCGTCGTCGACAATGGTGATGTCTTTCAGGCCGATCGGCTTGACGGTTTTCTTGCGTGATTTCATCCGGGTCTTCTCTTTGCTGATCCATCGTGCCGCGTAGATGCCATCTATTTGATGGCGCGTACTCTTTGGCTCAGATACATGAGGACACGAAATAATTCACTGCTCGCTGCTTTTTTTCCTGGCGCACCGGTGTAGGAGCTGCCGAACGCTGCGATTGATCGTTCCCACGCTCTGCGTGGGAATGCAGCCGGGGACGCTCCGCGTCCCAAGATCAAAAGATCGCAGCCTTCGGCAGCTCCTACAGGGATATGTGTTTACCGGCGGATGGCTGTATACGATTGCCGCAGGTCGCTGGCCCAGCCATCCAGCACGACCTTGACGTCATCGGCAGTCAGCACCTGTTTGTCGTTCTCCAGCGGCACCCCGGTGCCTTTGCGCACCACTTCGGCAATCACTTCGCCGGTCGAACCGTCCTCGAACGACACTTCGGTGGCGACTTCACTGTCCTGATCACGAATGCCGGTCGCCGTACTGATACCGGCCGCGACGAGGGTGACCGGCAGCCACTCATAAAAGCGCAAACCCTGAGTGCTGGTCGCCACTTGCGTGATAGCGGGGCGCACCACCAAGGTGTTCGGCCCCGGTTGGTTGACCAGATGCATTACCTTGGCCAACTCCAGCCGCAGCGCTGCGTCGTAGTAGTCAGTGACCCCGGACAGCGTGCTCAGCGGAATCCGCGGCGTCGGCTCGGTACTTGGGTAGAACTGACTCGGCGCCAGATAAACCTGCGTGTATCGACCCCGGGCGAGCGCCGGGTTGACCCACGCCAGAACAGGCTGGCCGGACGGCGACTGGTGTTCGGCCAACACGCTGTAGTCATGCAAAAAACCGCTGTGCTCGACTTTTTTACTGGTGCAGGCCGACAGGCTCAGGGTGGCGGCGAGGGCCAGCAACAGCGAACGCGTGCAGGCCATCAACGGGTTTCCTTGTGAGGTTGCGTAGTGATGCTGTCCGAGCATTCGATGTGCAACTGGCCGTGGCTCATGATCCATTGAATGAGGTCGGCGGCGGCAATGCTGTGGACGTACTCCACCCAGTGCGCATTGGTCGGGCTGAATTGCTCGAAGTAGCGCCGCAGGACGATCCGGCTCTGATCGCTGGACACGCTCAGGCACGACTCCTGAAACACAATCGGCGTATCAGGGCCGAGCGCGGCGGTGCGCTGGCTGAGGATCAAGGGACGGTTGCTGTTGTGCCCCTCGGCGCATTGGTTGTCGTTCAATAGCTTCATGCGAACCCCCTGGATTGGAATGGCCGCAGAATGCCCGCGCGGTTTTGCCAGAGAATGTCCGCTTGATGTCTGGCGCGTAGAAATGTTGCTCGATTGAAATAAATGACCCGGGCGGCGAAATGGCTTTAGATTGGCGTTTTTTCGCCGCATGGATCTGTAACTGTGAGCAGACTGCTGTTCGTCGACGACGACGTGGAAATCCTCGCGCTGCTGAAGAAGTTCTTCGTGCAGCACGCCTATGAAGTCGACGTGGCGTCCCACGGCGAAGCCATGTGGGCGGCAATCGCGCAGAACCGTCCGGACACGATCATTCTTGATCTGATGATGCCCGGCGAAAGCGGCCTGAGCCTGTGCCAGAAGGTGCGCGCGCAGCTGGGCATTCCGATCATCATGCTCACGGCCATGGCGGAGTTGAGTGATCGCATCGTCGGGCTGGAACTGGGTGCGGACGACTACCTGACCAAGCCGTTCGCCCCGCAGGAACTGCTTGCTCGCGTACGTGCCTTGCAGCGTCGCGCCGCTGAACAGCGCAGCCCGGTCGAGCCTTCGCGCCCGGTGATAGCGTTCGCCGGTTGGCATCTGGACATCACCTGTCGCGAATTGCGCTCGCCGGAAAACGTGATGATTCCGCTGTCCGGCGGCGAGTTCGATTTACTCGTGGTGTTCCTCGATCATCCGCAGCGCATTCTTACCCGCGAACAGTTGATCGACTTGACCCACGGCCATGGCCATGACGCCTTCGACCGCAGCATCGATGTGCAAGTCAGCCGCCTGCGGCGCAAGATCGAACCCGACAGCAAGCGTCCGGACCTGATTCGTACGGTGCGCAACGGCGGTTATCTGTTCACCGCCAAGGTCAGCCGCACGTGATCCGCCGTTTGTTGCGCGGCGACACCCTGAGCCGGCGCATTGCCCTGACCATCATTGCCGCGATGGTCGCTTCGCTGGCGTTGAATGCGCTGTTCGTGCAAGTTGCCGGGATCTGGGCACGGCCGCCGATTGAACGCACCGGCCTGCTCGAGCAGATTGCCGCGACCTCGCGAGTGATCGAAGCCGCCCCGGCCAACTTGCGCCCGCAACTGGCCGCAGCGGCGAGCAGCGCCATGCTGCAAGTGTCGTGGAAAGCACAGCGCGCCGACTTCGATCTGCCCAATGACGGCCTTCGCCTGCCAGCGAGCCGGGTGCCGGTGCTGCAGCAACTGCTGGGCAACGATCGAAAAATCGAGGTGTTCAGCCCGGGCGACTGGCCGAAAGGCAGTCCCCAGGCGCATTACGCCGCCGTCGTGCAATTGGTCGATGGCAGCTGGTTATCATTTATCCCGCCGGAGCGCAGCTGGGGCCTGGAATTTGGCGTGCGTATCGCGATCGTCATCGCCTTGGGACTGATCGCTACATTGCTCGTCGCCTGGGTCGCCACCCGGCAACTGGCCAACCCCTTGCAGCGCTTCGCCCGCGCCGCCAGACGATTCGGCACCGATCTACGCGCACCGCCGATCAAGCTCGAAGGCCCCGACGAAATCCGCCAGGCGATCATCGCCTTCAACACCATGCAGGCGCAGATCCAGCACTTCATCGCCGAGCGTACGCACATGCTCGCGTCGATCTCCCACGATTTACGTGCGCCGCTGACACGCATGCGCTTGCGCAGTGAGTTCATGGAAGACCTCGATCATCAGGGCAAACTGATTCGCGACGTTGAAGAGATGCAGTCGATGATCAACGCCGCGCTGGCGTTCTTCCGCGAAGACACGCACCGCGAGCAGACCACCGCGTTCGATCTGTCGGAACTGTTGCAGACCATCGTTGACGATTACCGTGATCAACACCTGCACGTCGACTTCGAAGGCCCGGCGCACCTGGTGTACGAAGGTCGACCACTGGGGATCAAACGGGTGATCGTCAATTTGCTGGAGAATGCGCTGAAGTATGCGCAGTGTCCGGGCATTGCGTTGCGGCGTGACGAGTATTCGATCTACATCGAAGTCAGCGACGAAGGCCCCGGTATTCCCGAGTCGGCGTTGGAGCAGGTGTTCGATCCGTTCTTTCGCCTGGAGGCTTCGCGCAATCGTGATACCGGCGGTGTGGGACTCGGGCTTTCGGCGGCGCGGGCGATTGTGCGCGAGCAGGGCGGCGAGTTGACGCTGAGCAACCGCCACGATGGAGGGTTGTTGGCGCGCGTCGAACTGCCACTCTAAGGCGGACAGCTTGTACGCATTTCTCTGAAACACTTTGAAACATTCGGGCGACGTGGGCGGTCAACAGCTCACATCCCGCATAAGAAGTGTCCATGAAAACCCCGCTTCCTTCCGCCCGACTTGAACCGCTGTCGCAACTGCGCAATCTGAAAATGGCCCGATCCGCGCACGCCTATGTGCGCGGCAGCACTGTGCAGTTTTACGAATGGCTGCACAGCCAGCCGGGACGCAGCCTGCCCAAAGGCCCGGCGGTGTGGATCTGCGGCGATTGCCATGCCGGCAATCTGGGCCCGACTGGCGACCTCAAAGGGCAGATCGATATTCATATCCGTGACCTTGACCAGACCGTGATCGGCAACCCGGCGCATGATCTGGTGCGCCTGGCGCTGTCACTCGCAACGGCAGCGCGCGGCTCAGACCTGCCGGGCGTCGCGACCGCACGCATGCTGGAAGAAATGATGCGCGGCTACGAGCAAGCCTTTGTCGGTGATCTTGATGAAGATCCGCCGCGGCCGGCGCAAGTCAAAGCCGGCATGCGCAGTGCCGTGCAGCGCACCTGGAAGCATTTGGCCGAAGAGCGGATCGAGAACACCAAGCCAACCATTCCGTTGGGCAAACAGTTCTGGACGCTTTCACGCGATGAACGCGCGGCGCTGAAAGCTCTCTGCGCCACCCCCGAAATCCATACGCTGGTGACGTCCTTGAAGGGCCGCTCCAAGGATGATCGGGTGAAAATGCTCGACTCGGCGTATTGGGTAAAGGGCTGCAGCTCATTGGGGTTGAAGCGTTATGCGGTGCTGCTGGGCGTGGGCAAAGGCGATGACGAAGAATATTGCCTGCTCGATATCAAGGAAGCTGTCGGTGCCGCCGCGCCTCGCGCCGCCCGAGCGTCGATGCCCCGCGACAATGGCAAGCGCGTGGTCGAAGGCGCGCGGTTTCTTTCACCCGGGTTGGGCAATCGGATGCTGGCGACACGCATGCTCGACCATGGTTTTTTCGTCCGTGAACTGTTGCCGCAGGACATGAAGCTGGAACTGGATCAGTTGAGTCAGCGCGATGCGATGCTCGCGGCCGGCTATCTGGCGCGGGTTGTCGGCGTGGCGCATGCCCGGCAAATGGACCTGGCCACCCGGTCCGAGTGGATGGCGGATTTGCAAACCTGCCGCTCGAAACGTCTGGATGCGCCATCGTGGCTGTGGACCAGTGTCGTGCAATTGGTTGGCAATCATGAAAAAGGCTATCTGGAACATTGCCGACGCTATGCGCTGCAGCATTGATCCACGGCGCGAATTATTGGGCCAGCCCGGCGAGTGCAATGCCCAACGGCTGCGCCGCTCCCGTTGCAGCGGCTTTCATTTCACTGCGGTAGCCGTGGGGGCTGATGCCCAAATGCTTCTGGAAGGCCCGGCGCATACGCTCCTCACGGCCAAAACCGGCTGTTTCGGCGATGCGCTTGATCGGCTCTCGGGTAGTCTTGAGTAATCGAGTCGCCGTCTCCAGACGCAGGTTCTCCACCGCTTGCGCCGGGGTTTCTCCGGTGGCAGCGACATAGGCGCGGGCAAAATGCCGCGGGCTCATGCCGAATTGTTCGGCCAGCCGCTCGACGCGCAAGTCTCCGTTCAGGTTCGCCGCAATCCAGGCGTGCAGCCGCGCCAGACGCGCGTCCGGGTCGGTGCGCAGGGCCTTGGATTGAGCATTGAGCGAGGCACTGAGCTGCGGCTGTTCGGCATCACGCCACATAAATACCGTGAAGTACCGCGCCAGGGCCAGCGCCGCGTGGGCACCGAGGTCTTGTTCAACCAGACCAAGGGCCAGATCGATACCGGCGGTGGCGCCGCCGCAGGTCCAGAGGTTGCCATCGTGCAGATACAGCGCATCGGTCTGGCAGCGTACCGCCGGGTAGCGCGCCTGCAGTTGCGCTGCAAATTTCCAGTGCGTCACCACTTCGCGGCCATCGAGCAGGCCCGCTGCGGCCAAAGCAAACGAACCCGTACCGATCGAGCACAGCCGACGGATGTCAACCGAGCGGCGGCGTAGCCAAGCGCACGCGGCTTCGTCAGCTTCAAGCGCAGCCATGCCCGGCCCGCCGGCGACGATCAGCGTGTCGATCACCGGGGCCATGGCATCGATCTGTTCCAGCGAACAGGTGGTCACGCTGATGCCGGAAATGGACATCACCTGACCGCCACGCGGCGATGCCACCAACAAGCGGTACGGCGGACTTGCGCTGTAGGGCGCAGCCAGCACGCGCGGTATGGCCGCAAACACCTCAAGCGGGCCGGCCGCATTGAGCAACAGCAAGTCATCGAACGCCAACACCACGACGGTGCGCACAGGCAGCGGCGCGGCGTCCGTCATGGCAGCAAAGGAGGGGTGTTTGGCATGGAGCGACACGGCGGGCCTCGACATACTGAAATCAACGCACAAATGAGCGCACGACAATGCCGGTAAAACTTCCAGCTGCCAAGCGTCTGCTGGCACACCCTCTAAAAGCGCTGCTGTGCGGCGTTGCGTTGCTGCTCAGCCAGCCGCTGTCGGCCACTGCCGAACCGTTGAAACTCGGCGATCAAAGCGGTTTGACCCAGGCATTGCTGCATGCCGCCGGTGAAGATCAACACCTTGCCTATGCGCTGGTGCAAGAAATGCTCGCGCATCAAGCTCATCGTTATGTGCCGATCGAATCCTCGGTCATCGCCTCGCAACAGCATCTGGCCGACCTGTTTGCCAGCGAACGTCTGATTCCGCGACCACTGCAGGTCGGGCAGATCTTCGACGATCGCTTCAACCCTTTACTGCCAAGCCATCCATAACCCTTCAGTTCACCTTGCCGCGTTGCTCGCGGCGGGGGCTCACTCGCCCGGAGAAAAGCCATGCCCAACCTTGAAACCACCACACTCAAGCGCCGCAAAACCGGCCTGATCGCTGTCGATCATGCCCGCAGTGCTGGCGGCTACACGCTGTTCGCGCCACAAACGGCGGATGGCAATGTGTTCCTCATCGACCTTGATGGCGAGGTCGTTCATCGCTGGAAACTGCCTCAGCGCCCCGGCCGCGACGCCGTGATCCTGCGCAACGGCAACCTCGGCTACAACGGCAACCATCCGGATTCACCTGACCTGTTTCCGGGCTGGTCGGTGTGGCATGGCGGCGCATTCAGCGAAGTCACGCCGCAAGGCGAAGTGGTCTGGGAACACACCGATCTGCTTCACCACCACGACGCGCAATGGCTGGACAACGGTAATCTGCTTTACACCACCGCCGAGCCGTTGAGTGCCGATTTGGCCCGGCGTGTGGTCGGTGGCATTCCCGGCAGCGAGGCGCCGGGCGGGGTGATTTATGCCGACGTGGTCAAGGAGGTCGATCGTCAGGGCAACGTGGTGTGGGAATGGCGCAGTTGGGAACATCTGCGACCTGAAGACTATCCGCTGCACAAATGCTTTGAACGCCACCACTGGCCAATGACCAACGCGGTCACGCCGGGTCGCGACGGTAAAGTGATCCTCAGCATGCGCAGTGTTTCTTCGGTGATTGCCGTGCAGCGCGGCAGTGGTGAAGTGTTGTGGCGATTGGGCCACGATCTGGTCGCGCAACAGCATTGCCCGAGTGAACTGGAAAACGGCAACGTGCTGGTGTTCGACAACGGCATCTTCCGCCCGCACGTGAGCATGCCGCACTCGCGCATTCTCGAAATCAACCCGTCGACACAACGCATCGAATGGCAATACGCCGACACCCCGGGGTATGCGTTTTTCACCCCGTTCATGGGCGGCGCGCAGCGTTTGCACAACGGCAATACACTGATCACCGAGGCCAACTTCGGCCGGTTGTTTGAGGTTACTCCAACTGGCGAAGTGGTCTGGGAGTACGTCAATCCGCACTTCGCCACGTACCCCGATGCGGCCTCGCGACGATATTTGCCGGGGGAAAACAACGCGATATTCCGTGCTCACCGTTATCAGCGCGCAGACCTGCCATGGCTGCGTGACTGAGGACCCTGGCTTGCTGTCGTGAAATTTATTCTGTAGATTTTCATGAAATTATAAAAAGATAATTTCATGAGGTCGCGAATGTTTCAGCAATCCAGCCAGCACGTCGACAGCTATTACGCCCACAGTTGCGCCGATATTCTGCGTGATCGGCCGGCGCTGGAAGGTGAACATGACACCGACGTGGTGATCATCGGCGCCGGTTTCAGTGGTCTGCACACGGCGTTGCGTCTGGCCTTGGCGGGCAAACGCGTGATCATGCTGGAGGCCAGTCGTGTGGCGTGGGCGGCCTCCGGGCGTAATGGCGGGCAGGCGATTCTCGGCTGGTCGTGCGATATGCCGCCGCTGGAAGCTGCGCTCGGTCAGGAGCGGGCGAAACGCTTGTGGGACGGCATGCGTTGGGCGGCTGGGGAATTACGCGAGTTGCCTGGGCGGCATGGTTTCGATTGCGACTATCGGCCCGGGCATTTGTGGACCTCGGTGATGCCGCGCCGGGTCAGTCTGCTCAGCGAATGGCAGCATGAGGCCAGCCACAAGTGGGGCCACGATGTGTTGCAGTTCATTCCTCGTGAACAACTGCCGGAATGGGTAGCCACCGATCGCTATCAGGCCGGGCTTTACGACCCTGAGGGCGCGCACCTCAATCCTCTGAAACTGGCCTTGGGCCTGGCGGCCGCCATCGAGCAAGCCGGCGGGCGTATTCATGAACAAAGCAAGGCGCTGAGTTATCAGGAGCAGGGCGGTGGTTTCCGGGTCAACACCGAGCACGGTTCGGTGCGCGCCGATGTGCTGGTGCTGGCGTGCAACGCTTATCTCGATGAACTCGACCCGCAACTGTCCAGCTGCATTCTGCCGGTGGGCACTTACCAGGTCGCCACCGCACCACTGACGCCTGAGCAGGCCAGCGCACTGTTGCCACGCAATGTCTGCGTGACCGACAACCAATTCGTCCTCGATTATTTCCGGCGGACGCCGGACAACCGTTTGTTGTTCGGTGGCGGCTGCACCTATCTGGGCGGTATGCCCAAGGACATTGCGGCAGCGACGCGGCCGTTTCTTGAGCGGGTATTCCCGCAGCTCAAGGGCGTCGGTATCGAGTTTGCTTGGGGCGGGCACATCGACCTGACGATCAAGCGCACGCCGGACGTTGGCGGCGAGGGCAACCGTTATTGGCTGCAAGGCTACTCGGGCCACGGCGTTCTGCCGACATTGGCCGCCGCGCGCGCGGTGTCCGATGCGATTCTTGGCGACGCGGATGAACTGGCGCTGTATCAGGGCTTGAGCAATGGCCGTTTCCCCGGCGGCAAACATTTCGCGGCGCCGCTGGAAGCCATCGGCAAGGCCTGGTATCGACTGCGCGACAGCATTTGATGAGACTTTTTTCGGAATCGCGACCATGAACAAGCAAGAAGAAATCGCCGCGCTGGCGATCCTCATCCACGACCTGCGCAAGCACAAGAAATGGACCCTCAAGGAACTGGCCGACAAGATCGGTCGCTCGGTGGGCTTCCTGTCGCAGGTCGAGCGCGGCTTGTCGCGGCCCACCGTGGCGGACCTGACCGCAATCAGCGAAACCTTCGGCGTGCCGACCACCTATTTCTACAGCCTGCCCAAGCCTAAAGAGCTGCCGTGGGTGACGCGCCCGGACGAGCGCCGCACGCTGTATTACGCCAATGGCATCACCGACATTCTGGTGTCGCCGCAGATCCGCGCCTCGTTCTCGATGCTCGAAAGTCATCTCGAAGCCGGTGCCAGCAGCGGCGACCGCCATCTGACCGACAGCTCGGAGCAGGGCGGTTACGTTCTCGAAGGCGAATTGACGCTGTGGTTGGGCGACGACGAAGAACCGACCACGTTGAAGGCCGGCGACAGCTTCCAATTCGACAGTCATACCCGCTGCCGCTACGGCAACCTCACCGAGCAGCTGACTCGCGTGCTCTGGGTCTACACCTGATCACAACAAAGGATGAACACGATGGACGCTGTCTGCGCTGACCTGCTCGCCGAAGTGCGTGCCTTTCGCCAACGCTACCCCGAGGTGCGTTATGTCGACCTGATTTCCCTGGACATTCCGGGGCACTTTTACGGCAAACGCTATCCGGTCGACATGCTCGAAAAAGTCGCCGCCGGCAGCGTCCTGAAACTACCGCAGAACTGCGTATTGCTGGGCGTGCAGGGTGGTTTGTTTCCGATCGGCGATTACTGCTTCAACGATGGCGACCCGGACGCCGTGCGCCGCCTCGTGCCGGGCACACTGAAGCCGGTGACGTGGGAAGCGCAGCCGCTGGGGCAGATGCTGATCACGTCGGACGGCACAGAGAAACCCATCGAATTCGAACCCCGTGAAGTCCTCGCGCAAGTGCTCAAGCGCCTGGCGCGCAAAGGCATTCACCCGGTGGTGGCGTTCGAGCTGGAGTTCTATCTGTTCGACAAAAAGCTGCGCGATGGCTTGCCGCAATTCCCCCGCGACGACCTGACTGACGACGCCGATGATCAACCGAACCTGCACATCGAGCGTCTCTCACGCTTCGCTCCGGTGCTGGATGAAATGGTCGAAGCGACGCGGGCGCAGGGCATCGACGCCACCGTGATCACCGCTGAACTCGGCCCCGGCCAGTTTGAAATCAACTTCGGCCATCTCGACGACGGCTTGCGTGCGGCGGATTGGGCCGCGTTGTTCTGCCGCAGCACGCGCGGCGTTGCGCTTAAACACGGCTACCGCGCCAGCTTCATGGCCAAGCCGTACTTGCAGCATCCGGGCAGTGGCATGCATGTGCATGTCAGCCTCTACGATTCGGCGGGCAATAATCTGCTGGCCGCGAATCAGCAACAGGCGTTGCGCCACGCGGTCGCCGGTTGCCTGGAATTGTTACCGCACAGCATGCCGATCTTCGCGCCGAACCAAAACTCGATGCGCCGCTTGGGCGGTACGGTGAACACCGCGACCAAAGCCAGTTGGGGCTTTGAGGATCGTGATGCGTGCCTGCGGATTCCCGAATCCGACGTGAAGAACCTGCGGGTTGAATATCGCTTGGCGGGCGCGGATGCCAATCCGTATCTGGTGCTGGCGGCGATTCTGGTGGGGCTTGAACACGGGCTGGAGTCGGGCAAAGAACCCATTGCGCCGCTGAATGAAGATCGCAGCAGCGGGATTGATTTCCCCAAGGAGATGTTCGAGGCCGTGCGCGCGATGCAGCATCAGCCGCAATTGCGTGAAGGGTTGGGCGCTGAGTTTGTCGATGTGTATTGCGAGAATAAACGCCAGGATCATTTGGCATTCATGCAGGAGATTGGGGCGCGGGAGTATCGTTGGTATTTGTGACCCGGTGCTTGTCCAGAGCGCGCCTTAAATGGCCGCTTTTGAGCGCATTGCACGTCTGCTGGCGTGGAAATCGAAGGTCACTCAATGATGCGTGATCGAAAACCGGGCGTATCTCCACAGTCGTTGCGCAGAGACGCAAGGAAAGTGATGTCGAGTAACAAATCGGCCCATTGAAAGGAATCACGTATGACCACCCCATCACCTGCTCACACCCTGAGTGCATTGCCCGATCTTGATTACTACCACAGCAGATCGGTGCTGCTGCCTGTTGAAATAACCACTCTTGATGCCTGGAACTTCATGCGGGCCAAGCCGGGACTGGTCATGCGACTGGCGTTTCGAACGAGGGATGCGATTTCCTCGTTATTCGGCGTGAAGCGCATCGGCGGTTTCTCTGGCGCCCGTCGAGAGGCAATACAGGCTGGCGAAAAGCTGGATTTTTTTCTGGTGGAGCATAGTGCCCCCGACCTGCTCGTTCTGAGCGTAAGAGACCGACATCTGGATGTCATGATTTGCCTTTCGATAACAGATCATGTGTTCACAATCACATCGTCTGTCGTAACGCATAACGTCTTTGGGCGCCTCTACATGTTGCCGGTGGGCCTGGTCCATAAGTTACTGGTCAATAGGGACCTCGAGCGTCTGAAACGCGAGACAGGCGCCGCCGAAACGTGATTGTCGACGCCAGCGTCGAGAAGGGCCGCTATCGACCAGTCTCCACCTAGCGATTGCAGCTTTTCTAGCTACGCTTGCCAGCAAGAGATTGGTGCAAGCACGCCGACTCCTTAATTGTCTGGCAAGGGAGCCAACAACCATGGATAGCACTCACGGCGTTTACCCATCAGCGACCGTTCTGGTAGTCGACGATACCCCCGATAACCTGATGCTGATCGCCGAGTTGCTCAAGGACAAATATCGGGTCAAAGCCGCCAACAGCGGCGAAAAAGCCCTGCGCCTTCTACAGGCCGACCCGCTTCCCGACCTGATTCTGCTGGACATCATGATGCCGGGCCTGTCCGGTTATGAGGTTGCCGAGCAGCTCAAGCTTGACGCTCGCATTCGCCATATTCCGATCATTTTCCTGACCTCGATGACCGCTTCGGAGGACGAGATTCGCGGCTTGAGCCTGGGCGCTGCGGATTACATCACCAAACCGATCATCCCGCCGGTGCTCATGGCCAGGGTCGAGACTCAGATCAAGCTCAAGGCCGTTGCCGATTTCCTGCGCAATCAGAACGATTTTCTGGAGCAGGAAGTGCAACGCCGTACTCGCGAGGTCATCGCCATCCAGGATGTCACGATCCACGCCATGGCTTCGCTGGCCGAAACCCGTGACAACGAAACCGGCAACCACATTCGTCGCACCCAGCACTACATCAAGCGCCTGGCTGAACTGTTGCGCAATCACCCGCGCTTCCGGGACTTCCTCGACGAGGACACCATCAAGCTGCTCTTCAAATCGGCGCCGCTGCACGATATCGGCAAGATTGGCATTCCTGATTGCATCCTGCTCAAACCGGGACGACTCACCCCCGAAGAGTTCGAGATCATGAAGACCCACACCACATTGGGCCGCGACGCCATCCAGCACGCCGAGGATCAGTTGGGAATAAACGTCGACTTCCTTCATCTGGCCAAAGAAATTGCCTACGGCCATCAAGAAAAATGGGATGGCAGTGGCTATCCGCAAGGCGTGGCCACCGATGACATCCCGATCAGCGCCCGATTGATGGCCGTGGCGGATGTCTACGATGCCCTGATCAGTCGCCGCGTGTATAAGCCCGGCATGCCCCACGAACAGGCGGTGAAGATCATCCGCGAAGGCCGCGGCTCGCATTTTGATCCGGATATTTGTGACGCGTTTCTGGCCAATGCCGAGCAGTTCCGCGAAATTGCCGAACGATTCGCCGACAGCGACCAGGACATGGCCAGGCAGTTAGCCCTGCTTGAGCAGATTGCCGACCGTCCCTGAGTCCCGCGCATCAGTTAGCACATCCAGTTGAAAGAGGCCGTTTATGAACAGACTGTTCGAGATGCTCGAGCGCCTGTCCTTGCGCAGTAAATTGATCATCGGCTTCGCTGCGCTGCTGATATTGATCCTGATATTGGGCGTGCAAAGCCTGCGCACCCAGTATTCGCTCAAAAATGAAATGCAGCAGTTGTACCAACAGGATCTGGTGGGTATCCAGCATGTGCAGGAAGTCCGGGTGCAGTTGCCGCATCTGTTGCTCGCCATGCAACGTGCAATCGCAACCAACAACGCGGACATCCGTATCAGCGCCAGAGCCCAGATGGATGTCGCCCAGGCGCGACTCCATGAAGCGCTGGAGCAGGTACGTCCAACACTGCGCCGACAGAGCAGCATCAGCAGCCTGCTGGAATTCGAGGTGTTATTACAGCGTCTGCAGAAAAATGGTGATGAGGCACTGGAACTGGCCGGCAAGGGTTCCCTGGGGCAGGCCTTGATGTTGCTCAACAGTAAGGATTTTCTTGCGCTGGAGCAGGGCGGCGACGGGCTGCTTACGCAGATCGAGAAAAACAAGGAAACCGACATCCACGATACAGCGAAGAACCTGGCTGAGTACGCAGAGCGTAGTACTACGATCACGTACATCTTGCTGCTGGGCGGTTCGACGCTGGCTTTGCTGTTGACCTGGCTGGTCAGTTATTCCATTCGCGTGCCGTTGAATCGCGTACGCGTGGCCGTGGATGAATTGGCGTCGGGCAAGCTGGACGGCCAGATCCCGCACACCGACCTGCGCAATGAAACCGGTGATCTGGCGCGCGCCATTGCCACGCTGCAGGTGGAGGCTTGTCAACTTGAACGCCAGCGTTGGGTGAAAGCTCACGCCTCGCTCCTGCAAGTCGATCTGCAACAGGCCGAGACGCCGCAACAATTGGCCCAGGCTTTTTTCAGCCGCATCGCGCCCCGTTTGGGCATGTGCCAGGGGGCGCTTTACGTGCTCTATGAAGGCGCATCACGCCTGAGACTGGTCGGCGGTTATGCGGTGGACAGTGAGCACCCGTTGCCCGCCGAGCTTGAACTCGGTGAGGGATTGCTTGGCCAGTGCGCACTGGATCGCCAGCCCCGTCAGCTTGAGGATCTGCCCGAATCGTTCTGGCATGTGCGCGCGCAGTTGGGCGCAGCTGCCGCCAGCCACCTGATGGTGCAGCCGGTGCTGCGTGGCGAGCGCCTGCTCGGGGTTGTGGAAATGGCAGGCTTTCGCTCGCTGGAGGAGAACGAGGTGTTGCTCTTGCAAGAAGTCCTGCCCAGGCTGGCCGGTGCGATGGCCATTATGGAACGCAGCGAGGCAGCCCAGGCGCTGCTGCAGGAAACTCGACGCCAGGCTGACGAAATGGGCGCGCAAACCTTGCAACTGGAACACCAGGCCAGAGAGCTTGAGGCCCAGCAGGCCGCACTGCGGGCCACCGAGGCCTGGTATCGCGGCATCATCGAGGCAGCACCGGACGGCATGCTGGTGCTGGGGGCCGACGGCCGCATCCTGATGACCAACCCGCAAATGGACACCTTGTTTGGCTACGCCCCCGGCGAGCTGATTGGCGCCAGCATCGAACGTCTGGTACCGCAGGCTGCCCGCGAGCGCCATGTCAGGTTACGCGACGGCTTCATTGCCAGCGGCGGGACCCGGCAGATGGGCGGCGATCTTGACGATCTGAGCGGGGTACGCAAAGACGGCAGTCTGTTCTCCGTGGAAATCGGCCTTTCTCATCTACCGCGTCTGGAGGGACGTGGTGTCTGCGTGTGTGCCTCGGTGCGCGACGTGAGTGAACGCCGCGCGATGGAAGCCCGGCTGCGAACCGCCAGCGATCGTCTGAACCTGGCACAGGAGGCCGGTGACATCGGGTTGTTCGACGTCGATCTGGTCAGCGGCACAAATTATTGGACGCCTCAGCTAGAAACCCTGTTCGGACTTGAGCCTGGCGGATTCGGTGGCACGTTGGCGCACTGGAAGGCGCTGATGCACCCCGAAGATGTGGCACGGGTCAGCAGCGCGTTCGAAAGCGCCATCCAGAGTGGCAATGACCGCGTCGAGTTCGACTTCCGGATCGTCCGCAAAAACGATGGAAGGGTGCGCACGCTGCGGTCGCTGAACCGCTTCTCGCGCACGCCTGACGGTAAGCCATTGCGCGCAACCGGCATCAACATCGACGTCACCGCTCTGGCAGAGGCAAGGGCTGCAGCCGAAGAGGCCACGCAGGCCAAGAGCGAGTTCCTCGCTAACATGAGCCATGAAATCCGTACGCCGATGAACGCCATCATCGGTATGAGCCACTTGGCACTGCGTACTGAACTGGACAAACGCCAGCGCAACTACATTGAAAAGGTCCACCGCTCGGCGGAGAACCTGCTGGGGATCATCAACGACATCCTCGACTTCTCCAAGATCGAGGCCGGCCGGATGAACCTCGAACAGGTGCCGTTCCGCCTCGAAGACGTACTCGACAGCTTCGCTGCCATGATTGGCCTGAAGACCGAGGACAAGGGCCTCGAGTTGTTGTTCCAGATCCCCCCCGACTTGCCCACGGCACTGCTGGGCGATCCCTTGCGGCTGGGGCAGGTGCTGATCAACCTCGGCAACAACGCGGCCAAGTTCACCGAGCACGGCGAGATCGTGGTCGGTCTGGAACAAGTGGAGGCGCACACGGACAGCGTGGAGCTGCATTTCTGGGTGCGCGACACGGGCATCGGCATGACCGTTGAGCAGTGTTCACGCCTGTTTCAGTCGTTCAGTCAGGCGGACACTTCGATCACCCGCAAATATGGCGGCACCGGTTTGGGATTATCTATTTCCAAGAAACTGGTGGAGCTGATGGCCGGCCGAATCTGGGTCGAGAGCGAGCCGGGAGTCGGCTCCACGTTCCACTTCCAGGTACAACTCGGCGTACAGCAAAATGTTCTGCCGCGTCGCATGTTCAAGGCTGGCGAGCTGTTGGGCATGCGCGTGCTTGTCGTGGATGACAACACCAGTGCCCGTGAAATTCTCTCGGGCATGGCTCGCAGCTTTGGCCTGGAAGTGGATGTCGCGCAGAGCGGTAGTCTGGCGCTGCGCATGTTGGCCGACGCCGAGCACAAGGTCTTGCCTTACGATCTGGTCTTGATGGACTGGCGGATGCCTGGCATGGATGGCATGGAAACCGTGAGCAGAATGCATTCCGCCAGTCTGCTGCGCACGCCATCGGTCATCATGGTGACGGCATTTGGCCGCGAAGAAGCCCGCGAAGAAGCCGAACGCCAGGGCATCCAGCTGCCGGTGGTACTGACCAAACCCGTCACGCCGTCCTCTTTGCTCGAAGCCATCGGTGTCGTGCTGGGCAGAGACACGCACAGCGATACTCGGGCTGGCGAACGCTCCCAACACAATGCCACTACCGTAGCCAGTCTCAATGGCGCGCGGCTGCTTCTGGTCGAAGATAACGAGCTGAATCAGGAGCTGGCCAGCGAACTGCTGGGGAGCGTCGGAATAGGCTTGCGACTCGCCACGAACGGTCAAGAGGCTTTGGATATCCTCGGCGAGGATGGCGACTTCGATGGCGTGCTGATGGATTGCCAGATGCCGGTGATGGATGGCTACACGGCCACCCGGCACATTCGCCAGCAACCGCGCTTCAGCACTCTTCCGGTGATCGCCATGACCGCCAACGCCATGGACGGTGACCGCGAACGTGCGCTCGAATGCGGCATGAACGACCATATTTCCAAGCCACTGAATGTCGAAACGATGTTCGCGACAATGGCAAAGTGGATCAAACCAAGAGCCGCTCAAACTCCGCTGAACACAGGTTTTGCCGATGCCTTGCCAGATCGTTTTGAGGGCATTGACTGCGCTGCGGGTCTGGCCACCTGCATGGGGCGACGGGATCTCTACTTACGTCTGCTCTGCAAGTTTCGCGATACTCAGGCAAACTTTGCCGAGCAATTCCAGGCCGCACGAATCGATCCGGATCCTGCTGCCGCCGGGCGGCTGGCGCACAGTTTGCGCGGTACCGCCGGCAACCTCGGCGCCAAGGCCGTGGCGCAGGCTTGCGCTTTGTTGGAACAGGCCTGCCAGAACGGCGAGCCGGCGACGGTAGTGCAGGCGCTAGCGACGCAGGTCGAGCAGTGCTTGCGCCCGACCCTGGCGTCTCTGGCCGACCTTAAGGCGGACACAACGGCCTCCACGGATGATGAGCTGCTGGACGAATCGGCAATCAGCGAGCAGATGAACAGGCTTATTGTTCTTTTGGACGAAGGTGATACGGCGGCTTTGGACGTGCTGGCGGCACTGCGCAACAGGCCACTCGATCGAGCGTTGGCAGACCGTCTGACACTCGTCGCGGCGCAGGTGGAACTGTTCGACTTTGACCGCGCCTTGCAGCTTGTGAAAGGCTGCGATGGGCAGTAGACCGCTATTCGCGAACGTCTAATGCCGGCCAGAAGCGGAAATAGCCCAAAGGAAGCCTTCGGACCGAAAAAAGACCTTGTCTTAAAAAACCGATAGGCTCATGTACTTCTTATCAGTAAAAATCCAGGCGAAAGGACATGGCACTTTCTAAAGGCGATCTCATAAAACTAATCAGCGCTGATCAAGCAAAAGTAGTTTTAACTGATTGGATTAGCTCTCGGGAGGCGGCACCGGGAGATATTGCTTTGGTGGAAGAAGTCTGTATCGCAGAGGATGGGCAGATCGTTCGCCTTCTGTGCGAGGACCGTCCTGGTTTTCTAGAGTGGCGAACGTGCTTTTATGAGGCCGGATTGGCCTATGAACTCATTCAGGGCCCCGCTGACGTCGCCAATTGAATCTTTGCGTCAGACAATTATAGCCCCCCCACCAAGAACTGCTTATGGTCGATGGACACTCGTCACGAACGACTGCTTTCGTCCAGAAGCAGGCCCTCACCTTGAAACGAGTAGAAGCAAGAAGATTCGGAGTAGGAAAATGCAATGTACCTGCAACGCTAAGGGCGAACTTGTAGAGATTGGTCAGAGGTACACGGCGTTTGTCGCAGGAATGCGCTGCCTTGCAACGGCGGACTGGGTCAAACTATTGCAATGCCCCGGGTGTGGGCAGCTTTGGCGAACCGATGAGTGGGATAAATATCAACCGCTGTACGCGCGCAAACTGGACTCGCCCGAGGGCTGGGAATCAGCTGAAATGGAATCCTTGATAAAGCTGCGCATGGTCGAGAATCATGGCGGCCTGGATACTTCTGCTTGTCTGGCGAAGGACTGCGAGCAACGTGTACTCAAGGGAAGAGCCTATTGCGTTGACCATTTCTATGAAACCGGAGCGAGAGGTTGAACCGTTGAAACTGGTCAGAAGAGCGGGATTAAAGGATAGATCACTTTTTTCTGAATGTGGTCTGTCCCTGAAATCTCCGCCAGCCACTCAACCCTTCAACGACATCGGTTTTTCCCCACCCGGAGGCAAGCCAAACAGCCTCCGCACCCCATTGAGAAACGCCCCATAAGGTCGTCCCAGCATCAGCATCATCACCGCTGCACCCAGCGTGCCGCGCACCAGACCTTCTCCCGATGCACCACTGAAGGCAATGATCGCCGCATAGATCGGCACCTGAAAGCTGACCAGGGCGATGCTGTCCCAGAGCAACCTTGATACCCGACCCTGACCGGCGCGCGTCATCAGCCAATCGCGCCAGAGACCGTAAGGTCGCGCGACTGGAATCATCAGCGCCGCGCCCAGCAGGCGCGCGTGCAGAACCTGGTCCCAGGTCATGCCGGCAATGAAGCGTTCATTGATGATGCCGGTGGTGGTGAAAAACAGGATCAGCGCCGTGGTGTCTGCGATAAATGCAGTCCGACGCGTTGGCTGTTGCAGGCGTTGCGGCACATTATTTCTCCTGACAGTTATAGGCCAGTGCTTCATCGTGCTGTGACAGCCACAGCACCGCGAGGTGCAGAGATTCGCCACAGTTTCGCCGCCTGAAAATAATCTGAACCGCTGTCGGACCTGCTCGCCTAATGATTAGCTTGTGGTCAATCGCACAGGCGCTGTGTCAATCACGGCACACTCCGAGAGGTGGTCAACGTGGCTAAAGACGAAAAGAAAAGCAAAGACAAAGGTGACGCTTCGAAAGCCAGCAAGGATCTGAAAGACAAAAAGTCATCACCTGAGAAGAAATCAGCGGCAGCTTCGGCGCTTTCAAAGTCCTCCGACAAGGACAAGAAAGACAAGAAGAAAGATGCCGAGCCCAAGAAGTCTGCCAAGAAAGCCGACAGCAAGCCTGAGAAGGCCAAGGATACGAAGAAGGCTGACAAGCCGGCTAAAAAGAAAAAGTGATCGTGAAGACAATAAAAAACCCGGCATTCAAACCGGGTTTTTTATTGCCTGCTATTTGGAGATCAGAGCGCCGCTTTGACCTGCAAACCAAACACCAGCGCATTGTCGATGTCCTGCCCGGAAAACGCCCCCGGCTCGATGATGTACTGCACATTCGGGCGCAACGTCAGCCACGGCGTGGCCTGATAACCGTAGCCGAGTTCGATCAATTGCTCGGCGCTGTCCAGGTTCGGGAACGCCGTGCCGTTGTTCAATGCGGCGTCCTGCAGCACGTCACGGCTGCGCGGGTTCGGCACGGCGCGGCCATAACCCAATGCAACTGTGTCACGCGGACGACCTTCGAACGGTTTGTACAAAACCACGCCGGTGCCGTACCACTTGCTGAACGGTGACGCCGCTTCGCTGGCCGCCGAGTACTGACCGAACGCGTGCAAGCTGCGGCCTTCGGACGTCGACGAGTTCCAGACGGCCTGATCGATCAGCAGGTAATGACCGCCGCGACCGGACACTTCTTTGTCGCTGCCGATGCGTTTTACATCAGAGCTGTCGTAGTAGTAGCCGAGCTTGTATTCGCCGGGCAGGGTGCCCGCGTGTTTGTACACCAACTCGATGGGTACCACGGTGCCGGTGGTGTGTTTAGGGTCAAGGTGCCAGGCACGGCTGGAGTTGCCGTTGCTTTCCGGGTCGATGTTGAACGCGGCCACGCGCAGTTGCCACGAGGACGACAGGTCGTATTTCACCCGCACGCCGAGGCGCGCATTAGGGTAGTTGGTCCAGCCGCTGCCGCCGGACATGTTCAGCGGATGGCCGCAGAAACCGGCGTTCATGAAGTTGCACAGAATGCCGCTGTCGAGGCCGCCGAGGTCATTACCCATGGCCATGTAACCGAGTTTCACATTGAGCGCCGGAGTAAACAGGCTGCGCTCGTAACTCAGTTCGGTCAGGCGCGTGTACAGGCCACCGTAGTTTTCCTGGATCGGCAGACGGTTGCCGACAAGGTCTTCCGAGGCGCTGTTGCCGCGGCGGTCGTTGATGGTCAACTGGACTTTGCCGGCATTGTCGACGCCGTACAGTTTGCTCAGGTCGAACTGCACGCCGAGCTTGATGTTCTGCGAGTAACGCGCCGAGCGATGCAGGCCACCGTCGGCGTTGTATGCCATTTCACCGCTGTAGTCGCCGGTGAATTTGATGCCTTGTTCATCCATTTGGTGACGCAAGCCACCCCAGTCACCGGTAAGGGTGCTGCGGGTCAACAGATCGGAATCGTTGTCGGCCAGCGCGGGGAGGGTGGTGGTGCATGCGATGCCCAGCAACAGGCCTTTGAACAGGTCGGAACGGGAAAAACCAACAGCCGATAGCATGTAAATCTTCCTGCAGAAAACTTGAGCAATAGGGGGAAAGCAGCGCGGCACCCGAAGGTGCCGCGCTCGAAGCAAGCGTCCGCGTTTAACGTGGACGCCGTGGTTTACGGCAGGGCGTAAGCCATCACGTAGTCGCCACGATCGGTCGACTGACGCGCGCCACCGGCGGTGATGACGATGTATTGCTTGCCGGTTTTCGGCGAAACATAGGTCATCGGGCCGCCCTGGCTGCCGACTGGCAGGCGTGCTTTCCAGACTTCTTCACCGTTGCCGCTGTTGAACGCGCGCAGGTAGAAGTCCTGAGTGCCGGCGATGAAGATCAAACCACCTTGGGTCGACAGGGTGCCGCCGAGGGTTGGCAGACCGATCTTGATCGGCAGGTGCATGCGGATGCCCAGCGGACCGGTGTCTTCAACGGTGCCGACCGGAACCTGCCAAGCGATTTTCTGGGTCTTCATGTCGATCGCGGTCAGCGTGCCGAACGGTGGTGCCTGGCAAGGAATGCCGGCTACCGACAGGAAGCGGTTTTTGTTCACCGCGTAAGGCGTGCCTTTCAGCGGTACGGCGCCCATACCCGTGTTCAGCGCTTCGCCACCGCCAGCGGCCTGGCCTTTGTTTTGCGACGGAATCATCTGAATCCACAGACCCAGACGCATGTCGTTGACGAAGATAAAGCCGTGCACCGGGTCAGTGGAAATGCTGCCCCAGTTCATGCCGCCCAGCGAACCCGGGAAGCTCAGCGATTTGTCCATGCCCGGCGCGGTGTACAGGCCGTCGTAGCGCATGCCTTTGAAGTCGATGCGGCAGAGCAACTGATCGTACGGAGTGGCGCCCCACATGTCCGATTCGGTCAGGTGCTGAGCACCGATTTCTGGCATGCCCACCGATTTCGGCTGGGTAGGGGAGTACGGTTCGTTCGGGATGTTCGCCGCTTTGACCGGGACCTCTTTAACGTCGGTCAGCGGTTTGCCGGTGGCGCGGTCGAGCACGTAGATCTGCCCGGCCTTGGTGCCGATGACCAGCGCCGGAATGCTTTTGCCGTCCTTGGTGAAGTCGATCAGGCTCGGCTGCATCGGCAGGTCGAAGTCCCAGAGATCGTTGTGCACGGTCTGGAATACCCAACGCTCGTCACCGCTGGTGGCATCCAGCGCGAGAATCGAAGCACCGTAGGTGTGATCGAGTTTGCTGCGCTCGACACCATAGATGTCGGTCGACGAACTGCCCATCGGCAGGAACACGGTGTTGGTCGCCGGGTCATAGGACATCGGCGCCCAACTGTTCGGCGTGCTGCGCACATAAGTGCTGCCGTCGGCCGGTGCGTTTTTATCCTGCGGGTTGCCCGGGTCGAAGGCCCAACGCATGGCGCCGGTGATCACGTCGAAACCACGGATTACGCCACCGGGCATATCGGTTTGCACGTTGTCAGCTACGCGACCGCCAACCACGACGGTGGTGCCGGCCATCAACGGAGCGGAGGACAGCTGATAGTAGCTGTCTGGGACATTACCCAAACCAGCCTTCAGATCAACCTGGCCGTTGTTGCCGAAACCCTGGCAGAACTCGCCGGTGTCCGCATCGACTGCGATCAGACGGGCATCAATGGTGTTGGTCAGCAGACGACGCTGGCAGTTGGCGGCCGGAGCAGGCTTGGCTTCGATGATTTTCGAATTGGCCGGCTGAGCGATAGCGGCGGTGGCGTCGAAATAAGCCATGCCACGGCAACGCTGCCAGACTTTCGACTGGGCGTTGATCGCGTTCTTCCACAGCTCTTTACCGGTGTCGGCATCGAGGGCGATCAGGTTGTTGTGCGGGGTGCAGATGAACACCTTGTTGCCAACCTGCAGCGGGGTCAGCTGGTCTTCAGCACCGTTGCCATCGCTCTCGGCGATGTCACCGGTGTGGTAGGTCCACGCCACTTTCAGCTTGTCGACGTTGTTGCGGTTGATCTGGTCCAGCGCAGCGAAACGGCTGCCACCTTCGGTATTACCGTAGTGGGCCCAGTCCTTTTGCGCTTTGTCCGGCTCGACCGGGGTCAGGCCCGGGCCGGTGCCGGTTGCGGCAACGGTCGGGTGAGCAACGAACATGTTGCCAGCCGCCACAACCACGCCGACCGCCAGCACCGCAGCCACGGCGTAAGCGCCGCGACCCGCAACACTGCCGTTGGCACGCTTGAGCAGCGGATAGACCAGCGCCACGACCAGACCGATCACGCTGAACATGAACAGACGCGAGAACACCGGCCAGAACACCAGCCCGGCATCGCTCACCGCCCAGATCGCGGTGCCCACCAGGAACGCGGCGAACAGCCACGCACCGGCCAGCTTGAAGCGCGCGATCAGCAGACCGGAAACGGCCATGACCAAGCCACCCACCAGGAAGTACCACGAGCCTCCCAGGCTGACCAACTTCACGCCGCCCGCAGCCAGCGCCAAGCCGAGAAGGGCGATGACGACGCCCAGCCCGACCAGAATGAATTTTGATATGCCCGAGAGGCGTTGACTCTGCTTCACGTTGAGTGTCCCGTTGAAATGAGGCGCGCATTATATAATTAGGTAACTATCTAGTTAAATCACTAATTCAGTAATAAAGCGTTGTTGGTTCTTTGATAACGCGCCTGAGCCGGAACTGGCGCGTTCAGCGGGTTTGGCAACGCTTTTGAGTGACTGCAAAAGACGCTGTTTTGCCAGGGATAATGGGGGTTATGACAGCTCCGCCATCATCTGCACTCCGCCAGCCATCAATGCTCAGTCGACCCACACAACCGCAAAACGCGCATCAGCTGCCGCCAAACCAGTTGTAACCCTGGTCTTCCCAGTAACCCCCAGGGTAGGTATTAGTGACGAAAATCGATTGAATGTGTTTGGGGTTCTTGTAGCCAAGCTTGGTCGGCATGCGCAGCTTCATTGGAAAGCCATATTCACGCGGCAGGACGGCCCCGTCGTAGGTCAGCGTCAGCAGGGTTTGCGCATGCAGGGCCGTGGGCATGTCGATACTGGTGTAGTAATCGTCCGCACATTTGAACCCGACGTACCTGGCATCAGTGTCGGCACCGATGCGCGAGAGGAATTCACTGAAGCGCACACCGCCCCAGCGCCCGATGGCGCTCCAGCCTTCGACGCAAATGTGTCGGGTGATCTGATCGGTCTGGGCCATGGCACGCAATTGCTCAAGCGTCCAGCTGTGCTTGTCGGCGACCAGGCCGGAAACCTCCAGGCGGTAGCTGCCTGCATCGACGACCGGTGCTTCGTCAATGCCGTAAAAGGCATTGAAGGGAAACGGTCGCGTAATCATCGACTCCGGGTAGGTAGGGGCCATGGCGTTGGGATTGAACAGCCAGCCCTGAACCCTGTCATTGAAGCGCGACATCGACGACAGGGCCGTTTCAACGTCGTCGTTATCGGAAATGTTGCACCCCGACAGCATGGCCACGCCGCCAAGGGTCAAACCGCGCAGCAGGAAGGCGCGTCGTGAGCGATCTTCGACCTTGAGCGAGATGATTGCTCGAGCCTCCTGCAAAATGGCCGCCTTATCCAGCTCCGGTCCTGGCTCGCGCTTGTTCATACGTGTTCCTTATGGCCGGCGATCATGGCCAATAACGTCTTGGGGACCAGGGCGACCATAACCAGATGCACGGCGATGAAAGCCACCAACAAGGACATCGCAATGAAGTGCACATGCCGCGCGCTGTCGTAACCGCCCATCAGCTCGCGTAGAAGCGGAAACTGCACTGACTTCCACAGGACCAACCCGGACATCACCAGAACGACAATGTCGAGCATCACGAACAGATACGCCACACGCTGCACGTGGTTGTAATGGCCGATATCGTCATGCCCCAGCCGCCCATGCAGTGCAGACCACAGATCGTGAAAAAAGCCTCGGGGGGATACAGGAAAGAATCGTCGTGATAACCGGCCGCCAAAAACATTGAACAGCAGGTAGAAAAGGCCGACGAAGACCAGCATCCACATTGCTGCGAAATGCCATTGCAATGCCCCTCCGAGCCAGCCTCCCAAAGTGATCGAGTTGGGGAATTCGAAACCATAGAGGGGAGAGGCGTTGTATATACGCCAACCGCTCGTGACCATGACCAGTACTGCCAGGGCGTTCAGCCAGTGGGCCAGTCTCAACCAGACAGGATGGCTGTTGCGTGGCTCCGGCTTGGCGGCACTGAGTGTTTCAGGTGCAGATTGCATTGGAGAAAGCTCCCCATCTGAATAACGTCATGACCTACTGTCGAGTGTAGACGCTAACCCAGGCTCGAATGTCTGCCATCAATAAGGGCAGAGGGTCATTAATCTCGTGGTAACGGTCACCCGCCAGCTAGGCTTGTTACCTTGAGAGGGCGATGAGGGCAGGGTGATGTCAGCTATGAAAACAGCGCTTGTTTTGGCCGGCGGTGGCAGCCTGGGGGCGGTTCAGGTCGGGATGTTACAGGCCCTGGTGGAGGCTGACGTTGTCTTTGACCTGGTGATTGGAGCCTCGGTCGGCGCCATCAACGGTGCCTACTTTGCAGCCAGGCCGAATGCCAAAGGCGTAAGCGAACTCGCGGACTTCTGGCGCAGCCTGCGCAAGTCGGACGTATTTCCGTTCTCGGCGCTCGACACCTTCAGGGGCATTCTGAATCGTCGCGGTCACCTGCTGAGTGCGTCAGCACTGCATCGTTTGGTGAGTCGCTCACTGCCGGTCAAATTGATCGAAGACACCGAGTTACCCCTTTATATTGTCACCACCAATTTGCTCAGCGGTGCTGAAGAGCTTTTGTCCCGTGGCAACGCTGAACAAGCCTTGCTCGCCAGCGCGGCAATTCCTCTCGTGTTTCCCTGTGTGCGAGTGGGCGAAAAGTTTCTGGTCGACGGCGGGGTAGCCAGCAACACACCGATTGCCAGTGCCGTGACATTGGGAGCAACGCGGGTCGTGGTTTTGCCCACCGGGTTCGGTTGCGCCTGCCCGTGCCCGCCCAGTGGCCTGGTTGCGTTAGCCTTGCATACGCTTAACCTGATGAGCATGCGTCAACTGGTGCGTGACATCGAGTTGTACCGTGCGCGTTCAGCCATCCATGTCGTACCGCCGTTGTGCCCGCTGGACGCTTCAGTCTTCGATTTCAACCAGACAGATCAACTGCTGCAACGTGCTTATCGATCAACCCGTACCTGGATCGAAGAGGGTGGCTTGATCCGCGACGGGATACCCGACGCATTGCTGGCGCATACCCATCAGTTGGCTGACGAGTGATTTCAACAGGTAGTCTGACAGCCGCGAAGCCTCACGACTCATACGGGCGTGAGTGAGCGAAAAACCAGCGCGCGATACCCGTCGCCGCGCGAGGCCAGCGTCAATTCGGGGTTCATTCGCTGGTTCCAGCAGCCTGGCGACGGAAGAACAACGTCACCTGGCCAACCTCTACGCCGAACTTGGACATGCTGGTGCGGTTGATCAACGTGTCCTCATCCATCAGGTACATCCAGTCGTCCATGCTCATTTCGTAGGTCGAGTCATCGACCGGCAGGTTCAGGCGATAACGCCAGTGCAACGTGTTGCCCGCGACCTGGCCTTCGGCGACACCCACTACGTCGGCCGCGCGACCGCTCCAGCGCCCCTGGCCTTCGGGCGTGAGCGTCCAGACGCGACGTTGGCGCGTGCCGTCGCTGTACAGGAAGCGCTCGTCGAGAATCAGGTTGTTGCCCTCACGCCGGCTGACGATGTTGACCTCGAAACGTTTGGCCACTTCACCGCTGCGCTTCTGAAACATCCCCCAGGCTTTGACGGGCTGGCTGAAAAAGCGCTGCAGGTCTAAAGCCGGTTGTTGATCGGCATAACGGGCGACATCCACGCTGCCGCAGCTTGCGACGCTGAGTACCAGTGCCAGTGACAGCAGAAATCGGATCATTGCCTTGCTCCCTGGTTGCAGGTTTTATTGAAGATAGGCTGAAAAAAAATCACCTGACAATGAATCGGCAATCTTTCTGACGGTTCACGACTCCTGCACCTCAAGCGTTCTGTTCAAGCCTGCGCACATCACCCAACGAATCACGCTGCATCGATTGCAGGTTTTTCTCGATGGTTTCGCACAGCGCTTCCATCTGGATCTGATGTTCGCTGTGGCGAAACGGGCTTTGCAAATCAGTGCCGATGCGCTCGATGGCCAGCAACATGAAGCCGACCACGGTCGACGCCAGCGGCGTAAACCAGCCCAAGGACTCGACCAGTCCGACCGGCACGATCAGGCAGAACAGCGAAATAAACAGCCGCGGAAAGTACACATAAGGGTAGGGCAACGGTGTATTGGCGATCCGCTCCATGCCGCCCTGGCTGTTGGACAAATCCACCAGGGTTGATTCCAGCCGCGCCAGGCGAATGCTGTCGAGACGTCCGGCCTTGTATTCCCTTGCGAGCAAGGTCGCGGAACCGGTGAGAATATCGTTGGCAAAGTTATTGGTGGTGCCACTGCGCGCGAACTCATCAGCTGGAATAAATGCCCGGACTTCCTCAGGACAAGGCTGGCCTTGCAGATGCGCCGCGAGGCAGTTCACATAGGCCACATGCCGGCGCAACAAGGTCGACTTGACCGGATTCACCTCGCTGCCGGGATCATCCAGCAGCGTCAGCACCTGCCGGGCGAAGCTGCGCGAGTTGTTGATCATCGAACCCCACAACGTCCGTGCTTCCCACCAGCGGTTGTAAGCACTGCTGTTGCGGAAACTGATCAGCACGATCAATGCCGAACCTAATAACGTCAGAGGCATCAATGGCAGATTCAGCTTGGCGTTGAGGAACAGCATGAAGTCCACCGTGACAGCTATGTCCCAGAGCAGCAGCCAGAACAACGCCCAGCCAACATAGCCCAGGGTCTTGATGATCAGGCGGTATTTTTTGACGATGGCAGCTTTCAAACGGAAACCTCGTGGCGAGCGGGAAGCATTGATGCCTTAGCTCGGACGCTGTTTTCGGGGTAAAGGTTCGGTGCTTGATCTCAGGTGATCAGCAGTGTCGTCATTTGATCGTAACAACGACCTTGCCCTTGGCGCGTCCCTGCTCGACATAATTCAGCGCCTCTGCCGTTGATTCAAAAGGGAACGTTCGATCAATCACCGGTTTGATGATGCCGACCTCAACCAGTGCGCTGATCTGTTGCAGTTGGGCGCCGTTGGCGCGCATGAACACGAACGTGTACCTGACGTCTTGCTTGCGTGCCTTACGCCGAATGCCGAGGCTCAATAGGCGCATGACCTGCTGCAATGGCCAGGACAACCCTTGCTCCTGCGCAAACTGCACAGTGGGCGGCCCAGAGATGGAAATCAGCTGGCCACCGGGCTTGAGCACCTTGAGTGAATTCCTCAGGACATCGGCGCCGAGGCTGTTCAACACCACGTCGTAGCCGTGCAAGACATTCTCAAAGTGCTGCTTTTTATAATCGATGACCACGTCAGCCCCCAGCGTCTTGACCCATGCGACATTCGCGGTGCTGGTGGTTGTGGCGACAAAGGCACCGAGGTGCTTGGCAAGTTGAATGGCAACGGTACCGACGCCGCCGGAGCCAGCGTGAATCAGCACCTTCTGCCCCTTTTGCAGGCAGGCGGTGTCGACCAGCACTTGCCAGGCAGTCAGTGCCACCAAGGGCAGGGACGCGGCTTGCGCCATGCTGGTATTGGCCGGTTTCAGGGCGATCGCGTTCTCGTTCACGGCAATCCTTTCGGCGAACGTGCCGATCCGTGCTTCCGGCGCGCGAGCGTACACCTCGTCACCCGCTTTGAAGCGTGTCACTTGCGCGCCAACCGTCACCACGACACCCGCCAGGTCGTTGCCCAGAATCAGCGGCAACGCGTAGGGCAGGATCAGCTTGAATTCGCCTGTGCTGATCTTCGAGTCCAGCACGTTGACGCTGCTGGCATGGACCTCGATCAGGACGTCGTGGTCCCCCACTTCAGGCGCTGGCGCTTCGCCGAGGCGTCCGGGGTGCTCGCCGTAGCGATCAATCAGAAAGGCTTTCATCGAGGTGCGGCTCTTGTCGGTTGTAGGGAGGGTAGCCGGTGCGTGGTCAGGCATCGAGGAACGCCTGCGCCTTGGCCACAAAATCATCGTGGTGCTGGAAAATCCCGCCGTGACCGGCATCTTGATAAATCACCAGCTCTGCGTTGGGGATACGCTTGGCCAGTTCAAACGAATTGACGCTCGGCACCATGATGTCGGTGTCGCCGTTGACGACCAGCGTCGGTGCCCGCAAGCGCCCGATGTCTTGCGGCGGCTGTTTGCCCCACGCGGTGATCGCTTTCAACTGGCGCAGGAAAGCACGGGGCGTCGGGCCTTGGTCGCGATTGTTCTTGCGGGTTTGCAGACGCTGCAAATACTGCGAGGCAGATCGACGGCCATTGGCTGTCGAGGTGAAGAACAGGTAGAACTTCGGATCGCGCAGGGTCAGCAGGCCTTTGAGGATCAATGGCCACGACACCGGGCCCACCTTGTCGATACCGCTGCCGCCGGCCGGCCCGGTGCCGGTCAGAATCAACCGCCGCACCCGTTCAGGCGCCTTCAGAGCGATGTCCTGAGCGACGAAACCGCCGAGGGAGAAGCCGAGCACATCAACGGTTTCCAGCCCCAGCGCGCGGATCAACCGGATGGCATCGTCAGCCATCTCGCCGACGGTCAGTGGCGCGGTTCCACCCGAACCGCCGATGCCGCGATAGTCGGTGGTGATGACGCGTCGGGTTTGCGCCAGGCCATCGATGATCGCCGGATCGAAGTTGTCGAGCACCGCGCCCCAGTGGTTGAACAGTACGAGGGGCACGCCGGTAGTGGGGCCGATATCGCGGTAGGCGAATCGAATACCGTTGGCCGTGATCGATTGGTTCGCCGCGTTGATGAATGACGTTGGCGAACCCGAAGGGGAATTTGTCTGCGTTGGATTCATTGTTACTCCGGACAGCGGGCCGGATTCGGTGCAGTGACTTGCGCCCGCATCGAATCCGCCGCAAATGTTCACTACCTGAAGATCATTCTGGAGTCTGGTAACGCTGAGCAACCGCGGATTGACGGATTTGCCCGATCAGGCCCAGACGTGCGCCCTGCAGGACATCCCAGCGCTCTGCTTCGTGCAGCGGCGGAATGGTCACAGGTTCGCGACGATCGAAGCCGACGAGAGCGGCATCCACCAGATCGCCCACTTCCATGATTTCGCTCAGGGTGTTGATGTCGACGCCGGAGCGATCCCAGATTTCCGTGCGCGTGGCGGCCGGCAGCACGGCCTGCACGTAGACGCCCTGAGGCGACAGTTCCAGGCTCAAACCTTGGGACAGGAACAGCACAAAGGCCTTGGTCGCACCGTAGACCGTCATGCCGAATTCCGGCGCGAGACCCACCACCGAACCGATGTTGATGATCGCACCGTCACCGGCCTTGGCCAGGCGTGGAGCAATGGCGCTGGCGAGCCGCACCAGCGCCGTGGTGTTGAGGGCGACCAGTTGCGCCACTTTGTCGGTGCTTTGCTCGACGAAATGGCCGGACAGTGCGGCGCCGGCGTTATTGACGAGGATGCCGATGCGGGCGTCGTCGCGCAGGCGGCTTTCGACGGTGGTCAGATCGCTGGATTGAGTCAGGTCCGCCGGGATCACATCGACGGCGACGTCATGTTCGCTGCGCAAGCGCGCGGCCAGTGCGTCCAGGCGCGCCTGATCGCGGGCGACCAATACCAGATCGTGGCCGCGTTGCGCAAAGCGTTCGGCGTAGACGGCGCCAATGCCGGTGGAGGCGCCAGTGATCAGAACAGTAGGGCGAGTGCTCATGGGGTATCTCTCTTTGAGGATGTGAGAAACAGAACGCGCTCAGCTTGCGCTGACGCTCGATTCAGCCAATGTCGGGTAATCGATGTAGCCTGCCGCGCCGCCGCCATAGAGGGTGGCGGTATTGAACGCCGACAGCGACGCGCCACGTTTCAGGCGCTCCACCAGATCCGGGTTGCCAATGAACGGGCGACCGAAGGCGATCAGGTCGGCCTGGTCTTCAGCGAGCTTCGAAGTCGCCAGATCGAGGTCATAGCCGTTGTTGGCGATGTAAGTGTTTTTGAAGCGTTGGCGCAGCGCGGCGAAATCGAAGGGCGCCACGTCACGCGGGCCGCCGGTCGCGCCTTCGACCACGTGCAGGTAAACCACGCCGAGGGCGTCGAGTTGTTCGACGAGGTAATCGAATTGCGCCTGCGGATCGCTGCTGGATACGCCATTGGCCGGCGACACGGGTGACAGGCGCACGCCGGTGCGCTCTGCACCAATTTTATTGATCACAGCCACCGCCACTTCGAGCAACAGACGCGCACGATTTTCAATCGAGCCGCCGTAAGCATCGGTGCGCAGATTGGCGTTGTCCTTGAGGAATTGATCGAGCAGGTAGCCGTTGGCACCGTGAATTTCCACGCCATCGAAGCCAGCGGCGATCGCGTTGGCCGCCGCCTGACGGAAATCGTTGACGATGCCTGGCAGTTCGCTGATGTCCAGTGCGCGCGGCTCGGAGACATCTTCGAAGCGGTTGTTGACGAACACTTTGGTGGCGGCGCGCAGCGCAGAAGGGGCGACAGGGGCGGCGCCGTGTTCTTGCAGGTCGACGTGCGAGACGCGGCCGACATGCCAGAGTTGCAGGAAGATTTTTCCGCCTTGGCATGCACCGCGTCGGTCACGGCGCGCCAGCCGTCGATTTGTGCCGGCGTGTAGATCCCCGGGGTGTCCTGATAACCCTGGCCCTGTCGGGAGATCTGCGTGGCTTCGCTGATCAGCAAACCGGCGCTGGCACGTTGGCTGTAATAGGTTGCGGCGAATTCGCCGGGAACGAAACCTTGGCCGGCGCGATTGCGTGTCAGCGGCGCGAGAACGACGCGGTTCGACAGCGTGAGATTGCCCAGTGTGTAAGGGGAGAACAGGGTTTGCTCGGTCATCTGATGTTTCTTCCGTGCCCGTTGATGAAGATCGATGGTGCGAGCAATTAGGATGATGATCGAAATCTAAACTGTCAATGGTTTTGATTATGGCCAACATCTATGTATCATCGGACGCAGGATTTTCGCGGAAACACGAGGTATTGCACGTGAGAGTGACCAAGGCCCAGGCGCAGGCCAATCGAGAACACATCGTTGAAACTGCCTCAGAACTGTTTCGTGAGCGCGGCTTTGACGGCGTCGGCGTGGCGGACCTCATGGCGGCCGCCGGTTTTACCCATGGCGGTTTCTACAAACACTTCGGGTCGAAAGCCGACCTGATGGCCGAAGCCTCGGCGTGCAGTCTGGCCAAATCGCTGACAGCCGCCCAAGCGCTGGATGTTCCGGGCTTCATCAACGTCTATGTGAACAGAGAACATCGCGACGGACGTGGCGACGGTTGCACCATGGCCGCGTTGGGCGGCGACGCGGCGCGCCAGTCAGATGAGGTGAAAGCAACGTTTGCCGAGGGCATTGAGCAGACCCTGCAAACCCTGGGCGAGAAGTACCCGACAGGGCCGGAGGCCGAGGCGGGTGAGGGGCGCAAGAAGATGATTGATCTGCTGTCGCGGGCCGTCGGCGCGATTATCCTGTCGCGTGCCTGCCCGGATGATTCCGCGCTGGCAGACGAAATCCTTGAAGTGTGCCGCGCGGAAATGCTCGCTTCGTTGCCGTCCGATAACGACGACGCAGAGTAAAGCGCGGCTCATTCCGCGAGCGCTTTGGCCCTGGCAATGGAAAACGCTTGCGGCAGGCGGGCGCCATTCTTCGCCGCAAGAATCTCGGCCATCACGCTAACGGCGATTTCCGCAGGCGTCTTGCTGCCGATGTACAGGCCGATCGGTCCGTGCAGGCGCGCAAGCGACGCCTCGGTTTCACCAAAATGCTCGATCAGGCGTTCGCGGCGCAGTTGGCTGTTGCGCCGCGAGCCGATGGCGCCGATATAGAACGCCGGGCCGTGGAGCGCTTCGAGCAAGGCCAGATCGTCGAGTTTGGGGTCATGACTCAAGGCGACGATGCAGGTGCGCAGATCGACCGCGAAGTCGCGCACCACGTCATCCGGCATGCCGACGATGCGCTCCACGCCATCGACCGCCCAGGTTTCGATGTACTCGGGACGCGGATCGCACACCGCCACCTTGAAACCGTTGAACAACGCCATGGTCGCCAGATACTCGGCCAGCGCGCCGGCACCGATCATCAGCATCCGATAGCCCGGTCCCAAGGTGTTGAGCATCTGCGCGCCATCGAAGCTGAATTGTTCCGGCGTTGCGGTAGATTCAAATGTGACCTGACCGGACTCCAGCGTCAGGCGACGGCGAACCAGTTGCCCGGCGTCCAGTTGCGTCAGCAGCTCATCAAGTGACTGCCACGCCGGGTTGAACTCAAGGATCAGTTCCAGCGTGCCACCGCACGGCAAGCCGAAGCGATGCGCTTCATCGGCACTGACGCCATAGCGCATCACTTGCGGTGCGCTGTCGCTAAAAACACTGCCGCCATGGGCCGTGGTGTAGCGATGGATCAGATCGTCCTCGATGCAGCCGCCGGACACGCTGCCCACCACGCGACCGTCGTCACGCAAAGCCATCATAGAACCGGTCGGCCGCGGTGAAGAACCCCAAGTGCGCGCCACCGTGGCGAGCAATACACGCTCGCCAGCGGCAAGCCAGTCCCGCGCCGTGCGCAGGACCAGCAAGTCGATGCTTTCCATCAGTGTCTCCTCTTAGCGCATCTGCAGAATGATCGGGCTGCTGCTGGCCGGATCGGTGTGTTCACGCAGTTTGCCTACCGTCTGCGCATCAACCGCTGTGCTCTGATTGCCCCAGGTGCTGCGCATGAACGTCAGCACTTCGGCTATCTGCTGATCCGACAGCTGTTCACGGAAGGCCGGCATGCGATAGGCATCCGGCACGCCAGCCGCGACGACACGCTGCGAGCCATTGAGGGTGATGTTGATCGCCGAGGCGCTTTCCTTGGCCAGTGCCGAGGTGGCGCCGGCCAGCGGCGGCATCCATTCAGGTTGCCCCTTGCCGTCGAGGCCGTGGCACGAAGCACAGCGCGTCACGTAGGTATGCGCACCGGGCGAGTCCAGTCGTTGTGCTGCCGAAACCGCTTGATACTGCCACGGCGCGCCGTCCCGTTCGCGATCCCCGGGAAGCGATTTCAGGTAGTGGGCAATCGCGGTCAGATCGTCATCGCTCATGAACTGCGTGGAGTTGTTGAACGCTTCGGTCATCGAGCCGTAGACCACCGCGTGTTGGTTGCGCCCGGTCTTGAGGAACTGCACGATCTCTTGCTCGCTCCAGCGGCCCAGTCCGGTGTTGTGATCATCGCGCAGGCTCGGTGCATACCAGCCATCGAGCAACGCACCAGCGAGGTACGGTTTACCGGTCTCATCCAGTGCCTTCTCGTTGAACGCCAGGCCGCGCGGCGTGTGGCAACTGCCGCAATGCCCGGCGCCCTGGACGAGGTAAGCGCCACGGTTCCACTGTTGATCCTGCGACGGTTTGGCCGCATACGGTTCGGCATCGACAAATACACCGTTCCACAGCGCAATCGGCCAGCGCAGGTTCAGCGGAAACGGAATCGAACCGGGTATGTTCGCCTGTTTCACCGGCGCCACGCCTTTCATGAAGAACGCATACAGCGCTCGTACATCATCGTCACTCAGCTTGGCGTAGGACGGGTAGGGCATCGCCGGGTACAAACGGCGACTGTCGGGGGCCACGCCGTGCCGCACCGCCCGGTCGAAATCCGCCAGGCTGTAGTGGCCGATGCCGGTGTCCGTGTCCGGAGTGATATTGGTCGCGTGGATCGCGCCCAGTGGCGTGGCCATTTCCAGGCCGCCGGCGAATGGCGCGCCACCCGGCACGCTGTGACAGGCTACGCAATCGCTGAGCCGGGCGACGTACTCGCCACGTGCGACCAGTGCCGGGTCGATGTCGGCCACGGCGATCTGATGGGTTTCAAGGCGCGAGACAGGCTCACGGGTGACATACCAGGCCAGCAGGCCTGCCGCGACCAGGCACGGCACTGCCAGCCAGCCAGCGGTTCTTGCGAATCGGCTGTTATTCATGGACGCTCCGGCGCTGATCAAGTGAAGGTGTGTCGGCTCATGGGCAGGCTGCGCACCCGCTGACCGGTTAGCCTTGCCACCGCGTTAGCGACGGCGGGCGCGACCGCTGGCAACGGCGGTTCACCGATGCCGCCCATTTTTTCTCCGCTCTCGACCACCCGCACATGGACCCGGGCCATCCGCGCAGGCGGCAGGATCGGATACAAGTCGTAATTGCGCGCCCGAGGCTTGCCATCCACCCACACGGCTTCTTCCACCAGGGTTTGCGACAGCCCCAACGCCACGGCGCCATTGACCTGCGCCTCGACAATTGCCGGGTTGACGATGCTGCCCGGATCAATCGCCTGCCAGATGTCGTGCACCTTGACCTGGCCGTTCTCGATGGACACCTCGGCGATCACCGCTGTCTCCGTACCGAACGGCGAAGCCATGGCCACGCCGCGCGCACGTTTGCTGCCATCCTCGGCGGTAAACGGCCCGCGCTTCCAGCCGCCCGACAGTTCACCCACCGCTTGCAGCAGGGTGGTCAGGCGTTTGTTGTCACGCAGCAAATGCAGACGCAGGTCGAACGGGTCCTTACCGCCCTTGTCGGCGAGTTCATCAAGGAACGATTCATAGAAGAAGTCGTTGAGCGAATTGCCCACCGAACGCCAGTAACCGAGCATCGCCGGGCCTTTGACGTAGATCTGCGCGATGCGTTTGTTGGGGATTGCGTAGGACTTGCCCGACAAGCCTTCAAGCGCCGTCGGGTCGAGTTTTTCTCCTTGTTTGCCGGCGAGGGCTTCGGTCGGGCCCTCGGTGGCACTGATCGCTTCGATTGCCAGTGGCCAGCCGTCGCTGTCCAGCGCGGCACGGAAGTTCACCGCAGCAACGGGACGGAGGACGTCACGCAGAAACTCTTCCTCGCGACTCCAGATCAGTTTGACCGGTCGGCCAACTGCCTTGGACAGCGCAATCGCCTGAGGGTAGGGACTGGCCGAATCGTAGAGGAAATGCCGGCCAAAGAACCCGCCCAGCAGCGGCGAATGCAAGGTGATGCGCGAAATATCGAGGCCCGTGCGTTTGGCGATGTCGGCGCGGAACATGTCCGGTGCCTGATTCGGCAACCAGACTTCCAGCGAACCGTCCGGGTTGAATCGGGCCAGAGCTGACGGCGGCTCCAACTGTCCGTGGTTCAGGTATTGGTTGTGGTAGGTGGCGTCGATCCGGGTCTTGGTTTCCTTGAGAATCGCCGCCACGTCGCCTTCGTTTTCATCATCTTTGGCCGGGCCTTTATCTTCAGCGAGGCGCTTGAACCAGGCATCGCTGGAAAAGTCAGCGGGCATCGGCCGCACTTTGCTCTCGGCTGTTGGCTCTTGCCAGTCGACCTGGATCGCCTCGACGGCACGTTTGGCGTGCCACCAGCGCTCGGCAACCACCGCCACGGCACCCGGCAGACGGTGCACGGAATGCACGCCTTTCATCGCTTTGACTTGCTCTTCGTTGCGCAGGTTGCCCACGGTCATGCCCAGGCGCGGGGCATGTTGCACGGCAGCATGGAGCATGTTGTCGACCTTGAGATCGATGCTGTACAGCGCCTTGCCCGTGGATTTGTCGTAGGCATCGAGGCGCTTCACCGGTTTGCCGATCCAGCGGAACTGGCTCGGATCACGCAGCTTCACAGAGGCCGGATCAGGAACCGGCAGATCCATCGCGCGTTCGGCCAGTTCACCGTAGGCCAACGAGCGGCCCGACTTGGCATGCACGACTTTGCCCGGCTCGGTCGTCAATTCACTCACCGGCACGCCAAGTTGCTGCGCACCCGCCTGCAACAACATGGCGCGGGCGAGGGCGCCGAGGCGGCGCATCACCGGGTAGCTCATGCGCACCGACATACTGCCGCCGGTGATGCGCATGCCGTTTTCCAACACCACATAGGCCTCGCCGGGCGGTGCGGCTTCGACCAGAAAGGTCGACGGGTCGGCATCCAGCTCTTCACCGACGATTTGCGCCATCGCGGTGAACGTGCCTTGCCCGCCTTCCATGAACGGGCAGAGCAGACGCACGCGGTTGTCCGGACGGATCTCGAGAAACGCCGGCACCTGCGTGCCGCGCTCGGCCGTCGCTGCCGCAACGGCAGCTTGCACGCGTGTCGCACCGAGCGGCAGGCCGAAGCCGAGGACCAGTGCGCCGACGGCGGTGCCGGTGAGAAAACGTCGGCGCGATACATTGATCGGCTCGTGCAGATCCAGCACCGAGGCTTGCTGTGAAGGGTCGATTCGAACGTTCATCACGCGTCTCCCTTGCCGGCCAGCTCATGCACGGCGGCATGAATGGCGTTGTAGGTCCCGCAGCGGCAAAGATTGACCATCGCCGCCTCGATCTGCGCATCACTTGGCTTGGGGTTCTGCTTGAGCAACGCGGTGGCGGCCATCACCTGCCCGGACTGGCAATAGCCGCACTGGGCGACCTGCAGATCGACCCAGGTCGCGACCACCCGTTTGCCCACGTCATCGCTTTCGATGGCTTCAATCGTGGTGACCTCGCGGCCGACCACACCGGCCACCGGCGTGACGCACGAACGCACGACGTTTCCATCCACCAGCACCGAGCAGGCGCCGCATTGCGCCAGTCCGCAGCCGTACTTGGTCCCGGTCATGCCCAGATCATCGCGGATCACCCACAGCAAGGGCGTATCGGCGTCGGCATCGACCTGATAGGTCTTCTGGTTGATTCGTAGTTCCATGATTCACCCGCTGATCATCGGTTGACGTGCATTGTTATGAGCGGTGACACGCGGCGAGGCGCAGCACCGTTTTTCGTTCAATTCGCGACTGTGCCCAGCGCTTCTGCCTCGAATGGCTGTCCGCGCAGGAGGGCGATGTCTCGACTCGGCGCTGTGCCGAACAGCCGGCCATATTCGCGGCTGAACTGCGAAGGGCTTTCATAGCCGACCGCAAACGCCGCCCGCGATACGTCGAGGCGTTCTACCAACATCAACCGCCGCGCTTCGTTGAGCCGCAGCCATTTCTGGTACTGCAGCGGACTCATGCCGGTGAGCTGACGGAAATGATGGTGAAAGGTCGGCGCACTCATCTGCACCCGCGCGGCCAGGTCGTCGATGCGCAGGGCATCGGTGTAGTTGACCTTGAGCCAGTCAATTGCCTTGGCAATGCGATAACCCTGACCATCGACGGCCGTGATCTGCCGCAGCCGTGCGCCTTGGTCGGTGTGCAGCAGCCGATAGTGGATTTCGCGCAGAATCAGCGGCGCCAGCACCGGAATCGCCTCGGGCTCATCGAGCAACGCCAGCAGGCGATCAAGTGCGCCCTCCAGCGCGGACGACAGGCTGCCAATCGCGGCGCCCGTGCCCGTTGATGGCTGGCGCTTGGCCGGCAAGCCGCTCTTGGTGATGACCTCGGCGAGCATGCTGACATCCAGCTTCAGCACGAGGCCGATACAGGGCTGCTCTGGACTGGCAAGCATCACTTCGGAGTTGGCGGGCAGATCCAGCGACGTGACCAGAAACCGTGAAGGGTCATAGCTGTAGCCTTCACCACCGACCCACAGACGTTTTTCACCGCGACCGACGAGAATCAGGCTGGGTTCGATCATGCACACGGCGGGGGGCGCCGGTTGGTCGCGACGAAACAGCGACAGTCCGGGTATGGCCGTGGCGAAGTCACCCGGCGCGCTCACGCGCGGGTCAATGTTCAACGCCAACGGTGACTCAAGGCGAAGGGGGGTATCGATCATGTCGGGTCACTCCTGTTGACTGAACTCTAATGCGCGCGCGAGACGTTTCCTATCCATCACCCTGCATCGCCAGAGGATCAGGCAAGCATTCAAGAGGAATGCACTAGGGAAGGGCCGGATTGACCGGGAGAATGTGTCTATCTGTTACAGGGGCAGTGCCCGGATGGGCTTCAAACTGCTTGCCCCTGCGCATCACATCCACAGGTTGTTCGCACCACAGGTAGTTCCCATGACGTTTCCTTCTACAGATCCTTCCAAAAGAACAGGCGGCTGGAGCGCTGTGCTGGCCATGTCGCTGGCCGCATTCGCTTTGGTCGCTTCAGAGTTCATGCCGGTCAGCCTGCTGACGCCGATTGCAGCCGACCTGCACATCACCGAAGGTCAGGCCGGGCAGGGTATTTCCGTGTCCGGTGCCTTTGCACTGATCACCAGCCTGCTGATTGCCTCGGTCGCTGCTCGCGTCGAGCGCAAGAAATTGCTGCTGGGCCTGACCTTGCTGATGATCGTCTCCGGAACGGTCGTCGCGGTCGCGCCGGGTTACCCGTCATTCATGTTCGGACGTGCGTTGATCGGGATCGCGATTGGTGGTTTCTGGTCACTGTCGGCGGCGACTGCAATGCGTCTGGTGAAGCCTGAACAGGTGTCGCGAGCGCTGGCCATCGTCAATGGCGGTAACGCTCTCGCCACGGTTATCGCCGCTCCGGCGGGGAGTTTTCTGGGCTCGCTGATCGGCTGGCGCGGCGCGTTCTTTTGCGTGGTTCCGGTCGCGGTGCTTGCCGCCGTCTGGCTGCTGATCAGCCTCCCATCCTTCAAGGCTGAGCGCCAGGCCGGTAGCGGCAACGTTCTGCGCCTGATGAAGCAGCCGCCGGTAGCCTTGGGCATGGTCGCCGTCAGCGTTTTTTTTATGGGCCAGTTCATGCTGTTCACCTATCTGCGGCCCTTCCTTGAAGGCGTGACGGGCGTCAGTGTCTCAACGTTGTCCTTGATGCTGCTGGGGTTGGGACTGGCCGGTTTTATCGGCACTTTTTTGATCGAACGGTTCATGGGCCGCGGCCTCTACCGCACGTTGACCGTCATCCCGCTGATCATGGCGGCCATCGCGCTGGCGTTGGTCAGCTTCGGCAAATCACCGGTGCTCACCGCCATGTTGCTCGGACTCTGGGGACTGGTTGCCACCGCCGCGCCGGTCGGCTGGTGGACATGGCTGGCGCAAACGCTTCCGGATGATGCGGAGGCCGGAGGCGGCTTGCTCGTGGCGATTGTCCAACTGGCAATCGCGGGAGGCGCAATCATTGGTGGTCTGGCGTTTGATCTGAGTGGTTACAAAGCTACATTCGAACTTAGCGCCGCTGTATTGGTTGTCGCGTCAGTACTGGCCTGGTTGGCGGGGCGCAATGCAACGGAGGTTCATCTTGTCGAACCGGCGGCTCATTCGGACGCTGTTTCCGGCGAAGCTGAGTCCCGATTTGTCTGATCAAGCAGGAAGCTGCTCAGTGCGCCAATGACGGTTGCGTCGCGACTGAGACAGTGAAGACCACGACAAACAGCACGACGATTCCCCAGAACATCACCATGACTGTCAGCATGACGACCCTAAGGCCTTGATAAAGCCTGCGCAGCCAATGGCCTTCGGGTTTTGCTTCAGAGCGGGTTCTGAGTACGCCTTTCAAATAAAAGCCGAGGAGCGCCAACAGCGCGCCATTGATCGCCAGCGCAGGCAGGCCGGCCAGGGGGAAAATGCTTTCCCACCGATAGAAAGAAGACCGACTCAGGAAGACCACATAACAAGTCAGGCTGCCGTAGGGCACTGCTCTCCACCATTTGCCGGCCAGCGCGCCGACCATCAGGCACATGATCACCATGAACGGGCTGAGCAGAATATGGAGCATCCACTCCAGTACGTTGGGCAGGTAGTCCGGGGAATGGATGCTGCGCCAGAGGTGTTCCAACATTGATCGGGGTCCTTCCTTCTAGGGAGTCAGTGCTGCTGCGGTGCTTCCTTGCTGCAGCACGGTATCGGCGTGTTTTCGGGTTACATAAGGGTGTTATGTGAATTGGGTAAGAACCGACGTTCGCGAAGGACCGGTTCCGCCCCGTAACCACCGTTTACACAGTTCGATCGCTAGAGTTCCAGCCAGTCAGAATGAAGCTGCGGAAATCGCTCTTGCAGCCACTCGATAAAAGCTTGAACCTGGGGCGCCAGATGAGTCCGGCTCGGGTATAGCAACGACACCGGGCGAGGGGCTGGCCGATAAGGCTTTAGAATTTCCACTAAACCGCGACTTTCCAAATGCTTGGCCACGGCGATCCCGGGTGCCTGAATTATTCCGAAGCCCGACACGCCACACTGAACGTACGCATTCGACTCGGTGACGGTGATGCCGGCGTCAGGCACAAAGGATCGATCCTGACCTTTCACCGAAAAATGCCAGGGCAATGTCCTGTTGCTCTGACCGGACAAGAAGTTGACGCCTCGATGGGAGGCCAGATCGTCGAGTGTCTTGGGTTCGCCATGCTCGTTCAAATACCCGGGCGCGGCACACGTCACCATCGTCGCCATCGCGATAGGGCGAGCGATCAAGCTCGAATCCGGTAGATCGCCGATGCGCAATGCACAGTCGACGCCTTCGCCAATCAAGTCGACAGCCCGATCAGTCACGCCCAGAACCATGTTGATACTGGGGTAGGAGACGGTGAATTCTTTAAGGCTATTGATGAATTTCATCTGCGCGAAGGCGCTTGGGATATCGACGCGCAGCCGGCCTGTGAGCGTTGCTCCTGATCGATCGAACATTGAGGTCGCAGCAGAAATACCCGCCAGAATTTCCTGTACCCGTTCATAGAATCTCTCGCCCTCGGCGGTGAGTGCGACCTTTCTCGTGGTGCGCTGGAACAAGCGCACGCCCAGTGACGTTTCCAGCTCCTGGATATACCGAGTGACCTGCGGTCGCCCGATGTCCAGCGATTCGGCAGCTTTGGTAAAGCTGCCAAGTTCGGCAAGCCTGGCGAACAGTCGCATCGATTGAAGCAATTCCATGACGCTTTCCTATGAACCCGGACATCAACGGTTGAACATGATTGTTATCCAAGAATAGAACAATCATGTCTTTTTCCACGCATTTATTGCGCACCTTCAACAGCGAAAAATGCACCCAAGGCGGAACCGGCTCTGGTTCGAGGCCATTGATGTGTATTTGGAGATTGGCAATGAAAGCTTGGTTATTGAACGATTTCGGACTCGACAACCTGCAATTGGGAGAGGTTGCGACCCCGCAACCCAAGGCTGGCGAGTTACTGGTGAAGGTCGGCGCTGTCTCGCTCAACTTTCGCGACAAGGCTATCGTCGACGGCATTTATGAACCGCACAGGGTGCCCAAACCGCTGATTCCGGTAAGCGATGCAGCCGGCACGGTGGTCGCCATTGGTGCCGACGTCACGCGCTTTAAAGTCGGTGATCGCGTCAACTCCCACCTTTATTCACGCTGGCTGGATGGCGAGCCAGGGCCGAACGAACCCGATTACTGCTTCGGTTCGCCATTGCCCGGCGGTCTGGCCGAATACATGATCATCCATGAAGACAGCGCCGTCGGTGCTCCCGACAACATGAGCGACGAGGAGGCGGCAACACTGCCTATTGCTGCGCTCACAGCCTGGTATTCGCTGGTGGACTTTGGACAGATCAAGGCAGGACAGACCGTATTGGTTCAAGGTACTGGAGGGGTATCGATATTTGCCGTGCAGATTGCTACTGCACTTGGCGCGAAGGTCATCGCAACGTCGAGCAGCGACCAGAATCTGCAAACTGTGAAGGGGCTGGGAGCTGTGGCGGGCATCAACTACAGAGCGACGCCGAATTGGGCGGACGAAGTGCTGAAGCTGACCGAAGGCAAGGGCGTGGATCTGCTACTCGATGTGGCCGGTGGCAGCGGCATCAATCAATCGGTCGCAGCAACCAAGGCATCGGGGCGTATTGCGCAGATCGGCTTTCTGACAGGACAAACCGTTGAACTCAATCTGATGCCACTTATTTTCCGCCAGACGACCATTCGCGGAATCGCCGTGGCGCCGCGTTCATCATTTGACCGGATGAATACTTTCCTCAACGAGCACGAAATCCGTCCCGTGATCGATCAGGTATATCAGTTCGAAAAAGCACGAGAAGCTTACGAACATCTCGCGAGGGGAGCGTTTGGGAAGGTTGTTATCAAAGTCGCTTAATAACGTTAAGGCGCCAATTCTGGCGCCTTTTTTCTCGCTCATCGCAGCAGATTCTGATGTCAACGCATAAGCAAGGGCTGGCGGACGACCCAAGTCATCAAGGCGCTACATGAGTTTGAAAAATCTTGCTGATCACAGTCCACTTGCCATCAACTTTCAGCAGATGAAAAAAGTCGGTGAAAGATATGCCTGACATGTCGTTGGCGTCGATGCGAGCGCTCGCCGCCGTACCGACGACTTCGACGCGAACGATAGCCGCCGGTGCATCAGGAGAAGGGCGGAAACCCTTGTCGATCCCGTCGAACAGGATTGAAATTGCGCCGCCCGTCAGCTTACCGTCGCCATCGACGCTGAACATGGTCGCTTGCTCACTGAAGGCTGGCTTCATGATGCTGCTTTTGGCCTGCTTGCAGCCCTCAATATACTTGTTAAGCACCTCGGTGATGGCTTGGTATTCTTCAACGTAAGTCGGCTTGCTCATGTGCTTGCTCCTGCTTCATGGGATTAGTGCAACAAAGGCATCAGGCTTTGGTATCAAGCCAGACAGATCCATAACGTGTGTAGGCGGTAGGAATCTCAATGATTTCTTTAAGATCATCTGCAGCGGTGCGAACCCAGAATGGATCTCGGAGCATTTGCCGCCCGACAAACACCAGATCTGCTCGGCCGTTTTGCAGGATTTCTTCAGCCTGACGTCCACTCTGAATCACACCCACAGCGCCTGTTGCTATATGCAACTCCTTACGCAGTAATTCAGCGGCCGGCACCTGGTAACCCGGGTAGGTCTCGACCTTGACCATCTTGATCCCGCCGGAGCTGCAGTCGATCAAGTCAACGCCCTGTTCTTTCATCCAGCGACCATATTCGAGGAACGACTCGGGCGTGTTTCCGCCTTCGGCGTAATCAGAACTGGAGATGCGAACGAACAGAGGGCGATCTCCCCAATGCGTTTTGACCTCTTCCAGCACTTCGTGCAGGAAACGATAGCGACGCTCGGCATCTCCGCCATATTCGTCGTCGCGGGTGTTAGCCAGCGGCGAGAGAAACTCACTTAACAAGTAGCCGTGCGCGGCATGGATCTCAAGCACATCGAAGCCCGCTTCGCTGGCTCGACGTGCGGCATCGCCGTAAAGCTTTACCAGAGCCGGAATCTCATCAGCCGCGAGTTCGCGAGGAACAGGGCTGGTTTGCGTAAATGGAATCGCCGATGGCGCGATGTGAATCAGACCGGGCAGGTCAGCATTGCGCCCCGCATGGCCGATCTGAGCGCCGGCTTTTGCACCAAAGCCGTGAAGCAATTCCGTCAGCGCCTTCAAGCCGACAACGTGCTCATCGCTCCAGATGCCAAGGTCACCGGCTCCAATACGACCGTCAGCCTGAATGGCCAGCGTTTCGGGAAAAATCAGCGCCGCCTGACCCAGAGCACGAGCGCCGTAATGAACGCGGTGCCAGTCAGTGACGAAACCATCATCCGCCGCCATATGCATGCACATAGGGGACATGACGACCCGGTTTTTCAGGGTGAGGCCCTTAATTTCATAGGGTGATAACAACAAACTCATCTGTCCGGTTCCATAGTGGTGAATATGGAATCCATGCTAACTTTTGCAGCACATCGACGTAAGTACGCACAATTTTGTGCGGTAGGCACACTTTTTATACCAAGGTGATAACAGTGAAAAAATGTAACCCTCAGGATGAAATCGAGGCGTTCGCTTGTCCCGTCGCGTTCACTGTCGATGTCATTGGTGGAAAGTGGAAATCGCTCATACTTTTTCACCTGATGTCAGGTACGAAGCGCTTCAACGAGATACGTCGGCTCATTCCAGATATCACGCAGAGGATGCTGACACTCCAGCTCAGAGAACTGGAGACTGACGGGGTGATTCATCGCGAAATCTATCGCGAGGTGCCACCCAAAGTGGAGTATTCGCTTACAGAGTTAGGTAACTCACTCGCGCCATTGGTGAGTGCAATGCGAGAGTGGGGCGCAGTGCATGAACGCACGATCCTGGAGCTCAGGCGTTCTGCCGTCTGTGACGACAAGTTGGAATCTATGGCTTGAATCATGCCGATGTTGAGAGGTGGAGGGGGTGAACAATGCGAAGTTTGATGCCCGCGTGGCGCAGGGTTGAAACTGCACGAGCGAAATCACTCGCGCGTGATGAGGCGAATTTTTGAGGTCGCACTGCCGTTACGAAAAATTCGGGCCGCCACCTTATTTCATGTCACGCCATCGGCTTCGGGCGTGGAGATACGCTGTCAAATCGCTGTAACCAAGTTGAGCGGCAATCTCGGTTAATGACTCTCCTTGCAATTCAAGATGCATTTCCAATTCTGCGCGAATCTGATCGAGCAATTGTCTGAAGGTTGTACCTTGCTCTTCCAGCCGTCTGCGCAAGGTCCTTGGTGTCTGGTGCAGCGACTTCGCCAGATTGTCCAGATTGGGAATTTCACGTCTCGCTAGAGATCGTCGCGCTCCTTCAGCAACCTTGGCTGACCAACCGCTGAAATTCCGATGCGCGGCGATCCGTCGATCCAGCTCCTGCGTTAATAATTCCAACATCCCGTGATGACGGGTTTGCATTGGCAGGCTTAAGCTTCGAGGATGAAAATAGAAGCAGTTGATCGAGCAATCAAACTCGACTCGTTCACCAAACCATTGGGTGTACTGCTTGTAATACGACGGACGCGAATGAGTGAACTTTGCCAAAATCGGCTGCACATTGTGTCCTGTACCTCGTCGTAACTGCGCTATGGACATCACCCCGTAGTGTTCGACGACATACCGCGCCAACTCTCCTGGCGCATCGACGTTCAGTTCGACTCCGACGCCGTTTTCGTCATTTACCAACCTTACATTGTCGGTGTCCGAGGCAAGAGGTGCGTACCGGGCCCAAAGGTGCATGGCTGACAAAATATCGGGACTGTACAGGCAAAGATAAGCCAGGACATGCCAGTCCTGGGGTGTGAATAGCGCGAACAATTTTAATCCGATTGCCGGATCGATACGTGCCGCTTCGCGCCACAGTTGATCCAGTTCGATCAGGTTGTAATCCGTACTTTTCCGGGCAACCTGGCTATCAAGGAAGCGTTCCAATACCTGGCCCAGCCTGCCGCGATGAAAGCGTTGGGGTGGGCGGTTGGCCGGTTCTAGCTCAATTTTGTCCATTTCGCGCATTGGGAGGACTTGCTCGCAGGTTTCTAATGAAAGGGCATTGCCCGGAAGGGCCTAAATCGAGAGTGCCATGAATACAACAATGCTCGTCAACAACCCCGCTGTGATAGTAGCCGGGATTTACCTCTCCTTCATTTTACTGGAACTTGCCTGTTCGTCGCTTCGTCAGCCGTCAGGTAGTAAACGTGACGTACTCATTGAAGTCATCGGCTCCGGTATATTAGTGATGGTCACATTCCCTTTAGTCATGTGGCTAAGTGGCACGGTATTGAATCAGACCATCCCGGAAATGAAGGGCGCGCTGTCCTCTATTCCATGGATCGCAGGATTTGCGTTATTTCTACTGCTGGATGACATGACCCAATATTGGTGGCATCGCCTGACTCATCGGATTCCCGCTCTTTATGCATTGCATCGCGCACATCATTCCGCGCCTTATATGAGCATTCGCATCGTCTATCGCAACAATAGTTTCTACTATCTCTTGATGCCGGGTATCTGGCTGTCTGGCGTGTTGATTTATCTGGGGCTCGCACACGTTTATTATGTTTATCTGATTATAAAAATGACTGTGATCTTCGCCGCACATAGCAATGTTGCATGGGACGACAAACTTTATCGCATTCGTGCTTTACGTCCGATCATTTGGGTTCTGGAGCGAACTATCTCCACTCCATCCACTCATTCTGCGCATCACGGTTTGACTGCAGAGGATGGCGTGACTCACTACAAAGGTAATTTCGGTAACTTGTTATTTTTATGGGATGTGTTGTTCGGAACAGCCAAAATTACCCGTAGGCGTCCCCCTGCATACGGTATCGAACACTTGTCACCGATAACCTGGAAAGAAGAATTGTTCTGGCCAATCGTTCGCTCCCATCGCACCGCACCCAAGGTAAGTGAAACTAAACAGAAGGTTGCACAATGAGTCGTCATATCGTTCTGCTGTCTGGATCGAATAGATCCAACAGCCAATCAATCAAAGTTGCCCACTATCTGCGCGAGCGGTTAGAAGCACTTGAGCTTTGTGACTCAAGCGAACTAATAGATCTGGCGTCGAGCCCGCTACCGCTGTGGCCAGAAGAAGACACTCAGAAAGCCTGGAGTGTCCAGCAATCCATCCTCAAAAAAGCAACAGCATTGATCGTGATTAGCCCTGAGTGGAATGGCATGGCTTGCCCGGCCCTGAAGAACTTCTTTTTGTACGCAGGGCTCAGCGAACTAGGACATAAGCCCGCGCTTCTGGTTGGCGTTTCGGCTGGACTTGGGGGAGCCTATCCCATTACAGAGTTACGTGCTTCAAGCTATAAAAATAGCCGGATCGTGTATTTGCCTGAGCAACTGATTATAAGAAACGTTGAATCAATGCTTAACAGTGAATATCCGTCAGATGAAAATGATGTTCGCATCCGCGCACGTGCCGATTGGGCTTTGGATGTTCTTTGTCAATACGATGACGCCTTGCGTACGATACGAACTGCAATCAAACATCCACCTGAGTTCTCTACGGGGATGTGAGATTGTCGCACCTCAACAATTTCTCGTCGTTGAAATAGTACTGTCCGCTTCTGGCCGATTGCTGCCAGTCACCAACGCTGCAATTGCCCCATAGCTGCCGGTGAGGAACGGTAGATTTTGGCCTATCTCTGCCCGTCGCGAGAGGCAGAGAAAACGGCCCAAAGCTGATGGTCAACTATTTAATTGGCGACCAACTGACAGTTCCAGCAAAAGAGAAAATTGGTAAATGGCGATATTTATATCGTCCATGGTTTCACCATCCCATTCTTCGATGGTTCTCAGTTCAGCTTTCAATGTAGCGATTCGCTCGGTGATTTCTGCTATCTCTGCAGGACCACATTTAGAGGCAATCGCCTTCCATTTTTCTTGGGGAATCTTCTGTTGAATGCATAGCCCTTCACGTGCCTGCATGATCAGTGCCGACAATCTGCTCATAAAAATCCTTACCTGAAGATGTCTTTAACGACGGCCATCAACTTCACGAGTATCCGCAAATATCAGCTTATACCTGCGCTGACATCCGGTGATGCTCCAGCAAGAAGTCCACGAACAATCGCACCCGCGCCGGCATCGCCGCGCCGCCGACGAACACCGCATGAATCGGTTCCTGGTCCCCGGGGTTGCAGGTTTCCAGCAGCGCAATCAGGTCGCCGCGCTGCAGATCCTCGCTCACGCTGAACTCTCCGATACGGGCAATGCCAGCGCCCATTCGCGCGAATTGTGCCAGCGCTTCACCACTGCTGCATTCGATGTTGCCGCTGACCTTCAGGGAAAACTCTTTGCCATCACGGATAAATGGCCAGTTGGGTTCGGCACGCCGGAAGTTGAAGCGCAGGCAGTTGTGTTGGAGCAGGTCTTCCGGTTCCTGCGGGACGCCGTGACGCTGCAGATACTCGGGCGATGCCACCACGACCTGGCCGGTGGTGCCGATTCTGCGTGCGGTCAGCGGGCTGTCGGGCAGATGGCCGAAGCGCACTGCGACGTCGGCTTGTCCGGCAAGAATGTCGACCACTTCGTCGCCGAGGGTGAGGTCGACGACGATGTTCGGGTAACGGGCGCTGAAGGCTGCAACCAAGGGAACGATGGCCAGACGGCCGTGGCCAAGGGCGGCGCTGACCCGCAATCGCCCCTTGGGCACGCTTTGATCGGCGATGGCTTCTTCGACCTCGTCCATGTCGGCGAGGATGCGCCGGGCGCCCCGCAGGAAAGCTTCGCCCTCGGTGGTGAAGGTAATCGCTCGGGTAGTGCGCAACAGCAGGCGGGTGCCAAGACGTTGCTCGGTGCGCGCGATGATCCGACTGACTGCCGAGGGTGTCAGACCCAGTGCACGCGCGGCGGCCGACAAGCTGCCTTCCTGCGCGACGGTGGTGAACACGCTCATTTCACCTGACCTGCCGTTGAAATCCACTTGTGCCTCCTACGCAAAGGTGATTGCCAAAAATGCTATCTACCGCCTGAAAGGGCGGGATCGTAGCATTGGCAGCATAGATGAGGAGCTTTCCATGCGTATCAATCCACCACTTGTTGCACTCGCCATCGGTGCCTTCGGCATCGGCGTTACAGAATTCGCCCCCATGGGCATGTTGCCGGGTATCGCTGCGGACTTGGGCGTTTCCATTCCCGCTGCCGGTTTGCTGGTCAGTGCTTATGCACTGGGCGTATTGCTCGGCGCACCGCTGATGACGCTGACCACCGGCAAGATTCCCCGGCGCTATCTGCTGATCGGGCTTATGGCGATTTTCACCCTCGGTAATCTGATGTCAGCGCTGGCCACCGATTACTACAGCCTCATGATCGCCAGGGTCGTGACCTCGCTGAACCACGGTGCCTTCTTTGGCGTTGGCTCCGTCGTCGCCGCCACCCTGGTCGCCCCGGAGAAACGTGCCGGGGCGGTTGCTGCTATGTTCATGGGCCTGACCCTGGCGACCATCGGCGGTGTGCCGCTGGCTGCCTGGTTTGGCGAAATGTTTGGTTGGCGCACCGCGTTCTGGGGCATTACCGGCCTCGGCGTGGTGACCATGGCCGCGTTGTGGTTCGCCTTGCCCAACGTACGGGCGCCGCAAAGCGTCGGTGTCATGGCAGAAATTCGAGTGTTGGGGCGCGGCCCGGTGCTGGCCGCGCTGGCCCTGACCGTGGTCGGCTCGAGCGCCATGTTCACCGTCTTCACCTACATTGCGCCGATCCTCAGCAGCGAGACCCATGCGTCCACCGCCTTCATCACCGCCATGCTGATGCTTTACGGTGTCGGGTTGACGCTGGGCAACATGTGGGGCGGCAAGGCCGCTGACCGCTCGATAGATCGCACCCTGATCGTCTCGCTGAGCGTACTGATTGTGGTCTTGTTGGCGTTTACCGTACTGATGCGCTGGCCGCTGCCGGCCGCCGTGGCCATCCTGATCTGGGGTATTGCCAGCTTTGCCCTGGTGCCGCCGCTACAGATGCGTGTGATGGAAGCGGCCAAGGACGCGCCCAATCTGGCCTCGGCGGTGAACATCGGCGCCTTCAACTTCGGCAATGCGATTGGCGCGGCGCTGGGCGGCGCGGTGATCAGCAGCGGGCTGGGTTATCCGGCGATCTCCCTGGCCGGCGCGGCAATGGCGGGCCTGGGGTTGCTGATGGTGTTGGGGTTTGCGTGGCGTTCCAGAACGGTTGAAGCCGCCGTGGTGTGACTGCGTACAGTTTCAAACTCCACCGGTGACTGAATGTACCAATAGCTTTAGGCCGTTTTCTGCCAGTCGCGCAAGGCAGCAAACGGCCTCCTCAAGGACGGCTTGCGGATATCACCGCCTGAGTGCTTGCCGCGTGAGTGGAATAGCGCTCTGACTCGAACCGCTGAAGTTCACTGCCGATATCACTCAGGCGCTCCAGGCGAGCGCTTTCTCCCAGGACACGGTTCTCCTGATTTTGAAGCGCAAGAAAACCCTGATGCATCCGCACCTCAAAAATTGTCCGTGAAACCCCATTGATGGTTTCTACGAAGGACGTCGACACCGGCGAGCGTTGAACGCTGGCTTGATGCACTACTGACTCCGTTTCCGTTGCCACTCCTCGAATCCTGAGCAATGCCCATTCGTTTTCAGGCGTGCCTGACATGACCAGTTCAACGGTGACGCCGCCATTCCCTTCGTAACCTCGTACGATGGGCCTTTGTACGCTGGAGTCGGCGTAACAATAATTGCCCGCCCACAGCCCCAGTGCTTGAGCGAACATCACTGGCGAAATAAGCGCTTTGAAAGACGACATGCTGCTATCTCAATGAATAAGGCAGCGCAGCATAGGTAACGCTGAGCTGTTGACCTATAGCGCAACTTATCCATAAGCTGTGCATATGACGTACAGCTTAGACGATATTCTCCCTCCCTTCGAAGCCCTTCAAGCTGCCCTTGCTGCCGCCAGAACCGGCTCCTTCACTGCAGCTGCGGAGGAACTGGAGGTTACCCATGCGACCATCAGCCGACGTGTTGAAATGGCTGAAAAATGGTTTCAATGCGCCTTGTTCGACCGGCATGCGCGCGGTGTCACCGTTACGGCCACGGGACAAATCGCGCTGGTCAAGGTTGCTCATGCCTTCGATCAGCTTAAGCAAGCGCGACAGCTGCGGCCCGGCGGCCAGACGTTGCCCGTCGTCAAATTGGCCACGACGGCATCCTTCGCGCGTTTCTGGTTGATCCCGCGTTTGATAGAACTGGAAGGCTCGCCTCCGGATCTGCGTATCGAACTGGTCACCTCTGCACTGAATGCCAGCCTGTCCTCAGGCGAGGTCGATCTGGCCATCAGGTACGGGCGCGGACAGTGGAATGACGGAGACGAAGAGGCATTATTCGACGAGTCGCTTTGCCCTGTGGCATCACCTGACGTCATCGCCATGAATGAACAGCCGTTGTCCTTGATACAGAACACTGCACTGCTGCACACCGGCGATACGACATTGTGGCGAGCGTGGATGAGCCATCACGGCAAACGCCTGACCTCCAGGCCCGCCGACAGGGTGCTGGGTGACTACGCCCAGGCAATCGAAGCGGCCCGATCAGGGCTGGGCATCGCGCTCTGGAATCCGGCGATTCACTCTCTTGAGGCATTCAATGGACAATTGGTTGCGTTGGATGCATTGAGCTGCCCAAGTCCGTTGAGGTTCTTCCTCCTGTCGAAGCCCGGGCCGGCTCATACACCACCCATGAGGGTTCGGTCGAGGCTTCGCAGGTTGTTGAATTTAAGCCAAGAGACGAAAACGACCGCCGGCTAGCCGTCCGGCAAAGGCTGGTTAGTGATCGCCTGCCTGACGCCGCAACAAGTCATCGACGGCGCGGATGGCGAGGGGATATCCGTCGGCGCCCATGCCGCAAATTACCGCATTGGCCACGCCAGACATGATCGAGTGGCGGTGCAATTCGTCCCGGGCATGGATGTTCGACAGGTGCAGTTCAATCAGCGGTGCGCTGAGCAATTTCAGCGCATCCAGCACCGGAATCGAGTGGAACGACAGGCCGGCCGGGTTGATGATGACGGCCGCACTTTGCTCGAACGCCTGTTGAATCCAGTCGACCATCACGCCTTCGTGGTTGGTTTGGCGAAAGTCGCAGATCAAATCAAGTTCTTCGGCCAGTGTTTCACTGCGTTGGCGGATCTGCTCGAGTGTGGTGTGGCCGTAAATGTGCGGTTCACGGCGACCGAGCAGGTTGAGGTTGGGGCCGTTGAGGATGAAAACGGTGCGGTTCATGGTTGTCCTGCTGCGTTATTTGGAAAGAAGGGCGGTTGCGCGAGTGTCGAGGGTGTCGTCACTGGCGACGGCGTTCAGGTCGATGCCGCGGGTTTCCGGGCCGATGACAATCATCGCGAGGGAGATCAGGTTGATCACCGCGCACAAGGTCACCAGCGGCCACGGCGAGTTGTTTGACTGGCTCATCAGCCACACGGCGATCATCGGCATCGGCCCGCCAATCACCAGATTGGCGCCGGTGTAGGCCAGTGCCGAACCCGAATAGCGCACCTGGGTCGGGAACGCCTCGGCAAAAGCCACAGGCTGGATCCCGCTCTGGAACTGGGTAAAACCCAGAAACAGCCCCATGATTGCCATGATGGCCGCAACGTTCAGCGTGTTGAGGATCGGGAAGTACACGAACAGGATCAGCAGGGTCATGCATGAACCCAGCGCCAAGGCTTTTTTCCGGCCCCAGCGATCGGACAGGTAACCGCCGGCCAGCGCACCGAAAATCGCGCAGACATTAGCCACCATCAGTGACATGAAACCTGTCGACTGGCTGAAGCCCAAGTGCTTGGTCAGGTAGCTGAGGGAGAAAATCACGATCAGATAGAACAGCGCAGCGGGCGAGCAGAAAAATAGCATCAGGCGCAGGATGGTTTTGTAGTGGCTGCCGACCGCGGATTTGAGCGGGCTTTTTTCCTGTTTGACCGGGGTCTTTTTCAAGGCCACGAACGCCGGGGTCTCATCGACTTTCAGGCGAATGAAAATCGCCACCACGACCAGCACGAAGCTCATCAGGAAAGGAATTCGCCAGCCAAAGCTCTCGAATTGCTCGCTTGATAGGCTCGCGGCCAGGCCCATCAACACACCATTGGCCAATATCTGACTGAGCGGGGAGCACAAGCCGAGCATGCCGGAATAACGTCCGCGGCGATCAGGGGAGGCGTGTTCCAGCGCCATCAGTTGCGCACCGGTGGACTCGCCGCCCAGCGCAAAGCCCTGAATGATCCGCAGCAGCACCAGCAGGATCGGCGCCCAGATGCCCACCTGAGCGTAGGTGGGCAACAAACCCATCAGCACCGAAGCCAGCCCCATCATGGTCACGGTGGCCAGCATCAGGTTACGGCGGCCAAGTTTGTCTCCCAGGTAGCCACAGGTAATGGCGCCCAAGGGGCGAGCGGCCAAGCCGACACCGAACGTTGCCAGGGACGCGAGCAGGCCGGCGGTTGGTTCCATGGCGGGGAAAAACAACTTGGGCAAAATGGTCGCAGACATCGCGCCATACAGCGTGAAGTCGAACCATTCGAGGGCCGTGCCGATCGTCGCAGCGGTCACCGCTTTGCGCGGCATGCGCGAATCATGAGTCTCGTGACTGATTGTGCTCATAAGGGTGCTCGTCATTATTTTTATAGTGTCGGGATGCCCGGACGGTTCTGCGCAGTAACGACGCAATTGGCAGGAATCGTCGAGGTGGCTAGACGTTAGCGCATCCTGCTTGCAGAATAATTATCGAAATCACGACAAATAGATAAGCCGACCTTATGAGTAGCGAGTATGGAACTGCGTCACCTGAAAGCCTTTGTCGTTGCCGCTGACCTGCAGCACTTCAGTCGCGCCGCTGAACAGTTGGGTGTTGCACAGCCGGCACTGAGCCAATTGATGCGAACCCTGGAGTCCGAACTGGGCTTGGCATTGTTCCGGCGGGAAAACCGTGGCGTCGCGTTGACCGCTGCCGGCGAGGCATTTCTGCCCCATGCGCGGCAGTCCATCGAGTCCAGTGAACTGGCGATTGCTGCCGCACGGCGGGCGCGCCGTGGTGAGGTGGGCGAGATCAACATCGGCTATCACTCGGCGCTGTTCGAGGCCAATTTGCCGCAGTTGCTGCGGCATTACTTCAGCACCTTCCCGGAAGTCAAAGTGTCGCTGGTGGACGCCGGTATTCGCGCGCAGTTCGACATGTTGCTCGACCACAAGCTTGACCTGGCCTTCGCGCGGGTTTTCAAGGACCACCTGCCGGATCGCCTGCGCACCCATCATTTCAGCCAGTCCAGGCTGGTGCTGCTGATGCCGGACAACCATGACATGGCGGACAGTTTTACCGGCGAACTGGCGACGCTGCGCCATGAGAAATTCGTGTTTCTGCAGGACAGCGCCGGCATCGGCCTGACCTCACACACCCTCCAGGCGTGCCGGCAGAACCAGTTGCACCCCGAGAACATCATGCATGTGCCGTCGCTGATGAGCATCCCGGGGCTGGTGGCGGCCGGCATCGGCCTGAGTATCGTCCCGGAAACGATGACGCGGTTGACCATGCCGGGCATACGCATCGTACCGCTGGCGCAAGCGGAAATGGTCAGCGAGCTTTCGCTGATTTCGCGGATTGATGAAAGGTCCAGCGCGGTGCTGCACTTCATTGAAGAGGCGCAGGGGTGGGGGTGAAATGCGCTGTTCATAGAGCATCACACATTGTCAGTCACCGACAGGGTGAGTAAGCTGCCCCCATGAATCAGCCATCCCTATCTGCCTCCTCGCCGAGCACTCGCGGCCCCGCCGAACACGACATTCGTGACCAGATTGTCGCCGCGGCCAACGAGCATTTCAGCCAATACGGCTACGGTAAAACCACGGTTTCCGACCTGGCCAAGGCCATCGGTTTTTCCAAAGCCTACATCTATAAATTCTTTGATTCCAAGCAGGCGATTGGCGAGGCGATTTGCGCCAACTGTCTGGGCCAAATCGCTGCAGCAGTCGAACAAGCGGTGAATACCGAAGCGGTTTCAGCCACCGAGCGTTTGCGCAGGTTGGTGAAAACCGTGATCGCTACGGGCGTGGACCTGTTCTTCAACGATCGCAAGCTCTACGACATCGCGGCGTTTTCCGCTTCGGAGCGCTGGAACAGTGCCCAGGTGTATGAGGCGCAGATCAAGGCCTTTATCTTCGACATCGTGCGCCATGGTCGAGAAGCGGGGGAGTTTGAGCGCAAGACGCCGCTGGACGAGACCGTCGAGGCGATCAATCTGGCGCTGCGACCTTTCGTCAACCCGCTGCTGTTGCAACACAATCTGGATTTGATCGAGCAAGCGCCCACGCTGACGACCAACCTCATCCTGCGCAGCCTCATGCCTTGACCCATCGCTGAGCAAGGTTTTCAGGCGATTCCAGTCAGACGACATCCCCCCTCATTACGTTTCCTGCCCACCGGCACATCAGTGCCGGGAGGGCGTTGAATTTAGCTCGCCGTGACCATTGACTGAATCGGTCACATGGATAATATGGCTTCGCTGTAGTGCTCGATGTTCTATTCCAGTGATCTCCATAGAGTCCCGATAATGAAAAAAACAATGCTCAAGAGCCCCATGGGCCTGGCCGTCGTGCTTGCGTCTTCCAATGTGTTAGCCGGTGGCTTTGCACTCAACGAACAAAGCATCAGCGGGATGGGCTCCGGTTTTGCCGGGCGATCTTCATCAGCCGAAGACGCCAGTACGATCTACGGCAACCCGGCGGGCATGGCGCGGCTCAAAAGGGAGCAGGTCAGCGTGGGCGCGGCGACGCTGTTTGCCAAGTCAGATATCAGCCGAACGCGCAGTACGTTCGGTGGCAATGAAGATGGCGACATGGTGCCGACGACCACCGTACCCATGGGGTATTACGTCAAACCGATTGATGACCGCTGGGCATTCGGCGTCGGATTTTATGTACCGTTCGGGCTGATCACCGACTACGGCAGTGGTTTTGCCGGGCGCTATTACGCCAACAAGAGCGAAGTCACCACGCTGACATTCCAGCCGACCATCAGCTACGCCTTTAACGAAAAAGTCTCGATCGGTTTCGGCCCGACCATTAACCGTATCAGCGGCGAGATATCGGGCATGGTCCCCAATCCACTCAGCCCGGGGCGTAATGACGGCAAGCTGAAAAGCACCGGCGATGACACCGCGCTAAGTTTCAACGCCGGCGTGCTGGTGCAGGCAACAGACCGGACCCGCCTGGGGCTGACCTATCACTCCAAAGTCAGTTACCACCTGGATGCGAAAACCAAGGTCACCGATGGCATCTTCAGCGTGCTGGGCGTCAGCGGTCGCAGCTATGACGCGTCGCTGGACGTGGACACGCCGGAGTCGGTGGACTTTTCGGTCACGCATCAATTCAATAACGACTGGACGCTTTATCTGGGCAGTACCTGGACGCGCTGGAGCCGCTTCAAGGAGCTGACGATCGAGAACAGTGGCTTGCCGCCGTTGCTGAGTGGCCAGTTGGGGACGATCAGCGAAGAGCAGAACTGGCACGACACCTGGGCTCACGCGATCGGTGCGGCCTATCAATTGAATAACCAATGGGTGCTTCGTGCCGGTTTCTCGGTTGATCAGTCACCGGCCAACAACACCAATCGGGGGCCGCGCATTCCGACGGGCGACCGCAAGGTGCTCAGCTTCGGTGCCGGCTGGACGCCCGTGGAAAATGTCACGGTCGACCTGGCTTATTCCTACCTTTGGGAGGAGAGCGTCGAGGTCAACGACACCTCGGCATCGAGAGGTGCCTACAGTGCCAGATACAAGAACAGTGCGAGCGGGCTTGGGACTTCGGTGAGCTACCGTTTTTAGTCGGGCCTGTCAGTCGATCCTTAGTTCGATGTTGCTGATGGCCAGGATGCAGTTATTTCTCATGTAGTGACTATTGACGATATTGGTCACAAGGCTGAGAATATGATGATCATCCTATTCCTCGGTAAGTGAACCTATGCGCCGGCTCCGACCTTTCCCCATTGCCGCATGCTTGTTGCCTCTTGCCCTGACCGCCTGTGGCGAATCTCCCGGCGTTGCAGATCCCCGAACCCAGGCGCCGCTGGTCAGATCCGCTGCGGTGCAAGCATCACCCGATGTCGCTCGCTCTTTCACCGGAGTGGTCGCGGCGCGCGTGCAGGGCGACCTGGGTTTTCGCGTTTCGGGCAAAGTGCTCGAACGTCTGGTTGATACGGGGGAGGTCGTCAAGCGAGGGCAGCCGCTGATGCGTCTCGACCCGATCGATCTCGGACTGCAAGCGCGGGCGCAGCTGGCGGCGGTCATTGCTGCTCGCGCCAGCGCCAAACAGACAGCCGACGACGAGGCTCGCTATCGCAAACTGGTCGGCGTTGGCGCCATTTCGGCATCAGCCTACGATCAGTACAGAGCCGCCGCGGAGACGGCAAAGGCGCAGCTCAATGCCGCGCAAGCGCAAGCGGACGTAGCGCGTAATGCTTCAGGTTATGCGCTGCTGGTCGCTGATGCGGACGGCGTGGTGGTGGAAACACTCGCTGAACCTGGACAAGTCGTCAGTCCGGGACAACCGGTGGTTCGACTGGCCCGTGCAGGTCAGCGCGAAGCCATCGTGCATCTGCCGGAAACGTTGCGTCCGGCAGCCGGTTCCACCGCACAAGCCAGCCTCTACGGGGTCAATTCAGCGGCGGTAACGGCAAAACTGCGGCTGCTTTCGGACTCCGCAGACCGTACGACGCGCACATTCGAAGCGCGCTATGTGCTTGAGGGGCCGCTGGCCAACGCGCCGATCGGTGCGACCGTCACCCTCAGCATTGCCGAGGGCGCCTCCCAGACACAGGCGTTACAAGTCCCCATCGCCGCGATTTACGACCCAGGCAAAGGATCCGGTGTGTGGGTGATTGCCGGAACACCGGCAACTGTGACCTGGCGAGCGGTTCAGGTGCTGGGGTTGAGCGATGATTCGGCGCGCATCGCCGGCGACCTCACTGCCGGTGAGCAGGTTGTAGCGTTGGGCGCCCATCTGCTGCGCGATGGCGAAGAAGTACGATTGCCGCAGCAGAGCGAAGCCAGCGTTGCCGGGAGCCGTCCATGAGTCAGGGGCGCTTCAACCTTTCGGCCATCGCCGTGCGCGAGCGGGCGATCACGGTGTTTCTGATTTTTCTGATTGCCGTTGCGGGGACGTTGTCGTTCTTTCAACTGGGGCGTGCGGAGGATCCACCGTTCACGGTCAAGCAGTTGACCGTCATCACCGCGTGGCCCGGCGCGACGGCGCAAGAGATGCAGGATCAGGTCGCCGAACCCCTTGAAAAGCGCCTGCAAGAACTCAAGTGGTACGACCGCTCGGAAACCTACACCCGCCCGGGACTCGCGTTCACGATGGTGTCGTTGCTCGATAGCACGCCACCCTCGCAAGTGCAGGAAGAGTTCTATCAAGCGCGCAAGAAACTCGACGATGAAGCCATCAGGCTGCCGGCCGGTGTGATCGGGCCGATGGTCAACGATGAGTTTTCCGATGTGACCTTCGCGCTGTTCGCCTTGAAAGCCAAAGGCGAGCCACAGCGCTTGCTGGTGCGTGATGCGGAAGCAATGCGCCAGCGTCTGCTGCACGTGCCTGGGGTGAAGAAGGTCAACATCATCGGTGAGCAAGCCGAGCGCATCTACGTCTCGTTTTCCCATGACCGCTTGGCGACCCTCGGCCTGTCACCGCAGGACATTTTCGCCGCGCTGAACAGTCAGAACGTGTTGACGCCCGCCGGCTCCATCGAAACTAATGGGCCGCAGGTGTTTCTGCGTCTGGACGGTGCCTTCGACAAGGTGCAGAAAATTCGCGACACACCGGTCTCGGTGCAGGGGCGCACGCTTAAGCTCTCTGATGTGGCGACGGTTGTACGCGGTTACGAAGACCCGGCGACCTTTGTTGTACGCAATAACGGTGAAGACGCGCTGCTGCTGGGCGTGGTGATGCGCGAGGGCTGGAACGGTCTGGATCTGGGCAAGGCGCTGGATGCGGAGACCGCCCGTATCAATGCGGAAATACCATTGGGCATGACCCTCGCCAAAGTCACCGACCAGGCAGTCAATATCGACTCGGCGGTCGGCGAGTTCATGGTCAAGTTTTTTGTCGCGCTGCTGGTTGTGATGCTCGTGTGCTTTCTCAGCATGGGCTGGCGGGTCGGGGTGGTGGTCGCTGCGGCTGTGCCGTTGACCCTGGCGATCGTGTTCGTGGTGATGGCCGCCACCGGCAAGAACTTTGATCGCATCACCCTCGGCTCATTGATCCTCGCGCTCGGGCTGTTGGTCGATGACGCGATCATCGCCATTGAAATGATGGTGGTGAAAATGGAGGAGGGCTACGACCGCATCAAAGCGTCCGCGTATGCCTGGAGCCATACGGCGGCGCCGATGCTGTCCGGCACGCTGGTGACCGCAATCGGTTTCTTGCCGAACGGTTTTGCCCAGTCCACTGCCGGCGAATACACCAGCAATATGTTCTGGATTGTCGGTATTGCGCTGATCGCGTCCTGGGTCGTCGCGGTGGCGTTCACCCCGTATCTGGGCGTGAAGTTGTTGCCGGACATCAACAAGGTCGAGGGCGGCCACGCGGCGATCTACAACACGCCGAATTACAACCGCTTCCGCCGGCTGCTGACTGCGGTGATTGCTCGCAAATGGCTGGTGGCAGGTACGGTGGTCACGCTGTTTTTCGTTGCGGTTCCAGGCATGGGGCTGGTGAAGAAGCAGTTCTTTCCGACCTCCGACCGCCCCGAGGTGATGATCGAGGTGCAGATGCCCTACGGCACTTCGATCGAGCAGACCAGTGACGCGGCCGCCAAGGTCGAAGCCTGGTTGCAAAAGCAGGATGAGGCCAAAATCGTCACGGCCTATATCGGCCAAGGTGCGCCACGTTTCTTCCTGGCGATGGCGCCGGAATTACCCGATCCTTCTTTTGCCAAAATCGTGGTGCTGACGGACAGTCAGGAAGCACGCGAAATCCTCAAGTTCCGACTTCGAGAAGCAGTTGCTGAAGGCCTCGCGCCGGAGGCTCGTGTGCGGGCAACGCAAATTGTCTTTGGTCCTTATTCGCCGTTTCCGGTTGCCTACCGGGTGATGGGCCCTGATCCGGCGAAGTTGCGCGACATCGCCGAGCAAGTCCGCGGCGTGCTGCATGACAGCCCGATGATGAGAACGGTGAACACTGACTGGGGACCGCTGACCCCGACATTGCATTTCAGTCTCGATCAGGACCGTCTGCAGGCAGTGGGACTGACCTCGAATGCGGTTGCCCAGCAACTGCAATTCCTGCTGAGCGGAGTGCCGATCACGGCGGTGCGCGAGGATATTCGCTCTGTGCAGGTCGTCGGACGTGCAGCGGGCAATATCCGGCTCGACCCGGCGCAAATCAAAGGCTTCACCCTGGTCGGCGCGGCAGGGCAACGCATCCCGTTATCGCAGATTGGCGAAGTCGATGTGCGCATGGAGGATCCGATTCTGCGGCGCCGTGACCGCACGCCGACCATCACCGTGCGTGGCGACATTGCCGAAGGTTTGCAGCCACCGGATGTATCGAGTGCGATTCTCAAGCAGTTGCAGCCGATCATCGAAACACTGCCTTCCGGTTACCGGATCGAGCAGGCAGGCGCCATCGAGGAATCCGGCAAGGCGGGCAAGGCGATCTTGCCCTTGCTGCCGATCATGATCGCCATGACGTTGCTGATCATCATTGTGCAGGTGCGTTCGATCGCGGCGATGATCATGGTCTTCCTCACCTCCCCGTTAGGCTTGATTGGCGTGGTGCCGACGCTGCTGATCTTCAATCAGCCGTTTGGCATCAATGCGCTGGTCGGGTTGATTGCGCTGTCAGGGATCCTGATGCGCAATACGCTGATTCTGATCGGGCAGATCCATCACAACACGCTGGAAGGGCTGGATCCGTTCCACGCTGTGGTCGAAGCCACGGTGCAACGTGCGCGGCCGGTACTGCTGACGGCAATGGCGGCCATCCTGGCGTTTATTCCCCTGACACACTCGGTGTTCTGGGGGACGCTGGCTTACACCCTGATCGGCGGCACATTCGTCGGCACCATCATGACGCTGGTGTTCCTGCCGGCGATGTATTCGATCTGGTTCAAGATCCGCCCTGAGCACGAGGTTCAGACCGAAACAGTCAAACTGGCGTAGTGACAACGCCTGCAATCGAGGCCCGCTTTGGCGGGCCTCTTTGTCCCCACGTCAAAGCGTGGTGATCTGTCCGTTGCGATCCAGTTCATACACCTTGTTGCCCTGCAATTTCTCCTTCAGCCATCGCTCGGCTTTACCCAGAGGCCGCTGCCGCGCCCACAGCAAATCCACACCAATCTGCCAGTCCGTATGCGGATACGCCGAGAGCTGCAGTTCCACCAGCTCACCCTTGGCCAGTTCGCGCTGAATAAGCTGCCGGGGCAGGGTGGCCCAACCGAGTCCGGCGCGGACCATTTCCAATAGAGCCAGATAGCTTTCCGCTTGCCACAACTGGGTCGAGCGCAGGTATTCGCTGCTCGGCAGTTTGCTCGCGTGGGCACTGAAGGCCAGGCGGCGATGGACGTGCAGGTCGTCGAAGGTGACGTTGTCGAGTTGCGCCAATGGATGCTCGGGGTGGCAGACGTGCAGCATGATCAGTTTGCCCAGTTGCTGGAACGCCAGCTCCTTGGGGTAGCCGGGCTGTGAGAAAGCCACGCCGAGTACCGCTTCACCGCTGCTGACCAGTTCGCTGACGTCGCCATACACCGGATGGCGGATGATCAGGTCGACGAAGGGGAACGCGGCTTCGAAGGCTTTGAGCACCGGCATGATCGGGCCGTACGGCGTTTCAATGGCGAGCGTCAGGCTGGTTTCGACGTTGTCCGCAAGGCAATCGGCGTGGGCTTCGAAGGTCATGCAGCGTTCGAGCACGGCTTCGGCCTGCACCAGCAATTTGTGGCCGCTGGCGGTGAGGGCAGGGCTGCGGTTGCTGCGGTCGAACAGGTCGACGCCGAGGTCGGTTTCGAGGTTGGCAATCGCCGCGCTGATGGTCGATTGGGTCTTGCCCATTTGGCGCCCGGCGGCGGAGAACGATCCGCTTTTGACCACTTGGACGAACATCAACAGTTGATCGAGTGAGAAGCGCAAGCGGTGGACTCCTGGGTCGAAAATAAAGGTTTGGAGCGGCTGATGAATGCCTGATTGTGCCATCGAAAAAAGCGATGGTTGCTAATTTGTTTCATCGTAATAAACGTTCAACCATGGCCCCGCGTCAAACGATCTCCGGGGCGGATCTACCCTTCAAACGCCCCTGAGCATGCCCGCGATCTCAACAGATGCCGCACCTTCAGGAGCGTGTGAAATGACTACACAACGCATTCATCCGGTGGACGAGGTTTTGCCACTGCGACAGCTGTTCACGTTTGGCTTGCAGCATGTGCTGGTGATGTACGCGGGAGCGGTGGCGGTGCCGCTGATTCTCGGCAGTGCGATGGGGCTGACCTCAGCGCAGGTGGTGTTGCTGATCAACGCCAACCTGTTGACCTCGGGTGTGGCGACGTTGATTCAAACCCTCGGTTTCTGGAAGTTCGGCGCGCGGCTGCCGCTGATTCAGGGCTGCTCGTTCATAGCCCTGGCGCCGATGATCATGATCGGCAAGGAGTTCGGACTCAGTCAGATTTTCGGTGCGGTGATCGCCGCTGGCTTTATCACCATTGCGCTGGCGCCGGTGTTCAGCCGCTTGCTGCGTTTTTTTCCACCGGTGGTGATTGGCAGTCTGATCACCATTATCGGCATCTCGCTGATGCCGGCGGCGGCGATCTGGCTGGGCGGTGGCAATCCCGACTCACCGGATTTCGGCAATCCCGCGAACTTGTTGCTGGGCCTGGCCACGGTCAGCGTAACGCTGGTGATTTACGCCAAGTTCAAGGGCTTCATCGGCAACCTCAGCGTGCTCATTGGCTTGTTCGTCGGCAGTCTGATCGCAGCGGCTTGCGGTATGACTCACTTCAATCGGGTCAGCGAAGCCGCATGGTTTGAGCTGAGTGCGCCGATGGCCTTCGGCGCCCCGGAATTCGCACCGGTGCCGATTCTGATCATGACCCTGGCGATGCTGGTGATCATGGCCGAGACCACCGGCAACTGCCTGGCGATCGGCAAATTGACCGGCAAACCGACTACGCAACAAACCCTCGGCAATGCGTTTCGCGCCGATGGGTTGTCGACCATGCTCGGCGGCTTGTTCAACAGCTTTCCTTACAACGCCTTCACCCAGAACACCGGTTTGATCGCGCTTTCCAATGTGAAAAGCCGCTTCGTCGTCGCCGCCGCCGGGGCAATCATGGTGCTGATGGGTTTGTTCCCGAAACTCGGCGCGTTGATCGCCGCGGTGCCGACGCCGGTGCTCGGTGGCTGCGCGATTGTGATGTTTGGCATGACCACGGTGGCGGGGATTCAGGAACTGTCGCGGGTGCAATTCGAGGGCACTCGCAACGGCATCATCGTCGCCGTATCGGTAAGTGTCGGCGTGCTGCCGATGTCCTTTCCGGCGCTGTTCGAACACGTCGGCCCGACCCTGAAACTGGTGCTCGACAGCGGGATTTTCCTCGGAGCGATCACCGCCATTGTCCTCAACATCCTGCTCAACAACGATAAAAAATCGACCGAAACCATCGGCGCTGAACTGGCCGACTGACTGTTTGTTTTCCACTGCCCAGGAGTTACTCATGAATCAATTCACTCAGCTCATCCCGGCCGGCGTCAGCGAGCTTGATCTGACCTTGCTGCGCCAGACCATCGCCTTGTCCGAGGCATCGAAGCAACGCGGTCGCCATCCGTTCGCGGCATTGGTGGCCGACCGCAAAGGCAAGGTGATTGTCGAAGCGGGAAATAACTCGATGCCGCCGGAAGGCGATCCGACTCAGCATGCGGAGTTGGTGGCAGCAGCGGCAGCGGCAAAACTGCTGTCGCCGCAAGAGCTGGAACTGTGCACGCTGTACACCAGCGCCGAACCTTGCTGCATGTGCGCCGGCGCGGTGTATTGGACCGGGATCGGGCGGGTGGTTTATGCCTTGTCGGAGCATGCGCTGCTGGAATTGACCGGTGACCACCCGGAGAACCCGACGTTCTCGCTGCCGTGCCGCGAGGTGTTCGCCAAGGGGCAGCGCAAGGTCAGTGTGTTCGGGCCGATGCTAGAGGGCGAGGCGGCTGAGCCGCACAAGGGGTTTTGGTTGTAACCGCTTTGAAACGCAGCTCGGGTTGCGCTATCTAGAGACGTAAGAGCACTTGCTCGCCGAGAGGGAAAAGGTGCGAGTTTTGGAACTGCCAGCCCTCGGCCGATGCCGAAGTAGTAACCAGAACGAGGGCAAAGCAATGACTGAAGAAACAGTACAATTTCCAGAGGAAGAGGTACCGGATCAATCGACGCCTGCGCATTCCACAGAGGAAGAGCAAAAGCGCCTTAAAGATTTTAACAAGGAAGGCATCCCGCCCGGCAGCTGCTGATCGGTAGGCACTGGCTCGGGCCACGTACCTTCGGCGCGTCGCTTTGCGACGCGACATGAGGCGTTGGCCCGTGCCTGTGCGGCCATCGGCGGGGATTTCAAGCGTGTGTGTCTACGCTGAGTGTCATTTGGATCAATGTTGCCTGCAGCGCGTGGAGGTTGCCAGCGCATACAGAAATCTGATTTTGAATCTCGATTGTTCTTTGAGCCTTCTCTTCTTCTGGCATATTCATTCTTTCGGTTTTAGCCAGCTCTGCTTTGCGAGTTGCAAGTTGTTGCTGTATCTCGGCAATTTGTTTTTTTATGAGCTCGACTGCACTAATAGGCTGTTTGACCGTATTAACTCCTTTTTCGCTGGAATCAGTCCTAATCTTGTCGTCGCTTGTGGTTTTCTTCGTAAGCGATAGATGATTTTGCGAATCTGATTTTATGTGTTGGTTGTTCTCTGGTTTTTTCTTATAGGTGGTTGCTCTAATTGCGCTGATTTTTGGCATGGTTAATTCTCTTGGCTTTCTCGCCTATAGGGCGGTGGGGCTATTGATCTCACACGGTTGCGCGTGAGTGCTCACTGCGCCTTTTATGGTAATGAGCCTTTTGCGTGTGGATATAGGAATTGTCTTGTTTTTATGCGCCATGGCTAGACGCGCAGAAACCACAAGGCTCTGAATAAATCAGAGCCTTGATGTTGAAGATTGAAGAATTGAACGTGTTATTTCGATGTGTCTACGCTGGTTGAGCAAGAAAGCCTGTAATGCTCATAGTTCAAATCCTTCAGTCGTTCTGGCAGCTTGTAAGGGGCAGGGCAACTTTTACCCTGCCACTTGATTGTAATAATGCCTTGATCTTTGGTAACAAGTGCTAACGCCTTGCCGGTAGGGTCGGAAAGCGCCAGTTGTTTACCATCGGCGTCCATCAATACGGCTCCGAATGGGAGGGGTTTGCCCTCGGCATCGTAGAGTTCGAACTGGATCCGTCTCCCTTTGCTGCCTTCGAAGCGCGCGAGCACGACTGAACCTCGTCTCGGTACGAGTTGTTGAGTGGCGTTGTCCAACTCGATTTCAGCGCCCAGATTTCGTGTGTCCAGCGTCACCCAGTTCACGCGATAGGGCTGTGCATTTGGAACGACGGCATAGCCGTTGAGGCCGGTTTTCACGCCGGAGTAGCTGCTGACTTCGACCCCGGACATGCCAGGCACTTCCACCAGTGCGAATGTTTCGCCGACGGTCTGGCCCATGTTGATTCCACCCGCGTGGGCCACGATCGATCCGGCCGCGCTCAGGTTCTGTGATTCATAACCGCTGCCTCGGCTGTAGCCCAATCCCAGATCACCCATCGCTGTACGGGTACTCAGGCTCAGTGAGCCGGAGCGATCACCTTGCACACTGCGGCCGGTCTGTACGGAATAGTAGGTGTCACTGTCTTCAGTCAGATAACCATTGATCCCGGCTTGCGTACTGGTGCCGGCGTTCTGATGATTGCTGGAAATATAGGCACGAGGCGCGCGAGGTGTCGATCCGAGCGGGAATGAGATCGAAACGCTCAATTGAGTGTCGTGAGTGGTGTCACCGCGTGTGCCGAATTCCTCGGTTTTACTCAAACTTATGTTGTAGTTCAGGTCGCGCCAATTATTGTTGTAACCGGCAGAAAAGCTGCGCGAGCCACCGCGATCCCAATAGCGCTGATCACTGGCATTCAAGTACAGCGAGCCGTACTGGCGCGCTTCGCCCAGGGTCTGGTTGACCGTGAGGTCGGTACGGGTTTTGGCGTTACCTGCGCGCCGCGTAGCGCCGGTGCTGGTGTCCTGAACGTGGTCGGTCAGCGTGCGGTAACCCTCGGTCGAATAACGATAGGCTGCGAGGGTGAAGCTGGTATCGGTGCCGGTGAAGGTTTTTGCATAGAGCGCGCGTACGCTGCTGCCCTGGGTCGTTTTGCCAAATGCCTTGCTGGACGATTGCGTGAGGTCCAGCGACATCGCGCCAATCGAAGTGTTCTTCGCCGCACCAACTGAAAGCGCCTTGAAACCGTTGCTGGCCTGAATGCCGGCAATGCCTGTCAGGTTGCTGGTCAAACCGTAGGCGAAAGTGCCGCCCAGGAAGGCCGGCTTGTCATAGCCTTCGCTGTTGTTGTTGAATTTGCCGCTCGACAGGCTGTACTTCAACTGTCCCTCACGCACCATCGTCGGCAGGGCGGAGAACGCCTGCCGGGTGACCTTGCGCCGACCATCCGCCTCGACAATGGTGATCTCCAGATCGCCATTGGAACCCGATGGATAGATATCACTGATCTCGAACGGCCCCGGCGGCACGTTGGTGGTGTAAAGAATGTAGTTATCCTGGCGGACCTCGATCTTCGCATTGGTTTCAGCCACGCCACGAATGATTGGCGCATAGCCGCGCTCGCTGTCTGCGCGCATGCCCTCATCAGAGGCTACCTTGACGCCTTGATAGCGCACGCTGTCGAACAGGTCTGAGTCGGAAAAGATTTCACCCGCGCTCAGTTGCCCCTTGATCGCCGTGAGGTCGCGCTGGATGAAAGTGCGGTTGCTGACAAACCGATTGGGCCGGCCGGTGGCACTGCTCAGATTGGACTCGTTACGCAAACGCCAGGCACCGAAGTTGATGCCGTTGCGCAGCCCCAGATTATTGGAGATCTGCGTCGAGTAATCGGTTTTGCTGCGGGTGCTGCTCAACTGATAGTTGATGAATCCGGCGGCCACGCCATCGTCCCAAAGCTCTGGGTCAACATAGCCGCGCATGCCGCGTGCCATAGCAACCTGCGGCACGCTGATATTGAGGCGCAGGCGGTTGGCGTCAAAACTGATACTGGCTTGCTCGATCATCGACGCAAGATCGTAGTGATCGGCAGGCCGTTGCTCATCAACCAGACCTTGCTCACGCAGTTTGCGCATGTCCACACCCAGCTGCTGTAACAATTCCAGGGTGATACGTGGCTCGACTTTGCCGTTGAGCGGGTTGGCCGCGAAATCAACGTCGCGACGACCGACCAGCGTGCCGTTGCTGAAAACGTCAACGCGATATCGGCCAGGCAGAACGCTGTTGGCATTCAACAAAGGCTGCAGATCGACCGCCGATGAACCTTCCAGAAACAAGGTATTGAACGCTTCACCCGCTACCGCGGCGGGGCCTTCGGCACCCATGGCGAAGCCACAAATGGCCATGTTGATGGCAAAGCACAATGGATGCAGGCAGCCCAACGCCGTTTTGTTTTTATGGCGCGCAACGTGATGCTTTACACAACTTGAAGATGTGTGGTGTTGGGAGGAAAACATGCAATTTGCCTTATCAGTCCGTGTTGCTTCAACCGGAGTCCGGAACTCGTAAATAGCTTGTGAATTGGCGGGGTGGGGCGGGGAAGTTACTGGGCGGATGCATCTTTCACGCGCTCGGCATGACTTTCGGTAGCGCTGAGTGGTGCATCGAATCGTTGTTGTGCGCCGTAATCATTAATGGCTGAAAACGTCAGACGCGGAGATCCAGGTGGCAACTCTTTCAAGTTGAATGAACGAACTTCGCCCGGAGCGATCATTGTCGAATCAATCACCAGTTCCGCTTTATTTCCAGCAGCGACTTTCAGGTCGGCCAGCGATACGTGGTAATTGCTTTGATTTTTTACTTTCAGTACCGGCTTGCCAGCTTGCGTGATCAGTTGCCATACCAGTTGCACCGGCGCTTGCGCGGCGTCACCGGTGAGTCCGTCCGGGCGGAAGAACACCTTGATGCGCTGACGCACCGCCAGTTGCAGCGTATTGACGTCGGCAGCACTGGCCTGAGGGATTTCCTGCACGTTCAGCCACACCACCGACTCTTTGTCCGCAGGCATGCCGCGGCCTTCATAGAGAATCCTCAACAGTTGCTGTTGATTGGGTTCGAGTCGGGCCAGCGGTGGAGTCACCGCGAATGGCGGCGCGCTGCCAGCCGTGTCGCCGGCATCCAGCCACGATTGCGCGAGGATGGTTTGCCCGCCGTTGCGCACGGTGACGTTTGCCTCTTTGTGCGCGCCATCGAAAATGATCCGGGTGGAACTCAAGGAGATGCTGGCGAATACCGAGTGCGTCATCAACACCCCGGCAAGCCCCAGGCACAGCGGAAAATAGCGACTTAACATAGTTTTCACCGATTGATCTGGTGGGGAAGGACGAGGCACAGCGGCCCCGTCCAGGTATTGCGTGCTGCTTATTCGTATTCGAGAACGAACGGCAGAGTGGCGTTACCGGTACCTGCAGTAGCGGTGGTCTTGTCGCCGGTGGTGACGTAAGCGGCTGCGAACGACAGGGTGCCGTCGCCGCCAGTGGTGCCGTCGCCGGTCAGGCTGGTCTGTACTTTGGCAGTGGCTTCGGAGCTCAGGTCGATCAACTGGCCGTTGCTGTCCAGCAGCGCGATGCCTACGCCTTTGGCCGCATCAGTACCTTGCAGCTTGAGAACTTTCTTGCCATCAACCAGGCCCGAACCGCCGTTGACGGTTGGTTTGAACAGCATCGACACCTTGGTGCCGGCGTTGCAGTTCACTTTCAGGTTGAAATCGTTGGCAGCCACGCGACCAGCACCCGGGGCAGAATCGGTGCCCATGTCTTTGATCGATACGCTGCCCATGTCCACGGCAATCATCTTGTCGCTACCCGAAGCGCCATCTACCGAGCAGGCATCGTTGTTGATGACGCCGGTGAAGCTGATTTGACCGCTGCCGCCCTTGACGGCTTTAGCGGCTTCTTCTGCAGCCAGTGCGCCAGTGGAGGCAGCCAGTACGGAAAGAGTGAGTACTGCGAAAGCGAACTTTTTCATGTTTATATCCGAAGTTATTGTGAAGTGCTGCATTTGAAATGCCTGGCCATGTTAGGTCGGTGATGGCGGTGGGTCTTTGAGAATTGTCTTAAAGCGTCGCAAGTGCGAGTTATTCAGCAATGTCGGAAGTGCGTGTTTATATTTTCAGTCAATTGTACTGCGGACTAAATGAGACAATTCTCAAAGTCGCACGGGCTCTGTCTGGTTAGTATTCGCGGACGCAGAAATTCTCAGTCAATGCAAAGTTTGTGAACGGTCTTTCTGCTTGAAAGATAATTCAGACGTTTTTGCTATTAATGGCTGATAGAAAGAGGTTCCCGGTTTGTGAACACGCTTCGTATATTGGTATTGGAAGATCACGCCTTCCAGCGCACGGCTGCGGTCAGCGCGCTTAATAGTCTGGGTTACAAAAATATCTTTCAGGCGGCTGACGGCAAGGATGCGCTGGCTGTGATCTCCCAGGCAGGAGGTGTGGACGTTGCGTTGTGTGACTTGAGCATGGCCGGGATGGATGGTTTGACCTTTCTGCGCCTGGCGAGAGAGGCCGGATTGATTCGCGCAGTGATCATCTGCAGTTCACTGCCTGAGGACTTGTTGCGCACGGTTGATCGAATTGTCACGTTGCAGGGCCTGGAATTGCTTGGCAGTGTCGGCAAGCCCTTGATGGTCGATGTACTGGCGCCATTGCTGGCTCGCTATCGGCCGCACAGCCAGGTCGATGCCAAACTGGCGGAAAGTCATCTCGATCAGCCTACGGAGAACGAAGTACTGGAAGCGATACGCCGGCAGGAATTTCGCGCGTACTTCCAGCCCAAGTTTCATCTGCGCAGTGGTGAGGTGGATGGCGCCGAGGTGCTGGTGCGCTGGCAAAGCCCCAGTCGCGGATTACTTTCGCCGGGTATGTTCTTGCCAACGATCGAGCGTTGCGGGCTGCTCGACGAAATGTTTTTCAGCCTGCTCACGCAAGGACTGAGTCTGCAGCGTTTTGTGCAGTCCCACGGCAAGCCGTTCAAGCTCGCCTTCAATCTCGACGTGACGCAGATGGCCAACCCGAATCTTGTCGACCGGATCAAGGCACTGTTGCGCATTCACGGCGCCTCGCCAGCCGGGCTCATATTCGAGCTGACGGAAACCGGTCTGCTGCAGATGCCCGAGATCAGCATGGAAAACATGGTGCGTCTGCGCATGCTCGGCTTCAGCCTGGCGATCGATGATTTCGGTGTCGGCTACTCTTCGCTGGAGCGACTGTGTCAGATGCCGTTCAACGAAATCAAACTCGACGCCGGTTTTGTGCAGAATTTCCAGCAGGCTCGCTACAGTGCGGTTATCCACGGTGCACTGGCCTTGGCGCGCGAGCTGGACATGCGAGTGGTCGCAGAAGGCATTGAAACCGCAGATCAGGTCCATCACCTGGCTCGACTCGGTTGCCAGTGGGGGCAGGGTTTCTTCTATGCCCGACCCATGAATTGGGCGCACCTGGTCGATTGGCGTTTCGAGGGTCAAAAGTCGTCCTGGCGCCGCGCAATAGGCACGTCCGACCTTTGATGAGTGCGCGCGGTCTGACTTTTGGGACAAAGCCCTATTTCTTCACGTCCTCAAAACAATCATCATGTGCCGAGAAATCAATCAGATGCACCTGAATGCTTCGGTGATGCCCGGGATCTGCTGCGGTTGCCAAGTGCTGATGATCCTTCAACCCTCCTCATCATGGAGTTGCTCATGCATTGGTCAGTCGTGAATCCGTTACGCGTTGCCATCCTTGATGATCACTCGCTCATACGTCTGGCGATGAAATCGCGGCTGACGCGCGAAGCCGAATTCAGTGTCGTGGGCGTGTACGCGAGCAGTGCGCAGTTGCTCGCTGGATTGCGCGAGACCGAAATCGACCTGCTGATACTCGACTACAAGCTGCACGATGGCGAGCTGGACGGGCTTAATCTGATTCGCCTGCTGCGCAAGCAATATCCGGGCATGCGCATCCTCGTCTCATCCTCCGAAGAGCGCCCGGCGGTAGTGAACATGGCGATCGGAGCGGGTGTCAGCGGATTCTTCGGCAAGTCCCAGCCAGTCGATGACCTGATCACTGGCATCCGCTGCGCAGCGTCCGGCCAGTTGTACCTGTCGCCGGCAATGGCCTTCGAACTTGATGTGCTGCCTGTGTCGGTCGATGAGCCTGCTGGTGCCAATGATGACGGTGTGGCGCACAGCGACGATTTCCTGAGCAATCCTTTGCTCTCGCCGAAAGAGAAAGAAGTCTTGCGCTGCTGCCTCGAGGGTATGGGGGTGACGCAGATCGCTTTGAAGTTCTCGCGCAGTCGCAAAACCATCAGTGGGCAAAAACAGGCCGCTTTCAAAAAGCTTGGCATTCGTGGTGATGCAGAGCTGTTCAAGTTGCAGCACAGCCTGACAGCCGACAACCAGGGATAACTCGCTTATGTTTCATCTGTTGCGCGGTGTTTTGCTCGTCAGTGTGCTTTTCGTATTCGGTAGCGAGTCGTTGTGGGCAGCAGAGCCGCGCACTCTGCAGGTGTTCGGTCGATCAGACTGCAAGGAAGTGCAGGTCGATCTGGGCAATGAAGACTGGAGTTGGCTACGGCAGAAACGCAGCCTCGTATTGGGATCGGCGCTTCCGGATTTTCCGCCCTATGTCATGACCGCCAGCGGTACGCGTTATGAGGGGATTGCCGCCGACATTGCCTGCATTATCGGTCAGGCCCTGCATGTCGAAGTTACCGTCAAGGCATATCCCGACCGTCGCGACGCCATGGCGGCGCTTGAACGCGGCGACATCGATATGTTGGGCAGCTCCAACAGTTTCGAGTTGATCGACGGCCTCGTCACGCTCAGTAACCCTTATGTCGAAGACGTGCCGGCAATGTTCATGCGCGGCGATGATCGTCGACCGATGCCGGCCAATCTGGCCGGTTTGCGTATTGCGGTTGCCGACGATTACCTGCCATCCAGTCAGTTGCATGGGTTGTATCCCAACGCCGAGTTCGTACTTTTCCCATCGAACGAGTTGGCACTGGCTGCGCTGGCCTTTGGCAAAGTCGATCTGTTTCTGGGCGACACGGTGTCCAGCAACTATCTGATCAACCTCAACTACTTCAACTATGTGCGCCTGCACTCTTTCGTCAAAACGCAAACCAACGGTTTCAGCTTTGCCCTGCGCCGAGGGAATGATCAATTGTTGCGTCTGATCGACTCGGTCATTGAGTCGATTGGTGAGGGCAAGATAGCCGAAATCACCAAGCGCTGGTCCGGTGGCGGCGGGGCACTGACACCCAAACGTATCGATCTGACACCCGGCGAAGCACGCTGGCTTGAGCTGCACCCGGTCGCGCGGTTCGTGATCAATGACGACCAAGCGCCATTTGCGTTCTTTGATGGCGATGGCAACTTTGGCGGAATCGGCGCCGATCTGCTGGAACTGATTCAGCGGCGCACTGGTTTGCAGATCGATGTAGAGCGCACCGACAGTTTTTCCAGCTTGAGCACGCGCCTGCTTGATGGCAGCGCTGATATCTCGTTGCTGACGCCAACCGTCTCCCGTGAAGTCGGTATGCGTTTCACCCACCCGTTCCTCGCCAGTCCCTTTGTGATCGTCACCGCCAAGGAAGCTGGCGCGCCTTCAAGCCTGCAGGAGCTACGCGGCAAGCGCGTCGCCGTCCCCGAGAGCTCCGCAGAGCGTGAGCTGCTCAAGGATTATCCCGACATTGAAATTGTCGACAACGAGACAGTGCTCGGCGCTCTGGCTGACGTGAAGGATGGGCGAGCAGACGCGATGATTACCACGCTGCACAGTGCGCGCTATTACATCGCTCACATCTACAGTGACAGTTTGCGCATCTCCAACATCGTCGGCATGAACAAGGGTTTTCTCGCCTTCGCCTCCCGACGTGCCGATACCGAACTGGTCAGCATTCTGAACAAGGCTCTGCTGAGCATTCCACCCGATGAGCTGGACGTAATCCTCAACCGTTGGCGCCCCATTGCTGCGTTCTCGGGCTTGTCATGGCGCGATTACAAGACGTTGATCTACCAGATCAGCGCTGGCGCTTTCTTGATTATCCTCGGATCGCTGGCGTGGAATTTCTATATTCGCCGGCAGATTCGCGAGCGCAGTCGGGCAGAGCGCTTGCTCGGCGATCAACTGAAGTTCATGGGGGCGCTGATCAACGGCACGCCGCATCCCATTTACGTTCGCGATCGGGAAGGTCGGCTTGTCACCTGCAATAACAATTATCTGCAAACGTTTGGCCTGCTGGAAAAGGACGTGATCGGAAAGACCGTGCTCGAAAGCGGCAAGCGCAATCGCCAGGAAGCGTTGCAATTTCACGATGACTATCTGCGTGTCATCGAGCGGGACGAACCTTACGAGGTGGATCGCACGCTGCATGTCGGTGAAACGCGGCTGATCATTTATCACTGGATCCAGCCTTATCACGACACGACGGGCGAAGTCAGAGGCGTGATCTGCGGCTGGATCGACATCAGCGAGCGCCGCGAACTGATCGAAGAGTTGCGTTCGGCGAAAGAGCTGGCCGATGAGTCGAGCCGCGCCAAAACCACATTCCTGGCGACCATGAGCCACGAAATCCGTACGCCGATGAGCGCCGTGATCGGCATGCTTGAACTCACACTCAAGCGCGCCGAGCAGGGCCACTTCGATCGACCGGCGATTGAAGTGGCCTACGACTCGGCCAAAGGCCTGCTGGAACTGATCGGCGATATCCTCGATGTGGTTCGCATCGAGTCTGGGCACGTCAGTCTTTCGCCGAAACGCGCCAACCTGCGCGAACTGGTGGAGTCCGTGGCGCGGGTGTTCGACGGCCTGGCCAGGCAGAAGAGCCTGGTATTGAAACTCGATATCGACGCCACTGTCGGCTGTGACGTACTGGTTGATCCGATGCGCTTCCAGCAGGTGCTCTCGAACCTGGTCGGCAATGCCATCAAGTTTACCGATACCGGGCATGTCAGCGTCTCTATACGCGGCCAACGCCTTGCTGACGAACGGTTGCAGGTCGACTTGAAAGTCGAGGACACAGGCATCGGCATTTCCAGCGCTGATCTGCAGAACCTGTTCCAGCCGTTTTCGCAAGCCAATCACGGCCCCTCGAACCGGGGCGGCACCGGTCTGGGGTTGGCGATTTCACGCTCGTTGTGCGAGTTGATGGGCGGGCGACTGAATATAACCAGCACCTTGGGCAAGGGCACCTGCCTGGAAGTGTCGCTGTTCTTCAATATCCTCAGCCCGCTCGGCGGCAAGGTGCTGCCTGTCTCGGTTGTCCAGGACAAGCCAGTGCCGACGCTGCGGATTCTGGTAGTGGATGACCAGAGCGCCAACCGCCTGTTACTGACGCAGCAGCTCAGCTTTCTTGGTCAGGCGGTGCGTGATGCTGCCGATGGTGCGCAGGCATTGGCATTGTGGCGCTCTGAGCCGTTCGACATTGTGATCACGGACTGCAACATGCCGGTCATGAACGGCTATGAACTGGCCCGCACCATCCGCCAGGACGAACGCGACAGTGGTGGCGCGCCGTGTATCGTCTTGGGCTTCACAGCCAACGCGCAGCCGGAAGAAAAAGTGAAATGCCGAGAGGCGGGGATGGATGACTGTCTGTTCAAACCGATCAGCCTCAGCACCTTGTCGACCCTGCTTGCCGGCTGGGAAAAAGATGTCGAAACCGAGCCAGTTGAGAGCCCGCCTGCGACGGGTACCAAGGAGCTGGGATCGATTCGCGAGCGTCTGAACGAGCTCACCGGAGGCGACCTCGACATGATGAAAGAACTGCTGCGCGAGGCGCTGTCGAGTTGTGAGAAGGATCTGGAGGAGCTGCATTCGCTGATACCCGAAAGCGATCCCGGGTTGTTGGCTGACCTGGCACATCGGATCAAGGGCGCGGCGCGCATCGTCGCCGAGCATCAGGTCATCGAGGCGTGTAACGACCTTGAGGCCGAGTGCGAAGCGCCGGTCATCGATCCACTGGATATCAATCGCAGCGCGTTGAAGCTTGAGCATGCACAGGCTGATCTGATCAAGAAAATCAAACGGGTCGAGCTGTAATCCGTATTGACGCAGGGCCCTGCTGACTGGCCCTGCATTGAAGGGGACGTTAAAGATCATTTTGCAACGGGCGATACCTTGGTTAATAACCATGGAGTTTCGCGATGATCATTCGACGTCCTTTATTGATTGCCTGTCTCTGCCTGCTGGGTTTTGACACCGTCAGCGCGGCCCAGTCTGCGCCCGTCAGCGGAGTGATTCGCTTCAATGGACGGATTGTTGAGGCAAGTTGCACGGCGAGTGGCGCCAGCCATGCTTCTGTCGAGCTGCTTGATTGTCCGCAGGCGAGCACCGGTCAGATATTCTCGGTGACTAACGTCAGTGCGGCAGGCCGGGGTGAGCCGCGCCAGCAAGTGTTCGTGAAGATGATTGCCGATTCCCACGAGCAGGAAAAATATTACGACCAGCGTTTGCTGCTCACGGACAACAACGGCCACCCGATAATGACTGGCAATTACGTCGTGACGCTGACGCTGCCTTGATGGACTGAGAAAGAATGAGTTTGCGCCCCTTGTTTCAAGGTTACTGACAACAAGGGGCGTTAATAATGAGAATTGTCTGGTTCGTACACAACCGTCCCGCGCTTCTGGCATTGCGCCGCTCGCCACCGCTGCAAAACCCCTCCCTCCAAAGACTTTGAACCATGCCGTGCCCCGCTAGCGCGGGCTTGTCAGCAAAGTGTGGTTTTCGTTCAGCGATCCCCGTGCTCATTTTGAGACAAGTCTCATATCGGACTGGTTGGCCCTTGGTTATTTTCTTGAAAGGAAGAATGGAGCTGCCAAAGGTGTCCGATGTTTCTTGAAAATAACCGAAGTCGATCCTTGCGGATCCTGATCGCCGATAACGACGTGCGTAGAGGTCTGTCGATTGAACAACAGTTCAACAAGCTGGGCTGTCTCAGCGTAGTGAACGTCTGTACTTATCGTGACCTGAGAGTACTGACGTATTACTGCCCCCAACGGCTCAGCCTGGTCGTGGTCAATGCTGAGTTGCTCAACGAGATGGCGATGGATCCGCTCGATTTTTTTGGGGAAAACCCGCTGATTCGTCACCTGCTGATTTTCAACCCCAGTGATGATCATCAGTGGTCGAAGACTTTTTTCAACCCGCATCCGCAACGCTGGATGCGTCTGGTCTCGAAAATCGATCTGCCGCGATTGGCGGATTTTCTGATGCTGGCCGACCCGACGCTCAAGGAGCTGGCGGAGCCGGCCTCATCCGATTCCACGCTTCCTTCAGGTGCAAACCGCTAGCTGTTGCGCCTTCCCGCGGTAATCCGTTTGTGCTTTGAGGTGCTATTTCCCAGCGCCTGCTGTGCTGCCCACTCGTTTGCCCCATTGTCTTGAATACACTCTAAGGTAAGCATCATGCTGCTTCGTAAACTCAATCTCGCGCCGCGTTCGGCGCTGTGTTTTGGCTTGTTCTGTCTCATGATTATCGCGATCGGTCTGATCGCCTTGCAGCAAGTCGACTTGCTCAACAAGGCAGAGACCTATGTCGAGACGACCATCGTGCCAAGCATCAAGCTGCTCGGCCAACTGGATCGTGAGTTCATCGAAATCAAGGGCAATAACGCCCGCCTGCGCAACCCTATCGAAACCCCTGAGCGTAAGGCTCAGGCCTTGATGGACATTCAGCAGTCGCGTCAGCTGATCAAAAATCATCAGCGAGCGCTTATTGATCTGCTGGCAACTGACGCCGGGCGTGAGGCCTTCGAGGCGTTTGCCAAAGCACAACAAGTCAATGATCAGGCGCAGGACCAATACCTTGAAACCGTGGCAAAAGGGCAGCTTGAAGCGGCCATTGCGCTGTCAAAGAATCAGATGCGTGCCGCCTCGGACGGCGTGCAGGTCGCGCTCAAAAAGCTGATTGCTCTCAACGAGATCGAAGCATATGAAGCGGGCAAGCAGGCCGACAATGTCTACGAACACACGCTATTGATCGTCAGTGTGTTCATTGTCATTGCCATCGGTGCTTCCTTGGCCCTGGCGGTGTTGTACACGCGCAGCCTGACGGTGCCGATTGCAGGCTCGCTGAGGGTAGCGGAATGCATCGCTGCCAACGATTTGAGCGAAACCATTGCGCTGGATGGTTCCGATGAGGCGGCGCAGATGCTGTCGTCATTGGCGGCGATGCAAACCAGTTTGCGTGATGCGCTGATCATGATCCGTGACTCGTCCACGCAGTTGGCCGAAACCTCGGAAGCCATGCACGGCGTTACCGAAGATATTTCGCGTATCACTCAGCGTCAGAGTCATGAAATCGAAATGGCCGCCACCGCCGTGACTGAAATGAGTGCAGCGGTGGAACAGGTTGCGGACAACGCCGCATCGACCTCGCAACTGACGTCGGAATCAAGCGCCGCAGCCATTGCCGGCAAAACCCAGGTCAGCGAAACGGTCGCGGCAATCAATCTGATGGTTTCCAGCGTGCATAGCACCTCGGCAGAAGTGCAGGCGCTTTCTACGATGGCGAGCGATATCAGCAGCGTGCTGGACGTGATCCGAGAAGTCGCCGAACAAACCAATCTGCTCGCTTTGAACGCGGCCATCGAAGCAGCGCGGGCGGGGGAGGCGGGCCGTGGCTTTGCCGTGGTTGCTGATGAGGTGAGAGGGCTGGCGCAACGTACGCAGAAATCGACCGAGGACATCGAGTCCATGGTCAGCTCCATTCAGTCGGGCACCAGTCGGGCGGTTTCTTCCATGAGCCACACCCGCTCTCAGGCCGAAAGAACGCTCGAGATGGCCAATATCGCCGGCGAAGTGCTGACCGACATTACTGGCTCACTGAATCTCATCAATGAACGAAATCTGCTGATGGCGACCGCTGCCGAAGAGCAGGCTCAGGTTGCGCGTGAAGTGGATCGCAGCCTGATCAGCATTCGCGACTTGTCCTGTGAAACCGCAGAAGGATCGAAACAGACGGCTGTTGCCTCGGCGGAGCTCTCGCAGTTAGCGGCGTCGCTGAACAAATTGACCAAGGAATTCAAGCTCTGACTGTGAGCATAAAGCCCTGGTTGCCAGGGCTTTTTTATCAGTGCTTGATCGGTGAAGTGAAGTCTTGCGCATCGGGTGCAGAATTCTGAGCTGGCGATGCGGTTTGTGCCGTCAGTTGTTCAATGCAGGTGGCGAGTTGTTTTTCATAGCTTTCAAGCACGGCTTCGGCTTCAGCTTCGCGCTCATCACGCAAGCGAAAGAAGTCGTCGCGACTGAGCTGATCCGCTACGAGGCGGATATTTTGCTCGATGATCGCGCACAGAGAATCTTCGTCCTCTAACGCGGCGCTGGTTTGCGCCGCGCGTTGAGTGTTTTCGAGCTCCGTCTTTGCCGCCTCGGCGGCCTGCACTTGTTCCTTCGTGGTAAGCAGATCGGTTTCCAGGGCTTGCTTCTGTTCTGCCAGACGCTTGAGTTCTGCGCTCATTGACTGGATAGCATCGGCGCGGTGGCTGAGCTGGACCTCCTGTTGCTGCACCACAGCCTTCAGTGGAAACAGTTCATTGAGCTGGTAACCGGCGACCACAGTCACGGCGATCAGCGCCAGTGCCAGAATCGTCAGGCAGTAGATGGCGGCGTTGCTCTGGGGTTTTGGACTATTGAGGGTATCGAGCGCTCTCACGGAATCGTTTCTCCTATCAAGAGCCGCCAGTGTAATGGCCGAGTTTCGTTGTGCCTTTAAGACGAGTCTTAAAATCGATGCCCACACGGCGCGCCATACCGAATTATTAAATAGAGCTTCTTATTCAATCGTTCATATAAAGCCATGAGAATTGTCTTGTTCTTGAATAATTAAAGGCTTTGCGTTAGAGCATATTTTTTATTATCGTCCTGCTCCGATCGCGGTAGTTTTCTGTCGAAAATATTCGCGCACTCGTCCCACTATTCAGTTGTTTGCTAGCAAGGCAGCTACAGAGAGAGTGTTATGAAGTTTCTCCATATTTTAATTGTTGGATTCTTATATTCGCTGCCCTTAAATGCAATGGCGGCGGTTTGCGAGTTTTATCCCAACCATGCCATGGGCAATCTCTATATTACCCTTCCGGCCACGATCTCGGTGCCGCGGGATACACCCATTGGCTCGGTTATCTATGAAAGCCCGATCGTGACCATGGGATCTATTCCCAGTTCGTTCAAGTGCTCTGCGGTACACAATGAAGGTGTGCGCAATTCCAGGGGCGTCACCAATGCAGGTGCGCGGACTTTTCCTCTTGGAAATACCGGGATCGGCTGGCAATGGATTCGACCGCCATCGGGCAAAGTATGGAAAGGCTTTCCTGGGGATAGTGACGTCGCTGGCAATTGGGGATGGAACGGCAGCCAGCACATGTTGCGGCTTATAAAGACGGCAAATCTAACCGGTGGTACGACGATAAACTCAGGCCAACTGGGGAAGTTTGTCGCTGCTGAGATCGAGCCTTTGGCAATGAATATAACCGGCACGCGGATCGTCTCACAATCTTGCGAAACACCCGATGTGAAAGTGGACATGGGTAGCTATACCCTGAGCGATTTTTTCCAGAACGGTGCCTATGGCAAGGAGCAGCTCTTCTACCTTGGTTTGAAAAACTGTCCTCCTGGAATAAATAACTTCAGGTTCTCCTTTTCGCCCACTGCGGGCAGCCCTGCGTGGGACGCTGATACGGGCGTGGTAAACCTGAACAGTAATTCCACTGCAAAAGGGTTGGCACTGCAGATGCGCTTTAGTGACAGGACGCAGCTCAAACTGAATCAGAGGTACATACGGAAAGCGCCCACAGAGCAAGGCGGGAATGATTCTATAGGCTTGCAAGCGCGCTTTGTGCGCATTGAACCTTCCAATGCGCAAATGAAGGCGGGCAATGCCAATGCCGAAATTGCCTTTGTCGTTGAGTATCTATGAGGAGGCCAACAGCTTCTTCACCTCAGCCACAATCACTTCAATGTCGAAAGGCTTGGGCAGCACCACGTCAAACAGATCCGAGCGCTGCATGCCAATGTGCGCCTGCGCTCCACTCATGAGAATGATCGGCAGGTGTTTGACGGAAGGCTGGGCACGCACGGCTTCGGCGAATTCGAGGCCGTCCATGACCGGCATCATGAAGTCCGTGATGATCAGTGCTGGCCGTTCTCTCTCCAGCACTTCGAGGGCTTTTTTGCCATTGCTGGCCGTCACCGTCATGAAGCCTTCATCCTCCAGCGCAAAGCCAAGAATGTCAGCAATCAGATACTCGTCGTCGACTACCAGGATGGTGGTCATGTTATTTCAACCCGCTCGAAGACTTACGATATTGAACCAGGCAATGACTCAGATGAGACGGAAGGTTCATTTCTCAAAGCCTTTTCCAGGAACACATCTTGATCACGGATGACTACCTCGAACCGCGAAGGGTTATAGGAGCTATCACGTATCTTGAGAATGGAAAGCGTCCTGCGAAGTTCAGCGTGATTTTCAAAGAAACGCATGAGAATCAGGTTGTCGGCAATACTGGACAGGTCGGAATTCGGTGCGCTGACCTCGGAGCCGAACAGATCGCGCATTTCCCAGGAGGCGAAGACCGTGACGCCTCGGGATCGCAACTCGTTCATCAGTGCACTGAAAAAGTCGGTGATGCGTTCCGGTGTGGTTGAAACCCGAGTCATGCCGCTGAGGCTGTCGATGAACAGGCGTTTGATACCTTTTTCATCCACCAGGCTCAGCAGGCGCGCACCGAGGGCGTCCAGCAAGCCCTCGGTGGTCGGCTGCCAGGCAATGCTCAGCGCACCGCTGTGTTCCATTTGTTCAATATCGATGCCCAGCGAATGGCCTTTGAGTCGTAGCCGTTGCGGGCTCTCATAGAAACCGAAATGCAGGCCCGGCGCTTCGGTCGTCGACTGCGCGAGAAACTTCAGACCCAGCGTGGTTTTGCCGATCCCGGAAGGCCCCATGACGAGCGTGACGCTGGAGCTGTGCAAGCCGCCACCGAGGATGTCGTCCAGCGAAGCGATGCCGCTGGGAATGCGTGTCATGTCTGCGCTGTCGGGGGCGGAAGGGCGCTTGTACAGACTTTCCAGGCGCGGATAGACCACGAGGCCGTTTTCGGTGATCTCACACTCGTGAACACCGGTCAAGGCGCAGCTGCCGCGGGTCTTGCGCAGGTGAATGCGTCGCACCGATCGCGTGCCGAACAGCTCTTCGCCCATTTCGATGACGCCGTCGACCATCGTGTGTTCCGGACTGCCGTCGTCCAGGCGCGAGCTAGTGAGAAACAGCACGGTGCAACCGGCGAATGCCGCATGGCCTTGCAGTTCGGAGATGAATTTTTTCGTGTCGATCGGTGAGTCGGCCTTCGAGCGGGCGTTGAGCAAACCGTCGACGACCATGACCGTCGCTTTCTGCCGGCTGATTTCGCGCCGCAGCAGTTTCACCACTTCATCGAGGCCTTCGTTTTCCAGCGTATCGAAAGCGCTGACAAACTGTATTTCAGCGCCCACTCGGGATGCGTCGAAAAAACTCATGGTCGACAGAAACTGAAACAGTCGGTCGTGAGACTCGGCCAGCAACGTCGCGACCAGAACGCGACCGCCATTGCGGGCATGATTGAAGCCGAGCTGATTGGCGAGGATGGTCTTGCCGGAACCGGGGCGGCCCTGAACGATGTACGAAGCACCCGCGACCAGGCCACCCTGAAGCAGCGCGTCGAGCCCTTCGATTCCGCTTTGAAGGCGTTTTAGCTTTTCCACTTTGCGACCCTGATCTGAAAAAACAGGCTTGTTAAGCCGAATGGGTGAAATGCTAACGCCATTTCCATTTCAGGGCCATGCCGGTGGAGGGAAAGTAGCGTTGGAACATATGGTTTTGGCGTGTTCCACGCCCCCGTGACTTCTGCCAAACCTTTCGAAAACGGTGCCCATCCAGGGCACCGTCATTAATCGAGAACTCAACCCGTTTCAAATCAAATCTTCTGGCTGCATCGTCAAAATGATTTTCCCGACGTTCCCGGAAGACTCCATCCAGCGATGCGCATCGGCAGCCCGCGCTAGCGCAAACGTGCTATCTACAACCGGCTCAAGGCTTCCGGCACCCTCGAAGCGATCAAGCCAGTGCTCGCGAAAGCGTTTGATCATGGCGTGCTTCTCCGGTTGCGTGCGTGACTTCATCACCGTGCCGATGATTTGCAAGTGGCGGTAAAGAATGTCCTCCAGCGCCACCGTGACGTTGCCGCCACCGCCAAGGATGCCGACCTGAATCAGGCGACCGCCCTTGGCAAGGGACGCGATGTTGCGGGCGAAGTAGGGCTCACCGATAAAGTCGATGATCACATCGACGCCACGCCCCTGGGTTTTGTCGGCGATCACTTGAGCGAAGTCCTGCGTCTTGTAATCGATCGCCACGTCTGCGCCCAAATGCTCGACACGCGCCAGCTTGCTGCCTTCGGTGGTCGCATACACCGTGGCGCCGGTGGCGTAAGCCAACTGCACCGCAGCGGACCCGACGCCGCCAGCGGCCGCATGAATCAACACCGAATCGCCAGCCTTGAGTCGAGCCAGGTGCATCATCGCCTCATGGGCCGTGACGAAGACCTCGGGAATGGCCGCCGCGTGTACATAATCAAGCTGCGCAGGGATGTGCATGGCCATGCGGTAATCGATGCGTGCCAGCTCGGCGTAGGCACCGCCGCCGACCACGCCCATGACGCGATCTCCGACCTCGAACCCGGTCACCGCGCTACCTTTGCCGATCACTTCGCCGGCGATTTCCAGGCCGATGATCAGCGAGTCGCCGAAATTCGGATGGCCGTACCCACCGGTTCGATGCGTCAGATCCGCTCGGTTCACTCCGGCGGCATAGACACGCACCAGCAGGTCGTCAGGACGGACTTCAGGATCGGCGACCTCGACGAGTTCGAGGACGTCTGGCGCACCAAATTCTCTGATGTTGATGGCTTTCATTCAGTTGTTCTCCGTTTCGCTGAACGTGGCGTTGGCAATAGCAGAAGCAGTGATGGCGCCAGGGAAGCCCACATAGAAAGCCAGGTGCGTGATCGCTGCCGCCAGTTCGTCGTGGGTCACACCGTTGCCAGTCGCGCGGCGTAAGTGGGCAGGCAACTCTTCCGAGTGACCAGCGGCTATCAATGCCGCCACGGTGATCAGGCTACGGTCGCGCGGGGACAGCGCCGGGTCACTCCAGATTTGCGGATAAAGCGTCGAGTCGACGAATTGCGACAGCTTTGGCGTGAACGCGCGCGCGGCTTCGCGAGGACTGCTGAAATTGAGCTTGGACATGGGCGAGTTCCTTAAACCTGGCTGATGAATTTGTGGGTCAGATAGTGCTCGATGCCTTCAATGCCGCCTTCGGAGCCGTGACCGCTTTCTTTCATGCCGCCGAACGGGAGCTCGGTCGCGACGATGCGGTATTGGTTGATGCCGATCATCCCGGCCTCTAATCCGTCGGCGACGTCAATGGCCGTGCGCGCGCTGGAGGTGAACGCGTAGGCCGAGAGTCCGTAGGGCAGGCGGTTGGCTTCTTGCAGTCCATCGGCCAGTTCATCGAACGGCATCAGCACGGCGATGGGGCCGAAGGGTTCTTCGTGCATGACGCGGGCGTTCATCGGCACATCTGCCAGAACGGTGGGCTGGAAGAAGTAGCCCTCGCCTGACAAGGCTTCGCCACCGACCAATACCCGTGCACCTTTTTCGACGGCATCGGCGACCAGTTCCTCCATTTTTGCCAATTGCCTTGGGTTGGCCAGAGGGCCGACCTGAGTATCCGGATGCAGGCCGTCACCGATTCTCAGGGCTTGGACCGCCGCGACAAAGTGATCGACAAAGGCTTGATAGGCGCCACGCTGGATCAGAAACCGAGTGGATGAAATGCACACCTGCCCAGTGCCGCGAAAGCGGTTGGCGACACCTTCGATAGCGGCTTTTTCGATGTCGGCATCCTCGAACACCAGCACCGGTCCGTGTCCACCGAGTTCAAGGGTGATGGGCTTCACGCCTTCGGCAGCGCGTGCAGACAGCAGGCGACCGATGGGCACCGAACCGGTGAAGGTCACTTTGCGAATGATCGGCGAGGCGATCAGATGGCTGGAGACTTGATCCGGTACGCCGAAGACCACTTGCAACACACCCTTGGGCAATCCTGCATCGTCGAGTGCACGCGCCAAGGCCAGTGCTGTGGAGGGACTTTCCTCACCGGGTTTGAGGATGACGCTGCAACCAGCGGCCAGCGCTGCCGAGAGCTTGCGTGCCGGGGTAATGGCCGGAAAATTCCACGGTGTGAATGCGGCCACTGGGCCGATGGCCTGGCGTTTGACCAGTTGCAACACGCCTGGACGGTTGGCCGGGACCACACGGCCATCGATACGCCGGGCGCTTTCGGCAAACCATTCGAAATACTCCGCCGCGCGAGTCACTTCATCGAGGCTTTCATTCAGCGGCTTGCCTTCCTCCAGGGTCATCTGCGCGGCGATCTGCGGTGCACGTTCGAGGATCAGGTCGGCGGCACGCTTGAGGATTTTTGCGCGTTGGTCAGGCACGGTCTGGCGCCATTGCTCGAAGCTCAGGCGAGTCACTTCCAAGGCGTGATCAAGATCGCCTGCGGTGGCGAGCGGGACGCGGCCGATTTCCCGGCCGGTTGCCGGGTTGACGACGGAGGCAGTATCGCGCCCTTCGGCACTGATCCACTCACCACCGATGAAAAGATAAAGCGGGTCGTAGGAAGTCTTCATGATGCGCCCTTCAGTTGGTTGTCAGAGATTCGTAAGAAGCCCGGCGCCTGTTCAGGCGGCCTGTGCAACCAAGTCTATGGAAGGAGGGCCCATTGATTTAGACGGGCCAAAGGGAATCATTGTTGTCGCCAGAGGTAATATCGAGTGTCGAGCCGAACGTGTAGCATCCGGAAAAAATGCGCGTTATCACGGGTGAGCGTCAGATCTACAGGAAGGTCGCGATGGATAAGCTTTCGAACATGTCGGTGTACATAAAGGTTGTCGAGATGGGCAGTTTCACGGCCGTGGCCAATCATCTGGATTCCACCGTCGGTAACGTCTCGCGTGCTGTATCGGCGCTGGAAAACGTGCTCGACGCACGCCTGTTGCAACGCTCGACCCGACGCCTGTCGGTCACCGATGCCGGGCGACGGTTTTATGAGCGCTGCACGAAAATCCTCGCTGATCTGGAGAGTGCCGAAGCCGAAGCCAGCAATGCCGCGCTGGAGCCTCGGGGAACACTGCGGGTGCATTGCGTTCCTGGGCTGGCCCGGCATCTGGTCACGGGGGCGGTGCTGGAGTACCGCCAGCAATTCCCGGAGGTGACGGTGGATTTATTGCTCTCGCAACGCATGCCAAACCTGTTGGAAGACCAACTGGACGTCTCGATTCTGATCGCCCGAGCGCTACCCGATTCGGCGTATGTCAGCCAGAAAATCGGTGTCAGCCATTGTGTGTTGGTGGCGTCGCCAGATTACCTGGCCAGTCATGCGGCCCCCGAGACGCCTGACGATCTGCGTGATCACCAGTGTCTGCTGTTGGGTACCGTCGACTATGTGCGGGACGAGTGGCAGTTGAAGAGCAAGGCGGGGGACGCGACATTTGTCCCGACAGGGGCAAGTTTCAGCGTTAACGATATGGATGCGATGGCACATGCCATTCGAGAGGGCGCGGGGATTGGCTTGCTGGCCGGGTTTACGGCCATCGATGATTTACGTTCCGGCAAGCTAGTGAGGGTTTTGCCTGACTACCATACCTATGAGCGCAACGTGTATGCCGTCTATACCTCTCGGCAGTTCGTCGATGCGAAAATCACCCGGTTTATTGAAACGCTGAAAGATCGGGTTGGCAGTCAGCTGGCAGCCACGGCCCAAGCACTGATCGATTGAAACGCCGCGGAGCAAAAAGGTATTTGCGCCTCGATGAGACCACTCTCCGAGGCGCAATGATCGGCGAACAGCTGACTTAGCCCTGGCTGCAACGGCCCATGACGTTATAGGCCAGTACGTGGCGTTTGCCTTGCGAATCCTGGTAGGTCATGTGCGTCGGTACCACTGCGCAAACATCCGGCACCGGGTCTTCAGAGATGACCTTGGCGACATCCAGGTGGGTACCGTAGCGATATTGCTCGACCTGTTTAGTCGATGCAGAACCGTCCTGTGCTGCTACCACAGAGCTGAAGCCCAAGAGTGCGACGATGATCATTGCCGTTTTCATGATGTGATTTCCTAAAGTAAGTGTGATGTTGCTGGCAGGACGAACTTTAGGCTTGAGGGTTTTGCGCAAACAGACGCGAATCCAGGAAAGACTTTTATCAATTCCAAACACAATCGTCAGGTGTCTGACGTTATGGCGTTTTAGCTGTGACCGTTCGCTTCTGCGACGCCGCCACAATTAGCGGAAATGTATCCATTACAATTTTTTGAATGTATTGGATGATCGATCTTACGATTGTGCTCAAGACTTCTCTGGCGCGAGGCTCACCATGCACATAGCCATTCTTACCTTCGAAGGTTTCAACGAACTCGATTCGCTCATTTCCTTTGGCGTTCTCAACCGGGTTCAACAGCCTGGTTGGCGAGTATCTATCGCCAGCCCCACAGATAAGGTGCTGTCGATGAACGGCTTGAGGATAGAGGCGCAGGCATCAATAGAGGATGCCTGCGACGCGGATGCAGTGCTGGTGGGTAGTGGGCGATTAACGCGGGATGTCGTCGCAGACGATGCGCTAATGTCTAGACTTAAAATCGATCCAGCTCGCCAACTTCTGGGCGCCCAATGCTCGGGCACACTCATACTGGCAAAGCTCGGCCTGCTGGATGAGGTCCCGGCTTGCACGGATCTCATCACCAAGCCATGGGTTGAAGAAGCGGGGGTTGCGGTACTCGATCAGCCATTCGTAGCCAAGGGCAATGTCGCAACCGCTGGCGGTTGCCTGGCTTCGCAGTATCTGGCCGCCTGGTTCATTTCCCGTCTAGCGGGTGTAGAGGCTGCGCGCAGGGCACTTCATTACGTTGCCCCGGTGGGGGAGAAGGATCTGTATGTAGAGCGTGCGATGACGAACATTTCTCGGTTTCTTTAAGCCGACTACTGCTGCTAATGCATATGAGAAACTCAGTCTCGTCGAGTAATCCGGTCGTGTACTCAGACTCACCTGATAGACGACCGCTTACGAGATACTTAATTTGTCTCCGGGTTCCCTGCATTCTGGGCAAACGTATGGGGGAGCTGGCTTGATAAGCAGCCTGCGTGCTATCACCTTAGCCATCAACCTCAATGCCCCCAGTCCAACCAGCCACAACCCGCCGCGCGTCGCGGCGTACTGCCTGTGGAGGCACGCCGAAACCTCGGATGAAGGCTTCCCGCATGTGGCGGCGATCACGAAAGCCGGATTCGCTGGCGATGACATCAAGGGAGAGTCGGCTCTGCTCAATCATCAAACGGGCGGCCTCCAGGCGAAGTCCTTCGATGGCTTTGGCTGGGGGGTGTCCGGTTTCGGCAGTGAAAACACGGGTGAACTGGCGAGGGCTCAGGTGTGCCACGTCGGCCAGTTCCTCGACCCCGAGCGGTCGGTTCAGGTTCTGCCGTGCATAGTTCAAAGCGCTTTGGATGCGGTCGGACTTGGGCGCGAGGCCAAGCATTTCCGAATGCTGTGACTGGCCGCCGGATCGGTACTGGTGCATCACCAGTTTGTGCGCTACCGAGCGGGCAATATCGGCCCCCAGATCCTTCTCCACCATGCCGACAGCAAGATCCAGTCCTGCCGTCATGCCAGCCGAGGTCCAGATGGGGCCGTCGACGATATAGATGCGGTCGACCTCGACGATGATCTCCGGATGTTGCTTCTGCAGAATCTGGGCATAGGCCCAATGGGTCGTGGCTCGCCGCCCGGCCAGCAACCCCGACTCAGCAAGGATGAAACCGCCCGTACAGATGCCGACGGTGCGCCGTGCCTGACTGCCGGCTTGGCGTACGAAATCGAGCACAGCGGAGCTTGTATCATTCTTCAAGGGATCGTTGACCCCGACAACGATCCAGGTATCGGCCAGCCGTGGAGCCTGAAGTGGTCGGGTTTCCATGACAAGTCCCAGCGAAGAACGCACCATGCCGCCGTCCGGTGAGAAATTCTCGACGCTGTAAAAAGGCTCTTCCGCGACCTGGTTGGCGAACTCGAAAACGGTTTGGGTCGCCAGGGAGAGCACCTGAAAGCCATCGGTGAGCAAGTAGCCGATGCGATGCATGATTTATTCTCGGTTGTCCTGAATCACTACCTTATACGTCATTTGAGATATCGCCAAGCCGCCGCATTCTGTCCTCCAGTTCTTCCCATAACACTGGAGATTCGAAATGACTCAATCCCGTCTCGGTATCGCAATGATCACGGGTGCTTCGTCCGGTATAGGTGCCATTTATGCTGAGCGCCTGGCCCGCCGTGGTCATGACCTGATTCTGGTCGCGAGAAATCGTGACCGCCTGACTGTCTTGGCAAAGCGCCTGAGTGAAGAAACCGACCGCCACATTGAGATCGTGGTGGCCGACCTGTCTGACAGAGCCGACCTGGCGCGGGTCGAAGAGCGGCTCAGGACAGACGCAAACATTTGCCTGCTCGTGAACAATGCCGGGGTTGGAGCAACACAACCCCTGCTTGAGTCGAACATCGACAAACTCGAAGAGTTGCTCACGCTCAACGTGAACGTGCTGACGCGATTGACTTATGCTGTCGTTCCAGGCTTCGTCGCCCGTGGTGGCGGTATGCTGATAAACATCGCCTCGATTGTTGCCATTGCCCCGGAAGTGCTGAACGGCGTTTACGGCGGCTCCAAAGCATTCGTCCTCGCGTTCAGCCAATCTTTGCGTCATGAACTGGCGGACAAAAATATCAGAGTCCAGGTGGTACTGCCCGGCGCGACGGCCACGGAGTTCTGGAGCGTGGCCGGAACACCACTGGCGCACCTGCCGGAGAATATCGTGATGAGCGCGGACAATATGGTGGACGCTGCACTGTCCGGGCTTGATCAAGGCGAGTTCGTCACCATCCCGGCACTGCCGGAAATAGCCGACTTGAATGCCTACGAGGCGGCACGTCAGAAGTTGATGCCCAATTTGTCGCTCAGTGCACCAGCTGAGCGCTATCGCAACTGATGCTTGAGGCAGGTATTGAAGTAAAAGAGTGCGGGCTCGTTGGCGAGCCCGCACTGCTATTCGGGTATATCCACCGACCGCTTTTGGCCGGTAGCGGTCGCTTGTGAGCGTACGTGATGCGGCTAAAGAATATTTCAGCGCGATTTTAGGAACAGTCTGATAGGAAAACTCTTGATGAGTCCTGAGAATGGGGGTGAGACCTCTGATAATGCCCTCGTCGAAGGATTAAGCCGATGAAACCTCTGCGTGACCTTCAAAATCTTCAGCTAAGACTGGTTGAGTCTGCCTCTGTGAACGAAAGCTGCGCCGCTGACCTGTTAAGCATTCTGCAAAAACTGACGAACAAGGAGGCGAACAGCGTCGTTGAGATAATCGGCTTACTGCAGCATGAGGCAGCAATGCTTCAGCAACTATCGAGAGACTTGACGCTTCAACGCTATAAAACAATGTTTGGCTAACGACTTGCCGACCCGAGCAGCGCATCGCGAGCACTCTTGGATGGAGTTCCGCAAAGCGCAGGGAGAGGTTTTCACCGCTGTATACGCCATACAGCCGTAGCAAAGCGGTGCTTGTACGATGTCCTATCTCAAGGTATTACTACGTCTCCCACAAAAAAAATAAAACCACGGAGATCGCTACATGGACTCATCCCTGTCCGCCAATGCTGAAAGCCTTGACCCAGCGAAAGGCGACACCCGCCGCAGTTTCCTGAAAAAGTCCCTCGCCGTTTCCGCCACGCTCGCCACCGTCGGCAGTTCCGCGCTAACCCGACTCGCCGAGGCTGCCGAACCCTTGAGTCAGCGCTACCCTGATCCACTGATTCACATCCTCGACGACAGCTTCCTCGAACTACGTGTTTTCAACGCCAGTGTTGAAAAACTTGCCACCGGTATGCGCTGGGCCGAAGGACCGGTATGGGTTGGTGATGGCCGCTATTTGCTCGTCAGCGACATCCCCAATAATCGCATCATGCGCTGGGACGAAATCACTGACACCTTCAGCGTGTACCGCGAACACTCGAACTTCTCCAACGGCATGTGCCGGGATCGCCAAGGGCGTCTGATTGTCTGCGAAGGCTCCACCACCACCAGCGAAGGCCGCCGCATCACGCGCACTGAATCCAATGGCACGATCACCGTGCTGGCCGACAGCTTCGACGGCAAGCCTTTCAACTCGCCCAACGACATCGTCTGCAAAAGTGACGGATCGATCTGGTTCACCGACCCACCATTCCAGACCAGCAACAACTACGAAGGCCACAAAATCACCCCGAGCCAACCCCATGCCGTGTACCGCATCGACGGCGAAAGCAAAAAAGTCACCCGGGTCATCGACGACCTCAACGGCCCCAACGGCCTGTGCTTTTCGCCCGATGAAAAAACCCTTTACGTCGTTGAAGGTCGCGCCAAACCCAATCGCCTGATCTGGGCGATCGCCGTAAAGGACGACGGCACACTGGGCGAACGTCGCAAGCACATCGAAGGGCTGGAGTATGCCGCGATCGACGGCATCAAATGCGATGAAGCGGGCAACCTGTGGTGCGGCTGGGGCGGCAATGGTGATCCCAAGGCCGACCTGGAAAAACTCGACGGCGTGCGCGTTTTCAATCCGGAGGGCAAGGCCATCGGGCACATTTCCCTACCGGAACGTTGCCCGAACTTGTGCTTTGGGGGACGCGAAGGGAATCGGCTGTTCATGGCCAGCAGTCACTCGATCTACTCACTGTTTGTGAATACTCGCGGGACTACGTTTGCGCTGTAAAAATAGCCTGCAGCGCATCTGAGGATGCGCTGCATTTCCGGCTGTTTATGAAACCCTACGGTTTGGAGACGCCCGGCACATCCATGTTGATCTTGCGCCAGAACGCTTCAGAAAAACTGTAAACCGAGAAGGCAATCAACCCCAGGGCCATCAACATCAAAATCAGCCAACCCGCCGGAAGATTCTGCAGCGCATCGAGCGCCTCTTTCAGACCCGGTGGATCCACGGCTTGATAGGTGGAACCGCTGATTGCCAGGAGCAATGCAATCTCTATAAACACCACTCCGCGAGCGATCAGACCAAACCGGGAGACAGGGCGGACGTAGCGCATGACTTCTTCGTCGGCCTCAAAATACCTTTCGAACGACGCTTTCCAGCCCTTGATGAGGTGAGCAATGCCGACACCGAGCGGAACGAGAGCGATCACATACACCAACACATTCGAGTATTCCCACGACAAGAGATGTGCTAGCCAATCTTTGGTTTGCCCGCCGGTATTTCCCGAGCTTCGAATGCCGCTTACGAGCAGGCCCAATGCAAAAAACGCCAGAGCCCCGTTGACCAGACCTCCTGCCAGCAGGCCGGCACGAATCACCAGACCTTTGAGTTGTTTGCCGTGATGATCGACATCACGCGTAGCTTGCAAGACACGCCAAGCCGCAAAGGCGAGCAGACCCGCCACCACCAACCCAACTAAAAAATAGCCGAATGGCTGGCCTAGCAAGGCCTCCAGACTCTTGTGGCTGTCCTTGGGTCGGGTCGAATCCCGGGCGGCGAGCAATGCGAAGATACCAATGATCAAATACAGCACTCCGCGAGCGGCGTATCCGCCCCGGGCAAGTATTACAAGGCTGTGTTGCGCGGACATGGGGTGTATTCCTGAAAGGTCATAGGAGAGCAGACCCTTCTTGCCAGGAGGGGTTCTATTTCGCCTTCCTGGCACTCAAACGTTCGTTATGTGTTGCGGGCAGAGGAGGGCTTACTCAACCATCACCTCATCCAGTGCCTGCTCCAGCAGGTTGACCGTGCGCTCGAGATTCTGCAGCTTCTCCAGCCCGAACAGCCCGAGGCGGAAGGTCTGGAAGTCGGCCGGTTCGTCGCATTGCAACGGCACGCCGGCAGCGATCTGCAGGCCGTGTTCGGCAAATTTCCTGCCGTTCTTGATGTCGGCATCATCGGTGTAACTCACCACGACGCCGGGGGCCTGAAAGCCGACTGCAGCGACGCTTTTGAAGCCTTTGCCGGTCAACAGGGCGCGCACCCGATCACCCAGCGCCTGTTGTTCATCGCGAACCTTGTCGAACCCGTACGCTTGCGTCTCTTTCATCACGTCGTTGAACCGCGCGAGGGAATCGCTGGGCATGGTCGCGTGATAGGCATGTCCGCCCTGTTCGTAGGCCTGCATGATTTGCAGCCACTTTTTCAGGTCGCAGGCGAAGCTGCTGCTTTGCGTCTGTTCGATGCGCTCGAGCGCCGCAGCACTGAACATCACCAGAGCGCAGCAAGGGGAGGCGCTCCAGCCTTTTTGCGGGGCACTGATCAGCAGGTCGACGGCGCATTGGTGCATATCCACCCAAATCGTGCCGGAGGCGATGCAGTCCAGCACGAACAGACCACCCACTGCATGCACGGCGTTACCGACCGCGCGCAGGTACTCGTCGGGCAGGAGGATCCCGGATGAGGTTTCCACGTGGGGGGCGAAGACCACTTTCGGCTTCTGCGCCGCAATGGCTGCCAGCACTTCGTCCAGAGGTGGCGGGGCGTAGGCTGCCTGGCGACCCGTCTCGATCGGCCGGGCTTTTAACACCGTGGTGGCCGCCGGGATGTTGCCCATCTCAAGGATCTGGCTCCAGCGATAACTGAACCAGCCGTTGCGTATCACCAGACATTGCTGGCCGGTGGCGAACTGCCGTGCCACCGCTTCCATGCCGAACGTGCCGCTGCCCGGAACCACCGCCACGGCCTCGGCGTGGTAGACCTGTTTCAGGGTCGTGGAAATGTTCTTCATCACGCCTTGAAAGGACTGCGACATGTGGTTCAGCGAGCGGTCGGTGTAGACCACGGAATACTCGACCAATCCCTCGGGATCGATGCTCGGATAGAGCTTTGACATGGTGACTCCTTCGGCAGAGAGGTAAACATCTTTGGCAAGCAAGTGTAGGCAAAGGGCAGGGATCAGCTCATCGAAATGCGCAAATGAGGTTAGAGTGCTCGGCAATGTCTCTATCGTTGCGTGAACCATGAAGCTGCCGCTGTTTATTTCTCTGGATGGGCCCAAGGGCACCGGCAAAACCACACTGCTGGAGGCCGTTACCGCCGCACTGCGGGCAGACAAGCACAAAGTCATTCGGCTGTGCGAGAGAAAAAGCGATCCGTACCGCGGCGAAACCATGGCCCTGGTCAACCAACTCGCCAGACATCCCTCGCGGGAGCTGGAGTGGGCGGTGTGTCAGCGCCTTGCCGATAGCCGTCGCTGGATTTCCCGAGAAGTGCTGCCCAAACAGCCGCTGGACAGCATCATCCTGATCGACCGCTGGTATCCGTCGGATGCCGCATTTCGCCATAGCGTGCCGTTTGCCGAGATTCTGCAGTTGAACATGCAGCGAGGTGTGCGCGTACCGGATCTGCATGTCGGGGTCGTCACCGCACCGGATATTTCATGGGCGCGGGCAACGGCCCGATCACGAGGACTGGGCGGCACAGTGATCCAGAAACACGCCGAGCACGTCGTGTGTAGCGAGATGTTCGAGCAGGCGATTGCCGATCATGGCTGGGTGCTCTGCCGTAACGAAGGAACCATCGAAGCCGCAACGACTCAGGTAGTTTCAGAGATCTATAAAGTGCTTGGCTGATCGTCGATTCGCAGGCGCTGGTTTAATTTGAATTTCAGGTTTCTCTGATCTGAGCTAACTGTACTGACGGATCGCACGCAACCCATGCTCACAAACCTCTGGTATGTCGTCCTCCCATCGTCCCAGTTGACTGATGGATTGATGCCGGTTCAATTGCTCGGACAACCCTTCGTAGCGTTCCGCGATGACGCGGGTGTCGCTCACTTGCTGTCGGATATTTGCGTGCATCGCGGCGGTTCGCTGTCCGCCGGCAGCAAAGTCGGCAATAGCTTGCAGTGCCCTTATCACGGCTGGCAGTTTGGCGCTGATGGAGTGTGCACGCTGATACCGGCGCAGCCGGACCTGCGGATTCCCGCCAAGGCCCGAGTTGATGCCTACCTGACGCTGGAGCGATACGGTTGGGTCTGGGCTTTTCTGGGGGACCTGCCTGAGTCTGAGCGTCCGCCTTTACCCACGCTCGACTGGGTTGACGATCCCGCCATCCGCGTGGTCTCGGGCCACTTTGACTGGCAGGCCAGTTGGGACCGGATTATTGAAAACGGTCTGGACTTTGCGCACGCACCGTTTGTCCATGGCTCAACCTTCGGCGATCCGGATCATCCCGAGATTGAATCATTCGAGGTCGACAGCGATGCGTGGAGCGGCAGCGCCCAAATGCTTATGCGCAGGCCGGTACGCAAAGGGCTGCTGCGACGTAAATCCTCCACTGAGTTTGTCAGCGTGGTGACTGTTCCGGGTTTCCATTTGGCCGGCCCATGCACAACGCTGGAACTTGAATTACCGAATGGCTGGCGAATCTACATCGTCTCGGCGCATGTCCCGATTGACGCCAATCGCACGCGCACCTGGTGGATGATGGGCAGAACGTTCCTGCGCACCCGACTGCTGGATCGCAGGTTTATTGCGAGCAATATCCGTATCTTCGAACAAGATCATGCCGTGCTGAAAAACGTCCGGCCCGAACGTGTGCCGGACTCTTTCCAGCAGGAGGTTTCGTTGAAGTCCGATGCGCTGCAGATTGCTTTTCGCAAAGATGTGCAGGCACTGGAGTTGCGCGGCTGGCGCATCGACGAAGAGCGTCTTGCGCGAACCTTCACCGGACGCAAGGCCTGCGCGATACCCAGCCCTGAACGTCGACAAATTCGCGCTTGGGCGATCGAGCCGATTCCTCTCGTGGATATCACTCACGAATCTGAATAGTGGTGCGAGCCAGTCTGCACTTGACACAGACTGGCGCAACCCTCAGCGCGTTTCACACTGAGGCGAAGGCTCGCCGCTCAATGCGTCCACCATCGGCGGATGCTCCTGCACCGCTTGGCGCAGATCTTCGGTCACCCGCAGTTCCGCACCTGTCGGTGAGAACGTGGCTGCCGCCGCAAACGGCGCGGGATTGGCCGGAACCGGGCGTTTGCCACGGCGCCACAGGAAGAAGGTGACCATGCACAGATTGACCAGTGCAAACACCCAGAACAGTCCATTGGCGCCGAACGAGTTCATGACCGGCGAGATCATCATCGGGCTGATCGCCGAGCCCAGCGAATTGATCAGCAGCAAGCCCTGAATCATCGGCACCAAGGCTTCGGCCGGGGCGCGGTCGGCCGCGTGGCTGACGGCAACCGGGTACAGCGCGAATACGCCGCCACCGAGCAGAAACAACATCACCGCGAGCATCGTCGAGGACAACGGCACCAGGACGATCACCAGCGATAGCACCGTGCACGCCACCGTCAGAATGGTCAGCACCTGCAAGCGATCCTTGCGGTCGGACCAGCGCCCGACCGGGTATTGCAGGAGCATCGCGCCGAGGATCGTCCAGGCCATCATGCTGCCAACTTCCCCGACATTCAGACCGCTGCGTTGCAGATACAACGGCAGCAAGGTGTAAATCGCCGCGATGGTCACACCCGAACCGAAACAGCCGACCAGCCCGGTCGGTGTCACGCCCAGCAGTTGCCGTGGCTTGAGCGGTTCAACCTGATCGAGCAATGGCGACACGCGCGGCAGGATCACGATCGGCAACACCGACAACGAGGCGAGCATGCCGGCCACCATGAACGGTGCGCTGTCGCTCAACCCGGTGATTTTGCCCAGCGTTGCCTGGCCCAGCACACCAGCGCCGTACAAGACGATCATGTACAGCGCGAGCAAGCGCCCGCGAATCTTCGCGTCGCCCGCCAGCAGCAGCCAGCTTTCAATCACCAGAAACACGCCGACCGTGGCCCAGCCGTTGATCAGGCGCAGGGCAAACCAGCCCCAAGTGTCATAGAACAAGCCCTGCAGCAGGATGGTCACAGCGATCAACGAAGCAAAGCTGCCGTAGGCGCGGATATGGCCGATGCGCAGAATCAAGCGGTCATTGAATACGGCGCCCAGGGTCAGGCCGATGAAGTAGGCCGATGACACGACACCGATCATCGTCGCCGAAGCGCCGGCGGCGTCCAGTCGAAGGGTGGTAAGCGATGACAAAAAACCGTTGCCCAGCGCAACAATGAACAGCCCGAGCAGGGGCGCCAGCGCCATGGCCAGCAAACGCGGAGACATAAAAACCTCTAGAGATCGAACAGCGCAACGTGCGCCTCTGCGCATGCGATTGCCAAGCCGGGGTGTGTGGTGCGGGTGCCTGCCGAACGGGCAGGGCGGTTGGATACGTTTCGGTCACCAGATCCGGCGACTGCAAGAGCGCGCGGATTCTAAGGCTTGTGCGCAATTTTCCAATGGCTGATTGCTGCGACAGTTGGACGCAGGTCAATCAAGGCTGAGTCATAACGACAGCTCATCCTTTGCCGGGCAAAAATGTCCCTTTATTGATCCTCTTGCGCTGGTTAGCCTGTGCGGTCGGTTTGCCATTTTGTGCCGGGAGTCATGATGCTGATCAAAGGTGAGCGGGCCGCCACAGCGTGTGGTTTGGTGGCGATTGTTTTGTGGAGTACCGCCGCCGGATTGATCAGGGGCGTCAGCGAGCACTTCGGTCCGCTGGGAGGCGCTGCGCTGATCTATTCGCTGGGCGCCATGCTCTTGCTGGTATTTCTCGGTCGCCCGCGGATTCGCTCGACCTCCAGGCTCTATCTGGTGCTGGGCAGCGCCTTGTTCGTCGCGTATGAAGTGTGCCTGTCGTTGGCGCTGGGTTTCGCCAGTGATCGTCATCAAGCCATTGAACTGGGCGTGGTCAATTATCTGTGGCCGTGCCTGACCGTGGTGCTGGCGATTGTCATGAACGGGCAGAAAACCCGCTGGTTCATCATTCCAGGCTCCGCGCTGGCGATTTTCGGCATCTTGTGGGTGGTCAGTGGCGAGGGGTTATCGTTGCCAGGGATTGTGCGCAATGTTCAGTCCAACCCGTTGAGCTACAGCCTGGCATTGACCTGTGCGATTACTTTTGCGCTGTATTGCAATGTCACGCGTCGTTATGCCGGCGGGCAGAATCTGGTGGTGCTGTTTTTCGTATTGACGTCCGTCGTGCTGTGGGTGAAGTGGTACGTGAGCCAGGAACATATACCGCCATTCACTTGGGAAAACTCCCGGGAGCTGCTGGCAGCCGGAATCGCCATGGCCGGCGGTTACGCGCTGTGGAACATCGGCATTCTACGGGGAAACCTGACCTTGCTGGCGACTGCGTCCTACTCCGCGCCGGTGCTGTCGTCGGCGTTCGCCGCGCTGTGGCTGGGCGTGAGTTTGCAGATGCAGTTCTGGCAGGGCGCCGTGCTGGTGACGGCGGGGTCACTACTGTGTTGGCATGCGACCCGGCAGCGCGCCGTACCCCAGACAACACCGATCAAGGTCAGTGTGGGCGATAACCCTCACTGAAGATGCCAATCCCCGCTTCCATCAATGCTGCCCGTGCGTTATGTCTCCAAAAATCTTGCGGCGTAACTGACAAACAACAGCAGAAATACCAAGCCACCCAATGCGACCACCAGCGTACTGAAATGCGCAACCATGCCGATAAACGCCGGCCCCATGAGAATGCCGGCGTAGCCCATGGAAATGATCGCCGGAATCGCTGTGCGCTGGGGCATGCGCTGTTGCCGACCTGCCGCCGTAAACAGCACCGGAACAATGTTCGAGCAGCCGATGCCGACCAAGGCATAGCCCAGCAATGCCGCTTGCCAGCTATCGAACACAAGGGAAACCAGCATGCCCGCCGCCGCGCAGATCCCGCCCAGCGCCACCACGCGAACACCACCCAGTCGGCTGACGATGGCATCTCCGGTCAGGCGCCCGAGCGTCATCGCCGCCGCAAAACTCGCATAGCCCAAACCGGCGTAGCTGGGTTCCATCGCGCGTTGCGAGGCGAGAAAAACCGCGCTCCAGTCGAGCATGGCGCCTTCCGTGAGGAAAACAATGAAACACAGACAGCCCAACAGCAGCACGATCCCCCTTGGCAGCGCCAACAACGGACCGTCTCTCTCCGTGCCATAGGGCAACAAACCTGGCGCAGCCTTGTACAGCGCGGCGAGGATAATCGCCACCAGACAAAGCACGGACAGCAGTGGATTCAGTCCCAGGCTGAGCATCGCCGTCATGGCCCCGGAACCGGCGATACCGCCGACACTGTAGAGCCCGTGAAAACCGGATTGCAGGGTTTCGCCGCTGTTCTTTTCAACGATGATGGACTGGATATTGATCGCGCAATCGAGCATGCCCATGCTGGCGCCGAACCCCAGCACGGCGAGCGCCAGCCCCGGCAGCCATGTCAGATGGCTGAGCATCGGCAGCACCGAACACAACGCGAGAGTTGAGCAGATGATCACTGGCCGGCAGCCAAAACGTGCAGTCAGGTAACCGGCAAACGGCATGGCGACGATCGAGCCGATACCAAATCCCAGCAACAACAGGCCCAGTCCACCGTCGTCCAGTCCGGTACGCGCTTTCACCAACGGAACAAGTGGTGCCCAGGCCGACATCACAATGCCGGTGATCAAAAATACAATGCGCGTGGACACGCGTTCGCCGTGGTTTGCATAAGCTGCCAGGGATGACGTCGAGGTGTTCATTGATGCGGACATCCTATCGGTGTCTCCCGGCTTTTTCGGCGACGAACCGGAACAACAGTTTTTCGAGACGAAAGAGTCCCTGCCAGCATCCGTCGGGATGCTGAAGGGAGGAGGGGTGGAACTGGTGAGGAGAACCCGGATCAGCCAACAGACTTCAACGGGATAGGGCCTTTGAGCCGATCCATCATGGTCGCGCAGTACCAGTCATCGAACTGACAAACACCAGTCTCGGCTGTTTCCGAATAAGGACCCGGCTCGTACGAAGGCGAGGTCACGCCGCGCTGGGTGCCTTCGACCAGCGTGCGGTCCTGATCGTTGGTGGCAATCCAGACTTTGGTCAGGCGTTCGAGATCGTAATCCACGCCTTCCACTGCGCTGTCGGGTACCAGCCATTTGGTGGTGACCAAGGTTTCAGTGGCGCTGATCGGCAGCACGCGGAAGCTCAACGCGTGGTCACCGAGGAAGTGATTCCAGGTGGACGGGTAGTGGAAGTACAACAGCGCGCCGATGTCCGCTTCAGCTGTCTTGTCCAGGCGACCGGCAACGGCTGGTTTGCCATCCATGGTGTAGCTGACGGCACCGGATGACAGGGGAATACGGGTCATGCGGAACTGACCATTGATATCCATCACCAAACGGCTTGGTAACCCGGCGCTCTCGCACTTGGACCAGTAGGCCGAGAGTTCGGGATCATCTTCACCACTGATGCCGCCCACCGAAAGGTTATCGACGAACGAATGCAGCAGCTCCGGGTGTGAGCCGTCGCAGTGGTAACACTCGCGATTGTTTTCGAAGACCAGTTTCCAGTTGCCTTTCTCGACGATGTTCGATTCGAACGCCACTTTGCAGTTTTCAAGATAGTGCGGCGCTACAAAAGGGCTGACGGCTTTGCGGAATCCTTCGAAGTCGGGAGCCTTGGCGGCCACGCAGACATAAATGTAGGTATCGACGATCTCGCAGTGAACGCTTTTCAGACTGTATTGGGATTTGTCGAAATCCTGGCCCATGTTGCCGGCGAACAACAGGTTGCCATCCAGCTCGTACGTCCACTTGTGATACGGGCAAACCATCTTCGCCACTTTGCCGTGATCGGCCTCACAGATTTTCGCGCCACGGTGACGGCAGGCGTTATGGAATGCCCGGACCTCGCCGTCTTTGCCACGGACGACGGCAACGGGATAGTCACCGATTTGCAGGGTGAAATACTGCCCCGGTTTGGTAATTTCAAACGTGTGGCCGGCGAAGATCCAGTCCTTGTGCCAGATCTGCTCAAGGTCCTGACGGTAAACGCTTTCATTGCTGTAAAGAGCGCCCGGCAGCGAGTGCCAGGGTTTGCGCTGTGCGATCAGGTCAAAAACACTTTCTTTATTGTTCATTTTTATCCTCCCATAGGCGACATGGTTCTCAGCCTATATGGCCGAAGACAGCCGTCACAAACGACATTTGCTGTGGGCAATTCATGCGTTGGGGTTATCGATGGGGCCTGACGGGAGCGGCGGAACTGCGGGGAAAATCGCTTCCATGGCAGTAATGGCGCAACTGGATTGAGCGATGTGTTTGATCACCGCTTTCACCTCGGCACTGCGTTCTACACCGAGACCGCTGGCGAACAGATCAAATTTCTGACTCAGCTCTGCAGCGCTGAGGGCCGTTTCGGGATCGCCACGCGCGGCGGTGACCGGACTGACCAGCACGGCACCGTTTTTCAGGGTAATGGTCAATCGCGAGAGGATTTCGTCGGGGAATCGGGCGGAGATATCGGCGGCTTCGACGACTTCGATACGACGGCTCAACGCGAGAATGTCTTCGGCAAAAATCGCCGCCCCGGTGACTTCCTCCGGACCGACCTTGCCCCGGACAATCAGTGCAGCCAGCGGAAAGGCCAAGGCGTACTGCGCCTGGTCGGCGTCACTCGGCGTATGCCCCTGCAAACACATCGACTCGTAGAACGTTTCCACTCGAACGGTTTCAATCGAGTCGGCATGGAGTTGAGGATTTTCCCGCTGCAGTTCGAGCATGGCGGTCAGCGCCGGTTGCGCCCAACGGCAGACCGGCCAGGGTTTGAAATACTGACTGTCGATCTCCCAGCGTGTACCGATGTCGGTCCAGTATTCGGCGACGGTGACATCTTCAACCGTTTCTGCCGGTGCACCGGTGATGCCTTCCCGGGCCATGAGCAGGGCGTTCAAACCCGCAAATGCGCCTGCTCCGTGGGCATCGCGCAGCATCGTCGGCGCTTGCACCACGCGCATCATCGGGCAGCGTGCGCTGAAGTATTCGGCGATGCCCAAGGCGTGGCGAAAGGTCGGTTCATCGAAGCCCAGCAAGCGCGCCCCGGCACAGACCACACCCAGCGCGGAAAAACCACCCGATGCGTGATAAGTCGGCGAAGTCGCCATCAAGGCCGAACCTGCCCGCAGCGCCGTTTCATAACCGATGCACAGGGCAGTGAGCAGTTCATGGCCGCTGATCGACTGGCCTTGATGATGCAGCGCATCGGCGAGGGCAAGCACGGCGGGAACAACAGTCGCTCCGGCGTGCCCCTTGGATTTGAAGTGGCCTTCGTGGGCGTCGAGGCTATCAGCGCTGAACCCGCCGGCCCACGCTGCGCCGAGCACGTTGACACGCTGCCCGGCAAAGATCAGGCGACTGCTATAGGCGCCCGCCGGGTAATGCCGTTCGGCAAAACGCCGCATCGCGCTGCTGGTGTCATTGCTGGCCGCGCCGGCCATGACGCCGACGATATCCAGCAGACTGTCCTGCACGATTGCACGAGTCTTGAGCGGGGCATCGAGGAAATCAAAGTCGCGACAGAATTCGAAGAGTGACATTCAACAATCCCTTCCTGTGAGTTGAGCCGGGCCGATCATGGCCGGCGCTGCTCAACAATGAGCCACGGGGAGGGTGCCGCTCTAGCAACATTTTCGTCGGGCTATTGATAACCAAATCACCCAACGCTTGTGCCGAGCGGATTAACGGCGGGGAAACTTCGCCAGAATCCATTCGCGAAAACGCCGCAGTTCTTCTTCGTTTTCGGAGCTTTCGCGACAGCTCAGGTAGTGCCAGCTATTGCGCAATTGCACCTGTTGCTCGATCGGTCGCACCAGCAGGCCTTGCTGTACCAATCCCGTGACCAGGTGATTCCAGCCCAACGCGATGCCCTGATGGGTCAGGACCATGCTGATGAGCAGGTTGTAGTCGTTGGCGTTGAAGATCTGTGGGCTGTTCGGCGGACGGTCATCGATATCGATGGCCTGAAATGCCAGCCACACGCCCCAGTCGACATGCTCGGCGACCTGCGAGCGGCCATAGGGGCTCAGGTTGAGCAGGGCCGAATCGCGCACGCCTTCGATCGTCGCAATCTCCGGGTGTTTCTCCAGATACTGCGGGGTGCACACCGGATAAATCACGTCGTGGCACAACGGGTAGCTTCTATAACCATCACGAATGCGCGAAATCTTGTTAATGAAGATGTCCGGCTGCACACCGGGTTCCATGGTCAGAAAGTTCTGCGTGGTGATCAGGTTGAGTTCGATATCCGGGCACTGCGCAAAGAACTCTTGCAGATGATTCGACAGCCACAGTGCGGAAAAGGCCGGCGAGCAACAAACGGTGAGCACCTTCTTGGTCGACTGGCTGCTGCGGATGCGTTCGGCAGCCTGGGCGATGTTGACGAACGACAGCTGCGCGGCATCGAAGAACACCGCGCCGGCGGCCGTCAGTTCCACCGCACGACCGACCCGGGTAAACAGCTGCGCGCCCAGATAGCTTTCCAGCTCACGGATCTGCCGGCTGATCGCGGCTTGAGAAACGCACAATGCCTCGGCCGCACGGGTGAAGCTTTCGTATTTGGCCGCGGCGACAAATGCCTTCACAGCCCTTAAGGACGGCATTTTCAGCAGGATGGTGTCAGGGTCGACATGCTTGCTCATTCGTACACTCTCCTAACGATACAGCTCCCCAACGAAGCGCGAGGAGGGTAACGGAACCGTGCGGGGACGGCTACGCGAGCGTCGCTGTGGGGATAGACCCGGTCGCTCATGGTGCTGACGCAGCACCCGGCAACGGCAGTCTTCGCAACCGATAACCCGACGTTATCGAATTGTCCCTGTAAATGTAGTTGGATTAAGCGGGGTGATGCTAATAGATTTGAAACATCCCTTTTTCCTGGGACCTCAAAAATAATAAAAGGAAGCCCGTCGTGAAGACATTTATTCATTACCGCTGCCGCTTACAATTATTTTTGCTCGTTTGCCTGTCGCTTAATGCGAAAGATGCACGATGCGAAGGAGGCATGGTATGACAAGTTCCGACGAGATCATCTGCGTAAAGAATGTTTTCAAAGTCTTCGGTACGCAGCCAGCACTTGCCATGGAAATGGTTAAAGAAGGCGCATCAAAAGCTGAAGTGTTCAAAAAGACCGGTCAGGCGATTGGTGTTTTTGATGCCAACTTCTCGGTTCGCCGTGGCGAGATTTTCGTGATCATGGGTTTGTCCGGTTCGGGCAAATCGACCATGGTCAGATTGTTCAACCGGTTGATCGAACCAACCTCCGGGCAGATCTTTCTCAATGGCAAGGAAATCACCGGCCTGGGCGACAAGGACTTGTTGCAAGTTCGCCGCAAAGACATGGGCATGGTCTTCCAGTCGTTTGCTTTGATGCCGCACATGAGCGTCATCGACAACGTCAGCTTCGGCCTGGAAATCAGTGGCGTCAGCGAGAAGGAACGCTATTGCCGCGCGATGGGCGCACTGGAGCAGGTCGGGCTTTCGGGGCAGGAGCTGAGCTTTCCTCACCAACTCTCCGGCGGTATGCAACAACGCGTCGGCCTGGCCCGCGCGCTGGCCAACGATCCCGCCATTCTGCTGATGGATGAAGCCTTCTCGGCTCTTGATCCGATGATTCGCAGCGAGATGCAGGGCGAGCTGATCAAGCTCCAGGCCGAGCAGGACCGCACGATCATTTTCATCTCCCACGATATAGAAGAAGCGGTTCGAATCGGTCACCGCATTGCCATCATGGAAGGTGGGCGGGTGGTGCAAATCGGCACGCCGCGTGAACTTCTGTGCAACCCGGTGAATAAATATGTTCGCGATTTCTTTAATGGATTCGACACCAGTCGCATTCTGAAAGCGGGCGATATCGCGCAACAGGATTGCAATGTCGCTTATATACCGGGCGGGCAAACGCCGATTAAAGCGGAAGCGTCTCTTCGCGACATCTTTCATCTGGTTGCGGCCTCGTCAACTCCCATGCCGGTGGTGGATGAAGTTGGGCTTTATAAAGGTTCGATTTCGCAAGGCCATCTTCTGAGTTGTCTGTGTAACAGCTGAACTGCGAATAATCAGAATTGATTTACCGCTTCTGAGGGCGAGGTAGCACCATGTCAGACTTCAACTTTCTAGATCCTTTCCAAAGTTTAAATATTCCCTTGGGTTCGTGGGTAGAGACCGCCCTTAAATATCTGGTGCATAACTTCAGGGAAGTGTTTCGCTCGATCCGCTGGCCGGTCGATCAAGTACTCGACGGTGTGCAGTGGGGACTGCTGTCGGTTCCGCCCACGGTGTTCATCATCATCGCCGGACTGATCAGTTGGCAGATTGGCGGCAAGCGCATCGCGATCTTCAGCGTCGCAACCCTCACCGGGCTTGGACTGATCGGTGTGTGGAACGATGCGATGGTCACGCTGGCCCTGGTGCTGACCTCGCTGTTGTTCTGCGCGGTCATTGGCATACCGCTGGGCATCTTGTGTGCACGCAGTGATCGCACGGAAATGATCATTCGCCCGGTGCTGGACGCCATGCAAACGCTCCCTGCATTCGTCTATCTGGTGCCGGTGGTGATGCTCTTTGGTATCGGCAACGTCCCCGGTGTGATCGTCACCATCATCTTTTCCGTCGCGCCGCTGGTGCGGCTAACCAACCTTGGTATTCGCCAAGTCCCTGCGGACAAGGTCGAAGCCGCCCGCGCGTTCGGCTGCACAGCTACGCAAATGCTTATGAAGGTGCAATTGCCGTTGGCGGCGCCAACGATGATGGCCGGCCTCAACCAGACACTGATGCTGTCGCTGTCGATGGTGGTGGTCGCCTCGATGATTTCGGTGGGCGGTCTGGGCTTGATGGTGTTGAGCGGCATCGGCCGCCTCGACATGGGCCTGGCCAGCGTCGGTGGCGCGGGGCTGGTGCTGCTCGCGGTATTCCTTGATCGACTGACCCAGGCAATGGGTGAGCGCAGCAGCGATCTGGCCACGGGTCAGCGCTGGTATGAAAGCGGCCCCGTGGGGCTGGTCATGAAACTGAAGAAAAAGAAGAACGTTGTACGTCCAGTGACGAATTGAGTTGGCCTGCTCACCCCATTAAAAACTCCAAGCGTGGTGAAACATGAAACTGACAAATCTCAAGAAAAGCGTGGTGGCGAGCCTGGTGGCTTCGGTGTTTGGCACCTTGCTGTGCTCGGCGGTTTACGCGGCCGATGCCAACAAACCCGGTGCCGGTGTTTCGATTACGCCGATTTTCCCGACCATTGCTGAAGAACGCTTTCGTGGTGAGGTGGTGATCGCCGGCCTTAAGGAGTTGGGCTACGACGTCAAACAGCCAAAAGAAGTCGACTACCCGGCGATGTTTCTCGCGCTGTCTTATGGTGATGCGGATTTCACCGTGCATGAATGGGAACACCTGCACCAAGCGTTTTATGAAAAGGCCGGCGGCGATGACGTGATGGTCAAGGTCGGGCAAGTCATGAAAGGCGTGCTGCAGGGCTACATGATCGACAAGAAGACCGCCGAGGCTTATCAGATCAAGGATCTGTCGGACCTGAAGAAACCCGAAATCGCCAAGCTCTTCGACAGCAATGGTGACGGCAAGGCCGACCTGACGGGCTGCAATCCGGGTTGGGGCTGCGAGATCATGATCGAACACCACATGAAAGCCTATGGCTTGGGTCCCACCGTAGTCGACAACCGCGGCTCGTACTTCGCGTTGATGGCTGACACCATTGCGCGGCTTCAGCAAGGCAAGCCCGTGCTGTTCTTCACTTGGGTTCCGCAGTGGATTGCCAGTGTATTGGTGGAAGGGCGTGACGTCGTCTGGTTGCCGGTGCCTTTCACCTCGCTGCCGGATGGCAAGGAAAGCAAGGACACCTTCCACGACGGCAAGAACCTCGGTTTCCCGGTGGACACGATCAATGCCGTCATGAGCAAAGAGTTCGCCGAGAAGAACCCGGTGGCGCGCAAATTCCTCTCTGAAGTCAGCATCCCGACGGCCGCTGAAAGTGCGCAAAACCTGCGCATGCAAAACGGTGAGAAGTCGCTGGCCGACATCAAGCGTCATGCCGCGGAATGGATCAAGGCCAACCAGCAAGCCTATGACGGCTGGTTGAGTGACGCCCGGGCGGCAGCGAAGTAATCGGTTCGACCACGGTTTGGCGGCGGGCGGTGCCAGTCGCCAAGCCACAAGGTTGTCGTTTCAAGTGAAGGTGAGCGGGTGACGCAAGATGGAAACGTTCCAGAGTCCGTTGAAACAACAGAACATCGGCTTTCGCCCATCCACCGTGATGTCGGGCCATGAACGTGTGGTGCGGGTGGCGTTTATTCTGCTCGATCATTTTTCCTTGACGACCCTTTCAACGGCGATGGACGCCTTGGCCACTGGAAACCTGATCAACGCTGAGACGATTTACACGGTATCGACCTACTCACTGCAGGGCGGGCTGGTTGAAAGTGATATTGGCGTGTCGCTGGCTTCGCAAAGGCTGCTTGCCGAAGGTTTCAATCATGATGCGGTGATTGTCGTCGGAGGCCAGCGTGTGAGGCTTGCCACACAGCCAGTGCTGCGCCGAGTGCTGAAGAAGTCCTCGGGCAAAGGGATCGTTGCCGGGTGCTGGAATGCCGCGTTTTATCTGGCCGATGCCGGTTTGCTGGAGGCTTGCGAGTTCGCCTGTCACAGCGACAGCTGCGGCCTGATCAATGAATATTTCCCGCAGTTGAAAGTTTCCGCTCGTGAGTTTATTTGCACAGAGCGCCGGGCCACTTGCGCCAACGCTCATTCGGCGCTGGATATGACCCTGGCGATCATGCAGGAGCTGGGAGCGGGTAACGATGCGGCACTGGTCGATGAAATAAAACGGGTTCACCAGTCTGGACACCTTCAACCGAAGACTGCCGACAGTCTCCGCTGTTCAGCGATTCCCAAGCCTTTGAACATCGCGCTCGACTTGATGGAACAAAACATTGAGGAGCCGTTGGAAATTGACGCAATCGCCAGTCAGGTCGGCGTGTCACGCCGGCAACTGGAAAGAAGGTTTGCCCGCTATCTGAATGCGGCACCCAATCGTTACTACCTGGAGCTGCGTTTGACTCGGGCCCGGCAACTGATTGTGCAAAGTGATCGCTCGTTGACGGATGTCGCTTTGGCAACCGGGTTTGTCAGCTATCCGCACTTCTATAAACGCTTCAAGGACTTGTTCGGCTTACCGCCCATGACCTTCAGGGATTATTACTACTCGAGCGACTGTGCCAGTAGCGGACGTTATGCCGTAGCGGCCAGTTTTTAAAACAAACAGTCAATCGTCACTGTTTGCGCAAGTGCCAGTTTTACAAGTTTCCGGATCAACGCCACTGCGTGCGTTCGCTTTGTGCCGCGTGCGTTTTGCAACTTCAACGATTAACGGTTCAACACTATGAAAGTCAGTTCATTACCCGCCGATGATGATAGTTGTGGCTGGTTTCATTTGAGCAAGCCACGCAGTCCCGAACCGGCTCACCGTGGGCACCGTTCCGTTCGCTGGGTGATCATCGGTGCCGGCTTCACGGGACTGGCGTGCGCGCGGCAACTGGCGTTGAATTTTCCCGACGACGAAGTGGTGCTTATCGAAGCGCAGGAAGTCGGGCTGGGGCCATCGGGGCGCAATGCCGGTTTTGCCATTGATCTTCCCCATGACATTGGCGCTGAGGATTACATCGGTGACATCGCGCTGGCCCGGACCAGTTTGAAACTCAATCTGGCCGGCCAATCGATACTTCGCGAGCTGGTCGATCAATACCGCATCGACTGCCAGATGAAAGCCTGCGGCAAATATCAGGCGGCGGTAGAGAATCGCGGTATCGCCGTACTCGATGCCTATCGCCGGGGCCTGGAAAAACTCGATCAGCCCTTTCAAATGATTGATGCCGACGAATTGCCCGAACACTTGGGCACACGGTTTTACCGCCAGGCATTGTTCACCCCGGGGGCGGTGCTACTGCAACCGTCCGGACTGGTGAAAGGCCTCGCCGACAACCTGCCATCGAACGTCACGCTGTATGAGCGCACCCCGATTCTGGAAGTGGAATACGGCGCCAAGACGATCCTCAAACACGCTCACGGCAGCATCACCGCCGACAAGCTGATTCTGGCGAACAACTCGTTCGGCATGCGTTTCGGTTTCCTGCAAGGGCGCATGTTGCCGATCTACACCTACGCGAGCATCAGCCGGCCGCTGACCGAAGAGGAGCAGGCGCGCCTGGGCGGCAAACCGTTCTGGGGCGCCATTCCGGCCGATCCGTTCGGCACCACGGTGCGCCGCACCCCGGATAACCGCCTGCTGATCCGCAACAGTTTCACCTTCAACCCGGATGGCCGCAGCAACAGCAAATACAACGAACGTTTCGTGCGTCGGCACAAGGCTTCATTCGATCAGCGGTTCCCGATGTTGCCGGACGTAACGTTCGACTACACCTGGGGCGGCGCCTTGGCCATGTCGCGCAACCACAACGGCTTCTTCGGTGAACTGGCGCCCAATGTTTATGGCGCGCTGGGATGCAACGGTCTGGGCGTCACGCGGGGAACTGTCACCGGCAAGTTGCTCGCTGACTGGCTGGCGGGGCAGCGTGACCCACTGATTGATTTCCTGTTGCAGGCGCCAGGGCCCAACAGCAACCCGCCAGAACCGTTCCTTTCGCTTGGGGTGAACATGAACCTCAAGTGGGGGCAGTACCGCGCAGGGAGAGAAAGCTGAGTCTGCGTTGGCCGGTCGCTGAAGCCTCGTCGCTCTGCTGCCGTCCTGAAGGCTTCACCGCCAATAACCAAGGTCTGCCCGGCATGCCGTCGGGCGCACGGATTGAACATTGAACCACTGGAGAAAACGCTATGAACTTTGACGGAATTTTCACCCCTGCCATTACCCCGTTGTCCGCTGATGGCCAGATCGACTATTCGGCGTTCTCCGAGGTGCTCGAATACCTGATCGAGTCCAAGGTTCACGGCATCGTAATTGGCGGCTCCACCGGCGAGTATTACGCGCACACCGCCGAGGAGCGCGTGGCCGTCGCCGAGCGGGCCAAAGAGGTGATCCGCGGACGTTTGCCACTGGTGATCGGCACCGGTGGCATTCGTACCGAAGATTCTGTGTACTTTGCCGAGAAGGCCAAGTCACTTGAAGCGGACGCTATTCTTGTGGGGTCACCGCCATACGCCTTGCCGACGCAAAAGGAAATTGCCGCCCATGTGCTCGCCGTGGACAAGGCCGCCGGGCTGCCGATCATGCTTTACAACTACCCGTCGCGGATGGGCGTGGCGATGGGCGATGAGTTTTTCGAAGCGATTGCTGGCTGCAAGAACATCGCCGCGATCAAGGAAAGTTCGGGCGAGATGAGCCGCCTGCACCGTCTGGCTCACGCTCATCCGTCGATCCAGCTGTCCTGTGGCTGGGATGATCAGGCCCTGGAGTTTTTCGCCTGGGGCGCGCGCAGCTGGGTTTGCGCCGGCTCGAACTTCATCCCGCGCGAACACATCGCGCTCTACGAAGCCTGTGTCCTCGAGAAAAATTTCGATAAGGGCCGGCGGATCATGTCGGCGATGTTGCCGTTGATGGATTTCCTCGAGAGCGGCAAGTTCGTGCAGTCGATCAAACATGGCAGCGAACTCAGTGGGCTGCGTGCCGGCGGTGTCCGGGCGCCACTGCAAGCGCTGGAGCCTTCCGAGAAGCAAGCGCTGGAAAGCGTGATCAAAACCCTGCAGAAAAACGTCGCGCGTATCGTCGAGGAGGCTTGAAATGGCAGACCTGCTGAGTAAAGAGCAATATCTCGAGTTGGCTGCGAAGCTCGAATTTCGCAATCAGGCCTTCATCAACGGCCAGTTTTGCGCCTCGCGGTCAGGCAAGACATTCACCACAACCAACCCGGCTACCGACCAGGTGCTGACCGAGATTGCCGCGTGCAATGCCGACGACGTCGATGCAGCGGTAGCGGCGGCCAAGGAAGCCTTTGACGACGCACGCTGGCATTCACTGGCGCCGTCCGCACGCAAATCGGTATTGCTGCGCTTTGCCCAATTGCTGGAAGACAACGCCCACGAACTGGCAGTGCTGGAAAGCCTGGACAGTGGCAAGCCGATTCGTGAATGCCAGAACATCGACGTGCCGGAAACGATTCATACGCTGCGTTGGCACGCCGAGCTGATCGACAAGATCTACGACGCTACGGCTCCCGTCGGCTCGGGTGCGGTGACCATGGTTGTGCGTGAACCGATTGGCGTTGTCGGCCTGGTGTTGCCGTGGAACTTCCCGCTGCTGATGCTCGCCTGGAAAATCGGCCCATCGCTGGCCGCAGGCTGTTCGATCGTGGTCAAACCGGCCAAGGAAACCACGTTGAGCACTTTGCGCGTCGCCGAACTGGCGCATCAGGCAGGGATTCCCGCTGGCGTGTTCAACGTCGTGCCCGGGGGAGGCAAGGAGGCCGGTGAGCCACTGGGGCGTCACGCGGATGTGGCCATGGTCAGCTTCACCGGCTCAACCGATACCGGGCGGCTGTTCCTCAAGTATTCCAGCGAATCGAACCTGAAACGCATCGTGCTGGAATGTGGCGGCAAGAATCCTGCCGTGGTGATGAATGATGTCGAAGACATCGACCTCGTCGCCCAGCATGTGGTGAATGGCGCGTTCTGGAACATGGGTGAAAACTGCTCGGCCTCATCGCGGCTGATCGTCCACGCTGACATCAAGGATGAACTGTTGCAGCGTGTCCAGGTGCATCTGGGTGACTGGAAAATGGGCGATCCACTGGATCCTGAGAACCGCCTGGGTTCGATGATCAGCAAGGCGCATTTCGACAAGGTGCGCTCCTACCTTGATGTGGCCCGCGACGAAAACCTGCGTGTGCTGGTAGGCGGCAAAACCCGCCAGGATATTTTCGTCGAGCCCACTATCGTTGACGGCGTGAGTCGCGATAGCCGTTTGTTCCAGGAAGAGATCTTCGGCCCTGTACTGAGCGTCACCACGTTCCAGACCGTTGACGAAGCCATTGTGCTGGCCAACGACACAGCCTACGGCCTGGCAGCATCGGCTTACACCGGCAACCTGCGCCATGCCCTGAAACTCTCGCGCGGGATTCGCGCCGGGATCGTCACGGTGAACTGCTTCGGTGAAGGCGATGCCTCTACGCCATTCGGCGGCTACAAGGAGTCGGGGTTCGGCGGGCGCGACAAGTCGATCTGGGCGCACGATCAATACACCGAAATCAAAACCATCTGGATTGACGCTTCCTGATAGTGCTTTGACGGCAGAAATCGTATCGCCTCGACACTGGATTCAGTGGCGGGGCGATTGACCCATTCCATGAGCTGAGCCAATAGCAGCACAACTCGACCGTGAACAACCGCTGGCGAGAACCCCTCACGCACTGACTTTAACCTCAGCCTTGACGACTGATTTACGATAAGTCAGCAAAACGATGCCCGTGACCACAATCACCCCGCCGAGAATCTGTCCGTTGCTGAGCATTTGATCCAGCACAATCCAGCCCATCAACAACGTTGCCAATGGCTCGATGTTCATGACCGGCGCATTGCGCGGCATGTCGAGGCGAGGCACCGAAATGAACAGAACGATAAAACCCGTGCCGTACAGCACCACAAGGGTGGCGAGGGCCAGCCATCCGGTCGAGGTGGCGGGCAGGTTCAATCCGCCGGGAAGGGCGCCCGTCAGCCCTGCCAGGTTGACGCTGCTGAACACGATGAAAATGGTCAGCAGACTGCGCACCGAGCCACGTACCTGAGACAGTTTGTGGTCAGTGATCCACAGCGCACAGGCGAACACGCTGGCGGCGCAGAACGCGAGCGCGACGCCCGTCAGCCATTGCGCACTGACGTCTGTTGTGGTCGAGAGACGCCCGGGGACATCCAGCACAAACACCAGGCCCAGCAGAATCAAACCCATCAACGTCGCGGTGCGTGCGCTCGGTCGCGCACCACCCAACGCCCAGGTCAGCAATGCCAGCAGAATGGGGAATACGTTCGCCACCAGCAGCGCCAGCGCCACCGGCACCCGCGCAACAGCAGAGTAAAGGCACAGACTCTGCGCAGTGATCAGCAACCCCAGCAACAGTTGCCAGCGCCAGGCACCCGCCGGCAAGCGCGGGCTTTGTCTTTGCCACAGCACCAGGATGGCGAGCACCAGCAAGGTCCCGCCGGAACGCATCAAAATCGCCAGCAGCACACCCGCACCATCATCAAAGGCGACTCGCGCCGCCACATGATTGCCGGCAAACGCACAGCCCATGCAGAACAGAATGATTACTGCGAGAGAGCGGGGGTAGGGTGGCGGTACGGCTTGCGCAGCGGTAAGGCGAGGCATGGCAGATCTCAGGATTGTTAGCCGTTCGAACGACTTGGTTTTTATTAGGTTGTCGTACAACAAGGCGGTTTTACCGCATTCGACAACGTCGGGCAATAGATCTGAAAGCTCACAGCTACGCATATGTTTGACGTTACGGTGGATTTCCCACGCCTTTGATTAGGCGCAGAGATCGTATGACCTAATAAAAAAGGGGCGAGTCCGCCCCTCCCATAGGTCTGCATTTGTTCAGGCATGAAATGGATAATCGATGTAGCCACGCTGATCCCCGCCAAAAAAGCTTCCAGGGTCTGGCGTGTTGAGCGCCAGGCCATCGTGCAGCCGACGCGGCAGATCCGGGTTGGCCAGGAACGGCCGGCCAAACGCGATGATGTCGGCACGATCAGCGATCAGCGCCTGTTCGGCAGATTGCGCGTCATAACCGCCGGCCAGGATCAGCACGCCGTTCCAGGTCTTGCGCAACTGGGCAATGATCGCGTCCCAGCGCGGGTCGAAGTTCTCGTCTTTGACTGTGCCGACCATCGCCGGCTCGACCAGGTGCAGGTAGGCCAGATTCCATTGATTGAACGCCTCGACCAAGTGGCCGAAGGTCGCCTCCGGGGTGTCATCGCCCATGCCCATGAAACGCCCCATCGGCGTCAGGCGTACGCCGACCCGTTCGGCGCCGACTTCTTCAGCCACGGCCGCGACCACTTCGAGCAGAAACCGCGCGCGATTCTCCACGCTGCCGCCATAGGCATCGTCACGCTGATTGCTGTTGCTGTTAAGAAACTGATCGAGCAGGTAACCGTTGCCAGCATGAATCTCTACACCGTCCATGCCCGCCTGCAATGCGTTGCGCGCGGCCACGCGGTAGTCCTCGACGATGCCGGCGATTTCCGCGGTTTCCAGCGCACGCGGCACCGGCACATCACCCCAGACGCCGTTACCGTTTTCGTCAACGATAAACGTCTTGCCAGGCACCGGCAGCGCGCTGGGTGCAACCGGCAGGCCGGCATCGGGTTGAAAGCTGGGGTGGGACACCCGGCCGACGTGCCACAGCTGCATGAAGATCAACCCGTCGGCCTCATGCACCGCCGCGCTGACGTCACGCCACGCGCGGACCTGCTCAGGGCTGTAGATGCCCGGCGTCCAGGCGTAACCCTGAGCCTGCCGGGAGATTTGTGTGGCCTCGGTGATGATCAGCGCGGCACTGGCCCGCTGGCGGTAGTACTCGGCGTTCATCGGTGTCGGCACATCGCCCGGTTGCCCGGCGCGGGAGCGCGTCAACGGCGCCATCGCCACGCGGTGGGCGAGGGTGTAAGGACCGAGTGCGAGGGGTTGGAACAGACGACGAGTCATGGGTAGCTCCAGATTTCAATAGAAGGAATTCAAGCGCGGCAGCGGTGCCGCGAACCAGTGCCGCTAACTTAACCGCGCTCAGCGGGGCTGATAATCGGTGACCGGCGCTACGCTGTTTTGCGCAGGGCGCAACGGCGCCCGTGCTCATCAGCGACGAACACGGGCGTAGCTCAGGCGGGTGGGTTTGAGCGCGTGAGTGGCAGGTTCAGCCAGCGCCGGCCGGTGGCGTTGGCGACGGCGTTGCCAAGCGCTGCGGCCATCGGCCCCTGGACGATTTCAGCGGCACCGAGAAAGGGTTCTCCCGGCTGGTCGAGCAAATGCACATCGACTTGTTCCGGCAGTTGCGTGAAACGCAGAATCGGATAACCGCTCCAGTCGTAGCTGCGAATGCCGCCCGCGTCGTAGGCGACTTTTTCGTACAGGGTCCAGCTCGCGGACTGCACGATGCCGCCCTCGACTTGATTGCGCAGGCCATCGGGGCTGACGATCTGGCCAACGTCAACCGCCGTCACCACGTGGTCGATGCGGATCTCGCCGGTCTGCGGATGCACGCGCAGTTTCACGGCGATGGCGCAGTAACCCATGATGTTTTTGTAGCGGGCAAAGGCGAAACCGATACCGGCGCCGGGCTCGCTGCGTTTTTGCGGCCAGCCGATCTCATCACGCACACGTTCCACCACCGCGCGAGCACGCGGGTCGCTGAGATGGGCCAGACGCAAAGCGACCGCGTCGATGCCGGCCCGAATCGCCAGCTCGTCGATACTCGCCTCGATGGCGAAAATGTTGATGTGCGCACCCAGCGAACGCATGGCCGAGGTGCGAAACGGCATCTCGGTGACGAAGGTCATGTTGATGCGCGTCGAGTTCAACTCGTACAGCGGCACCGCATTGCGATCACCATCGCCTTCGGGCTGGGCGATCGGCACGGATGGCGCCGAGGGGAAGGGCCGCGCGAGCAAGCGTGCCGGCAACAGACGCCCGGCGTTGACGATGCGTTCGTTGTGCGGCGTGGTCCATAGTTCATAGGACCAATCCTGCAAACGGCCGTGGCTGAGACCAGCGTCAACTTCGGTGACCATCGCCGAGCTGTATGGCTCCCAAAGATTTTCCTGTTCGCGCATCCATTGCACGCGCACCGGCGTCCCGGGCACGCGCAGGGCAATCAACGCCGCATCGGCGGCGGCATCATCGGCGCCGTTATGCCCGTAGCACCCTGAGCCTTCGGTATGAATACAGCGCACCCGCTCAGCTGGCAGACCGAGCATTTCGGCAATGCCGGCGCGCAGTGGGTAAACGCCTTGGGTATGGGTCCAGACGGTTAGAACGCCGTCCTTGAACCAGGCCACTGCGCAAGACGGGCCGATCGAGCCGTGCATCAGATATTGCTTGGTGACCCGCGCCTGAAAACGCGTGTCGGCCGCGCCGCTCGGCGTGCCGCTGTTGCTGATCGGATAGCGCCGTGAGGGCAGGCGTTTGAGCAGGTCATGAATCTCGCTAGCCTCGGGAATCGCCTCGCCGCTGCTCCACTGCGCGACTTCGCTGGCGCTGCGCATGGCTTTGATCGCTTGCCACTCATCACCAGCGACCACCGCCAGATAGTTGCCGTCGCGGATCACCTTGACCACGCCAGCCTGAGCCTCGATGGACGCCGCATCGAATGCTTGCAGCGTGCAGCCCGGACGAGGCGGGCGGATCACCCGCGCATGCAGCATGCCCGGCAGGCGCATGTCCTGGACGAAGGCCGCACCACCGCTGACCTTCGCCGGGATGTCGAGGCGCGGCAACGAATGGCCGATCAATTTGAAGTCAGCGGCGGCCATCGCCGGTGACTGAGCCTCGGCGTATTGATGCACATCGACATGCTTGACCGCGACGGCGTAACTCATCCGCTGACCGGCCGGGCCTACGATCACAGCGTCGCGGGTGCTCAGCAGTGCTGCATCAACCTGCCAACTGCGCGCGGCGGCATCGACGAGCATTTCGCGCACCTGCGCGGCGGCGTTATACAACGCGGTACCGCTGTCGAAAATACTGTGGCTGCCGGCGGTGTAGCCTTCGTTGGGCGTCAGCGCGGTGTCGGCGGTGAGCAGGTTGATGGAGGTTGCCGGCACCTGCAAACGCTCGGCGGCGATTTGCAGCAGCGCGGTTTTCACCCCGGTGCCCAATTCGACCTTGCCGGTGTAGACGGTGATGCCGTCGGCGCCGATGCGGATCCAGGCGTCGAGAAACGGGTTGGTGCGCAGGCTTCCGGGGAGATCGGGCGCGAGGACTACGGTGCCGAGCGTGTCGACTTCGGTGTCCGCTAACACACGCCGCGCCAACGGCATCAGGGTGAATACCATCAGCAACGCACCACCACGCAGAAAGGCACGCCGACTCGGGTTCAAACCGTTCGACTCACTCATGTCAGGCTCCCGTTGTGCCCGGCCACCTGTTTGATCGCCTCGATGATCCGCAAGTGCGTACCGCAGCGGCAAAGATTGCCGGCCATGTGCTCGCGAATGGTCGCCTCATCCGGGTGGCGATTACGCTCAAGCAACGCCTGCGCGCGCATCAGCATGCCGGCAATGCAGTAGCCGCATTGCGCGGCCTGTTTCTCGATGAACGCCGCTTGCAGAGGGCCAGGTTTTTCCGCGCTGCCGAGGCTTTCCACGGTGCGGATTTTTTTGCCTTCGAGACCGGCGCAGGGCGTCAGGCAGGCGAACACCGGTTGATCATCGACGATAACCGTGCAGGCACCGCACTGACCGAGACCGCAGCCGTATTTGGCGCCGTTGAGGTTCAAGTGATTGCGCAGCGCATACAGCAGCGGCATGTCCGGCTCCAGCTCAAGCGGTTGCGCGGCTCCGTTGACGTTGAGGGTGATCTGGCTCATTTCGTCTCCTGACGTAACGCTTCAATATTGGAAGAGAGGTCTGCCCACGGCTGATCGGGGCTGGCTTGCTGGCGTAAATACGCGGCCAGTGCGGCGAGTTGCGCGTTGTCCAGGCTGGCGGCGAACGCAGGCATCTCCGGGCCGGGCGATCCTGGCGTGGCGGGCAAGCCTTCAAGTACGGTCTTGAGGAAGTTGCGCGAACTGGCCGCTTGCAGCGCCGAGCTGTTTTGCAGGCCCGGGCGACCATCGATGCTGCGCATCGGCGCCGCCGGACCATGGCAGCCGGCGCAGGCGCTGCTGAAGAGCAGGGCGCCGGTCGAGTAGTCTGCCGCTTCACTGGCAGGTGTCTTTGGCGACGGTTGCGTCAGTGGGTGCGGGTTTTCCAGGCTGAGCAAATACTCGGCAATCGCCTCGGCTTCACTGGCGGGCAAGCGGGCCAGACTCAAGCTGACCGGACGCATCGGCCCGGCGGGTGTGCCGTGGCCATCGACGATCTCGGCGCGCAGATAGCCCACCAGTTGCGCGTGACTCCACGGGTTGCCGCGCTGGCCCATGCCGACCAGCGCCGGCGCGTGCCAGCCGTCAACGCTGCCGCCCTGTAGATATTCCGAAGATTTTTCCGCGCCGATCAGGTTCAGCGGCGAATGGCAGCCGGCGCAGTGCCCCGGGCCGTCGACCAGATAACGCCCGCGATTCCACGCCTCGCTGCGCTGTGCCAGCGGCGTCAATGGCTCACCGTGTAGAAACAGCAGGTTCCAGAACGACACCAACGGACGAATATTCATCGGAAAATTCATCCGGTTTTGCTCGGCCGGCGCGTGCACGGCAGGGCCGCTCATCAAGTAGGCATAAGCGTCGGCGATGTCTGCTGCGCTCATGCGCCGGTAGTGCACGTAGGGGAATGCCGGATAGAGGAAGTGACCATCGCGAGCGATGCCTTGGCGCATCGCCCGCTCGAAGGCTGGCAGTGACCATTGGCCGATACCGGTCTCTGCTTCCGGGGTGATGTTGGTGCTGTACAGCGTGCCGAACGGCGTTACCAGCGGCAGTCCGCCGGCCAGATATTCGCCACCGGGGCGGGTATGGCAGACCGCACAATCGCCGGCCTCGACCACCCGCGCCCCGCGTTGCAACTGCGAGGTGTCGAACATCGTCGGGCGCTCGATCGGCGCAATCGCCGGGCGCCACATCAACCAAACGGCGCCGATCAGGCCGAGCACGGCGGCGACTGCCACGCTGATCCATAGCGTTCTGGACTTCAGAAATGAGCTGTTCATGGCACAGGAAAAAACGCGGCAGGCGATGACAGGACGGATGGGCTACGGGTCATGGAAACGCTCCTTGTGATGGCCGGGGAAGGGCGCCGCATGGGACGACAGCGCCAGAGGCCAAAGCGTAGAGAAACCACCAGCGCCGGAGAATCACCGGCCCACGCAACAGCGCGTTGCGCGAGAAGCAACGCCTGCGCCGTTGCGCCGGACGCATCACTGCGTTGCCCGCCGCGTGGATTCTGCGCGTCGCAACAGGGCCGTAGCCTTGGCAGCACTTTCCTGAACTCAATGAGGTGTCATCATGCTCACGGGCAATCCAGCCGTTGCGGCCAGCGCCGAACAGCCAACTTCACTCTCCGGCCTGATGGTCGCGTTCCTGGCATTCTGCTGTGGCGCGGTCGTGGCCAATCTTTATTACGCGCAGCCAATTGTCGAACTGATTGCACCGCAGATCGGTCTGTCCAGCGCCAATGCCAGCCTGATCGTTTCGCTCACGCAGTTTGGTTACGCGCTGGGCCTGTTGCTGCTGGTGCCACTGGCCGATCTGATGGAAAACCGCCGGCTGGTGGTCGGTTTCACCCTGGCAGCGAGCGTCACGCTGTTGTGCGCCGGGCTGACCCATTCACCGTCGATGTTCCTGGTGTTGTCTTTGCTCATCGGCCTGACCTCGGTGGCCGTGCAAATCCTGGTGCCGCTGGCGGCGCACCTGGCGCCCGAGGCCAGTCGTGGCCGCGTCGTCGGCAATATCATGAGCGGTCTGCTGTTGGGGATTCTGTTGTCGCGGCCACTGTCGAGCCTGTTGGTTGAAGTGTTCGGCTGGCGTGGGGTGTTTTACAGCGCGGCGGCCCTGATGGCGGTCATCGCGCTGATTACCGCTGTGGCACTGCCGCGTCGGCTGCCGACGCATAAAGCCACCTATGCTGCGCTGATCGGCTCGGTGTTTGCCTTGGCCCGGCGCTATCCGCTGCTGCGTCAGCGCTCGCTGTATCAAGGGCTGCTGTTTGCCAGCTTCAGCCTGTTCTGGACCCTCGCGCCGATTGAACTGATGCGTCACCACGGCTTCACTCAGGCACACGTGGCGATCTTCGCGCTGGTCGGTGCGGTGGGTGCCATTGCGGCGCCGATCGCCGGACGCCTGGCCGATGCCGGGCATGGTCGGCGCGGCACGCTGGTCGCCTTGTTGCTGGCGCCGGTTTCGCTGTTGATCGCCGCGCTCCCGGGCAGCGGCTATGTCTGGCTGGTGGTGTGCGCGGTGCTGCTGGATTTCGCGGTGCAATTGAACATGGTGCTCGGCCAGCGTGAGGTGTACGCCCTCGATCCCCACAGCCGTGCGCGCCTGAACGCCGTGTACATGACCAGTATTTTCGTCGGCGGCGCGCTGGGGTCGCTGGTTGCGAGCCCGTTGTACGAGCATTTCGGCTGGAACCTGTCCGCCGTCGCGGTGGCGCTGCTGCCAGCGCTGGCGCTCGGGTTGTTCCTGAGCCGCAAGGGCGATGTCTGAACGACTGGGGACTTTGTTCAAGCACGGCGGTACAAGACGTCGTGGGAACAGTGATGCACAATCATCCGCGTTCCCTTTCGACCGGACCCCGCTTATGGACAAGTTGCTGGCACTGAAGATGTTTGTGGAAACCGTGCGCTGCGGGGGCTATTCCTCGGCAGCGCGCAAACTCGGGATATCCACGTCGTCAGTGACACGGCAAGTGGCCGGGCTGGAACACGAGCTGGGCGCGAGCCTGCTCAATCGCACCACGCGCAACACCAGCGTGACCGTTGCCGGCCAGACCTATTTCGAAAAAGCCGTGGCGATTCTCGACGCGATCGACGAAGCCGATGCTGTCGTCGCCGATCGTGGCGCCGAAGCGCAGGGCCGTCTGCGCATCAGCGTGCCGGTGGAGTTCGGGCGGCGCCTGATCGCGCCGCATTTGAGCCGCTTGCTCGAGCGGCATCCGGGCCTGGAAATCAGTCTGTCGCTGAGCGATCAGGTCAGCGACCTGCTCAGCGAGCAGATCGATGTTTCGGTGCGACTCGGATCGTCGGTGGTCAGTGAAGACATCGTCAGCAAACGCGTGGGGCAGTTCGAACGCTGGGTGGTAGCCAGTCCGGCGTATCTGGCGCGTAGCGCGGCGCTCTGTCATCCACGGGATTTGCTGGAGCATCAATGCCTGCGTTTCGATTACGGCGGCACCCACCAGCACTGGACCTTTCAGAATGAAGACGCGCCCATTCAGCTCAACGTCCATGGGCGCCTGCAAAGCAACAACGCCGACATCCTGCGCGAAGCCGCCATCGGTGGAGGCGGGGTTACGCTGCTGGCCGACTGGCTGGTGCGCGACGACGTCGCAGCCGGCCGGCTGACCCGATTGCTTGAGCAGTACGAGGTCAATCCCGGCAGCGCCAGTACGTGCATCAACGCGTTGTATTTACCCAATCACCGTGGGTCCAGCCGGATCAACGTGTTCATCGATTTTCTGGTGGAGATTCTCAGCCCGGCGGCCGCAACCACGCCCGCCGCGTGATCCCTGTGGCTCAACGGCGCCCGGTCCGAGTACTCACATCCACCCAAACCGCCAACACCAGAATGCTGCCCTTAACGATCATCTGCCAGTAACTGTCGACGTCGAGCATCGACATACCGTTGTCCAGGCTGGTGATGACCAGCGCGCCGAGGAGGGCGCCGTACACCGTGCCGGAGCCACCGCGCATGGAAGTACCGCCGATAAAGCACGCGGCGATGGCGTCGAGTTCGCCCATGCTGCCGGCCGAGGGCGAACCGGCGGCCAGGCGTGCGGTGTTGACCACGCCGGCGAGGGCGCACATCACGCCCATGATCCCGAAAATCCACAGCTTCACGGCCTGCACATTGATCCCGGACAGGCGCGTCGCTTCCATGTTGCTGCCCACGGCATAGACGCGGCGACCGAACACGGTCTGACTGGTCACGTAGCTGAACACGCCCAGCAGAATCAGCAGCAACAAGACCGGCACGGGAATGCCGTCATAGCTGTTGAGCGTCTGCACGAAACCGGTCAGCACAGCGCCGATCACCAACACGCGGATGACATCGCGCAGCAATGAATGCGCCGCGAGACCGTGAAGAGCGCGATTGCGCCGTTGTTTCCAGGTCAGGAATACCGTCAGCGCAAACAGCAGAACGCCAAGGCCGGTGCCGATCGCATGGGGCAGGTAACCCTGGCCGATGTAGACGAGTTCTGGCGATACCGGTGCGATGGTCGTGCCACCGGTAATCCCAAGCAGAATCCCGCGAAACGCCAGCATGCCGCCCAGACCGACGATGAACGAGGGGATGCGCAGATAAGCCGTCATGTAACCGTTGGCGAGACCAATCATCAGGCCACACAGGGCGACCAGACTCAGGTTCGCCAGCAGCGGAATGTGATAGACCACATCGAGAATCGCCGCGAGTCCGCCGAGCAGGCCGAGCAATGAGCCGACCGATAAATCGATCTCGCCGCTGATGATCACCAGCACCATGCCGCAGGCGAGAATGCCGGTAATCGACATCTGCCTTAGCAGATTGGAAAGGTTGCGCGGAGTGAGGAATCCGCCCTCGGTCTGCCAGCTGAAGAACAGCCAGATCAGCACCACGGCAAACACCAGCGCGAGCATTTTGTAGCGAGTGAACAGTTGTTTGACCTGATTCATTTACGCGGATTTCCGATCATTATTGTTATGGCTGCCAGACTGGCTGAGGGCGGCGGCGAGCACCTGTTCCTGGGTGAGTTCATGGTTGATGAAGTCGCCACGCAACTGGCCTTCGCCAATCACCAGCACGCGGTCGGACACGCCGAGCACTTCGGCCAGCTCCGACGAGACCATGATGATCGACACACCTGCTGCGGCCAGCGCACCCATCAACTTGTAGATTTCGTATTTGGCGCCGACGTCCACACCTCGGGTCGGCTCATCGAGAATCAGTACCCGGGGTTTGGCCAGCAGCATCTTCGCCAGCACGGCTTTTTGCTGATTGCCACCCGAGAGGCTGGTGATCGGCAGAAAAGGGCTGGCGGTCTTGAGGTGCAGGCGCGATATTTCCCGATCGATGCAGCCCAGTTCGGCTTCGGCGTCGATGCGGGTCAGCTTCGAGTAGTTGTCCAGCACAGCGAGGGTGATGTTCTGGCCGACGCCCAGATCCGGAATGATGCCTTGGCGCTTGCGGTCCTCCGGCACCAGGCACAGACCAGCGCGGATTGATTTGAGCGGCGTGCGGGTGTCGATGGGATGACCGTCCAGCCAGACTTCGCCCTCGTGACGACCGGGGTAAGCGCCAAACAGCGCGGTCACTAGTTCGGTACGGCCGGCACCAACCAGCCCGGCGATGCCGAGGATTTCGCCGCGCTTGAGGACGAATGAAATATCGTCGACCCGTTTGCGCTTGGGGTTGTCGACGTCGTAGCAGGTGATGTGGCGGGCCTCGAAAATCACTTCGCCGATGTCGTGCGGCTCGGCGGGGTAGAGGTTGCTCATTTCCCGGCCGACCATCTGCGTGATGATCTGCGCAATGTCCATGTCGGCCATGGCGGTGGTGGCGATGTGTTTGCCGTCGCGGATCACCGAAATGGTGTCGCACACGGCGGCCACTTCATCTAGCTTGTGCGAGATGTAGACGCAGGCAACGCCTTTGGCTTTGAGGTCGCGGATGATGTCCAGCAACACCTCGATTTCCGAACGGCTCAAGGCCGAGGAAGGCTCGTCGAGGATCAGCAGGCGTGCCTTCTTGTTCAGGGCCTTGGCGATTTCCACCAGTTGCTGATAGCCGCCGCCGTACTGCGAAACCGGCAGCGATACGTTCATGTCGGGGACTTTGAGTTCGCGCATCAGGGCTTCGGCGCGGTGGATCATCGCCGGGTAATTCATGCGTCCGCCGGGCAGCGTGAGTTCGTGGCCCATGAAGATGTTTTCGGCCACCGACAGATCGGGTACCAGCGTCAATTCCTGGTGAATGATGACGATACCGGCGGCTTCCGTTTCGCTGATCGATTGCGCCCTGAGCGGTTGCCCGTCCCAGAGTATTTCCCCGTCCCAGGTGCCGTGGGGGTAGACCGCCGAGAGGATCTTCATCAGCGTCGACTTGCCGGCACCATTCTCGCCGCACAGGCCAACGCACTCGGCGGGCCTGACCTTGATGTCGATGCCGTTGAGCGCTTTGACACCGCCGAAGGTTTTGATGATGCCGTTCATTTGCAGCAGATAGTCGGACATGGGCAGGGCTCGTAATCAAAGACTCATACACCACTGAACCTGTGTGGGAGCGAGCCTGCTCGCGAAAGCGTCAGTTCAGGCAATGCTTCGTTGACTGACACACTGCATTCGCGAGCAGGCTCGCTCCCACAAGGGTTTTTCGCATTACCGGAGGTCACTTCCCGGCAATTTGCGCCTTGGTGTAGAAGCCGTCCTGTTCGAGCAGGTCGATGTTGTCCTTGGTCAGCGGGGTTGGCGTGAGCAGGATGGTGTCGACTTTTTTGCTGCCGTTGTCGTATTGCGAGCTGAAAGCGGGTTTTTCGTTGCGCGCCAGTTGCACCGAGAGCTTGGCTGCTTCGCTGGCGATGAGTTTCAGCGGCTTGTACACGGTCATGGTTTGCGTGCCGGCGATCACACGCTTGACTGCGGCAAGGTCAGCATCCTGCCCGGAAATCGGCACCTTGCCGGCCAGTTGCTGCGCCGCCAATGCCTGGATCGCGCCACCGGCCGTAGCGTCGTTGGAGGCAACGATGCCGTCGATTTTGTTGTCGTTGCGGGTCAGGGCGTTTTCAACAATGCTCAGCGCTTCGGTCGGGTTCCATTCCTTCACCCACTGCTGACCGACGATCTTGATATCGCCCTTGTCGATGGCCGGTTGCAGCACTTTCATCTGGCCTTCACGCAGGATCTTCGCGTTGTTGTCGGTGGGCGCACCACCGAGCAAAAAGTAATTACCCTTGGGCGCGGCATTCAGCACGCCGCTGGCCTGCATCTCACCGACCTTTTCGTTATCGAAGGAAATGTACGCGTCGACATCGGCGTTAAGAATCAGTCGATCGTAGGAGACGACTTTGATCCCGGCTTTCTTCGCTTCGGCCACCGCGTTGGTCAGCACCGTGGCGTTGAACGGCACGATGACGATGACATCGACGCCCCGGGAAATAAGGTTTTCGATCTGGGAAATCTGCTTCTGCTCGTTGGCATCGGCCGACTGCACGAAGACCTTGGCGTCCATTTTTTCTGCTGCCGCGACGAAGTAGTCACGGTCACGCGACCAGCGTTCCAGGCGCAGATCATCAATGGAAAAACCGATTTTCGGGTGGGCAGCGTCAGCCATCACCGGCAGTGACAGCAGCGCCAGGGCAGTGGCCAATAGCGTGCGTTTTACGTTCTTCATGGTGGGGCGTCCTTTTATTGTTGTTGGAAAGACACGGCCTGACGATGAGTATCGGGCTGGTAAAACTGTAGAGAATCCGCAGGCGCTGCAGACACAGATTTGTCGTAGAAATGTCACCGCGTGGATGCGCCCGCAGACTTCCTCTGTGATCAGCGATAGATGAACCGATTGACGATGTTCTCGAGCCTTTCCTGGCGGCCGCTGACGGCTTGCGGGTTCAAGTCGTTGGTGAACGCGTGCTCGGCCAACGACTCAAGGTTGAAGTCACCGGCCATCACTGCCTGCCCGAATGGCTGCTGCCAACCGGCGTAGCGTTGATCCTTGAGCCGTTGCAGTTCGTCGTTCTGGACCATGGCTGCTGCCCGCTCCAGAGACAGGGCGAGAACGTCCATGGCACCGACGTGGCCATGGAACAGATCGATCTGATCAAGGCTTTGCCGGCGCACCTTGGAGTCGAAGTTGAAACCGCCATTCTTGAAGCCGCCGGCCTTGAGGATTTCATAGGTGGCCAGGGTCATTTCTTCGACGCTGTTAGGGAATTGATCGGTGTCCCAGCCGTTTTGCGGATCACCGCGGTTGGCGTCGATGCTGCCGAAAATCCCCAGCGAGACGGCCGTGGCAATCTCGTGATGGAAGCTGTGCCCGGCGAGGGTCGCGTGGTTGGCCTCGATGTTGACCTTGATTTCGTGCTCCAGCCCGAACTGCTGGAGAAAGCCGAATACGGTGGCGCTGTCGTAATCGTATTGGTGCTTGGTCGGCTCCTGCGGCTTGGGTTCGATCAGCAGATCACCGGTGAAACCGATCTTGTGCTTGTGCTCGACCACCATGCGCATGAAGCGGCCGAGCTGTTCGCGCTCACGTTTCAAGTCCGTGTTGAGCAAGGTTTCGTAGCCTTCGCGGCCGCCCCACAACACGTAGTTGGCGCCTTTCAGGCGATGGGTCGCGTTCATGGCGCTGAACACTTGCGCTGCGGCGCAGGCGAACACTTCGGGATCGGGGTTGCTCGCGGCGCCGGCAGCGAAACGCGGGTTGCTGAAGCAATTGGCGGTGCCCCACAAGAGCTTGATTCCGCTTTGTTCCTGATGTTGCTCGAGGTGATCAACCATCTGCGCGAAGTGGTTGCGATACTCCTTCAGAGAGCTGCCTTCTGGGGCGACATCGGTGTCATGGAAGCAGTAATAGTCGATGCCCAGTTTGGAGAAGAATTCGAAGGCCGCTGCTGCCTTGCCGATCGCCAATTCCATGGGATCGCCGGCGTGTTGCCATGGGCGCTTGAACGTCCCCGCACCGAACACATCGGAACCCGGCCAGACGAACGTGTGCCAGTAACACGCGGCCATGCGCAGGTGTTCGCGCATGGGTTTGCCGAGGATGAGTTTGTCGGCGTCGTAGTGACGGAAGGAGAGGGGAGAATCGCTATCCGGGCCTTCGTAGCGAATCGCATCGACATCGGGGAAATACTGCATGGACCTTGTCCTTGTTGTTCTTGGCGGTGTCTCGATACTAGCAACGGCCCTGACCCTGCTGATTATGAAAAACATCAACACGGGGTGCGATTTTGCGTATTGAGCTTCTTCGGCCACGGGCCTAGTCTGTGCCAATCGCCTCCGTGACCAGAGGCCCGGAACAAGCATAAAAACAATGAAAACCGTACCGCCTGTTCACCGCATCGCCCTGTTGTTCAACGGCAGCAAGATCTACGACCGAGGCATCATCAGCGGCATCGGCAACTACCTGAGCAGCACCCGTGCTTCCTGGGACCTGTTTCTCGAAGAGGATTTTCTCTGTCGTTTGAAAGGCATCGAGCGCTGGCAGGGCGACGGGATCATCGCCGACTTCGACGATCCGCTGATTGGCGAGGCGTTGGCCGATATCCAGATGCCGGTGGTAGCAGTAGGGGGCTCGTACGAGGATAAGCGCGCCTATCCGAAAGCGATTCCGTACGTCGCCACCGATAACAACGCGCTGATGACGCTGGCTTATACGCACTTGATCGAGGCGGGACTGCAACGTTTTGCCTGCTTCAGCCTGCCGGAAGCGCAGGCCAATCGCTGGGCGCAGGAGCGGGAAAAAGCCTTTCGCAAACTGATGAAACGCGACGGCCTGCACGGCGAAATCTATCGCGGCATGGGCACCAGCGCACCGCTGTGGGACAGCGCCGTCGAACAGTTGATAGCCTGGCTGCAAAGCCTGCCCAAGCCGATCGGCATCATCGCCGTCAGCGACGCCCGCGCGCGGCAACTACTGCAAGCCTGCCTGACCGCCGGGATTGCCGTGCCGGAGCAAGTGGCATTGATTGGCATCGACAATGATCCGCTGACCCGCAGCCTGACCCGCGTGCCGCTGAGTTCGGTTATTCAGGGCACGGAAACCATGGGCCGAACTGCCGCGCAATTGCTTCACCAGATGCTGCACGGCATGCCGTCCACCGGCACACAGATCCTGATCCCGCCGGATGCTGTGAACGTGCAGGTGTCGAGCTTGCACCAACCATTGGGCAATCCTTACGTCATGCAAGCGCTGCTGTTTATTCGCCAATATGCTTGCCAGGGCATCAAAACAGCGCAAGTCGCGGCATATGTCGGTGTGTCGCGTTCGTCACTCGAAGCGCATTTTCGCGCTGAGCGAGGCTGCAGCGTGCATGACGAGATTTTGCGTTTCAAACTGGCAGCGGCTACCAAGGGCCTGACAAGTAGCGATTCGGTCATTGCTGACGTTGCGCGCAGTTGTGGGTTTAAATCTGCGCAGTATTTGCACACGGTGTTTCGGCGAGAGTTGGGTTGTACGCCTCGGGAGTATCAGCAAAATGGGAAATAGCGGGCGACAACAAAGGGCAGGATTTCAATGACTGGTAGTGAGGCTGGAGTGCAAAAAGGTAAAACATGGAAGCGCGTCAATACTTACGAACAATGCCCACAGCTGGGCTATTTACTCGATGCGTGGGTTGCTGCGGTTGAGCGCTACACGGCACACTTTCCTGATAACCCGTGGAGCTACAACGAACGCGCCATTCTCAGCACATTGGCCGGTGCCGCCTGGACGCTGGATGGATGGGTCGCACTGGAAGAGTTCGCCACATCAAAGCGTCTAAGGAAACTGGAGCCGGGTGTCGATCACGGCGACAAACTCAGGAAGGGGCGTTGCGACTTGTTCGTCAGTTCGCCTGAAGCAAGCTTCGTCTTCGAAGCGAAACAGGCCAACCAGCCGATCGGAGGTCGATCCGATGGTTTCTCGTACGCCTACAACGCGATGGGTGCCGCTTGGGACGATATCGGCGATGTGCAGGTCGGAGAGGCAGATTACCGTTTTGCTGCGACTTTTGTGGTGCCTATGATTCCGCTCGGCGAGATAATCCCCGAGGGGGGCAAGCTGGGTGATATCTGCGCCAATAAAGTCGAAGGCTTCCTGAAGCCATGGCTCGAAAAGACAATGGGATGCTTGGGCAAAGACGCGAAGTATCAGGATTTCGCGTTCGTTTTCCCTAATCTGGGCGACAAAAACCATGTCATGCGAGGCCGATATTACCCTGGCGTCGTCTTGGTGTTGAAAGAACGTCGGCGCGCAACCTCTCGAAGTGCTGCTTAGTCGGTCATATCGCGAGAATATCTGACGTGGCTGCCCGGATGCAGGTCAAAGGATTCAGAGGGAAGGGCGGAGAGTTAGCAGGCGGTGAAGATGCATTAAAGATCGCCCCACGACAGCTCTGATGTGTCTGCAGCAACGTTCACCGCCCAGTTTTCCAAGCTACTGAAAACTGTTGAGCCGCTCCTGAAGGTCTTTAGCGATACCTTCTAGCCCCGGGTAAATGAAGGCATGTGTTATTCCGTAAAGCGCAAGCTCCCGTTTCATATCCATCCTGACTTCGAAAGGAATGCTGTACTTGGTAATCCTTCCCCATTTCAATGGTTCAAAGGGATTCTGTTGAATTGAGAAAAGCCCGCCTTGAGAAGAAATTCTCGGTGTCACATGACTTGCGAAGAATAGTCCGTCGCTTTCGAATGGCTGTGAAGCGAATGTATTGAGTGGAGGGTGCTTGACTCGCATGACATAGAATGCGGCTGAGCCATTGAATTCTTCGGTACTTAATTGTTCTCTTTTCAGCCAGTCGGCATCAATCATTTCGCCCACTGCAAAATACAGTGCAACAAGAGGGTTTGTCGTCCAATCCAATAAGCGTGTCGGCAGACCATGATGCTGCGCCAGCGCCAGCCAGTCCCATTCCGAATCCGGCACAGCACTGAGGTAGGGCCTGGCCGCAGCCTTGAAACGCTGCAATGCTTCGCGCTCGTTCACAATGCTTACCGGATATCGCAGATCAAGAACCAGCTTTCCATCTACTGACGGGACTGGTTGCGCCACCAATCGAGCTATCTTTGGTTTCAACGAGTAGTCACTACGTCGTTCACCCCTAAAAAAATAGCCATCATCCAGCGCAATGTCGCGAAGGACACTACGCAGTTCTTCAAAAGACGTGAGCGTTCGATTTTCCAAGTCCGTTCCCTGGTGTTTGAGATGAACGCGGATTTTATACATTCACGACGAAACGATGTAGCCGACATTGAATGCGCGTTGATGAAATCAGAGGATCTCAAGAAAGGATGCAGAGAGGGCTGACATCATTGACTCAGGTCCGCCATAAAGGTACCTGCGAGATACGTAATTTAACATAATATACATTACACGTAACAAGATGTTACGAGATCAGCCCGGTTGCACAGTGGATTTCAACCTGCAGAATCGCCCTGAATCCGATCCACAGCTTTTCCTTGAATTCGACGGCGCTCAACCCTCATCACGCGTCAGCCTTTCAATCAGCGTTCGATGCTGTGGAAATTGTTGCGTGAGTTTCTGCCGATCACCCATTTCCATATCGGCAAAATCAAATCCTGGCGAAACGGCTTCGCTGATCAGCCCAAATTCGTTTTCGCCGTCGAGCAACCGCGAAGCTTTCCATATTCCACCCGGTACGTGTAATTGCAAAAGTTGTCCTGCCAGAATGTCGGCGCCCATCACCAATGTCTGCAACGAGCCGTCAGCATGGATAAGGCTGTACTCAATCGCGTCGCCCAGGTGGAAATAATGCAGGATGTCGGATCGATTGAAATGAAACTGGCCCACCGGTGATTGCTGATCCAGCAGATAGTAAATCGAGGTCATCAGATGCCGTGGGCCGTTGGAGGTTTTGAGTGGGTCGCGATGATCGGCCTGATAGGTTCTACGGAAATAGCCACCTTCGAGGTGCGGCTGCAGATCCAACGTTTTGATAATGTCTCCAGCTTTGGCTTCACGCATGATCATGGTCTCTTCTCCGTAGAATATGATGCTATTTTACGTTAACTCGACTAAACCGCCATTTAGTGTAGTTAAACGTGAACCGCAAGGTCTGCGTCTAACTCATCCCTTTTCATCACTTTCCTCCATTTAAAAAGCCAGCCCGCCCAGTGCGAAAATCTTTTTCGAACTGGGCTGTTACGGTCCAGGTCGGGGGCTGAGCTCGATTGGCGTGGTTTCAATCAAGCGCTTTGACACAATCATCGACTTGGTAGTGGCAGCGTACTTTTTGAAGTGCGGCGATTCGATATGGCTTCGGTATGCCGAATCGCTGGCGTAGATTTCGAAGAAATGAAACCAGTTCGGGCGGTCGACTTCGGCGACAGCATAGATTGATATAACGCCCGGCTCTGTTCGAGTCGATTCTGAGATCTCTTCTTTGACTGCGGCTTGATAGGCCGCAACCTGTGCAGGATCGATTTCGAGTTGCGCGATGCGCACCACCAAGCCATTTTCCTCGTCGGCCACGGCTCCTCCTGCAAGTAATCCTGCCAATGCGACCATACCTAATAAACGTTTACCTATCATGTTTCCCCTCCTTCACTGCGGCAGCGCATACTCCCGCGCAAGGTCGATGGTGTTTTGAGTAATCGGCAATAACATCCATGGGGCAGCCTCTTGGTAAAGGGCGACGCTTTTTCCCTGTGAAGGTCTTTGTCCACCGACCGCTTCTGGCCGATTTCGTCTGTCGAGCGCTTCGAGACCGCAGACTGACAGATTAACAACGCTGGCTGAAAATCCACTTCGTATCGCTATTTCCCACCGAGACTCCCTCCTCCATCGACGCTGATCACCTGGCCGGTAACGAAGGATGCCCCCTCGCTTAGCAGGAAGGTAATCAGCGAGGCCACTTCTGATGGCGTGCCCAGTCTTTGCATCGGAATCGTGGAGAGTATCTGACGCTCGCCCTCACTGCCCACGGGCCGGTTTTTTCGGAAAAGCTCGGTGTCTATAGGGCCCGGTGCGACTGCATTGACCGTAATGCCAGTGGGCGCCAACTCAAGTGCCCACGTACGCGTGATACCCACCAATGCGCTTTTTGCGGCAGCGTAAGCTGTTCTGTCACGGGCTCCAAAAATGGCACGGCTGCAGACATTCACGATGCGTCCTGCAGACGATCGCTTCAGAGACGGCAAGCAAGCCTGGGTGATTTGTACCGAGGCTCTGACATTCAGGTCAAAAACGTTTTGGAGTGTTTCGAGTTCAAGCGTTTCCAGGCTTTGCGGAGACGCAACGCCTGCGTTATTGACGACGGCATCAATGGAAGTCCGCTCCAGGAGTTTCTCGAGCACTTCACCCGTTTGCTGAGCATCGGATAAATCACAGAGCAACAGCTTCCCGGGAAAATCATCAACCGGATGCCTGGCAATGCCGACCACATTCCAGCCTGCCTGATTCAACTGAGTACTGAGTGCAAAACCGATCCCTTTGGTGGCACCAGTGACCAGTGCCGTTCGGCTGTTGTTCATGGTTACCCTCTCATCTTCCGACGCCAGCCCCATTGATAACACTTCAGAACCCTATCCGACAGACAGGCTTTTCTTGGTATTCGAGACACGTTTTCGAGGCGGCTCGTCCAACAGCCGTTTATATTCCCGGCCAAATCGATGGGCGCTTTCATCGAAGCTGGCTACGCCCAGGCATCAAAGCTTTCTGCTTTGAAGCCAGTTATCAATGGCAACAACGAGTTCTGACTTACACTCCAGCGGCAGCCAGTGCGCGCCTGGCAGGCTCGTTATGGTGAGGTCTGCACAAGCCGCCCGCATCGGGTCGGCCAATCGATTGCCCTTGATATTGTTCATCTGGTCGTAGTCGCCGTTCACAAACAGCACAGGCAATGACAACCTGCCGCCATCCGGCGCGCGACGAGCGTAGGCGATGTTGGCGTCATCGTTTAGATACCATGCGCAGGGAGAGCGGAAGCCTCGCTCCTCGAATGCCTGCAGCAGTGCGGAGAAGTCCGTCACTGGCCAGAGCGCCAGATCAGGCTGCATAGGCGGCGCACGATGACTGACGCCGAACCGCCCTCCTTTGCGTGTCACTTCGGCATTCGACGCGACCTTGCCAATACTCGCCGGGTCTCCACGTCGATAAATCGAAGCCAGCGATGCCGCTTTGTCCGCGTCCAGATCAGCGACGGCGGATGTGAAGTGCGTGTTGTAGTAGCGGTAATAGTCCCATTGACCATCAGGATACTGATTGGCTGGATAGATCGCCCGGTCAACCAGTGGAATCAGCGTCGATAATGCGTTCGTGTCGGGGAAATACGGCACGGAGATCAGCACCACGCCGCGACTACGCTGTGGTTCGTGAGCCACCAATTCACCGGCCACTACACTGCCCCAATCGTGGCCAACCCAGACAGCGGGCTTGCCGTCCAGATGGTCATGAAGTTCGGCCATGTCCGCCACGATTTTTTCCATCGTATATTCACCGGTGGATTCTGGCGCGGCAGAACGGCCATAGCCGCGCATATCCGGTGCAACGCAGTGCCAGCCTTTTGCAGCGAACGCTTCCATTTGCGTGCGCCAGACCAGGCTAATCTCCGGCCAACCATGCAGGAACATCATCAGCGGCCCGTCGTCTGGCCCGGACTCCAAATAATGCGTCGTATGGCGCGGGGTACTGAAAATGCGTGAGGTCAGCGTGAGTGTGGACATGAGAACTCCCCTGCGTTATCGCCGGACATGTGTACAGCGGCTGCGCCCCTATTGAAAAGTAGAGACCGCCGACTGGGCGATAAGGTCATTGTCCATTTTTACCTTGGCGATCAAGTGATATCCATGCATCCCGCCAACATTCACTACCACCTCGCGATCATGTGTCGCAGTGAGATTAATGGCTTGATCAACCCCAGGCCCCACAAATCAGGCGCTCTATACTGGCCTTCCAGGATGGTAAATTGAGCGCAAAATATGCCCGTCACACCCAATCAAAATTTCCCAGTCATATTGGTCTTGGCTCAACAAAGCGACTTGGACAATCTGGTAGCCATTCGAATTGAGGCCATGCGCGAAAGTCTGGAGCGTGTTGGGCGATTTGATCCGGTGCGTGCGCGTGAGCGGTTTCTTAGCGGTTTTGAAGCTCACAACACACACTACATCGAGGTATCTGGAGAGAGGGTTGGTTTTGTAGTGGTCAAGCATCACCACAATGAACTCTTGCTCGACCACTTGTATGTGAGACCGAGCGCGCAAGGATCAGGTATAGGCTCTGTTGTTCTCACTCAGATTTTCAAAGTGGCGGATGCGGCTGCGCTCCCTATTAAAGTTGGAGCTCTCAAAGAAAGCGCTTCGAATCGCTTTTATATCCGCCATGGCTTCCAATTCGTCGAAAGCGGTGAATTCGACAATTATTATGTTCGTCAGAGCGTACCGGCGGCTGGCCCAGCTTGCTAGCTGGAGGTGACGCACCTCAAGGTACGTTTTTACATCCCTGTCGCTGAATGGTCGTTCGATAGAACGCCGCCCTGTATCGACGGCGCAAAGTTTGGGCACACGAGCAGCCGACTAATCCCGATAGAGTGCTATTCGCCTTCGTGTCGCCAAAGGTCAGAGGGCCTGGCCCTTGGCTATGCAATACGTGTTGACGAACATTGCAGTGTGCTGCAAAGACTGGCGTATATCCGGTTTGGCTATTCCATGCCTGTTGGCAAATTGCTCAACCGCCGCCGTATTAAAACGAGTGGTCTGGATAAAATCCAGAGCTTCGGGTTTTGAATTCAAGAACCTCGCTACGGGAGGAATACTCAGTAGCAGCTTCAGCAATCGAAGTGAAATGTGATGCTTGGGAGACTTTAATCCCAAAGGTTGTGCAACCTGTTTCAGGAGTTCTCGCAGGTTTGGCGTCTGGTCATCAAGCGCCAGCAGTTCCTGACCCACCATGGCAGGATCAAACGCACAAACTGCCACCAGTTCAGCCAGGTAATCCACGGTGACCAGTGGCAGCCAGTGCCTGGCGGTGCCGGGCACCGCAGCCAGCTTGCCCTGCACAAGGTTGCGTATCAACTCCACCAGCGGCTGACCGTCAAGGATATGCCCTGTGCGGCTGTGGCCACAGACCGTCGCAGGATGGACAACAGTAAATTCCCCGCCCTTGGCTGCCATGACCTCCAGGGTCGCAAAATGCGCCTCCAGCTTGCTTCCTTCGTAACCACCGACACGCCGGTAGACGGCAGGCCAATTCGTCCGTTGCGGATAACGAGCGTCAATTCCGATGCGTTGTAGGTGTTCATGATTTTTCAGCATGTAGCCGCCGATCATCACTAAACGGCTTTTTTGCTCAGCCGCCAACAGCGCCACGCGCTTTGCCCCTTCGACGTTCACCGCACGAGAGTGCTCCACTGAAAGCCCCCATGCGAAGTGCGCGCCCAAATGGAACATGACGCTGGCGCGCCTCAGCACTTCTCGGTCAGCAACGCTCAGCCCGAGGTTGTCTTGTTCCAGATCGCCAGCGACGGCGAATACCCGGGTTGCGCACCCGCCCAAATTATCGACTTGCTCGCGCAAGGCTGCCAGTCGCTCCGGGCGACGCATCAACACCCGAACGGCGTGACCTTTCGCACTCAGGTTCGCCACTAAATGTTGACCGATGAAACCAGTCCCGCCTGTGACAAAGCACTCCACGCTCATTTCCATGTTCCTTGTTGAAGGTGAGAAATCAAGCGTAAAGTATCGACCCCACTCTACAGTCAAGCGGTGTTTCCATGAAAATCGGCGAACTTGAAGCGCGCAGCGGCGCCAGCCGCCATACGTTGCGTTACTACGAGCAAATCGGCCTGATCTCACCGCTGCGGCAAACCAACAACTATCGCGTTTACAACGAGCAAACTCTGCAGGATCTGGACTTTATCCAGCGCGCGCAAAGCATGGGGTTTTCTCTGGGGGAAATAGGCGAGATTCTGGATGCGCAGCGCAACAAGCTGATCGATTGTGCTGAAGGCGCGAAGCTGATTGAAAAGAAGATGGCCGACATCAAACAGAAAATCGCCAACCTCCAAAGCATTTATCGGTATCTGGATGAAGAGCGTGCAACCCTGGAAGCCAGTGCCGCCAAGCAACTTGAGCTTCAGCGACTGAGCAACTCTGCCAATCGCACGATTCGACAGTGAACACTGGGCCAGTCGCGTGGTGGATTGGCTGGAAACCCGAAGCGACGTTGATGCCAAACGTATCGGGCTCGAAGGTGTCTCGTTGGGCGGCTATTACTGCCCGCGAGCGGTTGCATTCGAACCACGCTTCGCCTGCGGCGTGGTATGGGGCGCCAACCACGACTGGCGTGATGTGCATCTGCTGGTCGTCCCCTCGCCTGCTCTCTAGCCTCTCTTTGCAGAACAATCACAGAGCGAAGACGCCATGACTGCCCTGCACCTGAAATGCCAGACACTGTTCGACGGCGCTGGAATGGAGACCCGCCAACAACAGACATTGATCGTCGAAAACGGCCTGCTCAGTTACGTCGGGCCTACCGCGTTGGCACCCGCTCCCAAGCCAGGCGATACGCAGGTGGATGCAGGGGATAATTTCGTCATGCCGGGGCTGGTGGATGTGCACACGCATCTGGCCTTCGGTAACGCGCAGAGCGAAGAGGACATTGATCTGTGCACCAGCGACGAATTTCGCGCGCTGCGCGGGATGTTCTTCGCGCAACACGTGCTGGCCGCCGGCATCACCAGCATGGTCTGCCCCGGCGACAGCGGCCAGCTCAGCATCGCCGTGCGCAATGCCGTCACCGCAGGTTTATTCGAAGGGCCGAGGATCGCGGCCAGCAGCCGCGTCATCACCAATCGGCAGAGTCTCAATGACTGGTTCCCGAGCCGGGTCGGCGCCCCGGAATACTTCACCGCCCAATTGGTCACCAGCCGTAGCGACGCCCTCGCGGAGATCCGCAAGCAGGCCAAGGACGGCGTCGACCTGATCAAGATCGCCATGGACGGCACGCACCGCCGTCCCAACGGCGAAATCATCGCGGCCTTTACCGCCGACGAGACTTTCGAAATGGTCGAGGAAGCGCATCGTCTGGGCTGCAAGGTCGCCACCCATGCTTACGGTCGCGAAGCCGTGATGTACGCGGCGCGCGCGGGCGTTGATCTGGTCTTTCATGCCTTTTACATGGACGACGCGTGCATCGAAGCGCTGCTTGAGGCCGGCAGCATCCTTGCCCCGACCATGACGTTCCCGCAGAACACCGTGGATTTCTGCCAGCCCCATGATCCGGCGATCAGCACCGGCTATGCCGGTTATTGTGCTCGCACACTGGACGTCGGCTCGGCGGTACTCAAACGCGCCAAAGCGGCGGGTGTTCCGTTCGCCTGCGGCAGTGACAGCGGTTTTGCGGTGACGCCCTATGGCGAATGGCATGCACGCGAATTGGAGCTGCTGGTGACCCGGCTTGGATTCACCCCGGCCGAAGCGCTGTACGCCGCGACCGCTGTTGGTGCGCGCTGCATGCCGCGCGGTGAAAGCCTCGGCTCGCTGCAAGTGGGCAAGCAGGCCGACTTCCTCGTGCTCGATGGTTCACCGCTGAACGACATTCGCATCCTTCAGGATCGTTCGCGCCTGAAGGCCGTTTACAAGGCCGGCCAACCGGTGCGCATGGATCGCAGCCCCTACAACCCCAAGCAAGTGTCCGATTTCAACTCGCTGAAATGGACCGATCTTTACACCCGCGACCGCGTGGCCCAACTGGGCAAGTGGGCCGTATGAGGACAGAGGCCATGCAACGACTTTATCTACTGACTGCGACGGACATTGCAAGACTTGCACAGCCTCGGGGAAAGCCAGCGGTGCCGGGTGGACGCGCAACGGATAACGCTGGGCGAAACGCTGCGCCTGTCGTTGAAACACCGTGGCAATGCGCGCGGTGCCAATGATGTACTCCGGCATCAGCACAAAGCTTTCAACGGTCACCGCCACTTGCCGTTCAATCCCGAGTTCATGCAGATGCATGGCATCCATCGCCAGGTTGTGCCCGTCGGCAAACTCGCGCACCACATGCGCCGCGGCGCGATAGTCGGCCATGCTCAGTTGCTCGGCAAACTGTGGCTGTTGCGCGCAGACGATGCAACAGAGCTGGTCAGTCAGGAGCGGCATATGGGGATAGGCCGGATTCAGCCGTCGCTGCGGCACGATCACACAATCACTGCGCCGATAATCGAGCGCTTCGCTGACGACATCACCGTCGCGTGGAACAGGTATGTCGCGCAGACTCAAGCGAACACCCGGAGCGATACGCGCCAAAACACGGCTGACAGCCGGAAGCAGCACGTCGGCGACGTAATCGGAGGCTACGAGGGTGATGTGCCGGTCGCAGTTCGCCGGATCAAAATTCTGCGGCGCGTCGACGATCTCCCGTGTCAGCGCCAACGCTGCACGCACTTTTGGCAGCAACTCCAGGCCCAGCGCCGTGGGTTCCAGGCGGCGCCCCACTTGCAACAGTAACGGGTCGTTGAAATGTTCACGCAAGCGGCCCAATGCCGAGCTGGCAGCTGACTGCCCCAGGCACAAACGCTCGGCCGCTCTGCTGACGCTGCATTCGCTCAACAAGGCGTCGAGCGCAACCAACAGATTAAGGTCGAGGCGTCGATATCGCATGTGGGTTCCGCTGAAGGTGATGGTGACGTTTTTGCCACTGTTTACGGGCAGGATCAAAAACGAATCATGACCTTAGCGAGCTGTGTATCAATGCGCCAATCGCGTGTTTGGTTGGGAGGTATCGTTTACGGAGATACCAAGCGCCACTGCGCGTAATTAGTTACTCATGGGAAGCCACTAATAGAAGGGCCAACGCGCACCATTGAGGATCTGGCAGGTAAGCAAAAGCGCTGCGATCACTTTTGATCGAGAGTAACTTATAGGTTGCTCGAAAATTGGTGCTCGTGGACGGCAATCGGCCAAAAGCGGCCCTTGGACAACCTGATTGCGAAACAGTAGCTTATGTAGCGAGACTGACGAAAAATACTCGGCGGTGGGGTTCCTTCCCATACCGTGATTCACCTTGGACGATGTCAAGAAATGGGACCTAAAACCGAAGAGCTGATCTGCGTTCTTGATCAGCTTGCAGCAATGCTTGAGAGCGATGGAGATACTCACTGGAGCCTGTGGATGCGTAAGGCAAGAGCACGCTTGATGGATTCTGATTACTCCGGAATTGAGTACCTACAGTCAGCCTATGGTGGAATGGGCTCATTCAATGATCTCATTCTTGGTCAAAGTGATGAGAATGGCGTCCTTTGCTGGAAGCCGGGTCATGTTGAGCTAAACGAAAGATTCGATGAATTGCGCAATGAAGCCGCGAAGCTTGTCGAGCTCATAAAGCGAACTACATAAAGGGGCGCAGTTATCAAACTACGGTATTCAAAGGGGTTAGGCTTGCCACCGACGCATCTCACTTTGATCAGCTCCGTCGACTCCGTTTCCGGCAGCCTGGTGTTTGCCTACACAGAAGTCGGGGATTACAGAGTGCATTACACATCACGTGCCGAGTTGTTGAGCATGCTCAACAGCCTTTTGCATCAGCGCGTGCCCATTGCTGTCGGAGGCATGCTCCCGGGACCTGCCGACGAAGTCGACATGTTAATAGCGAACGAAGTACTTGAAGGCCCCTACATAGAACTGTCCTGGTCCGGCCCCCAGCAATGGACTCTGCGCGAAATCGACTCCACCACTGCTGAATGGCAACCAGTACCTGACACTCGAAGTATGGCCAATATGTCATTCGATCCGAAGTCCCTGAAATGCTCTGGCTGAACTGGCTAAGAAATTAATACAAGTTCACGCGGTTCTTCGTATCTAGCACCAATCACCTACGGTCGCGACCAGCAGCAATCGGCCAAAAGCGGACACTTGATTCCGGGGTCGCTCAGCGACCCATCGGTCATTCAGGAATGGATATACCGGCATGAAGTAGCGCCGCGATAATAAACGGAGACTTTTTCTCCAGATACTCAGCCATCCCACCAATATTGCTCGACTCCAACTGAAACTTCAGCGCTTCATACTGCTGGCGGATCGAGGCATCGCGCCTAAGCAAATCTCTGAACCCAAGCATCTGGGTGATCGTAAGGTGGCCACGGGTACAAGCGTGGAGCTTGTGCGTGCGAATCCCATCCACATTACGCCGATAGAAATGATGCCCTTCCGATAGATCACTTCCTCGTACATATCCCAAACCCATCAACACCTCGTCCCGCGCCGAGGCATTGCGATGATCGAGAACCTCGATGAGCACATCGATCTCGGGCTTCGCTGCGAGCCCTGGAACAGAGGTGCTTCCAACGTGGTGTATGGCAATCAGTTCATTGCCAAAGGCCGAAGCGATGAGTGGTGTGTCTGCCAGAAAGCGGGCGGGCCAAGTGGGATTGTAGGGAGTGATCTTGCTGGTCAATGCCATATCCGTTCCTTGGCGACTAATATCTAAAGCACCGAATTTTCCGTCAAAAAATACGCATCCGCCAGCGACTGATAACGAAACCTCGGCATTACGGCGATTTAGCAGATCGAATTAGAATCTGGCCGAGGTGGGTAGCTGTCCTGTCCAGCGTCTGCTTCTGGCCGATTGCTGCCTTTCGTGAGAGGCTGAAATCGACTCAATGCAGACGCTGACCAGAATTTGGCTAAGGGGCGGGCTTTAGCCCGGCCCAGTGAGCAAAGCCACCAGTTAGAATCAGTTGCTATGCATGTTTTACTAGCCGTTTCTTTAAATGATACAGGTTAGTTCCGATTGGGCGATCCTCAAGAACACCATAAATCTCATACCCATGCCGCTCATAGAACTGTTTCGCATCAACGGTTTTTAAGAATGCAACTACTGCCCCATTGTCGGCACCAATCGCTTCTGCTTTCTCCAAAAGCATAGATCCTACTTTTTTACCGCGATGAGATTCCTTTACCCAAAAGGTGTCAATCTCTAAGCCATCCCAGTAACAATTACAACTTATTGCACCGATGTAGTCGCCCACTTCATCGTGTGCAACCACCATAAATATTTTATCTTCTGATTCTGGTGGTAGATTTGGATATTGAATTCGAAGATATTCTGAAAACCTATTATTCAGAACTCCTTTATCCTTTTCTGTTGGAGAACCCAATACATCAATCCTGATTTCCACTTTATTGCTCCTTAAATTCAATCTTTAAGTGCCGAACCGCTTTTTGCATACATTCCATGTTCATGCGTAATCCCTTGAGCAATCAAAAATCGCGTCTGTAAACGCGACATCAAGAAGGGGGGAAGCGAAATAATACTTTGCACATTACTGACGTATTAGCTGCGTGTCGATGGTCCGCTTTTGGCCGATTACTGCCAGTCACCAACGCTGCAATTGCCCCATAACTGCCGGTGAGGAACGGTAGATTTTGACCACAACCGGCCACTCGACAGCCCCCCGAACGTTTTGAGTCCGTCTGATCGTCTATGAAAGAAGCGCTCGCAACGGAGCTGGAATGGATACAACTTCCTTACTTTCCGGCGAGACACAAACGTGTGTGACATTCGCTGTAAATGCCAGCACGCCTTCGCCTATAAACCCCTCAACCAAAAAAGTAAAAGAGTGCTCGCCCAACTTGGTCACGCCAACTTTAATAATCATTTCGTCATCCCACGTCACCGGAGACAGCAACTCGATCGACATCGCACGCACCGGCGGCAATATATTAAAACTCATCACCGCTCTAAGCCCCGGCCCCCCTACCCATCTGTCGAGTGCTACACCAATGGCCTCTACAGCAAAATATGAGAATCGCGGGGTGTAAACCACCCCTGCCGGATCACAATCTCCGAACAAAATAGTTCGACTTACAAAAACCGCATCAGGCATAAATCCCCCTACTCGCCAGCGTCAGTCCGATATCGATGAGTTCTTCTCGCTCGGCCATCAAGGGCTTCTGCCTTTGATGGCGGCGATTTTGCCCATATCAGCGACTCGCCTGGAACCTAAGCACTCAGCTGCTTGATCCAGTCAAGACTCGCAACGGTAGATCCAGAAGGACGGTATTCACATCCGATCCATCCCGCGTAGCCGCGCTGCTCCAGCGCCGCGAACAACGCTGCAAAGTCGATATTCCCCGTTCCCGGCTCGTGACGACCCGGGCAATCGGCAATTTGCACATGCACGGTTCTGTCATAAAACCGCGCCAGCACATCGGCTGCGTCTCCGGTCAAAAGCTGGGCATGGTAAAGATCAAGAATCAGCCCGACACTCGGGAAGGTCTCCAGTACCTGTTGCGCCTTGCTGAAGTCGGACATGTAATAGCCCGGCATCGCCTGCGCACTGATCACTTCAATAAGCGGCCGCAGCCCCTGGTCTTCCAGGTACTTGACCGCATATTCCAGGTTGCCCGCGTAGGTTCGCTCAGCGTCATTCTGCGTAGTAACGCCCGACATGATGTGGACATCCGCACACGCCAAGGTCTTTGCGTAGCGGGCGGCCTGGAGCAACCCGTCACGAAACTCCTCTCCCCTGCCCTGTAACGCGGCGATGCCTTTGGTCACGCCGGCCGGGGCGGCGAACTGAATCAACGGCAAACTGTATTGGGCTAGATGGTCGGCAAGCAGACTGGCGTCGAATTCATACGGTGACGGGAACTCAACTGCCCGGAAACCGGCGGCTGCGGCGGCTTCGATGCGCTGCAGAAAAGGCAATTCATTGAATTGAAAACCGAGATGAGCATTGAACTTGAGCATTGGGTAATCATCCATCCTGGGAAGAAACGACATCATTAGCCTGGAGCATCCTTCGCCGCTCCAGCACTGCACTATCGCAAGTGTGTTCAACGATTAAAACCAGGTTTCCATCTGGATGCCGTATTGCCACACCCCTCCCGCCTGGAAGTCGGACATGCCAAAGGAGTCAGTAGTACTGAACCTGTCCAGATCCGAAGACCAGTTCATGTAGCTGGCGAACACTCGCAGCTCCGGACGCGTGAGTAGATCACCAACGTCAAGCTTGAATGTCGGGGCGACCGTGAATTTCCAGAAGTTACCATCGACCGCATTACGTTGTAGATAGCCCTTGGGGTCGAGGTTCATGGTTTGCCAGCTCATTTCGTAGGCCATTTCGAAGTTGCTGTTGATTTTGTTGGCCAATCGCACGTTGAGGGTCAGCCAGCGGTAGTCGTCACCTTTAACGTATCTATCTTTGCTCTGTTCAGCCAGCAAGCTGGGTCCGATGCGCCAGTCAGAGGTCAGCGGGGTCTCACCGTAAAGCGCCAGACGCAGCGCGCGGGCCTCGTCGATCAGTTCACCGTCCGAGCCAACGTTCTTGACCTCTGCCCCCAGGCCTTGGCCATAGAGCAGCGCCGTTTTGAAGAACCCTTCCCTGCCGAAAAAGGTTTTCTGGTGATTGGCCAGCATGCTGTGCAAACCGCTATCCGCAGGCGTCAAACCGGCCTTGTTGGTGTGGGTGCCGAAATCGTTTTTCTTGGCGCCGATGGCGTTGTACATCCACTGCCACTGGCCATCCGCGAAGAACTGGTTGGAGGTCAGGATGTAGCTTTCCACATCGGCATTGATACCGCCTTGACTGAAATCCCCGTAGCTACGCCCAATCAACGAATAGTTCGAGCGCCAATGCTTGCTCATCTGCACATCGTAAATTCCACCGCCGGTGCCGGCGAGGTAAACGACGTCGGAGTCCAGCCAGTGGATATCGAAATTATCTCTATCAAACCGCTTGCCCGCCCACAGCGTAGCGTTCTCGAAGACTGAATTGCCTTTGAACGCAGCGACATGATCGAGTGTGGCGAACACTTGGCGCACGTTGAGTTTGCTTTCGTCGGCCGTCCAGTCATTGGAGCTTTCCACACCGTCGGCAATGGAGACCGTGAACTTGGAACGGGTGCCGTTTTGCGCATAGAGCTCTTTCGACAGGTCGATACGCATGTAGGTGTCGTCCTCGTTGCCGAGTCGCCCGACTGCCCCGCCCACCGAGCCGGCCGGCGTTGTGTAAGGGCCGCCACGCCCGCCACCCAGCCCCTCGTCAACCAGCAATCCCGAGCGCGCATAGCCGTTGAAGCTGAATCCATCGGTGAGGTTCCCGGTACTGCCCTCCTTCTCCAGGCTTTGCTGACGGGCTTCGAGTTTTGCCAGTCGGCTGTCCAGAGCAGGTGCCGAAATGGCTGTTGCGTTAGATGCGACGGGTTGCAAGGGCGGCGCCGCGCGTTTGACCTGCTGCAATTCCCGGGCAAGTGCCTGGGTCTGCTGTTCGGCCGTGGCTGCACGCTTTTCCGCTGCGCTGGCACGGGCTTCAAGTGCGGCCATGCGCTCTTCCAGCGTCGCGGCCTGAGAAGCCGCTGCCGATGTGCCGAGCACGCCGACCAGTAGCCAGCTTGATCCTTTCTGCATGTTGATTCCCTGTTTTGTTTTTATTTTTGGTTGCCGCGATTGCCTTTTTTTGCATGAGTCGCGAGTTGTCACAAACGACAAAAAAAGGATGCCTCCTCGCAAATACGCTGCTACATTTGGCGATGTTAACGTTAACTTTTCTAAAAACAAAAATAAAGGACGCTCGATGAAACACCTTAAATCGCTCCTGCCCGTAGCATTGATCACCCTGTCTGCCGCACTGCCATCCGTCTCGAGCGCAACCGATCTGACGATCTCGTGCGGTGCCGTGGGTGCTGAGTTGCAACTGTGCAAAGAGGCCGTCGAGACATGGTCGAAACAGACCGGCAACAACGTCGAGGTGGTCTCCACGCCTAACTCGGCAACCGAGAGGTTGTCGTTCTACCAGCAGATCCTCAGTGCGCAGTCCACCGACATCGACATCATTCAAATCGATATGGTGTGGCCGGGGATGCTGGCCAAGCACCTGATGGATCTGCGTGAGGTGCTGCCCGCCAACGCGACCCAAGGCTACTTCCAGGCCCAGGTCGATAACGCCACGGTCAACGGCCGGCTGGTGACGATGCCGTGGTTCACCGACTCGGGGCTGCTGTATTACCGCAAGGACTTGCTTGAGAAATACAACAAACAGGTTCCTCAGACGTGGGAGGAAATGACCGCTACCGCCAGGGATGTGCAACAGGCTGAACGCAACGCCGGAAACGCCAATGCCTGGGGTTACATCTTTCAGGGACGTGCCTACGAGGGGCTGACGTGCAATGCGCTGGAGTGGATCAGCAGCCAGCCGCAGGGCGGACTGATCAATCAACGCGGCGACATCGTGGTCAACAGTCAGGCCTCGAGAGCGGCGTTAACGCTGGCGAAAAGCTGGGTCGGAGATATCTCACCGCGTGGCGTGCTCAATTACACCGAGGAAGAAGGACGTGGCGTATTCCAGTCGGGCAATGCGCTGTTCATGCGCAACTGGCCTTATGTCTGGGCCCTGGTGCAAAGCCAGGACAGTGCCGTAAAAGACAAGGTCGGCGTCGCTCCCCTGCCCCGCGGCGGCGAGACCGGCGAACATGCTTCCACCCTCGGTGGCTGGGGCCTGGCGGTCTCGCGCTACAGCGCTCATCCCAAACTTGCCGCCGAGTTGGTGAGCTACCTGAGCAGTGCCCAAGAGCAAAAACGTCGAGCTCTGAAAGGCGGCTATAACCCGGTGATCGAGTCGCTGTATCAAGATCCCGAGCTGCTCGCAGCCATGCCTTATTACGCTCAGCTGCACAGCATTCTCAACGCTGGGGTCATGCGCCCCGCCGCCATCACTGCCGATCGCTATCCACGGGTCTCCAATGCGTTCTTCGATCGGGTGCATGGCGTGTTGGCGGGCGAGTTGCCCGTCGATCAGGCACTGGCCGAACTGGAAAGCGAACTCACGCGCATCAAACGCCGGAACTGGTAAGCCACAAGGAAGGAAATCACCATGCCTGTCTCTACGACCCATGCCCCCTTTGACGAGCTGCTGCTCACGAGGGAAACACCTGTACAACGTCGCCGAGTGCGCGCTGCCTGGCTGTTTCTGACGCCAATGCTGGTCTGCCTGGCCCTGGTGGCTGCGTGGCCGCTGCTGCGCACATTCTGGTTCAGCCTGACCGACGCCAGCCTGGCCGACACCGGTGGCGCAACCTTCATAGGTTTGAGCAATTATCTGTTGTTCAGCGATGCCGGCTGGTCGGGCATCCTCGTCGATCCGCAGTGGTGGAATGCGGTGCGCAACACGTTGTATTTCACGGTGGTCTCGGTGGGGCTGGAGGTCGTGCTGGGACTGTTGGTGGCGTTGCTGCTGAACATCAAGTTCACCGGCCGTTCGCTGGTGCGGGCGTTGATTCTGATTCCGTGGGCGATTCCGACGATTGTCTCGGCGAAGATCTGGTCATGGATGCTTAACGACCAGTTCGGCATCATCAATCACCTGATGCTCAGCCTCGGCCTGATTGGCGCGCCTCTGGCCTGGACGGCAGATGCCGACCTGTCGATGTGGGCGGTGATCATCGTTGACGTCTGGAAGACCGTGCCCTTCGTCACGTTGCTGATGCTGGCGGCTTTGCAGATGTTGCCGGGCGATTGCTACGAAGCGGCCAGGGTCGATGGCATTCATCCGCTGAACGTATTCTGGCGCGTCACCCTGCCACTGTTGATGCCTGCACTGCTGGTGGCGGCGATCTTCCGCATCCTCGATTCTCTGCGGGTATTCGACGTCATTTATGTGCTGACCTCGAACTCGTCGAGCACCATGAGCATGTCGGTGTATGCCCGCCAGCACTTGGTGGAGTTTCAGGACGTCGGTTACGGCAGCGCGGCGTCGACGCTGTTGTTTCTGGTGGTCGCGGTGATCGCCATGCTTTACCTCTACCTAGGACGCCGTCAACTGGAGGTCCGCGCATGAGCCCGCGCCTGCTGAAAAAAGCGCTGTTGCGCGTCGGATTCTGGTGCCTGATCGGGGTTTTGCTGCTGTATGCGGTGTTCCCTTTCTATTACGCCATCGTGACCTCGCTGAAGCCCTCCAGCGCGTTGTTCGAGGTGAGCTACTGGATCGAAAATCCCGACTTTTCCAATTACGCGGCGGTCCTCCACCAGGCCTCATTCCTGCGAGCGATCGGTAATTCGCTGGTGGTTGCGCTGTGCGTGGTGACACTGGCGCTGTTCCTCAGCCTGACCGCTGCCTATGCCTTGGGCCGAGTGAAATTCCGTGGGCGTGGCACGGTGTTGATGATGGTCCTTGGCGTGTCGATGTTTCCCCAAGTCGCAGTGCTGTCGGGGTTGTTCGAAGTGATCCGCGCCTTGGGTCTGTACAACACGTCGTGGGCGTTGATCCTCAGCTACACGATTTTCACCCTGCCCTTCACCGTCTGGGTGCTGACCACGTTCATGGGGCAACTGCCCCATGAGCTGGAGGAAGCGGCAATCATGGATGGTGCTTCGCCCTGGGTGACGCTGACCCGCGTGCTGTTGCCGTTGCTCTGGCCAGCCCTCGTCACCACGGGCTTGCTGGCATTCATCGCCGCGTGGAACGAGTTCCTGTTTGCCCTGACGTTCACCCTCACCGACACCCAACGCACGGTGCCGGTTGCCATCGCCTTGATTTCCGGCGGCAGCCCCCATGAGTTGCCTTGGGGCTTGTTGATGGCTGCCTCGGTGCTGGTCACCGTCCCACTGGTGATTCTGGTGCTGATCTTCCAGCGCCGAATCGTTTCCGGTCTCACTGCCGGCGCGTTAAAGGGTTGATGCCCAACAAAGACAAGGAACAGCATCGTGATCAAATTGAAACTGGACAACGTGAACAAACAATTGGGCGGCGTGCGGATTCTTCGCGACATCAGCCTGGAGATCGCGGCGGGTGAATTCGTGGTGTTCGTCGGCCCTTCGGGTTGCGGAAAGTCGACGCTGCTGCGCCTGATCGCCGGGCTCGACTCGATCTGTGCCGGCGATCTGCTGATCGACGGGCGCCGGGTCAACGACCTGGAGCCGCGCGAGCGTGGCGTCGGCATGGTGTTTCAGTCCTATGCCCTGTACCCACACATGAGCGTCTACGACAACATCAGTTTCGGTCTCAAACTGGCCAAGACTGAAAAGAGCAGCCTGCGCGAGCGCGTACTGAAAACCGCGCAAATCCTGCAATTGGACAAACTGCTGCAACGCAAGCCAAAAGAACTGTCTGGCGGGCAGCGTCAGCGTGTGGCCATGGGCAGGGCCATGGCGCGGGAGCCGGACATTCTGTTGTTCGATGAGCCGCTGTCCAATCTGGATGCGTCCTTGCGGGTGCAGATGCGCAACGAAGTCGCCCGACTGCATGACCGATTGGGCTCGACCATGATCTACGTCACTCACGATCAGGTCGAAGCGATGACCCTGGCCGATAAAATTGTCGTGCTCAATGGCGGCCATATCGAGCAGGTCGGCTCACCGCGCGAACTCTATGAGTGCCCGGCCAGCCGCTTTGTCGCCGGTTTTCTCGGTTCGCCGAAAATGAATTTCCTGCCGGCACGCCTGCAGGCGCCGGGCGAAACCAGCCTGGTCGATACGCAGGTTTTGGGGATGACCACCCTGCCCTTCGACAGCTCGAACCTGGCGGCGGACGCGTCGCTGAGCCTGGGCGTTCGCCCTGAACACCTGTCGCTCAAAGCGGCGCCGGGAACGGCTGGCGTCGTCGTGACCGGGGTCGAATACCTGGGCAGTGAAACCTATGTGCACCTGGATACCGGGCAGGACGAGCCACTGATCTGTCGTTGTGAAGTCAACGCCGGATGGCAGGCAGGCGATCGGGTCGAACTGCACCTGGACATCGACAAGATCCACCTGTTCGACACCGACGGCACGGCATTGAAGCGCCACCCGCACACCTTTGAATCCGTGGTGGATGACCGCTCTCTGCGCTCAATCCGAGCACGCGCGCTATGACCTTGTCTTTGAATACTTCGAGCGATCCCATGTCTTCGACCCTTGACCTTGCGCAGCGCGCACTGGCTGACAGCCAGTCTCGCGTCATCGAGGATTATCGACCCGGTTATCATATTGCCCCGCCGGCAGGCTGGATGAACGACCCGAACGGCGTCGTGTACTTCCGTGGCGAATATCACGTGTTCTATCAGCATCATCCCTTCGACGCGAAATGGGGGCCGATGTATTGGGGCCACGCCAAGAGCGCCGATCTGGTGCATTGGCAGCACCTGCCCATTGCGCTGGCACCCGGCGATGATTGCGACCGCGACGGCTGTTTTTCCGGTAGCGCCGTGGTCTGTGGCGATACCCTGGCGCTGATCTACACCGGACACACCTGGCTGGGCGAAGTGGGTGACGAGCGCTTGATCAAACAGGTCCAGTGCCTGGCAACCAGCAACGACGGCATCCGCTTCGTCAAACACGGCGCGGTGATCGACAGCGCGCCGCAAGACACCATCATGCACTTTCGTGACCCCAAGGTCTGGCAGGCGGATGGCTATTGGTACCTGATTGCCGGCGCACGTCTGGGCGACAGACCGCTACTGCCGCTGTACCGCTCCACGGATCTGCACGCCTGGGAATTCCTCGACTATGTATCCGCCGGCAGCGAGGGCGATGGCTATATGTGGGAATGCCCGGACCTGTTTCGACTGAATGGACGCGATGTGCTGCTGTACTCTCCGCAAGGCATGCAAGCCGACGGTTACGACCGACTCAACAAGTACCAGACCGGTTATCGAGTGGGCCAACTCGATAACCAGTGGCACTTCACGGGCGGGCCTTTTATCGAGCTGGATAACGGCCACGATTTCTATGCGGCGCAAACGCTGTTGGCCGCCGATGGTCGGCGCCTCGTATGGGCATGGCTGGACATGTGGGAAAGCCCGATGCCGAGCCAGGCCCACCACTGGTGCGGCATGCTCGGATTGCCCCGCGAACTGGAACTGTGCGCCGATCGTCTTTGCGTGTATCCGGCACGGGAACTCAGCGCGCTGCGAATGACGCAATTGCCGGGGACGCCGTGGTGGGGAGCGTCGGGCACCCGTTGGGTACCGGATATGAAGGGCGATATGCTCGAACTCCATGTGCATCTGGATCTGCTCGGCTGCACTGACGGCCACTTGGGAGTCGCCTTGCGCTGCAGCGACGATGGCCGTGAAGAAACCCTGCTCTATTACGATGCGTCACTGCAGCGCCTGGTGCTTGACCGCAGCCGCTCGGGTGCGCAAGTCACCGGCCAGCGCAGCGTCTCGATAGACCCGACGCTAGAGCGACTCGAGCTGCGCGTGTTCCTCGATCGCTCGTCCATTGAGGTGTTCGACGAAAACGGCCGCTTCAGCCTCAGCAGTCGCCTCTATCCGTGTTCCGACAGTCTGGGCGTGAAGCTGGTGGCAAGCGGGAGTGGCGGACGCGTCTCGATTCCCAAGGCATGGCCTCTGGGTTCGGGATGGTCATGAGCGGCGTCATTCGGGTCGCGAGAAGTCCGGGCCCTGTGTCATGATTCTGCGTCAACCTGACCGGCCGCACTTCGCATGACTTCAGTGAAAGACGTTGCACAACTGGCCGGCGTGTCCCTGATGACGGTGTCTCGAGCGCTCAATACTCCGGAAAAACTGAGCCCCGAAACCCTTCTACGGGTGCGTCGTGCCATTGATGAACTGCAATTCGTACCCAGCCTGTCAGCGCGCAAGATGCGCGGTGACAACCTGCAGTCGCGCACCATCGGTGTGTTCGCGCTGGACACCGCGACCACGCCCTTCGCGGTCGAGCTGCTGCTGTCCATCGAGCAGACCGCGCAGCAAGCCGGCTGGAATGTCTTTATCCTCAACCTGCTCAGCAACCCGCCCACCGACCAGAACATCGACCTGATGCTGTCGCACCGTCCGGACGGCTTGATCTTCAGCGCCATGGGATTTCGCCAGGTCAGCATTCCCGAGCGCTTGAAGAGCAAGCCTCTGGTGCTTGCCAATTGTCTGGCAGATGACAGCAGCCTCGTCAGCTATGTACCCGACGACGAAATGGGCCAGTATCGCGCGGTACACCACGCGTTGAGCCTCGGCTACAAGCGTCCTCTGTGTATCAATCTGCCGAAACAGAGTCTGGCATGGGGGCTGCGACAAAAAGGTCTGCAGCGTGCCTGTCAGGCATTCGGACTGGCGCCTGACACGCTCCTGCAATACGACCTTTCCGATCATGATGCCTACAGTGAAACAGCCGCTATCCTCGACCGGCATGTCATTGATGGGCGTCCCCAATTCGATATTCTGATCTGTGGCAACGACCGCATTGCCTTTTGTGCCTATCAGTTGTTGTTGGGGCGCGGCCTGAAAATTCCCGACGATGTCGCCGTGCTCGGCTACGACAACATGATCGGCATTGCCGAGTTGTTCATCCCGCCGCTGACCACCGTGCAACTGCCGTACTACGAGATTGGGCGCCAGGCTGCACGGCATCTGATCGAGACCCTGGAGCTATCGGGAACCCAGCGAGTCGACTGTCCATTGGTGGTCAGGACATCCCTATAAGAGTGAGTCAGCTCGCTGATAGCACGTTTTTGATTTGCCGAGTGGAATCAGAAATCCACCGTCGCTGAAAGCAGATAAGTTCTCGGTGTCGACAACGTCAATCCCGGCTCACTGTCATCCGAAGCGCCTGCCGAGCTCCAGTAGCGTTTATCCAGCACGTTCTCGACATTGGCGCGCAGAGTAATGGTTTTCTCATCGACTTTGAAGGCGTACCGCGTACCTACGTCGAAGCGCTCCCAGGAATCGATTTCCTTCTCGTTGGACTGATCCAGATACTGCGAACTCGAATAGATGCCCCGCGTTGTCAGCGTCAGCCCCTGCACAGTCGGCACGTCCCACTCTGCGCCCAGGTTGACGTTGTATTTCGGCGTCGCCGGCGCGCGATTGCCGTCGAAGGTGCCATTGGTGGTCTTGGTCAATTCGCTGTCGATGTACATCACGCCGCCGAGCAAGCGGAAGCCTTTGAGTGGCTCGCCGAACACGCTCAGCTCCACGCCATTGTTCTCGCGCTTGCCATTGGGGCCGAAGACTCGTGTCGTCGCGTTGGTTTCATAAGCGGGCTGTTTGATCCGGAACACCGCTGCCGTCAACGCATACGAACCGGCGTCGTACTTGGCACCGACCTCGACCTGACGGCTGATAAACGGTGGGAAGATTTCATCTTCGTTCACCGAGGTCGACGGCGCGATCTTGCCCTGACTCAGGCCTTCCATGTAGTTGGCGTACAGCGACAGCTTGTCTGTCGCCTTGAACAGAATCCCGCCCGATGGCGAGACCTTTTCTTCGTCGTAAGCCGTGTCGCCTTTGACGTCATCGCTCCAGTCATCGACTTTCACCCGTTGCCAGCGCGCACCGAGGGTCAGCAACAGTCGATCATCGAAAAAGCCCAGCGTGTCGGACAGCGCCACGCCGCTGAAGCGGTTTTCCGTGTAGACCTTGGCGTCATTGCGTGTCGGCGTGCCGGGTTTCGCCGTTCCCACTGGGTCATACAGGTTGCTGCGCCCTGCCGCGTAACGCGCGCCGCCATTCTCGAAATCCATATAAAAGTAGCTGGCCGCGAGGTTGACTTCATGGCTCACCGGCCCGGTATGGAACCAGTTGCGCACGCCGGCCGTGGCCGTGCGCACGTTTTCGTCGCGGGTGAAGTCGCGCGGCAGTACGCTGAAATCACCGGCATCGTTGGTGACGGAAACGGCGTGGCGCAAGAAGTCATGATTACTTTTGCGCGCGCCGACGCCGCCGTACAGCATCACCGAGTCATTGACGTCGAACTCGGCGTTGACTGTGCCAAAGGTGTCCTCGGTTTTCGCCTGGCTCCACGGTTGCGCGTAATTGCGATGCACGCTATTCGCGCTCGGAACCTTGGCATTGGCGGCGACTTGCACGCGCTCTTGCGGCGCGTCGGTGTTGCGCTCGGTGTGACCGATATCGGTCGAAAGCCGAAGCCGCTCACCGCGAAAATCCAGGCCGAGCACGGCCATGTCACGGTCGACGCTCTGGTGATCCCACTCGGTGTCGCCGGACTGTTTGACGCCGTTGAAACGCAGGCCGAACTGATTGTCTTCACCGAACCGCCGGCCGACATCCACCGCGCCGCCGACCTGATTGTTCGACGCGTAATTGGCCGTCAGCGAGGTGATCGGTTTGTCTGTGGCACGCTTGGGCACTACGTTGATGCCCCCGCCTACGCTGCCCCGTGGCGAGATGCCGTTAATGAGCTGGCTCGGGCCTTTGATGATATCCACACGATCGGCCATTTCCATGTCAATGGTGTACGTCGGCAGCACGCCATAGAGCCCGTTGTACGCCACGTCGCTGTTGAACAGGCTGAAACCACGGATGGTGAACTGCTCATAGCGCCCACCAGCCGGATTGGTTGCACGCACCGATGGATCGCTGGAAATCAGATCGCCCAAGGTGCGCGCCTGCTGATTCTTCACCGCCTCGCTGGTGTAGGTGGTCATGCTGAACGGGGTTTCCATGAAGTCTTTCGACCCCAGCAAACCCTGCGAGCCACGCCGCGCAACCTGGCCGCCGGCAAACACATCGGCATCGCTGGAACCGGTGGCACCGAGAATCGACGTCGGCGCCAGTTGCAGGCTGCTGCCCTCGGCGGCTGGAATCAGTGTGTAGGCCTGCTCGCCCACCGGTTGCAGTTGCAGACCGGAACCCAGCAACAAGCGAGCGAACCCCTCCTCCACAGCGAATTCGCCGGACAAACCGTTACTGTTGCGGCCACTCACCAGCGCCGGATCGACCGACAGATTGACCCCGGCCAACCCGGCAAAGCGGGTCAGCGCGGCGCTCAAACTGCCGGCCGGCACCTGATAACTGCGCCGAGCTTCTTCGGCCCAACTGGATTGAATCAACACAGGGCTAGCACTCAGGCTCAGCAGGAGGCTCAACTGCAACAACGGACGCAAACGACTTGGGAATACTGCGGGCATTGGAAGAAGCTCTCGATTTTGTTCACTTACCTGCAATGACCGGTGAGGCGAAAAAAAGGGACAGGCTTCAGACGATATTTTTTCGCGGCGCCAGCGTTACCCAGAAACGCGTGCGCGAATGCACCTCCAACGGCAGGCTCGCCGCCAGCAGCGCCAGCACTTTATCGGTGTCGTCGAGACGGAAACTGCCGGTGACACGCAGACGTTCAAGTGCCGGCTCCCAACGCAGAAGCCCTGAGCGATAACGGCTCAACTCGCGCAGGAAATCACCCAACGGCTGGTTTTGCGCCATCAACACACCGTCACGCCAACCCGGCATTTTGGCGTCGAACTGCGCGACTGGCCCGGCGCCGGAGGCCTGCAAATTGACCTGTTGCCCGGCGTTCAACTGCAGCGCCGGGCCGTGCAGCGGTTGCAACTGCGCCGAGCCGCTGACCACCGACACGTTGCAGTCACGCTCGTTGAGGCGCACGCAGATTTCGCTGTGGCGGACAATGATCCGACCGTACGGCGCGTTGACCGTCAACGCCGTGCCACCCGGAACGTTGAGCGCCATTTCGCCGCGCACTAACGTCAACTGACGGTTGGCCAGATCAACGTTCACCGCACTGGCGGTGTTCAGTTGCAAGGTGCTGCCGTCGGCCAACCGTGTTCGCGTGTGCTCGCCGGTGGAAGTGTGCAAATCCGCGCGCCAGACGTCGAGCGGCAACTGGCGACTGATCAGCCACGCCGCAGGCACCAAAGCCGCCAGACCCAGCGCCCTTTTCAGAGCTGCACGCCGCGCCAGATCCGGGCGATCGAGTGTGGCCATGGCCAATTCTGTCGGCAGACTGGCAAAGCGCTGACGCAGCAATTGAATCTTCTGCCAGGCGTTTTCATGGCGGCTATCGCTGTCGCGCCAGTGCTTCAGTCGCACGTGATCGGCTTCACTGGCCTCGCCGGACTCGAGTAATGCCAACCACTGTGCGGCGGCACGGGCAACTTCGCGCGCTTCGGTGTTGGGTGCTACGCGCATCATAGATCCAACATCAAACAATGCTCATAAGCCATTGCCATGTAACGTTTTATGCTGCGCTCAGAGACCTGCAATCGTTCGGCGATTTCACGGTAGCCGAGGCCCTCGAGTTGACTCATGAGAAAGGCACGACGCACCGCTCGCGGCAAGCCATCGAGCAGCTCATCCAGCGCCTGCAGGGTTTCCAGCAGCAGCCAACGTTGCTCGGGCGACGGCACGCACTCCTCCGGCAATTGCGCCAAGGCTTCGAGGTAGGCTTTTTCCAGACTGCGGCGGGTGTAGAAATTGCTCAGCAGGCGTTTGCCCACGGTCAGCAGGTACGCGCGCGGCTCACGCATGTCGGCAATCGGTTGCGCACTGCACAGCACGCGCAGGAAGGTGTCCTGGCTCAGGTCCGCCGCATCCCACGCGTTGCCCATGCGCCGCCGCAGCCAGGTTTCCAGCCAGCCTCGGTGATCACGATACAGTTCCTGCAGGTGCTGCGGCGATGGCGTCGCTGCTTCAGTCATCTCAAGAGTCCTGCGCGAAGTCAGTATCAAATGAGAGTGATTCTATTTAACTTGCGCGCGGAGACAAAGCCTTTTTATCCACGACGGCATTCATGAGCGCTTCAAGGTCTCGCTCGGCAACTCCTTGAACAACGCCCGGTAACTGCTGGAAAACCTTCCCAAATGCCAGAACGACCAGTGCATCGCCACCTCGGCCACGGTGGTCTCCGTCGGCCGGCGCTTGAGCAATTCACGGTGTGCACTGTTCAATCGGCGCAGGCGCAGCCAGTGACTCGGGGTCATCCCGGTGTAGGCCTTGAACGCCTGCTGCAATTGGCGCAACGGCACGCCTGCCACGTGTGACAGCTCAAGCAGATTGACGGTGTCTTCCGGCGAATCCGCCGCCCACTCCCCCACCCGTTTCATGATCATTCGTTCTTCGGTACGACGTTGTAAGCCACCGCGATCGAGACTGGTGTGAGCGTTGTCGAGAATGAACAGACAGTCTTCCAGCAGTTGCTGGGTCAGCGAATCTTTATCAAGCGGATCAACAGCTTGCGACAACTTTGTGAGAATTGAGCTTAACCAGCGACTGAACAAGGCGTTCTGTCCGCAGTTGAGTTGCGTCATGAACAACCCTTCGAGTTTCGCCACATTCAGACCGTGCTGACGGACAAACTCCGGACCGAACACCACGGCAATTTCCTGATAGTTCTCCGGGGTGATCCAGATGTTGCGGCTCTCTTCATTGAGCAGGTAAAGCGCGTTGTCGCTGCGATCAAAACAGAACGCCAGAGCACCCGATGGCGCGCTGAAATTCTGCTCGACGCGGGTGTTCATCTGCTCCTCATAAACCTCGACACCCTGCAGATCCAGATAGCGGATCTGCCCGGCAAAATGACCCGGCGACATCTGTTGATAATGCTGGACCCAGCCCGGTGTAACACGGACTTGTTCGGCGACATCGGCGGTGTTGAACGCTTGGACTTGTAGCGGATTGCACGTTGTCATGGGGTGACCTTGCGCACTCTTTTGGTGCGCTTTGGTGCTGCTTAAAGTGGATAGATGGAACTGCAAGGCTCGCCCAAGATAGTCGTCAACGCGCCACAGGGGAAGGGGCGGAAGATGAAACCCGCCCTCCCCGGCGTCTATAAAACCAATAACGAGGTCTTTATGAATGCCCCTTTCGATCAGCTGTTCACGTGGCTGAAAGATCACAAGATTACCGAAGTCGAATGTGTGGTCAGCGACCTGACCGGCATTGCCCGCGGCAAGATCGCACCGACCAACAAGTTCCTGCATGAGCGAGGCATGCGCCTGCCGGAAAGTGTGCTGCTGCAAACGGTAACCGGGGATTTTGTCGACGACGACATCTACTACGACCTGCTCGATCCTGCCGATATCGACATGGTCTGCAAGCCCGTGGCTGACGCGGTCTACGTGATTCCATGGGCGATCGAACCGACCGCCATCGTCATCCACGACACCTTCGACAAGTTCGGCAACCCGATCGAACTGTCGCCGCGCAACGTGCTGAAGAAAGTCTTGCAGCTCTACACCGACAAAGGCTGGAAGCCGATCGTTGCGCCAGAAATGGAGTTCTACCTGACCCAACGCTGCGAAGACCCGGACTTGCCACTCAAGGCGCCGCTTGGCCGTTCGGGCCGTGCTGAAAGTGGCAGGCAGTCGTTCTCCATCGATGCCGCAAACGAATTCGATCCGCTGTTCGAAGACGTCTACGACTGGTGCGAACTGCAAGGTCTGGACCTCGACACGCTGATCCACGAAGACGGCCCGGCGCAGATGGAAATCAACTTCCGTCACGGCGACGCGCTGGATCTGGCCGACCAGATCACCGTGTTCAAACGCACCATGCGTGAGGCCGCGCTCAAGCACAACGTCGCCGCAACCTTCATGGCCAAGCCGATCGGCGATGAGCCGGGCAGCGCCATGCACATTCACCAGAGTGTGGTGGAGATCGCCACCGGCAAGCCAATCTTCGCCAATGCCGACGGGCAGATGAGCGAGCTGTTCCTGCACTACATCGGCGGTTTGCAGAAATACATCCCGAAAGTGCTGCCGATGTTCGCGCCGAACGTCAACTCGTTCCGCCGCTTCCTGCCGGACACCTCGGCGCCGGTCAACGTCGAATGGGGCGAAGAAAACCGCACCGTCGGCCTGCGTGTGCCGACCTCAAGCCCGGAAGCCATGCGCGTGGAAAACCGCTTGCCGGGCGCCGATGCCAACCCGTATCTGGCGATTGCCGCGAGCCTGCTCTGCGGTTACATCGGCATGGTCGAAGCCATCGCGCCGAGCGCTGCCGTACAAGGCCGCGCTTACGAGCGCCGCAACCTGCGCCTGCCGATCACCATCGAGGAAGCGCTGACGCAAATGGAAGAGTGCGAGGCCGTTGCGCAATACCTAGGCGACAAATTCGTCCGTGGCTACGTCGCGGTGAAGCGTGCCGAGCATGAAAACTTCAAGCGCGTGATCAGTTCGTGGGAGCGTGAGTTCCTGATGCTGAGCGTTTAACCCAAACCAGAATATCCCCTGTGTCGATCGTTCCCACGCTCTGCGTGGGAATGCAGCCCGGGACGCTCCGCGTCCCATCCAAAGCCGAACGCGGAGCGTCCGTTGAGGCATTCCCACGCAGAGCGTGGGAACGATCATTATAAGAAGAGGTGTCGATATGCGTCTGTTGAAATCCGTACTCCCGGTCGCCCTGAGCGTGCTGTTCAGCGCTGTAGCTCACGCCCAACCGACGGTCAGCGTCTACAACTGGACCGACTACATCGGCGAAACCACCCTCGCCGACTTCCAGAGCAAAACCGGGATCAAGGTGATCTACGACGTTTTCGATTCCAACGAAACCCTCGAAGGCAAGCTTCTCGCCGGGCGCACCGGGTATGACGTGGTGGTGCCGTCCAACCACTTTCTTGCTCGCCAGGTAAAGGCCGGGGCGTTCCTCAAACTCGACCGTTCGCAACTGCCGAACTGGAAAAACCTCGATCCGATGCTGCTTGAGCTGCTGGAAAAAAACGATCCGGGTAACGCGCACTCCGTGCCGTATCTATGGGGCACCAACGGCATCGGCTACAACGTCGATAAGGTCAAGCAAGTGCTGGGCATCGACCACATCGATTCCTGGGCCGTGCTGTTCGAGCCTGAGAACCTGAAAAAACTCACCCAGTGCGGCGTGTCGATGATGGACTCCGCCGACGAAGTCTTCCCCGCCGTGCTCAATTACATGGGCATGGACCCGCGTAGCGAAAACCCGGAAGACTATAAAAAGGCGGAAGCGAAGCTGCTGAGCATCCGCCCGTACATCACCTATTTCCATTCCTCGAAATACGTGTCGGACCTGGCCAATGGCGATATCTGTGTGGCGTTCGGTTATTCCGGCGACGTGTTCCAGGCCGCCAACCGCGCCAAGGAAGCCAAGAACGGCGTGAACATCGCTTACGCCATTCCGAAAGAAGGCGCCAACCTCTGGTTCGATCTGTTGGCCATTCCGGCCGATGCGAGCAACACCAAAGAAGCCCACGCCTTCATCAATTACCTGCTCGATCCGCAAGTGATCGCCAAAGTCAGCGCCTCGGTCGGTTACGCCAACCCGAACCCGGCCGCCAAGCAATACATGGATCCGGAGCTGGTCAACAATCCTGAGGTCTATCCGCCTCAAGAAGTCCTCGACAAGCTTTACATTTCTACCACCCCGCCCCAGGCGATCATGCGTCTGATGACCCGGTCCTGGAGCAAAGTGAAGTCGAACAAATGAATCAGTACACCCAGGAACACGCCCGCTCCTACTACGCCGCTTCGGCCCGGGCGAGCACACCTTATCCGCTGCTGGACGGAGACTTGACTGCCGATGTCTGTGTGATCGGTGGCGGGTTCACCGGCGTCAACACGGCCATCGAACTGGCCCGGCGCGGGCTCTCGGTGGTGTTGATCGAAGCCCGGCGCATCGGCTGGGGCGCCAGTGGGCGCAATGGCGGCCAGTTGATTCGCGGGATCGGTCATGACGTCACCGGGTTTGCCAAGTATGTCGGTCAGGAAGGCGTGCGTTACTTGCAGCGCGCCGGCATTGATTCGGTGGAGCTGGTGCGGCAGCGCATCGGCGACAACGGCATCGAGTGTGATCTGCGCTGGGGCTTCTGCGATCTGGCCAACACCCCTGCGCAGTTCGACGCCTACAAGGACGAATTGGTCGACCTCGCTGAACTCGGCTATGCCCACGAAACCCGACTGATCGGCCCGGAGCAGGTCCGCCAGCAGGTGGTCAACTCCGAAATCTATGCCGGCGGCCTCGTGGACATGGGTTCCGGTCATCTGCACCCGCTGGATCTGGTGCAAGGCGAAGCGCGATTGGCAGCGTCGCTCGGCGTTAGAATTTTCGAGCAGAGCGAAGTGCTGGAAATCATCCACGGCGCAACCGTGCAGGTGCGTTGCGCAACCGGCACGGTGCGAGCTGGCAGTCTGGTGCTCGGCTGCAATGCGCATCTGGACGAGCTCGAACAACAACTCAGTGGCAAGGTGCTGCCGGCCGGCAGTTACATCATCGCCACCGAACCGTTGTCCGAGGCGCGCGCCGCGCAGCTGATTCCACACAATCTGGCGGTGTGCGACCAGAAAGTCGGCCTCGATTACTACCGGCTCTCGGCGGACCGACGCTTGCTGTTCGGCGGTGCCTGCCACTATTCCGGGCGCGACCCGGCGGACATCGCCGCTTATATGCGGCCGAAGATGCTCAAGGTCTTCCCGCAACTGGCGGACGTGCGCATCGATTACCAATGGGGCGGCAAGATCGGCATCGCCGCCAATCGCTTCCCGCAGGTCGGCCGGCTCAAACAGCACCCGAACGTGTTCTATGCGCAGGGCTATTCCGGCCATGGCCTGAACGTCACCCACTGGTGCGCGAAGCTGCTAGGCGAGGCGATTCATGCCGGTCACAGCCAGGGCATGGACGTGTTCAGCGGCGTGCCGCACATGACCTTCCCCGGCGGCCCGGCCTTGCGCTCGCCACTGCTGGCACTGGGGATGTTCTGGTATCGCCTGCGGGAAATGCTCGGCTGACAGCACAAACTGCGCTGTCGCGATCTGATCGTTCCCGGCTTTGATCGTTCCCACGCTCTGCGTGGGAATGCCTCAAGGGACGCTCTGCGTCCAGTGACGCGGAGCGTCACGGGCTGCATTCCCACGCAGAGCGTGGGAACGATCAGGTCGCGGTGCATGCGCTATACACATTTGCTCTATCGCCAAGCACTTCTATATTGATGAGGTGCTTTTGCGTTCCTGACGCTCAGTGCCCAATCAATCGAGGAGGACATGGATGAAGTCGTCAGCCACCGACGAGCCGCGAGCACCAGGCCAAGCCCCAGTCAAAACCCGCCGTTTCGGCATTTCACTCGTCTGGATTGTGCCGATTGTGGCGGTGCTCGTGGGCATCTCGCTGGTGGTGCACAACGTGATGCAGGAAGGGCCGACGATCATCGTCAACTTCAAGACCGGCAGCGGCCTGACGGCGAACAAGACCGAGGTCAAATACCGCAACGTGGTCATCGGTCAGGTCACGGACGTCGAGTTGAGTGGCGACCAGAAAAGCGTCGACGCCACCATCAAACTGTCCAAACAAGCGGAAACCTTCACGCGCGAAGATTCACAGTTCTGGGTGGTGCGTCCGCGCATAGGCGCCGGCGGCGTTTCGGGCATCGACACCCTGCTTTCCGGTGACTACATCGGCGCCGACGTCGGCCAGTCCAATGGCCGCGCAAAGAACTTCAAGGGTCTGGAAAATCCGCCGCCGATCACCTATGGCGAACCCGGCAAGCGCTTCATGCTGCACGCGCCGGACCTCGGTTCGCTGGACATCGGTTCACCGGTCTATTACCGCAAGATTCCGGTCGGCCAGGTCGTCACTTACGCCCTCAACCCCGAAGGCAAAGGGGTCGATATCGAGGTGTTCATTCACGCGCCGAACGACGCGTTCGTCACCGAAAACACCCGCTTCTGGAATGCCAGCGGCATCGACATCAATGTCGGTGCCAACGGCTTTGCCGTGAAGACCGAATCGCTGTCGACCCTGCTGGTGGGCGGTATTGCGTTCCGTGCTCCGGATTACAGCCCCAACGATGTGGCCGCCGCCGACGACAAGGATTTCGAACTGTTCGCCGACCAGCAGAGCGCCCTCGCCCCACCGAATGGCAAGGCGCAATACATGGTGTTGCGTTTCGAACAGTCACTGCGCGGACTCAAGGTCGATGCGCCGGTCGAGTTTCTCGGTATGGAAATCGGCCGGGTCGTGGGCATCAACCTGGATTTCGATGCGAAAAAACGCACCTTCCCGCTTAACGTCGGCATCGTCATTTACCCGCAGCGTCTCGGTCAGGCCTACAAAAAGATGCTCACCGAATTCAAACACGACCCCAACGACGAAGCCGCCGGCATCCGCCTGCTGGGCACCTTCATCGACAATGGCCTGCGTGCTCAGGCGCGCAGTGGCAACCTGCTGACCGGCCAGTTGTACGTGGCCCTGGACTTCTTCCCGAAAGCGGAGAAAGTCGCGTTCGATCCGAGCGCTCGCCCGGTTGTTCTACCGACCGTTCCCGGCAGCCTCGAACAGCTGCAGGAAAAACTCGAAGCCGTGGTCGACAAGCTCAACAAACTGCCGGTTGATCGCATCGCCAACAACCTCGACAGCAATCTGATCGAGCTGCGCAAAGGCCTGACCCAGTTCAACGCCAAGACCCTGCCGGGCGTGCAGAGCACTCTGGCCGACGTCAGCAAGACCTTGCAGTCCGCCAGCTCCACGTTGGCCGAAGATTCGCCGCAACGCGAGAAACTCACGGAAACTCTCGACGAACTCGGGCGCATGTCGCGCTCGCTGCGTGAGCTGTCGGATTACCTGGGCCGGCATCCGGAATCGCTGATTCGTGGTCGCCCCGATAACGCCGCGCCACTGGATCTGAAAGGACCGCCACGCAATTGAGCACAGGAGCTAACCCAATGGCTTTACCGCTGAAGATCACCGTGCTCGCTGCCTTCATGCTGCTGGGCGCGTGCCGCAGCGACCCGATCAGCTTTCACACCCTGACGCCGGTGCAGATCGCCAACACACGGACCGGCGCGCAGATTCCGATTGAAGCGCTGAGCGTGCCGCCGCAGGTCGACCGTGCGCAAATCGTTATCCGCCAGGGCGACAGCGGCCTGGCGATTCTGGAAACCGATTGGTGGGGGGCGACACTGGCGGATGAGTTGCGCGGTGCGTTGGCCGATCAATTGAGCAATACCAGTGGGCAAGGCAATGTTTCGGTGCGCATCGAAGTGCAACGCTTCGACTCGATCCCCGGTCAGTACGGCCTGATCGACGCCCAATGGCGCTTGCGTCCCGTCGGCGCCACTGACAATGGCTCGCTGACCTGCCGTTCGACCCTGCAAACACCGTCCGGCCCGACCATCGATGATCTGGTGGGCGCCCAGCAGAACAACGTCAAACGCCTGGCTGCGGCGATCAGTCAGGCCGCCGGCAATCCGCGTGGCTGTCCGCCCTCCTCCTGAATCAGCGTCACCGTGAAACGACAGCCATTGGGTTCACGGGTGGTGAGTTGCACTTGCCAGTGTTGCTGGCTGCAGATCCGCTGCACCAGCGAAAGCCCGAGGCCGAACCCCTCGCCGCGTTGTTCATCGCCACGCACGAAGGGCTGGAACATCGCATGGCGCTGTTCTTCCGGAATACCGATGCCGCTGTCTTCAACCACGAAGCTGTTTTCTAGCAGGGTCAGGCGCACGTAACCGTGGTCGGTGTAATGCCAGGCATTGCGCAACAGGTTGCCCATCACTGATTGCAGAAAAGTCAGGTTGAAGCGTCCGGCGCCGGCGTGCTGCGGATCGTAGACAAACTCCAGGCCTTTTTCGCGGATCAAGCGGCCCCACACCTCTGTCTGCGCATCGGCAATTTCCTTGAGCGTACACGTGGACTGCACGCGAACTTCTTCAGGCTTGCGTGCCAGCATCAGAAAGGTTTCGACCAACAGGCGCATCTCGTGGCTGGCCCGGGCAATCCGGCTGACCTGTGCGCCTGAACGGGCATCAAGCGACGGGTTGGCCAACAGCAGTTCGCAGGACGTCGTTAGCACCATCAAGGGTGTGCGCAGTTCATGGCTGACATCGCTGGTGAACAGTTTCTCCCGGCTCAAGGTGGCGCGCAGGCGTCCCAAAGTCTGATCGAACGACAGCGCCAGCTCGCCGACTTCATCAGCGGCGTAATCGGGATGCAACGGCGGCGCCACTTCAATGAGCTGATCGCGATGGCGCACTTGTCGGGCCAGGCGAATCACCGGCGCCATGACCCGTCGTGCGAGCAAGCGGCCGAGGACCAGCGCCAGAACGATGCTGAGGATGAATCCGACGATCACCACAATAAACAGCAGATGCTCACGCTGTTCGAGGCTCTCCTGATCGCGCAGCAACACGTATTTGCGCCCGCCGACGGCTTCGACCATGGCGTAGAAGGCATCACCGTGGAAGGTGATTTCCTGAAAACCCAAGGGTAACTCAGCCAGTTGTCGAGTCAGTGCCAACGGCCCCTGCCCGCCCTCGAAGAAAAACAATTCGCTTTTTTCCGGTGTATGGCTCCAGAGACGGATGTCGTCCATTGCCAATAACCGGTGTAGCCCCCCGCTCAACGTGGTGGTGGTCAACTTGCGCTCCACCACGTGTACGGTCGCGACGATCCCCAATGCAAAGACACCGGCGACTAAGGCGCTCATCAGCGCGAACACAATCACGATCCGTTTCGTCAGGCTTTGCTTGAGATCCATGCGCTTGAGTGGCCCCTTGTTTGTCCGTGTCACGGCAACGATAGCCCAGCGCTACGCCGTTGCCCGGTAATCCTGAGCGTCACCGCAACGGTGCAGACTTGGTAAGGCCCTCCTATAAATAAAAACAACAATTGAGTTTATTTATCAAATGGCCGTTTTAGTTGCCCCGATCAACTTCTGGCAATTTTTTCACATGTTCTTCACCGCGCCCAGACGACCTCGAGCGTAGTGTTCAGCCAGCATTCAAGTAAACAGTCGTAAAGTTGCTCGCTGCCCAAGCCTTGCGTTGCACTGAATGAACTATCTGGCGTTTTAAGAGGCAACATTGTGGCGCAATTATTTCAGTTGAAACATTTATTCCGCTACCGGCGCACGCCGCGCTTTCGGCTATGGAGTGCACTGGTGTGCGTCGTGCTTGTGGCCATTCTGGTCAGCGGGTTTGTCTGGTGGCCACGCTCGCCGACCGACCTCAATCATGCCGGACGCAGCACCACCGCTGAATGGATAAAAGCCTGGCGGGCCGGTGAAGTCGTTGCGCTGGTGCGGCACACCGAACGTTGTGACCGCTCAAGCAATACCTGCCTGGGCCCGGCGGATGGCATCACCGAACTGGGCAGCAGCGCGGCGCAAGCGGTCGGTGAAGGCTTCGTCAGACTGGGCATGCAACAAGCCGTGGTGTTGAGCAGTCCGCTGACCCGTACGGCGCAAACCGCGCATTACATGTTCGGCCACGATGCCCTTGCCGAAGACTGGCTGGCCACGTGCGGGCCGACACTTCGCGATGAAATCGTCGCGCGCAAAGTGGCGCAGCAGAATCTTGTGCTGGTCACTCACAGCGGTTGCATCAGTGATTTTGAAAAACAGACCGGTTTTCCTCACGCGATTGCCGCGGAGTATGGAAGTACCTTACTTGTACGAATTGATAACCGGAAACAACTTACAGTGTTGGGCATTATCAATACGCCGTTCTGGCAGACATTAGACGTTACACATAACCAATGAAAAAACCGCCACGGCTTCTAGTGTTTTAAGCCAGATACTTTTTATTCGTCACAAGGCTCAGTCATGACGTCCGATACCCCTCCGTTGCGCCACGCTGCCCGCCATTTGATACAACCTCCTTCGCTGATCGAACGCTGGGCGATCCCCGGGTTGATCCTGGCGTTTGTGCTGTTTTATCTGTTGCCGCTGATGACCCACGGTTTGTGGATCCCCGACGAAACCCGTTACGGTCAGATCAGCCAGGAAATGCTGTTGAGCGGCAACTGGGTCGCGCCGCACTTCATGGGCATTCGCTATTTCGAGAAGCCGATTGCCGGGTACTGGATGATTGCGATCGGCCAGGCGATTTTCGGTGACAACCTGTTTGGCGTGCGCATCGCTTCGGCGCTCAGTACCGGCGTCAGCGTCTGGCTCGCCTACCTGTTGGCGCGCCGGCTCTGGAACAACCCGCGCATCAGCGCAGCGTGTGCCTTGCTGTACATGAGTTTTGGCCTGATCGCCGGTCAGGCAGGCTACGCCAACCTCGATCCGCAGTTCACCTTGTGGGTCAACCTCAGTCTGGTGGCGGTGTGGTTTGCCATCGACAGCACCACCACAAAGGCCCGCCTCGGCAGTTGGGCATTGCTCGGTGCCGCCTGCGGCATGGGCCTGATGACCAAGGGCTTTCTGGCCCTGCTGCTGCCGGTACTGATCGCCCTGCCCTACATGATCTGGCAACGCCGTTTCGGCGAACTGCTGCGCTACGGCCCGGTGGCGGTGCTGGTCGCCGCATTGGTCAGCGTGCCGTGGGCACTGGCGGTACATGTGCGCGAGCCGGACTTCTGGCGGTTTTTCTTCTGGCATGAACACATCCGCCGTTTCGCCGCTGGCGATGATGCCCAGCATGCACGGCCGTGGTGGTTCTATCTGCCGTTGCTGTTTGCTTCGACGTTGCCGTGGGCGCTGTTGTTGCCATCGACGTTGATCCGCACCTGGCGTGAAAAGCGTGAAGTGAAAACCGCGTTTCTGGCGTTGTGGTTTGTGCTGCCGCTGATCTTTTTCAGCCTGAGCAGCGGCAAACTGCCGACCTACATCATGCCGTGCCTGTTTCCGCTGGCCTTGCTCATGGGCCACACCGTGGTGAAATGGCTGGAGCAGCGCCACACCAAGGCTTTGCGTCTGAACGGCGTGATCAATACGGTTCTTGCCAGCGTTGCCTTGATTGCGCTGATCTATCTGCAGGTCACTAAAGAGATCTACGCAAACACCGAGATGTTCAGCCTGTCGCTGGTGTTTATCGTGCTGATCGGCTGGATCATCGCCAATGCCCTGCAAATCATGCGGCCGCTGGCGATGTGGGCCATGCCGGCCCTTGGCATCGGCCTGTTGATTGCCTTGCTGCCCGCCGCGATGCCGGCACAGATCGTCGACAGCAAGATGCCCGACCAGTTTATTGCCGAGCACCAACAGGCCTTGAGCGAGGCATCCTCGTTATTGAGCAATGACCTTGGCGCAGCGTCGGCCTTGGCGTGGCGTCTGAAGCGGCCGCAAGTGGATCTGTTCAATACTGTCGGTGAACTGAAATACGGCCTCGACGATCCGGCCATGGCTGCCCGCAAGGTCGGTCTGGACGACGTCGGCCAATGGATGACCGACGCGCGCAAAAAAGGCTCGGTGGCGGTGGTGATGCGCGTCAACAGCACCCAGGAAGCGCAGGAAATCGAACTGTTGCCGGCTGACGGCAAGCATTACCAGCGCGGCAATCTGCAGATCTACATCTTCGCCAAGCGCCAGCCATGACCGCGACGGCCAAAGAACCCAGGGCGTTATGGATTCTGCTGGCGGCGACCGCCCTGATGCTGCTGCTCGGGCTGGGCAGTCGCGAACTCTGGGGCGCGGAAACCCGCTGGGCCAATATCGCTTTGCAGATGCTGCAAAGCGGTGACTACTTCGACCCGTATCTCAAGGGCGATCCGTACTACGACAAGCCATTGCTGTCGTACTGGCTGATCACCGCAACTTCCTGGCTGACTGGAGGCCTGGGGCCTTGGTCATTGCGCTTGTCGTCGGTCATTTCGGCGTGGTTCAGCGTATGGCTGGTGTACCTGCTGGGCGAGCAATTGTTTCGCAAAGGCACCGGGCTGATTGCCGGATGGATGTTGGCGACCACATTCTATTTCGTCTTCTGGGCGCGGGTCGCGACGGCCGACATCCTCACCGTTTGCGGTGTTCTCGCGGCGGTGTGGTGGTATTGGCGTGGCCCTGATGACACCCGGTTCTGGCGCTATGTGGTGTTTTTCGGCCTGTTGGCGCTGACGTCTTTGTTCAAGGGCCTGATCGGTTTCATCCTGCCGGGACTGCTGCTGTTACCGCATCTTTTGCAAAACGGCCGTTGGAAACGCCATCTCAACCTGCGCCTGTGCGCCGCGCTGCTGATCGCCGGAGCGTTTTATGGATTGCCGTTCCTGCTCTCGCATGTCTACGGATCCCCTGACTATCGGCAAAGCGGTCTGGAACTGGTGTTGCGGGAAAACGTTGTGCGGTTTTTCCAGCCCTTCGACAACATCGGCCCGATCTACACCTATTTGTTGTACCTGCCGGTCTACACCCTGCCGTGGGCGCCGTGCTGGATCATCGCCCTGTGGGTGGCGCTGCGAAACTGGCGAAACATCGAGCCGGACACCCGCTGGCTGATTCAAGGCCTTGGCCTGTTGCTGCTGTTTTTCACCGCCAGCGGCAGCCGACGTAGCTATTACGTATTGCCTCTGGTGCCGTTCGCGCAACTGCTCGGTGCGTGGTGGATCACCCGGCGCATGGCCGCGCGCAGCCTCCGAGGGCGTGGTTTGAAAGTCGGTTTTGCGGTCGCCACGGCCGTGATGGTCGGTGTACTCGGCGTGCTGTATCCGTGGACCAACAGCGGTGGCGGCGTGATCCGCTTCGGCGAAACCGTGCGCGAGCAGGCCAGCCAGCAGGCACCATTGAGTCAGTGGCGCATGGTCATGATCGAGGTCGACAACAAAGTGCCGATGTACCTGCAAACCGGCGGTGCGCCGTTCTACTACGTGGCAGAAACCGCAGACTTCCCACGTACAGGCGACAGCGCGGCGACGTTGGCCTGGCTGGAACGCAGCAGTGGTCAGCACTGGGATCCGCAACGCACCATCATCGTTGCCCAGTATCGCAGTGGTGATCCGTTGCCACTCGACTACCTGAGCGCCGATCACCGCGTCATCCGCACCACGCCAACCCGCGGCGAACAGGTGTTCCATGGCCGCGCCGACCAGAGCGTCGCCTACATCCCCAATCCCTCCTGAATAGCCTGACGCGGAATGACGCACGGCAACCGCGCGTCACCGAGTCGCTGCTAATCTGAATGGCAATGACATGTATTAACGGTTTGTTTGACGTTTTTTTCTCATTTGCCTCTCTACATTGCCTGCGGCTGAATATCTGCAAATCATTCGCATTGAAGTCTGCCCGCGAATGCCTGCCCATAACGTCTAAAAAATCAGGAGCGTCACCGTTATGAATTCAAAGGTCCCGTCCTTTCTGAAACGCGCATTGTTGGTCAGCGCCCTGCTCAGCGCAGGCTCAGCCGGTGCGGCTGACGGTGTTGGCTTGTTGGTTTATAACGCCCAGCACGAAAGCCTGACCAAAGCCTGGGTGGCCGGCTTCACCGAGGAAACCGGGATTCCGGTGACGATTCGCAACGGCGACGACACTGAAATGGGCAACCAGATCGTGCAGGAAGGCGCGGCCTCGCCGGCAGACGTATTCCTCACCGAAAACTCCCCAGCGATGGTATTGGTCGACAACGCCAAGCTGTTCGCGCCGATCGCTCCGGCGACGCTGCAACAAGTGGACGCAGCGTACCGCCCGGCCCACGGCCAGTGGATCGGCATCGCCGCGCGCTCAACGGTGTTCGTCTACAACCCGGCGAAACTGGCTGAGAAAGACCTGCCGAAATCCCTGCTCGATCTGGCCAGACCGGAGTGGAAAGGTCGCTGGGCTGCTTCACCGGCCGGCGCTGACTTCCAGGCCATCGTCGCCGCCGTGCTCGAGCAAAAAGGCGAAGCCGCCACGCTCGACTGGCTCAAAGGCATGAAAACCAACGCCAGCGTGTATCGCGGCAACAGCGCCGTGCTCAAAGCAGTGAACGCCGGGCAGATCGACAGCGGCGTGATCTACCACTATTACAGCTTCGTCGATCAGTCCAAGACCGGCGAAAACAGCCAGAACACCAAGCTTTACTACTTCAAACATCAGGATCCGGGGGCGTTTGTCAGTACCTCCGGCGCTGGCGTGCTGGCCTCCAGCAAACATCAGGAAGAGGCGCAGAAGTTCGTCAAATACATCACCGGCAAAGAAGGTCAGGAGATTCTCCACAGCGGCACTTCGTTTGAATACGCGGTCGGCAAAGACGCGCCGTCCAACCCGAAACTGACGCCGCTGAAGGATCTTGATGCGCCAACCGTCGACGCGTCGAAACTCGATAGCAAAAAAGCCGTCGAGCTGATGACCCAGGCGGGAATCCTGTAAGTGCTCCCCGAAACCCTACCCGCGCAGGTCGCAGCGACGGCCTCCGCGAGCCTTAGACTTAAACCCCGCGCCCTCACCGGTCGCGGAGGGTCGTGGGTGGTTGCGCTGGCGATCGGCGTTTCATTGCTGTCACTGTTGCCGATCGCGTTTGTGCTCGGTGTGTCGTGGGCAACTGGCTGGGCGACTATCGAAGCGTTGGTGTTTCGCCCACGGGTGGCGGAACTGCTGATCAACACCGTGCTGCTGGTGTTGATCACCTTGCCGCTGTGCATTCTGCTCGGCACCGCACTGGCATGGCTGACCGAGCGCACCAACCTGCCCGGTCGGCGCCTGTGGTCATTGCTGGCCGTCGCGCCGCTGGCGGTGCCGGCGTTCGTTCACAGCTATGCCTGGGTCAGCCTGATTCCATCGATTCACGGACTGCCGGCCGGTGTGCTGGTGTCGGTGATCGCCTATTTTCCGTTTCTTTACTTGCCGATTGCCGCGACCTTGCGCCGACTTGATCCGGCGATCGAAGACGTCGCCGAATCCCTGGGTCTCAAGCCCTGGGCGGTGTTTTTCCGGGTGGTGTTGCCGCAGTTGCGCCTGGCGATTTGCGGCGGTGCGTTGCTGGTTGGGCTGCACTTGCTGGCCGAGTACGGCCTGTACGCAATGATCCGCTTCGACACCTTTACCACGGCGATTTTCGATCAGTTCAAATCAACCTTCAACGGCCCGGCGGCGAACATGCTCGCGGGTGTTCTGGCGTTGTGTTGTCTGGCCATGCTCACCGTCGAATCCGCCGCCCGGGGCAAGGCGCGATATGCCCGCGTGGGTTCCGGCAGTGCGCGCGAACAGCGCACGGTGCGGCTCGGTCGTGGCAGCGTGATTCTCGGGCTCGGTCTGCAAGGGCTAACCTGTCTGCTCGCCCTCGGCGTGCCGTTGCTGACATTGAGTCGCTGGTTGATTGCCGGTGGCTGGGACGTGTGGGGCGGTGATGAACTGGTGCCCGCGCTGTTGCAAACCCTGTCGTTCGGCGTCGCCGGTGCGCTGTTGACCAGTCTGGCGGCGATTCCGATTGCCTGGCTGTCGATCCGCGCGCCGGGCAAACTGCAGCGTCTGCTCGAAGGCTGCAATTACATCACCAGTTCCCTGCCGGGGATTGTCGTGGCGCTGGCACTGGTCACGGTGACCATCCATTTCGCCCGGCCGATCTACCAGACCACCATCACCGTGTTGCTCGCCTATCTGCTGATGTTCCTGCCGCGCGCATTGGTCAGCCTGCGTGCCGGTTTTGCCCAGGCGCCGGTGGAGCTGGAGAACATTGCGCAAAGCCTCGGCCGTTCGCCGTTGCGCGCCTTGTGGCTGATTACTTTGCGCTTGGCCGCACCGGGCGCAGCAGCTGGCGCTGCACTGGTGTTTCTGGCGATCACCAATGAATTGACCGCGACCTTGCTGCTCGCGCCTAACGGCACGCGCACCTTGGCCACCGGTTTCTGGGCCATGACCAGCGAAATCGATTACGCCGCCGCTGCGCCGTACGCACTGTTGATGGTGCTGCTCTCGCTGCCGCTGACGGCCCTCCTCTATCACCAATCCAGGCGCACCGCTGGCCGATGAACGCACTCGAACTGATCTCACTGAACAAATCCTTCGGCGCGCAGAAAGCGCTGGATGACATCTGCCTGTCCGTACCGACCGGCAGCCGCACGGTGATTGTCGGCCCGTCCGGCTCAGGCAAAACCACGCTGCTGCGGATAATTGCCGGGTTTGAATTCCCTGATGCCGGTAGCCTCACGCTCAACGGTCAGGTGCTGGTCGACAGCACTCACGCCGTGCCGGCTTATCAACGGCAGATCGGTTATGTCCCTCAGGATGGCGCGCTGTTTCCGCACATGACCGTCGCCGCCAACATCGGTTTTGGCCTGACGCTAACCGGCACCGCCAGAGAGGAACGGATCAAGGCATTGATGGACAGCGTCTCGCTCGACGCCAACATGGCCAACCGTTGGCCGCATGAATTGTCCGGCGGCCAGCAGCAACGGGTTTCCCTCGCCCGGGCATTGGCGCAACAACCGCGACTGATGCTGCTCGATGAGCCCTTCTCCGCCCTCGACACCGGCCTGCGCAGCGCCATGCGCAAAATGGTTGCGCGCTTGCTCGAGGACGCTGGCGTCACGACGATTCTGGTGACCCACGATCAGGGTGAAGCGTTGTCATTTGCCGATCAGTTGGCAGTGATGCGCGGCGGGCGGCTGGTGCAATCCGGGCATCCGATGGACCTTTACCGCTTTCCCCACGACGAGCAGACCGCGCATTTTCTCGGTGAAGCCGTGGTCATGCCGGCGCGGATCGAATCCGGTCTGGCCCACTGCGATCTCGGCCAGGTGCCGGTGAACAGCAACGGCTTTATTGGCAATGCGCAGATCATGCTCAGGCCCGAACAGTTGCAGTTGTCCGGCGCCGTACTCGGCACACAAGGCTGCCCCGCCGTGGTCACCGAACGCGATTTTGCCGGTAACACCTGCACCCTCACCGTCGAACTGCGCTCGTCGATCACTCAGGATCCCGGACGTTCGCTGCTGGTGCGCAGTTCCGGCATGCACGCGCCGCCTGCTGGCAGCGACGTGCAGTTATCGGTGCTCGGTGCGGCCCATCTGTTCGCCGCTTGCTGATTACAGATCGAAGCGATCCACCGCACGCCGCCGCTCGTTGTCATCGCGCACATCGTAGTTGGCGGTGGTCTGGATGTTGCTGTGGTGCGCGAGCTTCTGCGCGATCGACAGATCATGCTCCTCGATCACCCGCGTGATGAACGAGCGGCGGAAGTCGTGGGGCATGATCTTCACCCCGACCTGCGTGCCCCGCTGACGGGCGATGTAGTAAATCGCGTGCTTGGTGATGCGCTCGCGGGTGATATGGCTGCCGCGACGGATGCGGTTGAACAGAAAGGCATCGTCGCTCTCGCCTTCCTTGAGTTGTGAGCGTCTTAGTTCCAGCCACGCATCGAGTTTGGCGAACGCCCAGGCCGGCGCGTACTTGATCAGTTGTTTATTGCCTTTGCCGGTGACGGTCAGGCTGCGCTCAGTAAAGTCGACCTGATTCAAGTCCAGATCCACCGACTCCGATTTACGCATGCCGGTGCCGTACAACAACGCAATCACCGCTGCGTCGCGCAGCCCTTGCGGGCGCGGATCAGCGGCGCAGACTTCCATCAATTCGTGAATCAAGGTGCGCTTCAAGTTGCGCCCCTGCGACAAGCGCGTGCCGGCAATGGCTTTGACCGAACGCATCTTCAACAAATGATCCTGAGAAATCAGGCTCATGCGCCAGGCTTCATTCATCACACCGCGCACGGCATTCACATACAGCGAAGAAGTGTTCGGCGCATAGTTGTCTTCGCGCAAAGCGGCAACCAGCGCAACAACATCTTCAGGTTGTAATGCATGCCAGGGAATATCCTCGACATTCATGTCTTCAAAGCCGAGACGGTCTGCCGCATCCTGCAAAACGTAGCGCATGGTCAACTGGCTGGAGGGAGCCAGGCGCGCCAGATACAGGGTCATCGGATTGGTTTGGCGGGTTTGCAGCGGTACAACGGACAAGTCAGTCAAACGTAAAGGCCTTGAGTAAAAACAATTCAACACAGCAACTAACAACTGCAACATTTACCCTATAAAGGGAACACTTCTGTAGGACTTTTCTACTAAAAACGACGATAAACGGTAGAAGTCTGAACAGCGGCTGTATGAGTTCTAGATAAACGATTCGCCGACCGGTTTTTCATGTTCCTTTCACAAAAACGGGCATAACCTTAATTCCAACAGATCCCGTGCCGGCGCCGTCCAAACTGCCGCGCGAAGCCACAAAAGTCAACCGAACCCCGACGGTAAGTCGTATCAGCAACTTATTGATGCAAAGGTATTTTTTGCGTCTACGCTGAGATTGGATCCTGTTTGGTGACTTGGTTTTCTTCTGATTGTTTGTGATGAGGTGTTCATGAGTCAGGCGTTTCTCCCCTTCTCTCGCCCGAGTATCGGCGATGAAGAAATTGCAGCCGTTGAGCAAGTATTGCGTTCCGGCTGGATCACTACCGGACCGAAAAATCAGGCACTCGAAGAACAATTCGCGCAGTACGTTGGCTGTCGGCATGCGGTGGCACTTTCGTCCGCCACCGGCGGCATGCACATCACCTTGCTGGCCCTGGGTATTGGCCCGGGTGACGAAGTCATCACCCCGTCGCAGACCTGGGTGTCGACCGCCAACATGATCTCGCTGCTCGGCGCCACACCGGTGTTCGTTGACGTTGATCGCGACACCTTGATGACCGACGCCGCGCGCATCGAAGCCGCCATCACCCCACGCACCAAAGCAATCATTCCCGTGCATTACGCCGGCGCCGCGTTTGATCTTGATCCGCTGTACGCGCTGGCCGACAAACACGGCATCGCAGTGATCGAAGACGCCGCCCACGCCGCTGGCACCCGTTACAAGGGCCGTCATGTCGGCGCGCAAGGCACGGCGATTTTCTCCTTCCATGCGATCAAGAACATGACCTGTGCCGAAGGCGCGATGTTCGTCACCGACGACGAAGCCTTGGCCAGCCGCGTGCGCATGCTCAAATTCCACGGTCTGGGCGTTGACGCCTACGATCGCCTGACCGGTGGCCGCAAGCCGCAGGCGCAAGTGATGGAACCGGGGTTCAAGTACAACCTCGCCGACATCAACGCCGCGATTGCGCTGGTGCAACTGGAGCGTCTGGACGCGATCAACGCGCGCCGCACCGAACTGGCCGCCGCCTACCGGCAAAAACTCGAAGGCCTGCCGGTGCAACCGCTGGCCGTACCTGCCTACGCCCAGACCCACGCCTGGCACCTGTTCATCCTGCGCATCGACAGCGAGCGCTGCGGCATGGATCGCGAAGCCTTCATGAAAGGCTTGCAGGACCAGGGCATCGGCACCGGTATCCATTTCATCGCCACCCACCTGCACACCTGGTATCGCCAGCGTGACCCCGATCTGTATCTGCCCAACACCGAATGGAACTCGGCGCGGCTGTGCTCGATTCCGTTGTTCCCCGACATGAGCGATCAAGACCTTGATCGCGTGGTCGGTGCCATCGCCACTCTTATGGACAAACGCCTGTGAAACCTTATCCGATCCGCTGTGTGTCGATCGTCATCCCGGTCTACAACGAACAGGACAGCCTCCCGGAACTGCTGCGCCGCACCGAGGCAGCCTGCCGGATGCTGCGTCACGACTATGAAATCGTCCTCGTCGACGATGGCAGCCGTGACGAGTCCGCCAACCTTCTGGAAGAAGCTGCGAGCCGTGAGGACAGCCCGTTTGTAGCCGTCATCCTCAACCGCAACTACGGCCAGCATGCAGCAATCATGGCCGGTTTCGAGCAGTGCAAAGGCGATGTCGTCATCACCCTCGACGCCGACCTGCAGAACCCGCCGGAAGAAATCCCGCGCCTGGTCGCCGAAGCCGAAAAAGGTTACGACGTCGTCGGCACCGTGCGCGGCAACCGTCAGGATTCGGCCCTGCGCCGCTATCCTTCGAAGCTGATCAACCTCGCCGTGCAGCGCTCTACCGGCGTCGCCATGAGCGACTACGGCTGCATGCTCCGCGCTTACCGCCGGACGATCATCGACGCAATGCTCGCCTGCCGTGAACGCAGCACCTTCATCCCGATTCTGGCCAACAGCTTCGCCCGCCACACCACCGAAATCGTCGTGGCCCACGCCGAACGTGAGCACGGCGATTCGAAGTACAGCCCGATGCGCCTGATCAACCTGATGTTCGACTTGATCACCTGCATGACCACCACGCCGTTGCGCCTGCTGAGCATCGTCGGTTTCACCATGGCCGGGCTTGGATTGCTGTTTGCTTTTGCGTTGATCGTCATGCGCCTGGCGTTCGGTTCCGGCTGGGCCGGTGACGGCATGTTCGTGCTGTTCGCCGTGCTCTTTGTGTTCACCGGTGGCCAGTTCATCGGCATGGGCCTGCTCGGCGAATACCTCGGGCGCATGTACAGCGACGTGCGCGCCCGCCCGCGTTTCTTCATTGAAAAAGTCTTGCGCAGCCACGCCGCCGAGCCGGCGCCTGCGGTCACCGTTGATGGTCTCTCCACTACTACTTCTACTACCGGTCAGGTTCACTCATGAGTGCAAAAACTGTTGTCTTCGCTTATCACGATATTGGTTGCGCCGGTATTCAAGGCCTGCTCGACAGCGGCTATGACATTGCGGCGGTGTTCACTCACGCCGATGACCCGAAAGAAAACGCGTTTTACGGATCGGTCGCGCAACTGTGCGCCAGCAAAGGCATCCCGGTGCACGCACCGGAAGACGTCAACCATCCGTTGTGGATCGAGCGCATTGCCAAGCTCGCGCCTGAGTACATTTTCTCCTTCTACTATCGCAACCTGCTCAGTGAGTCGTTGCTGGCCGTGGCCAAGAAAGGCGCGTTCAACCTGCACGGCTCGTTGCTGCCAAGCTACCGTGGCCGCGCCCCAGCCAACTGGGTTCTGGTCAACGGCGAAACCGAAACCGGCGTCACTTTGCACCGCATGGTCAAGCGCGCCGATGCCGGCGCCATCGTTGCCCAGCAGCGTGTTGCCATCGAACGCAGCGACACCGCGCTGAGCCTGCACGGCAAGTTGCGCACCGCCGCCGCTGATCTGTTGCGTGACACCCTGCCGGCCATGTTGCAAGGCAAAATCAGCGAAACCGCGCAGGACGAATCGAAAGCCACCGTGTTTGGTCGTCGCACCGCAGCGGACGGCAAACTGGTCTGGGCGAAACCGGCCGAGCAGTTGTTCAACCTGGTTCGCGCCGTGACCCAACCTTATCCGGGTGCATTCTGCGCCGTGGGTGAACACAAACTGATCGTCTGGAGCGCTGAAGTTGCCAAGGGCAACGACGGTCAGGCACCGGGTCGGGTGATCAGTGTCGACCCGCTGCGCATTGCCTGCGGCGAAGATTCTTTGGTGATCCTCTCCGGTCAGCGCAACGACAACGGTCTGTTCCTCAGCGGCCCGCAACTGGCCAGTGAACTCGGTCTGGTCGATGGCTCGCTGCTGCGCGGAGCTGAATCCGGCCGTGCACCGCGTCGCACTCGCGTGCTGATCCTTGGCGTCAACGGCTTCATTGGCAATCACTTGTCCGAGCGTCTGCTGCGCGATGACCGCTACGAAGTCTATGGCCTGGACATCGGTTCCGACGCCATCGACCGTCTGCGCAGCCATCCGCACTTCCACTACGTCGAAGGCGACATCAGCATTCACTCCGAGTGGATCGAGTACCACATCAAGAAGTGCGACGTGGTCCTGCCGCTGGTGGCCATCGCCACGCCGATCGAATACACCCGCAACCCGCTGCGTGTGTTCGAACTCGACTTCGAAGAAAACCTGAAACTGGTGCGCTACTGCGTCAAGTACAACAAGCGCGTGATCTTCCCGTCGACCTCGGAAGTCTATGGCATGTGCCAGGACAAGCACTTCGACGAAGACACCTCGAACCTCGTGGTCGGCCCGATCAACAAGCAGCGCTGGATCTACTCGGTGTCCAAACAACTGCTCGACCGGGTGATCTGGGCGTACGGCGCCAAGGGTTTGAATTTCACCCTGTTCCGTCCTTTCAACTGGATGGGCCCGCGTCTCGACCGTCTGGACTCGGCACGCATCGGCAGCTCCCGTGCAATCACCCAACTGATCCTCAACCTGGTCGAAGGCACGCCGATTCGCCTGTTCGACGGCGGTGAGCAGAAACGCTGCTTCACTGACATCGCTGACGGCGTCGAAGCACTGGCGCGGATCATCGATAACGATAACGACGTCTGCAACGGCCAGATCATCAACATCGGCAACCCGGACAACGAAGCGAGCATCCGTCAGTTGGGGGAAGAGTTGCTGCGTCAGTTCGAAGCGCACCCGCTGCGCGACAACTTCCCACCGTTCGCCGGTTTCCGCGACGTGGAAAGCAAGGCGTTCTACGGTGCCGGTTATCAGGACGTCGAACACCGCAAACCCAGCATCGCCAACGCCAAGCGTCTGCTCGACTGGACGCCAACCGTGGAAATGCGCGAGACCATCGGCAATACGCTCGATTTCTTCTTGCGCGAGGCCATGCTCGAAATCGCGGACAAGAAGTAATGCAGGCAGGACTTCGTATCGACGTCGACACCTACCGCGGCACCCGTGAAGGTGTGCCGCGGCTGCTGGAAATGCTCGACGAGGCACAGATCAAGGCAACGTTCTTCTTCAGTGTCGGCCCGGACAACATGGGCCGGCATCTGTGGCGCCTGATCCGCCCGCAGTTTCTCTGGAAGATGCTCCGCTCCAACGCCGCCGGCCTTTACGGCTGGGACATTCTGCTGGCTGGTACCGCGTGGCCGGGCAAACCGATTGGCCGTGACCTCGGGCACCTGATGCGTCAGGCCCGCGATGCCGGTCATGAAGTGGGCCTACATGCGTGGGATCACCACGGCTGGCAGGCCAACGCCGGGCGCTGGAGCAATGCGCAACTGATCGAGCAGATCCGTCAGGGCGTCGACACTTTGAGCGACATTCTCGGCGAGAAAGTCGAGTGCTCGGCCGCTGCCGGTTGGCGTGCGGACGAGCGCGTGATCGAGGCCAAGCAAGCCTTCGGCTTTCGCTACAACAGCGATTGCCGTGGGCAACGTCTGTTTCGCCCGTTGCTGGCCGACGGCACGCCGGGTACACCGCAGATTCCGGTGGATTTGCCGACCTTCGACGAGGTCGTCGGCCCGATCGTAGCGGCGCGGGACTTCAACGGTTTCATCCTCGATCACTTTCGCCCGCAACAGCTCAACGTCTACACCATTCACGCCGAAGTAGAAGGGATTCTGATGGCTGAGGATTTTCGTCAATTGCTGGCCGATGCGCGCCAGCGAGGTATCGATTTCAAACCGCTGGGCGATTTGCTGCCCGAGTTCTTCAACACCTTGCCCGTGGGTCGTGTGCAACGCGGCGCCCTCGACGGCCGTGAAGGCTGGCTGGGAGTGCAAGGCGCATGACTAAACGCTGGACGCTGCCACTGCTGTTGCTGGTCATTTGCTTGCTGGCCTATCTGCTGCCGCTGGGCACGCACGGCTTGTGGATTCCCGACGAAACCCGCTACGCACAGATCAGCCAGGACATGCTGCTGAGCGGCAACTGGGTGTCGCCGCACTTCATGAGCCTGCGTTATTTCGAGAAGCCGATTGCCGGTTACTGGATGATCGCGCTGGGTCAGGAGTTGTTTGGGCAAAACCTGTTCGGCGTGCGCTTTGCTTCGGCGCTGAGCACCGGGTTGAGTGTGCTGCTGTGCTATCTGGTCGCCCGGCGCTTGTGGAACGAGCCGCGTAAAAGCTTCGTCTGCGCCCTGCTCTACATGAGTTTTACCGTGGTCGCCGGTCAGGCCGGTTACGCCAACCTCGATCCGCAATTCACTTTCTGGGTCAACCTCAGTCTGGTGGCGCTGTGGTTTGCCGTCGACAGCCACACCAGCGGCAAGCGCATGGCGGCCTGGGCGGTATTGGGGCTGGCGTGTGGCATGGGTTTCATGACCAAGGGATTCCTCGCCTGGCTGCTGCCGGTGTTGATCGCCCTGCCGTGGATGCTCTGGCAAAAACGCTGGCGTGAATTGCTGATGTTCGGCCCGGTGGCGATTGCCGTGGCGATCCTCGTCAGCCTGCCGTGGGTGCTGTCGGTGCATGCGCAGGAGCCGGACTACTGGCGGTTCTTCTTCTGGCACGAACATATTCGTCGCTTTGCCGGTGATGACGCGCAACACGATGCGCCGTGGTGGTTCTATCTGCCGCTGTTGGTGGCGTTCAGTCTGCCGTGGGTGGGGTTGCTGCCGACGGCATTCAAGCAGGCATGGCAAAGCCGCGCTCAGCCGAAAGTGGTCTTTGTGCTGCTCTGGCTGGCGATGCCGCTGGGTTTTTTCAGCCTGGCCAACGGCAAGCTACCGACTTACATCCTGCCGTGCCTGCTGCCGATGGCGTTGTTGCTGGGCAATGCGCTGGCCGACCGCTTGCGTCTTGAGCAAGGTCGCACGCTGAGCATCAATGGTCTGCTCAATCTGTTGCTGGGCGTCGTCACGTTGATCGCGCTGGTCTATTTGCAACTGACCAAACCGGTCTACGACCACGAACTGCACAGCATGGTGCTGGTGTTTATCGCGCTGATCGGCTGGATCATCGCCAACCTGCTGCAAGCCTTTCTGCCGCTCCAATGCTGGGCCGCGCCGGCGCTCGGCAGCCTGTTGCTGATCGCCGTGTTGCCGGCGGCGCTGCCCAAATCGGTGGTCGCCAACAAGATGCCGGATCAGTTCATCAAGCATCACGTCACCGAACTGGCGCAAACCACCCACCTGCTGAGCAACGATCTGGGCGCCGCTTCGGCGCTGGCCTGGCGCCTGAAAACCCCGCAAGTGGCGTTGTACAACACGATAGGCGAATTGAAATATGGCCTTGCCTATCCTGACGGCATTCAACAGCGGGTCGACAGCAAAGACGTGCAACAGTGGATGCGCGAGGCGCGCCGCAGCGGTTCAGTCGGCGTGGTGATGCGCGTCAAGGGGCAGGACGAACTGGACGAAATCGACAAGTTGCCCAAGGACGGCATCCGTTACGAACAGGGCAACCTGGTGATCATGATCCTGCCCAAGGAGGCGTCATGAGCCTGTTGCTGCTGTTGGCTGCGTGCCTGCTGACCTGCCTGGGCCAAGTAGCGCAGAAATACGCCGTGGAGAGCTGGCGCGGCGTCGAGTCGGGCTGGGCCGACAAACTGTGTTCGCCGTGGTTGTGGCTGGCCCTGCTCGCCCTCGGCTCGGGCCTGTTGGTCTGGCTGTTGGTGCTGCAGCGTCTGGAAGTCGGCATCGCCTACCCGATGCTCAGCCTCAACTTCGTGCTGATCACCCTGATCGCGCGCTTCGTCTTCCGTGAACCCATCGACCGCCAGCATTGGCTCGGCGTGGCGTTGGTGATCGGCGGCGTGGTGTTGCTGGGGCAACAGTCATGAATCAACGTCGTGGCATCAGCTTCGCGCTGGGCAGCGTGTTTCTCGTCAGCGCTGCGCAACTGGGCATGCGCTGGAGCATGACCCGCCTGCCCGTGCCGGACCAATGGCTGCACATCGACAGCCTTGATTGGCGGGCCTTGGCCGTGGTCATTGCGGCGATTTTCGCCTACGCCCTGTCGATGCTCTGCTGGCTCGCCGCCCTGCGCGATCTGCCGTTGGGCCGGGCTTATTCGCTGCTGAGCATCAGCTATGCGCTGGTTTATCTGCTGGCGGCCAGTCTGCCGCTGTTCAACGAATCCTTCAGTTTCACTAAATCACTGGGCGTGGCGTTGGTCATGCTCGGGGTCATCACCATCAACACTCGTCCGGCTCGTGCGCCCGAATTCAGGAGTGCTCCATGAAAATCACAGTATTTGGCAGCGGTTACGTCGGTCTGGTGCAAGCGGCTGTATTGGCCGAAGTCGGCCATGATGTCGTGTGCATGGACGTCGACCAGAAGAAGGTCGACCTGTTGCGCCAGGGTCATGTCAGCATTTTCGAACCGGGGCTGGCCAGCCTCGTTCGGGAAGGTCTGGATTCGAAACGCCTGCAATTCACCACCGATGAACAACTCGCCGTGCAGCACGGTCGGGTGGCGTTCATTGCCGTGGGTACGCCGTCGCGAGAGGACGGTTCGGCCGATCTGCGTTACGTGCTTTCGGTCGGCGACGCGATTGCCCGTCATCGTGAGCAGCCGTTGATTCTGGTGGAGAAATCCACCGTACCGGTGGGCACCGGCGATACGCTGCGCACGCACATCGAAAAAGCCTTGATCAAGGTCGGCCGCCTGCTGCAATTCGATATCGTCTCCAACCCGGAATTTCTCAAGGAAGGCTCGGCGGTTGCCGACTGCCGCCGTCCAGACCGTATCGTTATCGGTTGCGAAGGCGATGAAGTACGCGACGTGATGCGTGATCTGTACTCGCCGTTCAACCGCAACCATGACCGCATCATGTTCATGGACCTGCGCAGCGCCGAGCTGACCAAATACGCCGCCAACTGCATGCTGGCGACCAAGATCAGCTTCATCAACCAGATCGCCGAGTTGGCCGAGCACCTGGGCGCCGACATCGAATCGGTACGCCAGGGCATCGGTGCCGACACGCGCATCGGTTACCACTTCATCTACCCGGGCTGCGGTTATGGCGGTTCGTGCTTCCCGAAAGACATGCGCGCGCTGATCCACAGCGCCGAAGAAGCGCATTGCTCCAGCGACTTGCTGCAAGCCGTCGAGGCGATCAACCAGCGGCAGAAACACAAGTTGTTCGAGCGTATCAATGCGTTCTACAAGGGTGATCTGCGCGGCAAGGTCTTCGCCCTGTGGGGGCTGGCGTTCAAACCGAATACTGACGACATGCGTGACGCGCCGAGCCGGGTCCTGCTGGAGGAGTTGTGGGCCGCTGGTGCCAGTGTGCGCGCCTTCGACCCGGAGGCCATGCAGGAAACCCAGAACCTTTACCCGGACGAATCGAAGCTGATGCTGATGGGCACGCCGGAATCGGTACTGCCCGGCGCCGATGCGCTGATCATCTGCACCGAGTGGCAGCAGTTCAAGGCGCCGGATTTCGACCTGATCAAACAGCGCCTCAACACCCCGGTGATCTTCGATGGCCGTAACCTGTACGACGCCGAGCGTCTGGCGCGCAACGGCTTCCATTACTTCCCGATGGGCCGTGGCGAATCGCGCAAGTTGCCGATTCCGCTGCAACAGTGGCCGCACGCGTCCGACGTCGCTTGATCACGTTATCGCCTGAAATCCGCCGGCAGTCCCTGATCGCAGGGTTGCTGGCGTTTTTATTGTTCATGGCCGGAGTCTACGGGCAGGCTCCGATCGGTTTCGATTCGCGATTTGTGTTGTTCGCGCAGGAAATGCTGCGCCATGGGCCGACGGTGTTTCCAACCACCTATGGTCAGCCGTACGCGGATTATTCTGCAGTTTCGACGCTGTTCGTCTGGCTGCTGTCGTTGCCGTTCGGCGTGGTGAATGCGTTGACCGCGTGGGCGCCGAGTGCCGTCGCCGGTGCGCTGATTGTGACGCTGATGTATCGACTGCTGGCGCCGTACTCACGGCGCTGGGCGTTGATCAGTATTGCGTTGCTGATGCTCACCAGCGGTTTCGTCACTGAAGTGCGCGCGGTGTCGCAGGACTTGATGCTCGCAGCGGTGGCCTTTGCGGTGTTCTATCTCGGTTATGCCCATGATCATTTTGCCGGCAAGCGTCACTGGCTGCTGATTTTCGCTTTGCTGTTGCTCGGCTTCGGTATTCGCGGGCCGATTGGTCTGGTGGTGCCGACCGGCATGCTGTGCAGCTATTACCTGCTCAACCGTGAGTGGTCGCGTTTGCTGGTGTTCGGCGTGTTGGCTTCGCTGTTGCTGGCCGCGTGTGTCGGGTTGTTGTTATGGCTGGCGAAACTCAGCGGTGGCGCGGTCTTCTTGCAGGACGTGATTCGCATGCAGTTCATGGGGCGCATGGACGGCAGCGAAGGCGTCAGCGGCTCGCTGTATTACTTCACCAGCTCGCTGGGCAACTATGCGCTGGCCTATCCGCTGGCATTGTTGGTACTGGCGGCGGCCTGGCTGAGCAAACCGCAGCAGCGTGGTCCGGCGTTACGCCTGGTGCAGTATTGCGCGGCGGCGGGACTGATTGTGATGGTCGGCCTGTCAATTCCCCAGGCGAAGAAGGCGCGGTATCTGCTGCCGATGTTGCCCATGGCGGCGATCATTGCGGCGTATCCGTTTCAGGTGGTGCATGGGCGGGTGTTCCGCTGGTTGCGCGGCTTGATCATGGGCTTGTGGCTGGTCACGCCGGGCTTGTTGCTGGTGGTTTTACTGATCGCCCGACGGCGCTTTCCCGAGCAATTGGGTGAGGTTTCCATTGTTTTGATCGCGTTGGGCGTGCTGCAGCTGTTGGCGTTGTCGCGATTGTTGATCCCGCGTTGGCGCGTCGAAGTGCTGACGTTGAGTGCCGTGTTGGCGCTTTGGACGGTGTACGCGGCGGTCTTCGAACCGGTGGAACGGCGTTTGTACGACACCCAGGCATTCAGTCGCGCGGTGTTCGCCCAGGTTCAGCAAAATCCGGCGCCACTGGTGTTGCATGGCATGGGCAAGGACGCGAAGGCGATCAAGTTCATGGTCAATCTCTCGCAGGATCTGCAACCGCAGTTCAGTGACTCGATTCAGCAACTGGAGGCGATCAAAGGTCCGGCGTGGCTGATGATGGACCGCAGTGATCTGCCCTCCCTCAAGGGCACGCCGCTGGAAAGCGCGCAGCCAGTGTTGGACGGGCGTTTTGATAAAAACGACTATGTATTGCTGTGGCTGAAACCTTAATCTGTCGAGCTCTCGACCGACAGGATGCGCCTCAACATGACCTTCGACGTACGCCGCGCCAGCCTTGCTGACGCGGGAGCCCTCCCCGCGATCGAGCGTTCGGCAGCGCAATTGTTTCGTCTTGATCCGCCGTTGGCGTGGCTGGCTGATGCCGAGGTGCCCGATGCTGCCCAACATCTGCAAGCCATCGAACAGGCGTACGTGTGGGTTGCTGAAAACAGCGATGGGCAACTGACTGGATTTGTTCGTGCTGTAGGCATTGATCAGCACATGCACATTGAGGAGCTATCCGTCAGTCAGGCTTTTCAAGGACAAGGCATGGGTCGCGCACTGGTTGCGGCAGTCATTGAACAAGCGCGCCTGATGCGGTTGAACTCAGTGACATTGACCACCTTTCGCGATCTGCCGTGGAATGCGCCGTTTTATCAACGGATGGGATTTGTCGAGTTGACGCATGCACACACCGACCGCCATTTGCGCGATGCGCTGCAAGCCGAAATCGCCTGCGGATTTCCCGCAGAGCGGCGCTGCGCCATGCGCCTGCCCCTGATTTGAAAGCAATGAAGGTCCTTGTGGGAGCGAGCCTGCTCGCGAAGGCGGAGTGTCAGTCAACATTGATGTATCTGACCCAACGCATTCGCGAGCAGGCTCGCTCCCACAGGGATAGTGTTGTGGCAGCTTGACCGGTGGTGACTGGCCGGTAAGGATGACGTACGCCCGCCAGGCATTTGAAATAAGGACATTGACCCTTCGTGGCCACCTACTCGCGCCTCATCCGCCGGTTGATGATCAGCTCGCTGACCGTCGTCATCAGCCGTGCGCTGATCAGTCCACTGTTGACGCTGTTCCTCAGCAACAAGCTCAACCTCAACCCGCAAGACGTCGGACTGCTGCTGGGGATCGCGGTGTTCAGCGCCACGCTGTTGTCGCTGTACGGTGGTTACATCATCGATCGGCTGGACAAGCGCCAGTTGCTGATCCTGACCATGCTCTCAAGCGGCATCGGTCTGATCCTGCTGACCTTCGCGCAGAATCTGTACCTGGTCACCCTGGTGCTGATCATCAGCGAAACGGCGTCGGCGCTGTTCCTCATCTGCTCCAAAGCCATCCTCAGTGAAAACCTGCCGGTGGGCCAGCGGGTCAAGGCGTTTTCCCTGAACTACACGCTGACCAACATCGGTTACGCCGTCGGCCCGATGATCGGCGTGGTGATTGCCGGCGTTCAGCCGTCAGCGCCGTTTATCGTCGCGGGCGCGATTGCCATCGGCAGCATCTTTCTGCTGTTCGGTGCCGTGCGCGAAGTGAATCCGGTCGCCGCGGTCGCTCAGCCACAAAGCTTTCTGAAAACCCTGATCATCCTGAAAAACGACCGCACGATGATCCTGTTTACCTTGGGTTGCCTGCTCAGCACGCTGGTGCACGGGCGTTTCACCCTGTACCTGTCGCAATACTTGCTGGTGACCCACACCCAGCAACAGACGCTGGATACCATGGCCGCGCTGCTCGCCTGCAACGCAATCACGGTGATTCTGCTGCAATACCAAGTCGGCCGATTGCTCACCCGTGAGCACCTGCGCCACTGGATTGCCGGCGGCACCGCATTGTTCATCATCGGGCTGATCGGCTTCAGTCTGGCCGACAGCCTGGTCGGCTGGTGTGTGGCGATGTTCATCTTCACCTTGGGCGAGATGATCATTTACCCGGCCGACTTTTTGTTTGTCGACACACTCGCCCCGGAAGAATTGCGCGGCAGCTATTACGGCGCGCAGAACCTTGCGGCCCTGGGCGGTGCGGCCAGTCCGGTCATGTGCGGATTTCTGCTGATGCACACCCCGGCACCGAGCATGTTCTATGCCTTGAGCGCATTGGCCGCTGTGGGTGGCTATTTGTGTTTCATGAGTGGCCGCCGTATCGCTTCAATTCAAAATTAATGCACTAAATCTTCATTAATATGAATTTGTCAGCATCGAGTTTGCCCGGCACACTGTGCGCGTTCCTCCCCCAATGCTGGAACACTTCGAGGGCTTTCCGGATATGCCGGACAAGTCCTTTTTTTTGCCTCGGATTTGCTGCAAGGATCGGATTCACATGCTCGCTCGCTGGTTGCCCGCCGCCATCAACACCCGTCCCACCGAATGGAGCCGCGCCGCCATCGGCATGGCGCTGGGCACATTGTTCAGTGTGTGGCTGTGCGCGCAGGTGTTCGGTCACGACGTTGCCTATCACCTGATTGGCCCGCTGGGGGCATCGGCGGTTTTGCTGTTTGCCGTGTCCTCCGGCGCCCTCGCCCAGCCGTGGTCGATTCTGGGCGGGTATTTGTGTGCCGGTGTCGTCGCGTTGCTGGTCGCTCATGTACTTGGCCGCACCTTGGGCAGTGCTTGCCTGGCGGCGGGCATGGCGCTGATTCTGATGTGCTGGCTGCGTTGCCTGCATCCGCCGGCCGGGGCGTTGGCACTGACGCTGGTGCTGGCCGATCCGGCGACCATTGCCATGGACTGGAAGGCCATGGAACCGGTGATGCTTGGCGCGGCGTGCATGCTGCTCAGCGCCCTCGCCTATAACAACCTGACCCGCATCCGTTATCCGAAACGTCCGGCCGAAACCGCGCCGGTGCTGACCCAGGTCGACAGTCAGGCCATCACCGCCGAAGACCTCAAGCTGGCGCTGGCCGACATGGAGGCCTTCATCGACATCACCCCCGAAGATCTGGAACAGTTGATCCACGCCAGCGAACTGCACGCCAAGCGCCGCAGCATTACCCAAACTTTCCGCTGACCCCCTGTGTAGGAGCTGCCGCAGGCTCGGGCCGCGATCGGACGATCTTTTGATTTTGATTTTAAAGATCAAAAGATCGCAGCCTTCGGCAGCTCCTACGGTAAAAACGCAGACAGGCCCTGCACATATCCCCGTTGTACAGGGCAAATTTGCACTGTTACGATCCGGTAACGCTCGCGCGCGAGCTTCTCGAATAAAGACAATAAAAGCAGGGAGTTACTGATGACAGCTCAGGCTTCATCCCAGCGGACACCGTCCATGGATGCCACGCAAAACGAAGTGCTGGCCGAGGTTCGCAATCATATCGGTCACCTGACCCTCAACCGCCCCGCCGGTCTCAATGCCATCACCCTCGACATGGTGCGCTTGCTGCAACAGCAACTCGATGCCTGGGCGACTGACGCCAATGTGCATGCAGTGGTTCTGCGCGGTGCCGGTGAAAAAGCCTTCTGCGCCGGTGGCGACATTCGTTCCCTGTACGACAGTTTCAAAAGCGGCGACACGCTGCATGAAGATTTCTTTGTCGAGGAATATGCCCTTGACCTGACGATTCATCACTACCGCAAACCGGTGCTGGCGCTGATGGACGGTTTTGTCCTCGGCGGCGGCATGGGGCTGGTGCAAGGCGCCGATCTGCGTGTGGTCACCGAGAAGAGCCGACTGGCGATGCCGGAAGTGGCCATCGGTTATTTCCCCGATGTCGGTGGCAGTTATTTCCTGCCGCGCATTCCCGGTGAGCTGGGCATCTATCTGGGGGTCAGCGGCGTGCAGATCCGTGCCGCCGATGCGCTGTATTGCGGCCTCGCCGACTGGTACCTGGACAGCAGCAAACTGGCGCTGCTCGATGAAAAACTCGATGTGATGGAGTGGCAGGATACGCCGCTGAAAGCGCTGCAAAACCTGCTGGCCAAACACGCCGTGCAAACCCTGCCCGATGCGCCGCTCGAAGCCTTGCGCCCGGCCATCGATCACTTTTTCGCCCTGCCGGATGTGCCGAGCATGGTCGAGCAATTGCGCGCGGTGACCGTCGCCGACAGCCATGAGTGGGCGACCACCACCGCTGACCTGCTGGAAACCCGCTCGCCGCTGGCCATGGCCGTTACGCTGGAGATGCTGCGTCGCGGTCGCCACTTGAGTCTGGAACATTGCTTCGCGCTGGAGCTGCATCTGGATCGCCAATGGTTCGAGCGCGGCGACCTGATCGAAGGCGTACGCGCCCTGCTGATCGATAAAGACAAGACACCGCGCTGGAACCCGCCGACCCTCGCGGCGCTGGACGCAGAGCATGTCGCGAGTTTTTTCCACGAGTTTGCTGAGAGCGGGAGCTGAGCCATGCACGATCTCGAACTGACTGAAGAACAAGTGATGATCCGCGACATGGCCCGGGACTTCGCCCGTGGTGAAATCGCACCCCACGCGCAGGCCTGGGAAAAGGCTGGCTGGATCGACGACGCGCTCGTCGCGAAGATGGGCGAATTGGGTTTGCTCGGCATGGTCGTCCCCGAAGAATGGGGCGGCACCTACGTCGATTACGTCGCTTATGCGCTGGCCGTGGAAGAGATTTCCGCCGGTGACGGCGCAACCGGCGCGTTCATGAGTATTCACAACTCGGTCGGCTGCGGCCCGGTGCTCAATTACGGCAGCGAAGCGCAGAAACAGACCTGGCTGGCGGATCTGGCCAGTGGGCAAGCCATCGGCTGCTTCTGCCTGACCGAACCACAGGCCGGTTCCGAAGCGCACAACCTGCGCACCCGCGCCGAGCTGCGTGACGGCCAGTGGGTGATCAATGGCGCCAAGCAGTTTGTCAGCAACGGCAAACGGGCGAAGCTGGCGATCGTGTTTGCCGTGACCGATCCGGACCTGGGCAAGAAAGGCATTTCAGCGTTTCTGGTACCGACCGATACAGCAGGTTTTATCGTTGATCGTACTGAGCACAAAATGGGCATCCGCGCTTCCGACACCTGTGCGGTGACGCTGAACAACTGCAGCATTCCCGAGGCCAATCTGCTCGGTGAGCGCGGCAAAGGCCTGGCGATTGCCCTGTCCAACCTTGAAGGCGGACGCATCGGCATCGCGGCTCAGGCTTTGGGTATCGCTCGGGCGGCGTTTGAAGCGGCGCTGGTGTATTCGCGCGATCGTATCCAGTTCGGCAAACCGATCAACGAACACCAGAGCATTGCCAACCTGCTGGCTGACATGCACATGCAAATCAACGCCGCGCGCTTGATGATCCTGCATGCGGCGCGTCTGCGCACGGCGGGCAAACCGTGCTTGTCGGAGGCTTCGCAGGCCAAGCTGTTTGCGTCGGAAATGGCCGAGAAGGTGTGTTCGTCGGCGATTCAGATTCATGGCGGGTATGGATATCTGGAGGATTACCCGGTCGAGAAGTATTACCGTGATGCGCGGATTACCCAGATCTACGAAGGCTCGAGCGAGATTCAGCGGATGGTGATTGCGCGGGAGCTGAAGAACTATCAGTTGTAATGGTGTTGGCCCCTTTCCCTCACCCCAGCCCTCCCGAAACGTCGGACCGCCCAGAGGGAGAGGGAGCCGACCGAGGTGTCTGGCGTCCTGCATCGACCTGAAAGACCGAGTCGATTATCGATGGGATAAACCAGGTCAATTAAGGATTCAGTAAAACTCTTTCAGGTCGGCGTACCTTCCAAGCATCCCCCAATCAGTCCCCTCTCCCTCCGGGAGAGGGTTAGGGTGAGGGGCTTTTGATTTTGATGTACATCAAGCCTTAAAAGCTTCGCGAGCAGGCTCGCTCCCACAGAGATCTCCAGCGAACGCAGGTTTTGTGAACGCCGAGAACCTCATGTGGGAGCGAGCCTGCTCGCGAAGGCGTCAGTCAGACCCGCTCATTACTTGCCCTTGAACGCAGCCTCACGCTTGGCAATAAACGCCGCCATCCCTTCCTTCTGATCCTGCGTGGCAAACGCCGCATGGAACACCCGGCGCTCAAAACGCACGCCTTCCGTCAGGTTCACTTCAAAGGCACGGTTCACGCTTTCCTTGATCATCATCGCAATCGGCAGCGACTTGCTGGCAATCACCGCCGCCACTTTCAACGCTTCATCCAACAACTCATCGCTCGGCACAATCCGCGCAACGATGCCGCAACGCTCAGCCTCCACCGCATCAATCAAACGCCCGCTCAGGCACATTTCCATGGCCTTCGCTTTACCCACGGCACGAGTCAGGCGCTGGGTGCCGCCCATGCCCGGCAACACGCCAAGGTTGATTTCCGGTTGGCCAAATTTTGCGTTGTCACCGGCCAGAATGAAGTCGCACATCAGCGCCAATTCACAACCACCGCCAAGGGCGAAACCGTTAACGGCGGCAATGATCGGCTTACGCCGGTTGGCCACGCGATCGCTGTCGCTGAACAGGTCGTCCATGTAGATCTGCGGGTAGGTCAGCTCGGCCATTTCCTTGATGTCGGCACCGGCGGCAAAAGCCTTTTTCGAACCCGTGAGGACGATACAACCAATGTTCGCATCGGCTTCCAGCGCATCAAGGGCCTGGTTCACTTCGCTGACCAGTTGCGCATTCAGCGCATTCAGCGCCTGCGGACGGTTGAGGGTGATCAGGCCAACGCGGCCATGGGTTTCGAGCAGAATGGTTTGGTAAGTCATGGATAAAATTCCTTGTCAAAGATTGCGCGAAATGACCATGCGCTGAATATCGCTGGTGCCTTCGTAGATCTGGCAGACGCGCACATCGCGGTAGATGCGCTCCAGCGGGAAGTCGTTGAGGTAACCGTAACCACCGAGGGTTTGCAACGCCATCGAACAGACCTTCTCGGCCATTTCCGAAGCGAACAGTTTGGCCATCGACGCCTCGACCAATGCCGGTTGGCCGCTGTCACGCAGGGCCGCCGCGTAATGCACCATCTGCCGGGCGACGGCGATTTGCGTGGCCATGTCGGCCAAACGGAATGCCACGGCCTGATGCTCGATGATCGGCTTGCCGAAGGTGTCGCGCTCACGGGCGTAATCGCGCGCCGCTTCGAACGCCGCGCGGGCCATGCCTACCGATTGCGAGGCGATGCCGACGCGGCCACCTTCAAGGTTTGCCAGGGCGATTTTGTAGCCCTCGCCCTCTTCGCCCAAGCGGTTGGCCACCGGCACTTGCACATCTTCGAAAAGAATCTGGCAGGTGTCGGAGGCGTGCTGGCCGAGCTTGTCCTCGACGCGAGCGACTTTATAGCCCGGCGAATCGGTCGGCACGATAAACGCGCTGATGCCGCGTTTGCCCGCACTCGGATCGGTCACCGCAAACACAATCACGATCCCGGCGTTTTGCCCGGAGGTGATGAACTGTTTGCAGCCGTTCAGCACGTAGTGATCACCGTCCAGCCGTGCGCGGGTTTTCAGGCTGCTGGCATCAGAGCCGGCCTGCGGTTCGGTCAACGCAAAGGCACCAAGCATCGCGCCGCTGGCCAGCGGTTTGAGGAAGCGTTCGCGCTGATCGTCGTTGCCGAACTTGAGAATCGGCACGCAACCGACCGAGTTGTGCACGCTCATGATCGTCGAGCAGGCGCCGTCGCCGGCGGCGATTTCTTCCAGGGCCATGGCGTAGGCCAGATAACCGGTATCGCAACCGCCCCACTGCTCCGGCACGAGCATGCCGAAGAAGCCCAGTTCGGCCATTTGGCCGATGGCTTCCTTGGGGAAACGGTGCTCGCGATCCCACTCGGCGGCAAACGGCTTCAAGCGTTCCTCGGCGAACTGCCGGGCCATGTCGCGGATCTGGGTTTGGTCTTCGTTGGGAATCATGGTGAATCCTTAAAATCCGGTTACAACAGAAAACCCTGTGGGAGCTGGCTTGCCAGCGATGGGGCCGTGTCAGTGAACATTTCGGCTATCTGACCCACCGCCATCGCGGGCAAGCCCGCTCCCACAGGGTCCAGGGTCAACGTTAATAGAGGCATTCCACGGCCATCGCTGTCGCTTCGCCGCCGCCGATGCAGATCGCTGCGATGCCGCGTTTCTGCTTTCTCTGGCGCAGGGCCGACAGCAACGTCACCAGAATCCGCGCACCGGACGCGCCGATCGGATGGCCCAGCGCACAGGCACCACCATGCACGTTCAACTTGTCATGGGGGATTTCCAGCTGCGTCATCGCCGCCATGCCGACCACGGCAAACGCTTCGTTGACTTCAAACAGATCGACATCACCCAGCGACCAACCGGTTTTCTTGATCAGCTTCTTGATCGCACCAATCGGCGCCACCGGGAACAGGCCCGGGGTATCAGCGAACGCGGCGTGGCCATGGATCACCGCCAGCGGTTTCAGCCCGAGTTTCTGTGCCTGCGACTGACGCATCAGCACCAATGCCGCCGCGCCGTCAGAGATCGAACTGGAGTTCGCCGCCGTCACCGTGCCGCCTTCGCGGAACGCCGGTTTCAGCGAGGCGACCTTGTCCAGTTTGGCTTTTGGTGGCTGCTCGTCATGGCTGATCAGCACCTGTTCTTTGCCGACGGTCACGGTCAGCGGGACGATTTCGTCCTTGAAGCTGCCGTCCTTGATCGCCTGCTGCGCGCGGGTGGTCGAGGCGATGGCAAACGCATCCTGCGCTTCCCGGCTGAAGTGGTTGGTCTCGGCGCAGTCTTCGGCGAAGGTGCCCATCAGGCGGCCCTTGTCGTAAGCGTCTTCGAGGCCGTCGAGGAACATCGAATCGAGCACGCGACCATGGCCCATGCGGTAACCGGCGCGGGCACGATCCAGCAAATACGGCGAGTTGGACATGCTTTCCATGCCACCAGCGATCACCACATCGGCGCTGCCAGCGACCAGCATGTCGTGGGCAAGAATGGTGGTTTCCATGCCCGAGCCGCACATCTTGTTGACCGTGGTGCAACGGGTCGATTTATCCAGCCCGGCGCCCAGTGCCGCTTGACGCGCCGGTGCCTGACCGAGGCCGGCGGGCAGCACGCAACCGAACAGCACTTCATCAACCGCGTCGCTGGCGACACCGGCGCGTTCAACCGCAGCCTTGATTGCCGCAGCGCCGAGTTGTGGCGCGGTGAGGCTTTTCAGTTCGCCCTGAAAACCGCCCATTGGCGTGCGCACGGCGCTGACGATAACAATTGGATCGTTGGAAATGGTCATGACAAATCCTCCTTACTTGGCGGCCATGCGCAAGGCGCCGTCGAGACGGATCACCTCGCCGTTGAGCATGCTGTTTTCGATGATATGCCGAACCAGCGCGGCGTACTCGCCAGGCTTGCCCAGACGCGGCGGGAACGGTACGCCGGCGGCCAGCGATTCGCGGACTTCCGGGGTCATGCCGGCCATCATCGGCGTTTCGAAAATGCCCGGTGCGATGGTCATCACGCGGATACCGAAGCGCGCCAGTTCACGGGCGGCCGGCAGGGTCAGGCTGGCAATCGCGCCTTTCGAAGCGGAGTACGCCGCTTGGCCAATCTGGCCGTCGAACGCCGCGACCGAGGCGGTGTTGATGATCACGCCGCGCTCGCCGTCGGCATTGGCCTCGCTCTCGGCGATGGCCGCAGCGGCCAGTCGTAACATGTTGAAGCTGCCGATCAGGTTGACGTTGATCACCTGCGCGAAACTGCTCAGCGCATGCGGGCCGTTCTTGCCGAGGATCTTCTCGCCACGGACGATACCGGCGCAGTTGACCAGGCCGTTGAGACTGCCAAAGGCTTTGACCGTGGCCTGGACGGCGGCTTCGGCGGCGGCTTCGTTGCTGATGTCGGCGACCACGCTTTGCGCGCCCAAACGCTGAGCCTGGGCGGCGACCGCTTCGGCATTCATGTCCACCAGCATCACTTTGGCGCCGGCACTGACCAGCAATTCAGCGGTGGCGGCACCGAGGCCGGAGGCGCCGCCGGTGACGATAAAAACCTTGTTCTCGATCTGCATGACTGTTTCCTTCGGTTCAAGCTGAAACGTTGTGCGCCGCGGCCTCTTGAGCCTTGGCGATTTCCTGGTTGCGCAAGATAAAGCGCTGCAATTTGCCGCTTGGGGTTTTGGGCAATTCGCTGACAAATTCGATTTCACGCGGGTACGAGTGCGCGGCCAGACGTTTGCGCACGTGTTGGCGCAGTTCTTCGGCCAACTCCGGCGCGGCACGGTATTGAGCGCTCAGCACGACGAAGGCTTTGACCAGTTCGGTACGCTCCGGATCGGGTTTGCCGACCACCGCCGCTTCGACCACTGCCGGGTGCTCAATCAATGCGCTTTCAACATCGAACGGGCCGACGCGGTAGCCGGAGGTGGTGATCACGTCATCGCTACGACCGACGAAGCTGATGCTGCCGTCCGGGTTCCATTCCACGGTATCGCCGCTGAGGTAGTAATCACCGACGAAGGCTTTGGTCGGCGCGCCTTCGTAACCGCCGAACCAGCACATCGGCGATTGCGGACGATCGATGGCGAGAATGCCCGGCTGGCCGACGCCGAGCTCGTTGTACTGCTCGTCGAGCACGACGATGCGGTGGCCCGGTGAGGCAAAACCCGCGGCGCCGACGTGCACGGCGTGATCGAGGCCGTGGTGATTGCACAGGACCATGCCCAGCTCGGTCTGGCCGTAATGGTCGTGGATCACCACGTCGAGGTTGTCGGCGAACCAGCGGATCACTTCCGGGTTCAGCGGCTCGCCGGCGCTGCTGACGATGCGCAATTTGCCTTTGATCGACTTGGCGAATTCGTCACCGCCAGCAATCAACAAACGATAAGCGGTTGGCGAACCGGTGAGGTTGGTAATGCCGTATTTGTTGATCACCCGGCAGGTGCTCTCGAGGGTGAACGGGCCATCGTAAAAGGTGATCGGGTGGCCCATCGACAACGGCCCGGTAACGCCGAAATAGATGCCGTAAGCCCAGCCCGGATCGGCGACGTTCCAGAACGAGTCTTTCGGGCGCAGATCGACGGCATCACGGGTGTAGCTCTGGAACGCGACGATGGCTTTGAGCGGCACCGACAGCGCTTTCGACGGGCCGGTGGTGCCGGACGTGAACATCAGCAGAAACGGGTCTTCGCCAGTCAGCAATACCGGTTCGCACACATTGGAATGGTTGGCCAGTTCGGCCCAGAAGCTGAAGTCGCCACGGACGATGCCCTGACCTTTCGCGCCGCCAACGGTGACGAGCGTCGGGCAATCGGCGACTTCAGCAAGTTTCGGCCGGTTGACCGCGTCGGTTACCACGACTTTGGCACCGGAGCTGTTCAGGCGATGTTCGAGAGCCTTGGGGCCGAACGCGGTGAACAAGGGTTGATACACCGCGCCGATGCGCCAGGTGGCGAACACGGTGATGAGCAATTCGATGTTTCGCGGCAGCAGGCCGGCGACCTTGTCACCCTTCTGCACGCCTTGGGCGAGAAGGAAATTGGCGAATCGCGCGGCTTTGTCCTGCAGTTCGTTGAAGGTGTACGTCGCACTGGCGCCGTCGCGGCCCTCCCAGAACAGCGCGATGCGCCCCGGCAAGGCGTGGCGGTCGCAGCATTCGACGCAGGCGTTGAGCGCCTCCAGCGTACCGCTGAGCGCGGCATCCACGGTGTGCTGATAGTTGAACTGTGCGGTGGCAGACAAGTAATCGCGCATTGCCAGAATCCCTCTGTTTTTTATTAGGCTGGGAACCGTAAACAACAGGGAGATAGTCGCGCTGTGGGGCAGCGGCGGCAATGGTCAAAGCCATCAATGTGGCTGACTGGTTTGGCCAAGGTTTAAGTCTTGTGTTGCATGGACTGGCGCTTTCGCGAGCAGGCTCGCTCCCACAATTTGGAATGCATTCCCTTGTGGGAGCGAGCCTGCTCGCGAGAGGCCCGGTCAGACGACCTCGTTCAGGATCAGCGTGCGGTAATGGCCCGGATTCGACCCCGACCACTTGCGAAACGCCTTGTAGAACGAACTTGCATCGGCAAACCCCAAGCGGCTGGCGATCTCGACAAAACTGATCGAAGGCTCCGCCAGCCAGATAATCGCCAATTCCTTGCGCACGCTGTCCTTGAGTCCTTGATAGGTCTGCCCTTCCTCAGCCAAACGCCGGCGCAAGGTCGAAGCGGACATGCACAACTGTTGGGCCAAGGCCTCGGTTTCCGGCCACTGCTCGGCCGGCAACTCCCGCAGATCGTGCTTGATCCGACTGGCGAGGCTCTCCGGGTCGCGGTACTTGACCAGAATGTTGGCCGGGGCGTGGGCGAGAAAGCGTTTCAGTTCTTCGGCGGTGCGCTTGATCGGTAGATCGAGACAATCAGCAGAAAAAATCATTCGAGTACGTGGCCGCTCAAAACGCAGATTCTCCGAAAACATCACCCGGTAGTCATCGGTGAAGTCCGGCTCGGGGCAGCGCAGTTCAATCGCCAGAATTGGTATCCGCCGCCCCGCCAGCCAGCAGGCCACACCGTGGACGATCATCCAGTAGGTGAAATAGCTGAAGGCGCGGCGTGGTTCGGGATCGTCTTCAAGCAGAACGATTTCCGCCAGACTTTGCTGGTGCACCAGTTGCGCCGGCAGGCGCTCGAGCATCAGTGACAGAAAACTCAAACCCGTGCTCAACCCCGCTGCGAGTGTCGGTTGCGCCATCGCACTGCGACACAGGAATTCAAGGCTGCCGGACTTGAGCTTGCGCGGGTCCATGCCGAAAAACTCGTCATCGCCGCGCCGGGCCAATAACCGCCAGAGTTTCGCGTATTGCGAGGCTGGCACCCGGCCGTGCTCGGTTTGCAGCAACGCCGGATCAATCCCGACCTTGTTCAAGACTTCTTCCGTGGCCACGCCCGGGGCACAACTTTGCATCAGCGCTTCACGCACCAATTGAACGGCGATGGTGTCTTTTTCCGACATGGAGCGCGGTGAACCTTGTTGTTTTTGAATGGCAAGCATCTTACCGCAGCTAACACAAATACCCATGCAGGAGCTGCCGAAGGTTCGGGCGCCACCCGCATGAGAATGGTTGTTCTTTACTTCGTTCAGCTTGTGTTCAGGTTTATGTCAATGAATGTCATGTGAGAATGACTTTCATTATGTTACAACTTGTAACCTCTTCGAATGACCCTGTGGATGCCGAATGCTCGTTCCCTTTCTGATCATGCTGCGCGAAGGCATTGAAGCCGCGCTGATCGTTGGCATTATCGCCAGCTACCTGCAACAGACTGGCCGTGGCCAATGGATGCCGGCCGTGTGGATCGGCGTGTTTCTCGCCGCCGCCCTCGCCCTGCTGGTCGGCGGTGGCCTGGAACTGGTCAGTGCCGAATTCCCGCAGAAGCAGCAAGAACTGTTCGAAGGCATCGTCGGCCTGGTGGCCGTGGGCATTCTCAGCTCGATGGTGTTCTGGATGCGCAAGGTTGCGCGTTCGATCAAGCATTCGCTACAAGCCTCGCTGGATCACGCCCTGACGTCTTCTAAACATCAGGTCATTGCGCTGATCGCCATGGTGTTCTTCGCGGTCGCCCGGGAAGGTTTGGAAACGGTGTTCTTCCTGCTTGCGGTGTTCCAGCAGAGCGAAGGCCCGGGCGCGCCGGTCGGTGCCCTGCTCGGGTTGATTCTGGCGATCATCGTCGGCTTCCTGATCTACAGCGGCAGCATGCGTCTCAATCTTTCGGCGTTCTTCAAGTGGACCGGCCTGTTCATTCTGGTGGTCGCCGCCGGAATTCTCGCCAACTCGGTACAAGCGCTGCATGAAGCCGGGCTGTGGAATCACCTGCAAACCGTGCTGTTCGACTTCAGCGCGACGCTGCCGATGGACGGCCCGTTGGGCTCGGTGCTGGCTGGCATGTTCGGCTACCAGGATGCACCGACCATCAGCACCCTCGGTGCCTATCTGATCTATCTGCTGGTGGCGCTGGTGATGTTTTTTTACCCGGCTCCCGCGCCGAAGCCCTCCGCACAATCGTCTTCCGTTTCCAGCCAATAAGGGCATTCATGTCAAAGCCTAATACTCCTCAGGCCTCCCCTCCCCGCGCCTTGCGCTGGGCGGTGGCCGGCTCGGTGGTGGTAATGATCGCCGCTGGCGGTCTGTTTTATTACGCCTCGAAAATGGCTGCGGCCAAGCGTCAGCACAACCACGATGAAGTGGTGGTGAACATTCATCCGGGCAGTTGCGAGCCGAATGCACTGACCGTACCGGCCGGTCGCGCCAGTTTCCGCATCGTCAACCGCTCCGACCGCGCCGTGGAATGGGAAATCCTTGACGGCGTACTCGTCGTCGAAGAACGCGAAAACATCGCGCCGGGCCTGAGCCAAGTGATCAACGCCAACCTGCAACCCGGCGATTACGCGATCACCTGCGGCCTGCTGAGCAACCCGCGCGGCACCTTGCGCGTGACACCGACGGCAGCCTCTGACGCAGCGGCCAAAGCCAAACCGTCGATGGTTGCCTTCGTCGGGCCGCTGTCGGAATTCCGCGTGTATCTGGCCAGCCAGGGCAGCGCGCTGATCAAAGCCGTGACCGCGCTCGATCAAGCCATTGAAAGCGGCGACTTGAGTCAGGCGCAGGCACTGTACTTGCCGGCGCGTGCGGCGTATCAACGTCTGGCCCCTGCCGCGCAACGCTTGGCTGAGCTGGACAACAGCATCAACGCCCGCGCCGATTACTTCGAAAAGCGCGAACAGGATCCGGCCTTCGTCGGCTTCCACCGCCTCGAATACGCGCTGTTCCAGCAACGCAAACTCGATGAACTGACGCCCGTGGCCCAGCGCCTGCTCGGCGATGTCACCACGCTCAAACAGCAATTGCTCGCGCAGAGCCTGCCACCAGAGCAACTGGTCAATATCGTCGTACGCAACCTCAACACCTTGGCCGACGTCCGTGCTGCCAGCGGTGAAGAAGAACGCTACAGCCATAGCGACCTCAACGGTTTCGCCGCCAATGCGCAAACCGCACACAAAGTCGTCGACCTGCTGCGGCCGATGCTGAGCAAATCCGCTGCCGACCTGCTGCCGAAAATCGACAAGGCACTGACGGATTTCGACAGTGAACTCGACACCTACAAGATCAAGGACGGCTACGTCAGCTACGACGCCATCAGCGGCGCACAACGCAAGCAGATCGCCGACAAGGCGCAGGCCTTGGCCGACGCACTGGATGGCATCGATCCCGCCCTCGGCCTCTCCGGCCTGTAAGCAGAAGACCCATTTCCGATGAAAGATATCGAACCACTCAACCTGCAACGTCGCCGTGTCCTGATGGGCATGGGCGCCGCCGGTGTCGCCCTCGCCGGGTCCGCCCTGAGCTGCCCGGCCATGGCTGCCGCGCCTGCGCAAGTCACCGAAGCACCGAGCAGCGACAAGACCGAAGACCGCCACGATTTCCACGGCGTACACCAGACCGGCATCGTCACCCCGCGTCCGGCCTCGGGCATGCTGGTTTCCTTCGATGTGTTGGCCAGTGATCGCGAAGACCTTGAGCGGCTTTTCCGCACCCTCAACGAGCGCATCGCGTTTCTGATGAAGGGCGGCCCGGTCGCGCAGATCGATCCGAAACTGCCGCCGCCGGATTCCGGCATCCTCGGCCCGAACGTGGCGCCGGACAACCTGACCATCACCGTTTCTGTCGGCGAGTCACTGTTCGACGAGCGCTTCGGTCTGGCCGAGGCCAAGCCCAAGCGTCTGATCCGAATGGTCGGTTTCCCCAACGACGCGCTGGACGCCGATTGCTGCCATGGCGACCTGAGCCTGCAGTTCTGCTCGAACACCGCTGACACCAATATTCACGCCCTGCGCGACATCGTCAAAAACCTCCCTGATCTGCTGCTGGTGCGTTGGAAACAGGAAGGCAGCGTGCCGCCGCAAGCCCCGGCGAAACCGGGTGTGCCGGCACAGTCGGCGCGTAACTTCCTCGGTTTCCGTGATGGCTCGGCCAACCCGGATTCCAACGACAGCAAAGCCATGGATCGCCTGGTCTGGGTGCAACCGGGCAGTGACGAACCGGCCTGGGCCGCTCACGGCAGCTATCAAGCGGTGCGGATCATCCGCAACTTCGTCGAGCGCTGGGACCGTACACCGCTGCAGGAACAGGAAAGCATCATCGGCCGGGTCAAAACCAGCGGCGCGCCGATGGGTGCGCAGCATGAGACGGAAGTCCCGGATTACAGCAAAGACCCGGAAGGCAAACTGACCAAACTCGACGCGCACATTCGCTTGGCCAACCCGCGCACCGCTGCGAGCCAAGCCAACCTGATCCTGCGCCGGCCGTTCAATTATTCGAATGGCGTGAACAAGAACGGTCAGCTCGACATGGGTTTGCTGTTCATCTGTTACCAGGCCGATCTGGAAAAAGGCTTCATCACCGTGCAGACCCGCCTCAACGGCGAGCCGCTGGAGGAATACCTCAAACCGGTCGGCGGCGGCTATTTCTTCACCCTGCCGGGTGTCACGGGCGACAAGGACTTCATCGGTCGCTCGCTGCTCAACGCCACTCAACCGAAAACCGCTGCCTGAAACAACATCCCAACACTGGAGCCGCCCCCATGAAAAAGACGCCACTCGCGCTATTGCTGACCCTAGGTTTGCTCAACACCCCGCTGTCGGCGTTCGCCGCTACAGCACCGCTGGATCTGGTCGGGCCGGTGTCGGACTACAAGATTTACGTCACCGAGCAACTGGATGAGCTGGGCAGCCACACCCAGCAGTTCACCGATGCCGTGAAGAAAGGCGACCTCGCTACCGCGCAAAAGCTCTACGCACCGACCCGCGTTTACTACGAGTCGATCGAGCCGATTGCCGAGCTGTTCAGTGACCTCGATGCGTCCATCGACTCCCGTGTCGACGACCACGAGAAAGGCGTGAAGGCTGAAGACTTCACCGGTTTCCACCGCATCGAATACACGCTGTTCTCGGAGAAAAGCACCGCAGGCCTGAACGAGCTGGCAGACAAGCTCAACAGCGACGTCAAAGACCTGCAGACCCGCGTGGCTGGCCTGACCTTCCCGCCTGAGAAAGTCGTCGGTGGTGCTGCGGCGCTGCTGGAAGAAGTCGCCGCGACCAAGATTTCCGGCGAAGAAGATCGCTACAGCCACACCGACCTGTACGACTTCCAGGGCAACATCGACGGCGCGAAGAAAATCGTCGACCTGTTCCGTCCGCAGATCGAGCAGCAGGACAAGGCTTTTGTCGCGAAGGTCGACAAGAACTTTGCCACGGTCGACAAGATTCTGGCCAAGTACAAGACCAAGGACGGTGGTTTCGAGACTTATGACAAGGTGAAGGATAACGACCGTAAAGCGCTGGTTGGGCCGGTGAATACACTGGCTGAAGATTTGTCCACGTTGCGTGGCAAACTGGGTCTGAACTAAGTTTATTTAGCGTCTAAGCGGGCCCCATCGCTGGCAAGCCAGCTCCCACAGTGTTCTCGGTCAGCCACAAATCTTGTGTACACCATAGAACCTGTGGGAGCTGGCTTGCCAGCGATGGCATTTTCAGCAGCGCTAAAGAATCCGATAGAGCAACCGCTCAATCCGCACCCGACTCACGCGTTTGAGAAACTTGGCCACCGCGCCCGGGTACTCCGGCAGCGTCTCCAGACTCTGAAAGCTGTCAATCCGCGTGGTATGGCGGAAGATTTCTTCCAGCTCCTTCGCCCGAGGCTCCAGCCATTCGCCTTTCGGGTCATCGATCAGCAGCGCATTCTCCAGATCCAGACGGAACGCCCGAGGATTGAGGTTGTTGCCGGTCAGCAGCGTATAACGCTGGTCGATCCACATACCCTTGAGGTGATAGGTGTTATCGCCGTCACGCCACAGGTGCAGGTTCAACTGACCGCTGTCGATGTTGCGCTGATGCCGTTTGGCGAAGCGGCGCAGGCTGATCTCGTACAGATACGGCAACGCCGCAATCACCTTGAACGGCTCGCTGGGCGGGATATAGAAATCGTTGGCGGTTTTGTCGCCGACGACAATGTCGATCTTCACGCCGCGGGCCAATGCGCGGTTGATCTCGCGGATCACACCCAGCGGCAGGTTGAAGTACGGCGTGCAAATCGTCAGCTGCTTTTGCGCACTGGCGATCAGTTCGAGAATCGCCCGGTTCAACGGGTTGTTTTTGCCGACGCCGAGCAACGGGGTAACGGACAAACCGTCTCTGGCGGTGGTGCCCGTGGCAGTGTCGTAAGTGGCGTACTTCAGACGGCTGCGCAGATCGCCGATGTCGTTGCGCAAACTGCGCGTGGTCGGCAGGTTCGGCAGATCGAGACGGTGCACGGCTTTCGATTCGATCAGGCCATGCTTGACCAAGTGATGCATCGAGTCGGCCAGCTCGTGGCTTTGCAGGACGTGATAACGGTCGAAACGGTACTTGTCGAACTTGTGCAGGTAGACGTTGTTCAGGCTCGCGCCGCTGTAGACCACGCAGTCGTCGATCACAAAGCCCTTCAAATGCAGCACGCCAAACAACTCGCGGGTCTGCACCGGAACGCCGTACACCGGTACTTCGCTCTGGTGCGTGCGGGTCATTTCCTGATACCACGCCGAATTGCCCGGTTGCTTGCCTGCACCGATCAGCCCACGCTGAGCGCGCAGCCAATCGACCACCACGGCGATTTCCAGCTCGGGGCGCTTGAGCTTGGCGGCGTGCAGAGCATCGAGGATTTCCTGACCGGCTTCGTCTTGCTGCAGATACAGCGCGACGATGTAGATGCGCTGGGTCGCCGTGGCGATTTTCTCCAGCAGGCAACGACGGAACTCGGCGGCGCCGGACAGAATGGTCACGGCCTCGGCGGTCAGCGGAAAGCTGCGCAGTTTGGGCAGCAAGGAACGTTTGAAAAGCAACGGCATAGGGCTCGCAATGGGTCGAATCCGAAGAACCCGAGAGCTTACACCATCGCATCCTTCGGGTCTTGTTAGTGCCCGTAAAGAGATCAAAAGATCGCAGCCTTCGGCAGCTCCTACACGGGCCAATGTAGGAGCTGCCGAAGGCTGCGATCTTTTGATCCTAAAAAGCCATTGACCAAGGAGAACAATCGTTCTACTGTTCGCCACATGAACGAAATCACTAGCAACGACACACGCGACATCATTCTGGATGTCACCGAAAAGCTGATCTACAAAAGTGGCATCGCTGCCACCAGCATGGATCTTCTGGTGAAAACCGCCGGCGTCTCCAGAAAAAGCATCTACCGCTACTTTGCCGACAAGGACGCACTCACTGTCGCCGCCCTGCAACGCCGCGATGTGCGCTGGATGCACTGGTACAGAAGCGCCGTCGATCAGGCCGAAACCCCGGCCGATCGCCTGCTCAACCTGTTTACCGTGCTCAAGAGCTGGTTTGCCTCCGAAGGCTTTCGCGGCTGCGCGTTCATCAATACCAGCGGCGAAACCGGTGACCCGCAAGACCCGGTGCGCCTGGTGGCGAAAGAACACAAACAGAAGCTGCTCGACTACGTGTGCGAGCTGTGTACCGAACATGGTGCCGAGGATCCGCAACTGCTGGCCAGACAGCTGCTGATCCTGATTGACGGTGCCATTACCGTAGCGCTTGTGATGGGTGATCACAGTGCCGCCGATAATGCGCAATGCATGGCGCGAAAGTTATTGGACCTGTAACGCCTTAATAAGCCGGACTTGTTGTTCAATTATTAATTAGATCGGGAGACTGATATGTCTACTGCAGCCCAGGTACGTCCGCCATTGCCGCCCTTCAACCGTGAATCGGCGATCGAAAAAGTTCGTCTGGCCGAGGATGGCTGGAACTCCCGCGACCCGGAACGGGTATCGCTGGCTTACACCCTCGACACTAAATGGCGCAACCGCGCCGAATTCGCCAACAACCGCGAAGAAGCCAAGGCCTTCCTGACCCGTAAATGGGCGAAAGAGCTGGATTATCGTTTGATCAAGGAGCTGTGGGCTTACTCCGATACGCGCATCGCCGTGCGTTACGCCTATGAATGGCACGATGATTCGGGTAACTGGTTCCGCTCTTATGGCAACGAAAACTGGGAATTCGATGAGCAGGGCCTGATGTTCCAGCGCTATGCCTGCATCAACGACATGCCGATCAAGGAAAGCGAACGCAAGTTCCACTGGCCGCTGGGCCGGCGCCCGGATGATCACCCGGGCCTGTCTGACCTCGGTCTGTAACAATCGACCCTGTAGGAGCTGCCGAAGGTTCGGCAGCTCCTACAGGGGATTTGTGGGTGTCAGGCGACAGCGGCAGTCTTCTCGGCCTCCAGTTCGCGCACCAGCGGTAATACGCGCCGCCCGAAATATTCGACCTCTTCCTGAAAGTGCAGGAACCCCGCCAGCACCAGATCCACACCCACTGCTTTCAACGCCACAATCCGCTCGGCAATCTGCAACGGCGTGCCAATCAGATTGGTCTTGAAGCCATCGTTGTACTGCACCAGATCCTCAAACGTCGATTTCGCCCAGTTGCCCTCACCCTCCGGCGATGCCCGGCCCGCCTGTTTCGCCGCATCACCAAAGGCGTTCACCGCTTCCGGGTCAGCCTGATCGATGATCTGCGCGAGCACGGCGCGCGCCTCTTCTTCGGTATCACGGGCGATGACAAACGCGTTGACGCCAACTTTCACCGAATGATGATTCGCCGCTGCTTTGGCACGAATATCGTCGACCTGCGCCTTGATCCCCTCGACGCTGTTGCCATTGGTGAAATACCAGTCCGAGACCCGGGCGGCCATGTCCCGCGCTGCACGGGAACTGCCGCCCTGGAAAATCTCCGGACGGCCCAGCGGTTTCGGTTTCAGGCTGTAATTGTCGAAGCGATAGAAATCGCCGCGAAAGCTGAAGTTGTCCTGACTCCACACGCCTCGTAGCGAGCGAATGAACTCTTCGGAACGGCGATAACGCTCGTCGTGCTCCAGCCAGTGCTCGCCGATGGCCTGGAACTCGCCTTTGAACCAGCCGCTGACGATGTTCACCGCGATACGGCCGTTGGTGAGTTGATCGATCGTCGCCAGTTGCTTGGCCGCCAGCGCTGGTTGCCACGGGCCGGGCAGGATTGCCGCGATCACTTTGAGTTTGCTGGTGGCCGCGAGCAACGCGTGGCTGAATGCCACGGATTCATGCTGGAACTCGGCACCGTAACCGGCGGTGAAACGGATCTGTGTCAGCGCGTATTCGAACCCGGCGGCCTCGGCGATCTGCGCCAGTTTGCGGTTGTAGTCGATGCCCCAATCGGTGCGCTGTTCGATCTTGCTGACCACCAGCCCACCGCTGACGTTCGGCACCCAGTAGGCAAATTTAACGGCTTGCTGACTCATTGGCGTTTCCTCGGGACGTTTGCGGAGATGAGAGTGGTAGAGCAGCAAGCGTGCCAGGGTTGAAATGCCCGGTTTTATTGATGTTCGGCGTGGGATTGATGTTTTGTAGAGGGGGATTTGTTGGCGGGTTGTTGTGTGGGCAACAGTTGGTTTATTTGTTGGCGCGACTGTCCTCATCGCTGGCAAGCCAGCTCCCACAATGATCAGGGTGAACAATGATCTTGGGTACAACGCAAAAAACTGTGGGAGCTGGCTTGCCAGCGAAGGCTGTCAGACGGGTCGCCGCAACACTTGGAAATGAGTAACATGACCGCCCTCCCCGCAGCCAAATCTGCGCCCTGCCGAATAAGCCGATTCCATGCCTTTCGAACTCAGCGTTGACCTCACCACCCTCGCCATCCTGGCCGTTGTCGCCTTCATTGCCGGTTTCATCGATGCCATCGCCGGCGGTGGCGGTCTGTTGACCACGCCTGCCCTGCTGACGGCCGGCCTGCCGCCGCACCTGGTGCTCGGCACCAACAAATTGAGTTCGACCTTCGGCTCCGCCACCGCCAGTTTTACCTTCTACCGCCGCAAACTATTCCACCCACGGCAGTGGGTGCACGCGATTGTCGGCACGCTGGTCGGCGCATTGACCGGCGCCATCGTCGCTCATTACCTGCCGGCCGAATGGCTGAACAAGATGCTCCCGGTCATCGTCTTCGCCTGCGGTCTCTACCTGCTATTCGGCGGCACGCCAAAAGCGCCACTCGACAGTGACGCCCCGATCAAAAAGAAATGGCAATCGAGCCAAGGCTTCAGCCTCGGTTTCTACGACGGCGTGGCCGGGCCCGGCACAGGCGCGTTCTGGACGGTGAGCAGCCTGCTGCTCTATCCGATCGACCTGGTCAAGGCCAGCGGCGTAGCGCGCAGCATGAACTTCGTCAGCAACATTGCGGCGCTGTCGGTGTTCGTGTTTTCCGGGCAGGTGGACTGGATCATCGGCCTGAGCATGGGCCTGTCGGTGATGGTCGGCGCGTTCTTTGGCGCGCGCACCGCAATCAGCGGTGGCGCCAAGTTCATTCGCCCGGTGTTCATCACCGTGGTGCTGGGTTTGACCGTGCGCCTAGCCTGGCAGCACTGGTTCAGCGTGGCCTAAGCGCCGCGCCACGTAGACGTCGATCAGGTAGCGGGCAATCGACTTGGACGCCGGCAGCGGCGGCAGGTCGTGCACGTTGAACCACTGGGCATCTTCGATCTCGTCTTCCTGACAGACAATCTCGCCACCGGCGTATTCGGCATGGAAGCCGAGCATCATCGAATGCGGGAACGGCCAGCACTGGCTGCCCAGGTACTGAATGTTCTGCACCTCGATCTGCACTTCTTCGCGCACTTCCCGAATCAGGCAATCCTCGGCCGACTCGCCCGGCTCGGCGAACCCGGCCAGCGTGCTGTAAACCCCGGTGACGAAACGCGGTGAACGCGCCAGCAGAATCTCGTCGCCGCGGGTGATAAGCACAATCATGCTCGGTGAAATGCGCGGATAACTGCGCAGATCGCACGGCTGGCAATACATCGCCCGCTCACGCGGCACTTGCGTCATGGCTTGCCCGCAATTACCGCAGAAACGATGCTCGCGGGCCCACGTACCAATCTGCGCGGCATACCCAAGCACTTTGTAGATCGTGTGATCGCCATCGAGCATGAACGCCCGCAGACCTTTCCAGTTGCAACCCGGCACTTCGCTGGCACTGCGCAGTTCCAGCAGGTACACCGGCTCGCCATCCAAATGGCCAATGCCGTGCTCGGCGAGGACCCACAAGTCCTGCCGCTTGAGCCATTCCCGCGGGAACAGTGCGCCGTTGTCGTCGAACAAAAAGCCTTCCGGGCTGCGCGCCACGGCCCAGCCGCCGGGTTGATCGGTGTCCAGTACTGCAGTGGTCCAGCGAGATGTCATGGTTTCTCAGTCCAGGAATTCGGGTTTCTGTTTGCTCATATGGGCGGCCATGGCCACGCGCAAGTCGGTGGATTGCAACATGGCGGCGTTCCAGGTGGCAACGTATTCGAGACCGTCGTCGATGCGATGGTCGCGCATGTAGCTGATCATTTCCTTGGTGCCGGTCACCGCGATCGGCGATTTCGAAGCGATGTCGCGAGCGATGTCGAGCACACCTTCGAGCAGCGCGTCCTTGTCGCTGTAGACGCGATTGACCAGACCGATGCTGCGCGCCTCTTCGGCGCCAAAAGTGCGACCGGTGTACGCCAGTTCACGCAGCATGCCGTCACCGATGATCCGTGGCAACCGTTGCAAAGTGCCAACATCGGCGGCCATGCCGATATCGATTTCCTTGATCGAGAATTGGGCGTCTTCAGCGGCGTAACGCATGTCGCAGGCGGCGATCAGATCGATCGCGCCACCCAGGCAGTAACCTTGAATAGCCGCGAGTACCGGTTTGCGGCAGTTGTCGACGGCGTTGAACGAGGCTTGCAGGGTGAGGATCTTGCGGCGCAGCAGGCGCGCATTGCGGCCGACGTCCTTGCCCAGTTCATTGGCGACGCCGGCGAGCATCATCAGGTCGATTCCCGAGGAAAAATGTTTACCGTTGCCACTGAGCACCACCACGCGCACTTCGTCGGTGTCGTCGATCCACTGGAAGATCTCGACGATCTCGCTCCAGAACGCCGCGTTCATCGAGTTGATCTTCTCCGGGCGATTGATCTGCACATGGGCGATGTTGTCGGCCAGTTCGACGCTGAAGGCGGAGTATTGAGTCATGGCAGTGATCCTTTACCGGGCTGAAAATGAGGCCCGAACTATAACAAGGCATCACAGTGGCGGTTCGGCCAAATGCGGGACTGGCTTGAGTTTTACTTTGCCTGTGCCGGCCTCTTCGCGAGCAAGTCGAATCGTCGCACCGTCGCTCCCACATTTAGAAATGCATTCCCCTGTGGGAGCGAGCTTGCTCGCGAAGGCGTCCGATCAATCACTACAAATCATCTGGCCAAACGCCTTAGCCCAAACAACATCCCCCCCGCCCCCAGCAACATCACCGCCAAAAACAGCGGATAAGAAACCCACCACGGCGTCCCCGCCGTCATCATGCTGAACTCCGACATGCCGCCAATACTGGCAATCAGGTTCAACGGCAGAAACACCACGTTGATCAAGGTCAGCTTGCGCAGCAGGTTGTTCATGCTGTTGTTCATCAGATTGCCACGCGCATCGATCAGCCCGGAAAACACCGTCGAGTAGATTTCCGCCTGCTTGTAGCATTGGTTGTTTTCGATGATCAGGTCGTCGATCAGGCCGAGCGCTTCACTGCCGAAGTGCTGTTTTTCCGCATGATTGCGCAGGCGCGTCAGCACCGCGCCGTTGCTGTGCAGGGCATTGATGTAATAGATCAGGCTTTCGCTGAGGTTGAACATCTGCACCAAGTGCTGATTCTGCATCGAGGCGTTGAATTTTTGCTGCAGCTCGCGGGCGACCAGTTTGATCACCTTCAGGTGCCCGAGGTAGTGATGGATGTTGTTGAACAGCAGATCAAGCAACACATCCAGCGGCGTATTCAACGGCTGGCGGGTACCGAGGCCGTGCAGCGGCGTGTCGTCGGTGGCGATCACTAGCAATTGCCCCGGCGCGAACAGCAGTCCGCAGGACGACACCTCAAACGCCAGACTGCCACCGCCGGAATAATTTTCCGGTCGTTTCCAGATCAGGAACAAGTGGTCGGGATGAAACTCGATGCGCGACACCTCGTCCGGGTCCAGCGCTGACGCCAAGGCGTGTTCATCAACCTTGAAATGACTGTGCAGCAAGTCGCGCTCGGCGGCATCGGGGTTGCTGAACAGCATGACCTCGGCGTCCAGTCGCTCGACCCGCTGCAGGGCGCCGTGGCTCAATGCGAAGCTGTTGATCATCGGGGTTTCACCAGGCCTGACCGCGACGCTTGAGTTCCAGGCGGCGCACGAACTCTTCCAGCACCAGTGAATACAGATCGTCGTGCAAATAGGCGTCTTCAATGCCGGCGTCGAGGTTGGGGTTGTCGTTGACTTCGATCACCACAACCTTGTCGCCCGCCTGTTTCAGATCGACACCGTAGAGGCCGTCGCCGATCAGGTTGGCGGTCTTCACCGCCAGCTCCACCACCGCACGCGGCGCCTCGTGGATCGCCATCGTTCGGCATTCGCCATTGACGTCCTGACCCTTGGCCTTGTGGTTGTAGATTTGCCAGTGACCTTTGGACATGAAGTATTGGCAGGCAAAGATCGGTTTGCGGTTGAGCACGCCAATGCGCCAGTCGTACTCGGTATAGAAAAACTCCTGAGCCAGCAGCAACACCGAGTGTTCGAACAGTTCGGCGGTCGCTTCGAGCAAGGCCTGCTGGCTTTCGACCTTGATCACGCCCCGGGAAAAACAACCGTCGGGGATCTTCAGCACCAGCGGGAAACCGAGGCGTTCGCCGACGCGTTCGAAGTCCTCCGGTCGCTCCTTGTAGAGAATTTCGGTGGCGGGCATGCCCAGTTGATGGCTGTTGAGCAGGTCGGTCAGATAGACCTTGTTGGTGCAGCGAAGGATCGACGTCGGGTCATCCATGACCACCAGCCCTTCACTTTCGGCCTTCTTGGCGAAGCGATAAGTGTGATTGTCGACGCTGGTGGTTTCGCGAATCAGCAAGCCGTCGTACTCGGCCAGACGCGCGTAATCCTTGCGCTCAATCAGTTCGACGTCGATGCCCATGCCTTTGCCAACCCGGACGAAATTCGCCAGTGCCTTGGCGTTGGATGGCGGCAAAGCTTCTTGTGGATCGTGCAGTATCGCCAGGTCGTAACGCGCCACTTGCGGCGAGCGCGGCACTCGCCAGACTTTACGGCTGAAACCGTCCAGCGCATTGGCAAACTGATCTTCCTGATCATCGCGCAACTTGTGCAAGGCGCCGGACTTTATACCTTCGATGTGCCAGCCGTTAGTTCGACGAAACTCAACTAACAAAATCGGACAGGGAAATACTTCAAACAATTGCCGGGCCAGATCCTGTAAGGGCTCAATATGTGTTCGGCCAAAATACAGGGTCAGAGTAAAACCTTCGGTATCACTGTAGAGATGATGACTAAGGGCTTTCTCCAGGGTTTTATCAAGATCGTCCAGCGCCAGGCCGTAGAGTGATTTTTTCGTCAGTTCGCTGATGGTGCGCACCGACGGAATCACCTTGTGCCCCCGTGCTTCGGCGAGTAGCGAGCAGTAGTAACCGTGGCCCAGGTACTTATAGCTGCGGCACAGATTGATCACCTGCACACGCTTGCCCGGCTCGCTGTCACAGCTGTGCTCGAGGTATTCCTGAGCCGTCAGGATGTCTTCACTGGGAAAATATGAAGCCCAGTCTTCCTTGCGCTCGACAATAATCAACACTTGACTGGAGGCTTTAATCGCTGAACTTAAAAGAGTTGCCGCCGGCAAACTTTGCTCGGATACTTCGCGCCAATGACCCTGTACCGCTGACATAGAGATTGATCCGTTGGAGAACAAGACCTTTTCTATTAAGCACGAAGTTTTTTGAAAGTCTCGTTTCGTTACGCAACTTTTACGGTGGTCATATGAAGGCTGTTTTTCGTTTGGCGGTAGTTGAAGACTTGCCGGCGCTGCTGGCACTGGAAATGCAATGTTTCACCACGGACCGGCTTACCAGTCGCAGCTTTCAATGGATGATCACCCGTGCTCACGGGCAGTTGCTGGTGGCGGAGTGCGACGGTCATTTGTTGGGTTATGCGTTGGTGTTGTTTCATCGCGGCACTTCGCTCGCGCGGCTGTATTCCATCGCGATCGCCGTTGAATCGCGGGGGACGGGCCTGAGCAAGCAACTGCTGCAATGCATCGAAACGCTGGCGCTGGAGCACGATTGTGCGTACCTGCGCCTGGAGGTGCGCCTCGACAACCCTGCGGCCATCGCGCTGTACGAACGCAATGGCTACCGGCGTTTTGCGCTGATTCACGATTACTACGAAGACCACGCCGATGCGCTGCGCCTAGAGAAACGTATTCTCCAGCACCGCGACTCGCGCAGCATCAAAGTGCCTTACTACCCGCAAACCACCGATTTCACCTGTGGCCCGGCGTGCCTGTTGATGGCCATGGGCGCACTGCAATCGGAACGTTTATTGGAGCGGCGCGAAGAACTGCAGATCTGGCGTGAAGCGACCACGGTGTTCATGACCTCCGGCCATGGCGGTTGCAGTCCGCAGGGATTGGCGTTGGCGGCGTGGCGTCGGGGGTTTCGCGTCCGTATGGCGCTGAGCATGAGCGGGCCGTTATTCCTCGATGGAGTGCGTGACGCGCATAAAAAAGACGTCATGCGCCTGGTCCATGAAGAGTTCACGGCGCAATTGCAGGATACCGATGTCGAGTGTGTAATCGGTGCGTTGCTGGATCTGCCGCGACTGCTGGATGCCGGTGGGCAACCGCTGGTGTTGATCAGCAGCTATCGGCTGACCCGCTCCAAGTCGCCGCACTGGGTAATCGTGACCGACTGCGACGAGGATTTCGTTTACCTGCATGACCCGGATGTCGATCACAGCCAGCATCGGCAGCCCATGGACTGCCAGCATGTGCCGGTCAGCCATGGGGAGTTCGAGAAAATGTGCCGGTTTGGCCGGGGTAAATTGCGTGCGGCGGTGGTGCTGTATCCCCGCGAAACGTGAGAACTCACCTGTAGGAGCTGCCGAAGGCTGCGATCTTTTGATTTTGAAAAACAAGATCAAAAGATCGCAGCCTCGTTGCACTCGACAGCTCCTACAGGAGGATCGTCTTTAGAGCGCGGGCTTCAGGCCGATCTTGTACAGCGAGCCATTCTCTTCATCCGTCAACACATACAGATAACCATCCGGCCCTTGCCGTACATCGCGAATCCGCTGCTTCAGCTCGCCCAGCAAGCGCTCCTCGTGCACCACCTTGTCGCCATCGAACTGCAAGCGGATCAATTCCTGAGTCACCAACGCGCCAATAAACGCATTGTGTTGCCACGGTTTAAAGCGATCGGCATCGTAAAACGCCATGCCAGTGACGCCCGGCGACTTCTCCCATACATGGTGCGGCGCGACCGTGCCTTCGGCCGTTTTGCCCTGGGCTTCCGGTATTGGCTGCATTGAGTAATTGATGCCGTGGGTCGCCAGTGGCCAGCCGTAGTTCTTGCCGCGTTCGATAATGTTCACCTCATCGCCGCCGCGCGGGCCGTGCTCGTTCTCCCACAGCGTGCCAGTCCATGGGTTGAGCGCCGCGCCCTGTGGGTTGCGCACGCCGTAAGCCCAGATTTCCGGGCGAACGCCGGACTGGCCGACAAAGGGGTTGTCATCCGGCACCTTGCCGTCCGGGTAGATGCGCACGACCTTGCCTTGCAGCTTGTCGAGATCCTGCGCGGTCGGCCGGTCATTGTTCTCGCCCAAAGTAATGAACAAATAACCGTCGCGATCAAACACCAGCCGTGAGCCGAAGTGATTGCCGACCGAAAGCTTCGGCTCCTGGCGGAAGATTACTTTGAAATCCTTCAGCGTCTTCAAGTCATCTGAAAGCCGTCCGCGCCCCACAGCGGTGCCGGCCTTGTCGCCGGCACCGCCACCTTCGGCATAGGACAGATACACCAGACGATCCTGTTTGAAATCCGGCGACAGCGCCACATCCAGCAACCCGCCCTGCCCCTTGGCCCAGACCTGCGGCACACCGGTGATCGGCGCCGATAGCTTGCCGTCGGCCGCCACCACGCGCAGATTGCCGGGACGCTCAGTGACCAGCATGCCTTGGCGATCCGGCAAAAACGCCAGCGCCCACGGATGTTCAAGGCCTGCGGTGATGGTCGTGACTTCGAGGGTGCCCTGTTCGCTTTGCAGCTCTTTGGGCGCGGCGGCAAAGGCCGGTGCACTGATCAGAGCACCAGCACACAGTGTGGCTAGAAGGGTTTTACGCAACATGCACGATTCCTTTTGTTCGTTTGTGGGGCCGGCAGGACTTCAGTTCTGCCGCTCAACGGTTGCTGTCTCCGCTGCGCGAAGGTGGATTGGGAATGAACGTGGGTGGCGTGCTCGGCACCGAGCGGATCGGCTGGCCATTGCCGATACCACGGTTCTCGACCGTAGGCTGACGTGGCGTCGGCACAGTGTTCGGCCCCCGAATGGGCGGAGCGCTCGGCTGGGTGCCCTGCATGCTGTTGGGGTTGGCCCGGCGGATCGGGCTGTTGTAAGGGTTATTGCTGTTGCCGGTCGGGCTTTGCGCCAGCAGGACATCGGCATGAACAAGCCCGCCACTGAGGGCCAGGACGACGATGCCAAGCAAAATTCGGTTCATGACGCTGCCTCTCGATGGGCCGGGGATAGAGCGTTCGAGTCCACGCTACGCTCAGGGTTCGGATTTGTTAACCCGCAAGCCTTAAACAACATGTAACACGGCTTGACCAAGTCATCGCCAACCCGCGCATTTCGGGGAAACTTTCCGCCAGGGCAGCAGGTCATCCGATCATCACTCGGAGAACTCACCATGGCTCGGGCAATCTGGAAAGGCGCAATCAGTTTCGGACTGGTGCACATCCCTGTCGCACTGGTCTCGGCGACCTCGTCGCAGGGCGTGGATTTCGATTGGCTCGACAGCCGCAGCATGGACCCGGTGGGCTATAAACGGGTGAACAAGGTCACCGGCAAGGAAGTCACCAAGGAGCACATTGTCAAAGGCGTGGCCTATGAAAAGGGCCGTTATGTGGTGCTCAGCGAAGAGGAAATTCGCTCGGCGCACCCTGTTTCAACGCAGACCATCGACATCTTTTCCTTCGTCGACGCCGAACAGATTCCCCTGCAAAACATCGACACGCCCTACTACCTGGCACCCGACAAGCGCGGTGGCAAGGTCTACGCATTGCTGCGCGAGACACTGAGCAAAACCAATAAAGTCGCCCTCGCCCGCGTGGTCCTGCATACGCGCCAGTACCTGGCGGCGCTGATGCCGCTGGAAGATGCATTGGTGCTGGTGAAACTGCGCTGGCCGCAAGAGGTGCGTGGCCTCGGTGAGTTGGAATTGGGTCCTGAAGTGACCAAGCCACAGCTGGCCAAGGGTGAACTGGACATGGCCAAGCGGTTGGTGCAGGACATGAGCGCCGACTGGAAGCCCGAGGATTACAAGGATGAGTTCGAAGACAAGATCATGGCGCTGGTCGAGAAAAAGGCCCATGAAGGCAAGATCGAGGATGTTGAAACGGTGGGTGGCGAGGAAGAGCGTAAAACCGCTGATGTGATCGACTTGACCGAGCTGCTCAAACGCAGTCTGGGTGGCAAAGCGCCGGCCAAGCCGAAGGCGAAGGCCGCGACCAAGACAGCGCCAGCCAAGAGGACAAAGAAGGCCTCGGGAGAATGACAATAGAAGGATTGTCAGCCAACTGACAGGTTGTATTTGAGAGAGTCTTCGCGAGCAGGCTCGCTCCCACAGGGTTCTGAGTCGAGTGCGAAATTCGCATTCACCCAATTTCACTGTGGGAGCGAGCCTGCTCGCGAAGGGGCCAGCCAAAGCAATGCAAAAACTCAGATCAGAATGAACACCGCCAGCAAACCACCGAAGATCGCCCACTTTTCCATGTAGTAACGTTTGCGATTGCGTTTCTTCAGCTCTTTACCACGCAGGCGAATCTTGTAGATCCGGGTAAACAAACGGTTGATCCCGCCCGTGCGGTCGCCAGCATCGTTCGGCGCGCCTGCCGCCGACATAACGGTACGGCTGAACCAGCTGTTGAACGCCGCCGCCCAGCGGTACTTCATCGGTCGTTCAATGTCGCAGAACAGGATGATGCGGTTCTTGTCGGTGGTGTTTTCGGCGTAATGAATAAACGTCTCGTCGAACATCACCGCTTCGCCGTCACGCCAGTGGTAGCTCTCGCCGTCGACGTTGATATAGCAGCCAGCGTCGTTTGGCGTGTCCAGACCCAGGTGATAGCGATACGAGCCTGCATACGGGTCACGGTGACGCACCAGTTTCGAACCCGGTGGCAGCTCGGCAAACATCGCGGCCTTGATCGAACCGATGCTCTGCACCAGTTCGGTGGTGCGTGGGCACAGCTTCATCGCCGACGGATGGCTCTCGCCGTACCACTTCAGATAGAAACGCTTCCAGCCGCTTTTGAAGAACGAGTTGAAACCGACATCGTCGTACTGGTTAGAGCGTTTGATCTCGCCGGCACGCAGCAAATTCTGCCCTTCTTCGCGGATTTCTTCCCAGTGCGCCTGCAACGGGCTCAAGTCAGGAAACTCGCTCGGGTCCAGGTACGGCTTGTTCGGCTTCTTCGAAAACAGATAAAGGAAGCAGTTGATCGGCGCAAGAAACGTCGAATGGTCACTCAGTTGTCGACCGAGCTTGTGGCGCACACGCCCACGCAAATGAACGTATGCAATGGAAATGACATAAATAGCAGCAATGATGAGTTTCACGGAAATCGTCACACGTCAGAAAGTGAACAAACTGCGCACCCGGCGGCCTGAGGCCTAGCGTCTTATGCAGTGGTCTGAATACACATGGCACGTCCTTGAGCCCGCGCCAGAAACCGGACGCTCGGTGAAAGGTGGCATTTTAGCCACAGTTTGTAACCGATAGTGAATCTTCAACTGTGAAAAACTGTCCCGTGATCATGCCAATCGGCGATCGTGGCGTGATCGCCCTATCGTTTAAAGAGCCAGACCAGTACAATCGCCGCCAAACTTTACGCGCCCCCCTTGGTTGATGACGGGACTCTCCCGCTTCAGCGCACTTTGACTCGGGCCAAGCGCTGCAGCCGCACCCTCGCTTTTTAAGAATGCTTCGCAGGAATAACTCTTGATTTCTACAGCTAACATCACGATGCAGTTCGGCGCCAAGCCGCTCTTCGAAAACGTTTCGGTCAAATTCGGCGCGGGCAATCGCTACGGTCTGATCGGCGCCAACGGTTGCGGCAAGTCGACCTTCATGAAAATCCTCGGCGGCGACCTCGATCCGTCCGGCGGTCAGGTCATGCTCGAGCCGAACGTGCGTCTGGGTAAATTGCGCCAGGACCAGTTCGCCTACGAAGAATTCACCGTGATCGACACCGTGATCATGGGTCACGAAGAGCTGTGGAAGGTCAAGGCTGAGCGCGATCGTATCTACTCGCTGCCGGAAATGAGCGAAGAAGACGGCATGGCCGTGGCCGAGCTGGAAACCGAATTCGCCGAGATGGACGGCTACACCGCCGAATCCCGCGCCGGTGAACTGTTGCTGGGCCTGGGTATTGGCATCGAGCAACACTTCGGCCCGATGAGCGAAGTCTCGCCAGGCTGGAAACTGCGCGTGTTGCTGGCGCAGGCGCTGTTCTCCGATCCGGAAGTGCTGTTGCTCGACGAACCGACCAACCACCTGGACATCAACACCATCCGCTGGCTGGAAAACGTTCTGACCCAGCGTAACAGCCTGATGATCATCATCTCCCACGACCGTCACTTCCTGAACAGCGTGTGCACGCACATGGCTGACCTGGATTACGGCGAGCTGCGTCTGTTCCCGGGCAACTACGACGAGTACATGACCGTGGCGACCCAGTCCCGCGAGCAACTGTTGTCGGACAACGCCAAGAAGAAAGCGCAGATTTCCGAGCTGCAATCGTTCGTCAGCCGCTTCTCGGCCAACGCCTCGAAAGCCAAGCAGGCTACCTCCCGTGCCAAGGCGATCGACAAGATCCAGCTGGCCGAGGTCAAGCCTTCGAGCCGCGTGAGCCCGTTCATCCGCTTCGATCAGAACAAGAAGCTGCACCGCCAGGCGGTCATCGTCGAGAAAATGGCCAAAGGCTTCGACGGCAAACCCCTGTTCAAAGATTTCAGCTTCCAGGTTGAAGCCGGCGAGCGCGTGGCGATCATCGGCCCGAACGGTATCGGCAAAACCACCCTGCTGCGCACCCTGGTCAACGAACTGACCCCGGACGCCGGCAGCATCAAGTGGACCGACGCCGCCGAACTGGGCTACTACGCCCAGGACCACGCGCACGACTTCGAAGACGACGTTACCCTGTTCGACTGGATGGGTCAGTGGACTCAGGGCGAGCAGATGATTCGCGGTACTTTGGGCCGCATGCTGTTCTCCAACGACGAGATCCTCAAGTCGGTCAAAGTGATTTCCGGTGGTGAGCAAGGTCGCATGCTGTTCGGCAAGCTGATCCTGCAAAAGCCGAACGTGCTGATCATGGACGAACCAACCAACCACTTGGACATGGAATCGATCGAGGCGCTGAACCTGGCGCTGGAAAACTACCCGGGCACGCTGATCTTCGTCAGCCACGACCGTGAGTTCGTATCGTCCCTGGCCACGCGCATCATCGAGCTGAGCCCGGATGGCGTGACGGACTTCAGCGGCACTTACGATGACTACCTGCGTAGTCAGGGTGTTGTGTTCTAAAAGCAGCTTCAAGTGTTGAGCTGCTAGCTTCAAGCTAAAGCCCTGTCCATGTGACGGGGCTTTTTGCATTCCAAGGTGAGGGATTTGCGGGTGCGGCTACCTTCGCGAGCAGGCTCGCTCCCACAGGGGAATGCATTCCAAAGGTGGGAGCGAGCCTGCTCGCGAAGGGGCCATCAGCCGCACCATCAATCCCCAGGGAAAGTAGTTAGCCTGCTTTCTTTTATCTGACACCCAAGCCATGATGCGAACTCTCCCACCGCCGCCCGCGAACGAGTCCTCATGTCTGCGCAGCAACTGCCACCGCAAAGCTCCATGGCGATCACCCTGCAGATCGTCTCCATCGTGTTCTATACCTTTATTGCGTTCCTCTGCATCGGTCTGCCGATCGCGGTATTGCCCGGTTACGTGCATGAGCAACTGGGTTTCAGCGCGGTCATTGCCGGGCTGGTGATTGGCTCGCAATATCTGGCCACCCTGCTCAGCCGGCCGATGGCCGGGCGCATGTCGGATACGGTCGGGACCAAGCGGGCGATCATTTATGGCTTGTGGGGAATTGTCCTCAGCGGTTTGCTGACGCTGCTCTCTACGCTGCTACAGGACTTTCCGCTCGCCAGCCTGATCATTCTGATTATCGGCCGTTTGCTGCTCGGCATCGCGCAAGGGCTGATCGGCGTCGGCACCATCAGTTGGTGCATGGGCCAGGTCGGTGTCGAGCACACCGCGAAATCCATCGGCTGGAACGGCATCGCTTCCTATGGCGCGATTGCGATTGGTGCGCCGTTGGGCGTGGTGATGGTCGCCGATTACGGCTTCACCAGCCTCGGCATCGCACTGGCCGTGCTGGCAGCCGGTGCACTGGTGCTGATCCGCAATAAGCCTTCGGTGCCGGTGATCCGTGGCGAACGGTTGCCGTTCTGGGCGGTGTTCGGGCGGATCGCCCCGTATGGCGCCAGCCTGACCCTAGCCTCGATCGGCTACGGCACGCTGACCACTTTCATCACCCTGTATTACCTCAACCGTGGCTGGACCGGCGCGGCGTACTGCCTGACGGTGTTTGGTGTGTGCTTCATCCTGTCGCGGCTGATGTTTATCTCGGCGATCAGTCGGTTTGGCGGGTTCAGGTCCGCCATCGCGTGCATGACCATCGAAACCTTGGGGCTGGTGCTGTTGTGGCTGGCGCCGTCGACCGCGTTCGCCTTGATCGGCGCGGGGCTGGCGGGGTTTGGCCTGTCGCTGGTGTATCCGGCGTTGGGTGTCGAGGCGATCAAACAGGTGCCCAGTTCCAGTCGTGGTTCCGGGTTGGGCGCTTATGCGGTTTTTTTCGATCTGGCGCTGGCGATTGCCGGGCCGTTAATGGGCGCGGTGGCGTTGAATCTGGGGTATTCGTGGATATTCTTCTGTGCGGCGCTGTTGTCGGTGATTGGGTTGGGTCTGACCCTGCTGCTCCAGCGCCGGGCGATTTCCTGAACCTTGAACCAAACCCTGTGGGAGCGAGCCTGCTCGCGAAAGCGGTGAATCAGTCAGCACATATATTGACTGACACTACGCTTTCGCGAGCAGGCTCGCTCCCACAAGGGTTCTGCACCTGACTATTGATCCGCGGTCTGCATGCCGGCCCGGGTCGGCTTGCCCAGAGTATGCGAGAAGAACCGCCCGGCCTCGGAGATCAGGTTGCGATGGATATCCTCGCGATCCACGCCATCAGCATCGGTACACAACGCCGGCATCGCGCGAATCTGCTCTTCGTTGCACGGTGCCATAAAGACGAAGTGCCCTGCCCCGGCCAGTAGTTTGAAATCCGGCGCCGTTGGCAGTTTGCGCGCCAGCGCGGCAGCGTTCTTGTCGAAGGCCACCAGTTTGTCGCCATCACCGCTGTAGAGCAGCACCGGCACATGCACGTCAGCCAGGGTGTGACGACCGAACTTGAGGCTCAGCGGTGCCATTAACAGAAGCGCATGGACACGCGGATCGGCCACCGGTTGCAGGTCATCACGATCGACGATCAATTCGCCCTGCGTATTGCAGGCATCACGATCATCCGGACGTTCCTGGCAATAACGCCGCAGACGATCCAGATCCGGTTGCGCCCCGGACAGGATCAACGCGGTCTCGCCGCCCGCCGAATAACCGATCACCCCGACCTGATCGGCGTTGACGTACGGCGCAAGCATGCGGTCGCCAAGGGTCGCGGTAATCGCTTCGGAAATCTGGATGGGCCGCCCGTAGAGATTGCTCAGGGTGCCGAGCCGGCTGTGGTCTTTGGAGTTGTCGCCGGGATGAATCACCGCCACCACCACAAAGCCTTTGCGCGCCAGCGAGGTCGCGAGGTCGTGCAGCGCCAGCGGCGTGCCGGTGTTGCCGTGGGAAAGCATCAGCATCGGAAAGCGGCCGATGGCGACTTTGGTGTCTTCGCCGGCCTCGACTGAATAGCCTTCGAGCAGGCTCATGTGTTCACGGTCGCTGGAAGGATAGAAGGCAATGGCGCGCATCGGCTGCAAATCCAGCGGATCGAGGAACGTCATCTCGTGATAACCGACGCTCCACACCGGGTGTCGCCCAGGCGCAGCCTGCACTGAATTCAGGCTGCCAAGCAGGCAAATCAGTAACGCTGCACAAAGACGCATCATGGGATGCCCCACCCTGTTGTTACTCAATCGAAAGATCCGTGGCGTTGCGGGCCAGAAACGCCGGGGATTCGGCGTTTCGGTACGACAATGCACTCAGACGCTGATTGTGTGATTGCATAACCCGGGCCAGATTATGTAACAGCCAGAAACAAAAAACTCCGTATTCGCCCCTTGCGGAACCAGAATACAGAGTTTTTTGGGTGTTACCTGAACATCAGCTGTTCTTTACGCAAGCCTTACGCGGCGGCGAACAGTTGCTCGCTGATCTTCGCTTGTGCAGCGGTCATAGCGTTGTTGCGCACTTCTTCGCCATAAGCGAGGCCTTCGGCACGAACGATTTCGATGTCGGTGATGCCAAGGAAGCCCAACACCAGCTTCAGGTACTCTTCGTGAGCGATGCCACTGGCCTGACCGGCATGAATGCCGCCGGAGGTGGAAACGATCACCACTTTCTTGCCACCGCACAGGCCTTCAGGGCCGGCTTCGGTGTAACGGAAGGTTTGACCGGCGACTGCAACGCGGTCGATCCACGCCTTAAGCTGGGTCGGTACGGTGAAGTTGTACATCGGTGCGGCGATGACGACGGCGTCGGCAGCGATGAATTCGGCCAGGGTCGAAGCGCTCAGTTCGGCTTCGTGCTGTTGAGCAGCGTTACGCAGCTCAGCGGTGGTGCCGGCGGCGACCAGGGTGGTCGACGAGAAGTGGCTGATGGCGTCGGCGGCCAGGTCGCGGTAGGTCACCACGGCGCTTGGCTCGGCGGCTTGCCAGGCTTTGACGACTTCGCCGCTCAACTGACGGGAAGCCGAGTTGTCGCCCAGAATGCTCGAATCGATATGCAGCAGTTTCATGTGGAATCTCCTGGAAGGAATCGCCGGTGGCGACGGAATGGAGACAATCCTACGCAAGAAACCAATGGATTATTAGCCGCCTTAAATGCGATAGTTTGTCCCACTGATAGAACAGTTGGATTTCCCAATGCAAGACCTCAACGATCTCTACTATTTCGCCAAAGTCGTCGAGGCCGGCGGTTTTGCCGCGGCCGGGCGATTGCTGGGCATTCCCAAGTCACGCCTGTCGCGGCGCATTGCCGAACTGGAAGAACGCCTTGGCGCGCGTTTGCTGCAGCGCACCACCCGACAACTCAACCTCACGGCGGTTGGCGAACGTTATCTGCGTCACTGTCAGGCGATGTTGCTGGAAGCGGAAATGGCCGATGAAGCGGTCGCCAGCATGTCCAGTGAGCCGCGTGGACGTTTGCGGGTGTCATGCCCGACCGGTTTGGCGCATGAGATGCTGCCGTGGGTGATCAGCGAATTTCTCGGTAAATTCCCGCAGGTGCAACTTGAAGTCGTTCTGCTCAATCGCCGCGTCGATCTGGTCGGCGAAGGCTTTGATGTGGCGTTGCGCGTGCGTGAACATGGAGATGAGGATCCGTTGCTGGTCACCCGGCGTCTGCGCCAGGCGCAAATGGTCGTGGTGGCCAGCCCGGCGTTTATCCAGGGTCAAACGATTCACCATCCACAAGACTTGAAAACGCTGCCGGTGCTCGGCGCGCTGGAGGCGGATCGTCTGGTTCATGTGCGCCTGTTCGATCAGCAGGGCAACAGTTTTGAGCTGAACATGGAAGCACGCCTGGGCATCGACGACTTCATTGTGCGCAAAGCCTGCGTGCTGGCCGGCCAGGGTTTTACGTTGCTACCGATGATGTACTGCGAAGAAGAACTGAGAAACGGCACCCTGGTGCAATTGCTGCCAGAGTGGTCGTTGCCCGGCGGCTGGCTGCAAGCGGTGTATCCGCATCGACGCGGCGTGATGCCGGCGGTGCGCGCGTGGATCGATCATCTGGTCGAGTCGTTCAATGCCTGTGGGGAGCGGTTGTTATGAGCAAAGGAAAGATGAACGAAGCCGACGTCGCCGCGTTCTGCCTGGCATTGCCCGGGGCTCGGGAAGATTACAAGTGGGGCGGCGTGCGGGTGTTTTCGATTGCCGGCAACAAGATGTTTGCCTTGCAGGGGCTGCGTGGGGATTCACTGGCGTTCAAGGTCGACAAGGATCTGTTTCTCGGTCATTGCGACCGCCCGGGGATTCATCCGGCGCCGTATCTGGCGCGGGCACAGTGGATCATCATGCATCCGCCCTACCCGTTGGGTGCCGAGGAGTTGCAGGGTTTGCTGCAGCGCTCGCATCAACTGGTGGTGGGCAAGTTGCCGAAAAAGACCCAAATCGGATTATTGCTGTAACCCCGATCTCCCTGTGGGAGCGAGCCTGCTCGCGAAAGCGGACTTTCATTCAACGATGATGTTGTCTGATACGGCCTCTTCGCGAGCAGGCTCGCTCCCACATTGGTTTTTGCAGTTCTTTAGAACAGGGTCAACAGGTTCGAGCCGAGAAACAGCTGGTCGATCCAGAACACTTGGTGCAATACGACAATCACCCAGAACAGAATCTGAAACGAGACCTTGCGCGTCTTGTGCCGGAACACTTGTTGGGCGATCAACGCGCCAGGCCAGCCGCCGGCCAGTTCCACCGCATGCAGGATGTTTTCCGGCGTGCGCCAGGCATCCGTCTGCGCCTTGCGCTTGTCAGCCCAGTACATGAAGAACGCCAGCACGCTGACGATCCCGTAAGCGGCTAACGGCACCAGCGAAATCCCGCGCAGCCACATCGACACTGAGCCGAACAACGGCAGCGCACAGACGATCAACAGAACCAGCAGTTTCAGCTTCAGGTTCTGGATGTTGTTGCCGCGCGAAGGTCGTCCTTCAGGGCGGCGTGCGCGGGAATCACTCATGGCTTGGCCGCCGCCCAGTCGATCCAGCCAAACTGCCACGTCGCCAGAATGACCAGGCCAAACACGATCCGATACCAGGCAAACGCCGCATAGCTATGGCTGGCGATGAACTTGAGCAAGCCGCGCACGGCGATCATGGCGAAGATGAACGCCGTGACAAAACCGATGGCGAACACCGGGAAGTCCGCCGGCACAAACAGGTGGCGGTACTTGTAACCCGAATAGACCGCCGCTCCGACCATGGTCGGCATCGCGAGGAAGAACGAAAACTCGGTGGCAGTCTTGCGCGACAGGCCGAACAACAAGCCGCCAATGATCGTCGAGCCGGAACGCGAGGTGCCGGGAATCATCGCCAGACATTGGGCGAAACCGACTTTCAGGGCATCTTTCCAGGTGATCTCATCGACCGTTTCGGCGTGCACTTCATGCTGACGCTTTTCCGCCCATAACATGATGATGCCGCCCACCACCAACGCGGTCGCGACGGTGATCGGGTTGAACAAGTATTCGTGGATCAGGTCGGCAAAGATCACCCCCAGCACAACGGCGGGCAAGAAAGCGATCAGCAGATTGGCGGTAAAACGCCGGGCGCTCGGCTGGGTCGGCAAACCGATGACCACGTCGAGAATCTTGCGCCGAAACTCCCAGACCACCGCGAGAATCGCGCCGAGCTGGATGATGATATTGAACGCCATGGCCCTTTCGCCGCCGAAATTCAGCAAGTCGGCAACAATGATCTGGTGTCCGGTACTGGAAATGGGCAAAAACTCCGTCAGCCCTTCTACAACTCCTAGTATCAGTGCCTGCAAGGCCGTCCAAAGATCCATCAATCCCCCAAAGAGCGATGCGCGCTGGCATGCTCCGATAGTATTTTTCTAGCGTTCACTGCGATCAGCGTAGCTGGTTATGGCTGTACCGATTCCGCACGCACAGGATCCACACGAAACGGTCAAAATTCCGTGAAATATCAATTTGGATTCAGGTTTTCACGCGCGGGGCCGAAATCCTAACAGACAAGCCTTAATAGCGCTGCCGCGTTATACGACTTGGGTCGCGTATGCCCGCTCACGAAATCGTGGTTGGATGCTGGCGGTCGTTTATTACAAGAAAAAGAATCCGGAGTGACAGCGTTATGAACAGCTTGCGCAGTGTGTCGATCAGCCGACGCTTGTGGCTCATCTTGATTGTGGCGGTGGTCATGTTGCTGACCTTGGGCATGTTGATGCTCAAGCAGATCCACGACGATCTCTATCACGCCAAGGCCCAGAAAACCCAGCACGTGGTACAGACGGCCAGCGGCCTGCTGACCTATTACCACGATCTCGAAACCGCCGGCACCTTGAGCAAAGACGCGGCACAGAAGCAGGCGCTGACGGCGATTCGCGGCCTGCGCTACGACCAGAGCGATTATTTCTGGATCAACGACCTCACGCCCGTGATGGTCATGCACCCGACCAACCCAAAACTCGAAGGCCAGAACCTCTCGGCGATCCGCGATCCGGACGGCTTTGCAGTGTTCAACGAAATGGTTGCCATCGCCAAGGCCAAAGGCGCCGGCATGGTCGACTACCGTTGGCCGAAACCGGGTGCCAGTGAGCCGGTGGCCAAGACCTCCTACGTCAAATTGTTCGAGCCTTGGGGCTGGGTGCTCGGTTCCGGGGTTTACGTCGACGACGTCCAGGCTGAATTCCAGGGGCAGGTGATCAAGGCTACGGTCATCGGCCTGGCGATTGCCGTGATCATGGCGTTGCTGGTGATCCTGATCGCGCGCAGCATCGTGCGTCCGTTGCAGGAAACCGTGAACGCCATGGCCAACATTGCCAGCGGTGAAAGCGACCTGACCCGCAGCCTCGATACCCATGGCAAGGATGAAGTCACTGAGCTGGCGCATCACTTCAACGCCTTTACCGCCAAACTGCGGCGGGTGATCGGTGATTTGCAGGTGTCGGCCAGTGCACTGGGCCAATCGTCCAGCGAACTGGGCAACGATGCTTCGCAGGCGCAGCAACGCAGCCAGCAGCAATCGCAGCAGATGGAACTGGTGGCGACCGCGATCAACGAGGTGACCTATGGCGTGCAAGACGTGGCGAAGAACGCCGAGCACGCCGCCGCGGAAATGCGCGATGCGGAAGCGCAGGCGCAACAGGGCCAGATCAATATCGACGGCAGCCTGCAGCAGATCGACAAGCTGTCCGGGACTATTGATCAAGCGGTTGAGGTGATTCGTACCCTGGCAGCAGAAAGTACGCAGATCGGTAGCGTGCTGGAGGTGATCCGTTCGATTGCCGAGCAGACCAACCTGCTTGCGCTCAACGCCGCGATCGAAGCGGCGCGGGCCGGTGAGCAAGGTCGCGGGTTTGCCGTGGTGGCGGATGAAGTACGCTTGCTCGCGCAGCGTACGCAGAAGTCGACCGCGGAAATCCAGTCGATGATCGAGCGCCTGCAGAACCATTCCGAAGCCGCCGTGAAGGTGATCGGCGACAGCAGCAAAGCGTCGCAATTGACCATCGAGCAAGCGGGATTGGCCGGCGCCAGTCTGAATGCTATTGGCCAAGCGTTGCGTAATCTCAATGGTCTGAATGCGTCGATTGCCAGCGCCACCTTGCAGCAGGCGCATGTGGTCGAGGACATCAATCAGAACGTCACCCAAGCGGCCGGCCTCTCGCACAGCACGGCGATCGCGGCCGAACAGTCGAGTGCGGCCAGTCTGCGCCTTGGTCAATTGAGCGAGCAACTCAACGGCCTCCTGCGCCAGTTCCGCGTCTGACCCGTGTAACTTTGGTGAGCCCGCCCCTCACCCCAGCCCTCTCCCCGAGGAGAGGGGGCTGACCGAGGTGTCTCAAGCTATACGTCGACCTGAAAAATCGAGTCGATTATGGATTCAACGCAGAAAGATCAGGTCGGCGTATCTCGAACATCCAACTTGGTCAGTCCCCTCTCCCTACGGGCGGTCCGACGTTTCGGGAGGGTTAGGGTGAGGGGCTTTTGATCTACAGCGATCATCAGCACCTAGCCCAATGCAGTACAATCCGCCCCTCCTCAATTTCCCCCAAGGAACCTACATGTCCGGGCTTGAACTGTTTGCCGCCGCCCTTGGTGTGATTGCCGTATGGCTGACGGTCAAACAGAATCCGTGGTGCTGGCCAATCGGCCTGGTCATGGTGCTGCTCTATAGCTGGATCTTCTTTGAAGTAAAGCTGTACTCGGACATGTTGCTGCAAGTGATCTACGCCGCGTTGCAAGTCTATGGCTGGTGGCAATGGACCCGCGCCGGGACGATGCATGACGGTCGTGAGGTCACCCGACTCGATCAACGCTCTATCCTGATCGGCCTCGGTGCAGGTGCCGTCGGCAGCCTGCTGCTCGGTGCGGCCATGGCCCACTGGACCGACGCCGCGCAACCGTGGCTCGATGCTGCGCTCACCGGTTTCAGCCTGGTTGCGCAACTGTGGATGGCGCAGAAGCGCCTGCAGTGCTGGGCACTGTGGTTCGTGCTCGATGTGATCTTTGTCGGCTTGTTCATCTATAAAGGGTTGTACCTGACCGCTGCGCTGTACGGTCTGTTTACCCTGCTGGCGATCCAGGGCTTTCGCGAATGGCGCGCTGACCCGGCGTTGCGCACATGAAGGTCGTGGTCCTGACCGGGCCCGAATCCACCGGCAAGAGCTGGCTGGCGGCGGGCCTGCAACAACGCTTTGGCGGCTTGCGCGTGGATGAGTACGTGCGCCGCTTTATCGAACTCAATCCCCGTGACACCTGTCTGGCCGACATCCCTGATATCGCTCGGGGTCAGTTGCAATGGGAAGATGCAGCGCGGGCACAACAACCGGCGCTGCTGATTCTCGACACCCATTTGCTGAGCAACATACTGTGGAGCCAGACGCTGTTTGGCGATTGCCCGGACTGGCTGGAATCAGAGTTGCTGGCGCGGCATTACGACCTGCATCTTTTACTCTCGCCTGAGCAGATCGACTGGACCGATGACGGTCAGCGCTGCCAACCGGATCTGGACGAGCGAATGGCGTTTTACCAGGCTACGCAAGAATGGCTTGAACACCACCACCAGCGTTTCCAGGTCATTCAGGGCCATTGGGCCGAACGCCAGACCCGGGCTTTTGCCGCCGTCGAGCAATTGCTGGCTGAATGACCCGGTCAGCGGGTCAGATTACCCAGCGATTTCCCCTGGTTTGGGGGCAAAGTGTCCGTTCCTGAAACACTCCGTGAGTTGCAAAGGGCCCGTTTCAGCGCAGTTCATGGCTTTGTCATGCGAGTTGTTACGCGGTTGAAACACACCGCCGCAAACCCTTGTTCCAGAGCTTTGCTCAGCCGATAGACAGCTCAGCGCAACCCAGCGTGTTTCAGCCTTGAAACAGCTTGTGTTTCAAGTGTGCACGCTGAAAACACAAACCATTGAAATTCAACAACATTCCAAAAGCGGCATAGCTTTCGCTCTCTCCTTCACAACGCTGACTAGGGCCAGCCCACTGAAGAAGGAATTGCAGCCGTGGGGAACATCCAAAAAGGTTTGACCTGCCTTCTGCTGATCGGATCAGCAGCCAGCACATTGATCAGCTTCAACGTGCAGGCAGAGGGTAACGGCGTGATTGTCCTCAATCGCGATGTTCAGCCGATTCCTATTGGTCGTAGCGGCGGTAAAGACCCCTACCCAACCACCGTCAATGCCAACCCTTCAGGCCGCATCAATCAGGCGATGAGCAGCACTGAGCTCAATGACGGCGAGTTTGCCAGCGTGGCCAGTGGCTCTTCGATCCGCGGCAACATCAGCACGCCGACGGCGAATCTGCCCGGCATGAACACCCTGACCAATACCAACGGCCTGCCCGGCATGAGCAGCGGCCACGGCGGCGGCGCCGGCGGATCCATCTCCAATACCGTCAACCGCGCCATGGGCGCAGGCCTTGCGCCGCTGACCCGCATGGCTGGAGGCCAATAAGATGAATCGTTGCCTGCTCCTGCTTGCCCTCTTCGGCTGCGCCAGTGCCATGGCGGCCGACCCCAGCTCAGTGAACAACGCGAACATTCAGGACACCGGCATTCAGTACCGCGGCAACTACAACGTCAACCAGGCCGCTGGCGACCAGATGCAACAGACCAACACCAAGGCGATCGCCATTGGCACCTCAGCCAGCGCCACCACCAATGTTCGCCAAACGATCGATACACCCGCCAATCCTTCGACGAATGCCAGCGCAACCATTGGCGGCAACGCTTTCAGTAATGGCAACGGGATCCTCGGTGTGAACCAGGGTGCCGGCGCCAACAACCAGATGGCCAACGTCACGCGCATCAGCATCAGTGCTGCCCCGCAGAGCGTTGACGACAGTGCCCTTTCCCAACAGAACGTGGCGCTTTTACCGAGCTCAGGAGCAACTGGTACCTCACCCGGCAGTCGCCAGGTCACGACAAGTGATCAGGCCTTCACCGGCAGCCGCGGGGTAATTCAGGTGAACCAGAGTGCCGGGGTGGGGAACCGTATGGCTAACACCCTGAGCATCCGGGTCGCTGACTGACCCAAACAACAAAAGCAGTGCAATTAGAAAGTACCAACACTTAACCAACTAATAAGCACGATGGAGAAACACCATGAAACCTACAATGGCTCTCAAACCACTGGTTTTCGCACTTGCAGCAGTGATGGCAATCGCAGCACAGGCAGGCGGTCGTGATGACGATCATGGTAACGGGCACGGCAATGGTCATGGCAACCATGAACCAAAAGGCCCTACCCTGGAACAACTTCTGCAAATCGGCGCCGGCGCTGGTGCTGCCGTACTCGACACGCAGAACAGCGATGGCAACCTGGTGGGCAACCAAGGCACCAAAAATGATGCCTCCGTTCGCGACTCGGCCAATGGCACCAACGGCAACGTCGGCATGAACAACACCGCCGGCGATGGCAACCAACAGGACAACGCCGCTGCACTGGCAACTGCCGACGAAAGCTTCATCTTCGGCACTGCCGTGTCCGTCTCCAGCGCCACTCAAGTCAACAACAACAACGCGGTTGCCAACTACTCGACAACCAACAACGCCAACCTCAACAACGTGGGTAACGGCGGTTCCGGCAACATCGGTGTGAACAACAGTGCCGGCAACTTCAACCAACAGAAAAACAACCTGGCCATTGCCGTATCCGGTGGTCGTGTAGCTAACGCCGCTGCCGCTGCCAACCAAAGCTCCACTGGGTTGACTGTGTCCAACAACGGCACTCAAACCTACAAAACCGATACTCTGAGAGGTACCTTCACCGCTGCTGGCGCATTCGCAGCAGCTGGCAAAGCGACCATCGAAGGCGACAAAGGCCATGGTGGTGGCGGTTATGGCGACAACGACCGTGGTCATGGCGGCAGCGGCGGCAGCAAAGATCAGAAAGCGACCTTTGAAGCTGTCGGCATCTTCGGTCTCGCCGGTGTAACCACGCAACAAGTGCTGACCCCTGACGGCTGGAAAAACCCTGTGACCAACAACGCAAACATCTCCAACGTTGGTAACAACTTCTCCGGCAACGCTGGTTACAACAACGCCGCCGGTGTTGGTAACCAACAAAGCAACTCGCTGTCCATCGCTGCAGGTTGCAAAGCCTGCCTGTAGTCGCGATCGAAACGAAAGCCCCGGAAACGGGGCTTTTCCTCAGTCCGCAAAGGCGTATCGATCATGCGTAAGACTGCCCTCCTCGCCCTGCTTTGTCTGTCCGGCCTGACCCAGGCTGCCCAGATGCCAGTCGCTGCCCTCCCAGGCGGCGTACTCGTCTACAAAAACGTGCAAAGCATTCGTGAGCGCAAGTTTGCCGACATTGTCGAACAGAAAACCGATTTCAGCTGCGGCGCTGCTGCACTGGCTACGGTGTTACGCCAGGCCTATTGGCTCGACGTCGATGAGGAGCACATCATCAAAGGCATGCTGGTCAACGCTGATCAGGACCTTGTTCGTACTCAAGGGTTTTCCATGCTGGACATGAAGCGCTACATAGAAAGCATCGGCATGCGCGCCAGGGGTTACAAGATTCCACCGGAAAAACTCGACGCTGTAACGATCCCGGTGGTGGTACTGATGGAAATTCGCGGCTACAAGCATTTCGTGGTGCTGCAGCGTTCGGACAAGGATTGGGTTTACATCGGAGACCCGGTTTTAGGCCACAAACGCTACAAACACGATGACTTTGTCAAAGGTTGGAACGGCATAGTCTTCGCCATCGTCGGCCCCGGTTATGACAAAACCAATGCATTGCGCAGCCCGCCGACACCGCTGACGGCGAAGAACAAGCTGGATAACTTCAACCCTGTCAGAGATGCTGAATTGATGGACTTCGGGTTCATACAGAGCGACTTCTTTTAATCGCCGATTATAAAGAATGGGGCTGGATGTCCCGGGAGCAGCAGATGAAAACCTCATACTGGCTGGCCGCCGCCTGCCTGGCAGCGAGCGCGTCAGGCTATGCCAATGCAGGATTCAAACCTATCGAGATACAAGACAAGGAGTTGTCCGAACTACGTGGTCGTTATGTGATGCCGGGGCGGATTATCAGCTTCGGCATTGTCATGAGCAGCACCTGGCGCAACGCCAGTGGTGATCTGATCGGGGCAGCCACCTCGATGCAACTTCAGGCAGCAACGGTTAAACCCGAATTCTATGTGCAAACGATCAAGGAGCACGGCAACGGCAGCACCCTTCCTACGGGTACCGGCACGATCACCGGTGGCGCCGGTCTCGACAGCAGCCAGGGCATAACACAGAGCGTACGTGCCGCGGGTGACAGCAATACCGCCTACAACAACGTCGCCATCAACGTTAAAGAAGCCAGTCAGGCGCCAGCACTGGTGCCCACCCAAGGGCAGGCCCTGATGGCCGGGCAGACAATCGGCGGCAGCAATGCGGCGGGCAGCGTCGCCGTCTCGGCAAGCGGAGGCGGCGTACAAATGGCCATTCAGGCCTCAGGCAATCAAGGAACGGCCCTGCAACAGGTCGCCCAGGGTGGCTTGCTGCAGAACACCCGTCTGCTCGGCAGTGCCAACGTGGTCAATAACATGACTCAACTCAACGTCGTCCTGAACAATAACGGCATGAGTGCCGGCGCACTGGATTGCAACCTGACGCAACTCAGGGCACTACGCAATATTGGATATTGAACTACGCTGAGTCTCGATCATTGGGCTTAAAGGGACGGCTTATTCATGTATCGATCAGTATCACTGCGTGCCGCTGTTTGTTTGAGCACTCTTCTACCTGCAGCCATGCTGCAAGCGGCACCGGACGCCGACGTAGAAGTCCTGAAACAAGAACTTCTGGAGCTGAAGCAACGATACGAAGTACAACAAAAGGCCCTGGCGGTACTCGAACAACGGGTTCGCCAGGTCGAAGATCAACCGGCGGCACCGCAACCGAA